>NZ_JAGFVM010000004.1 GCF_017599325.1 Marinilactibacillus kalidii | reverse complement strand
CACGGCGGACACCCTTGTCATTCGCTAACAGTTCCTACTGCCAATCCTGTAGTGGACTTTCACCACCAAGTTGTCGCCCATGCCGGGCGCACATAAAAAAAAGCTTGCACAATTTGTGCAAGCTTTTAAATCCATTAAGATTAACGGTTGTAGTATTCAACGATGAATGATTCATCGATATCAGCAGGCATTTCTTCACGTAATGGTAAACGAGTAAGTGATCCTTCTAATTTTTCATCGTCAAAAGTAACGAAGTCTGGACGACCATATAAAGATTCAACTGATTCTTTAATGATTTTAATGTCTTTAGATTTTTCGCGAACACCAATAACTTCTCCAACTTTTACGCTGTATGAAGGGATGTCAACACGTTTTCCATCAACAGTAATGTGACCGTGGTTTACCAATTGACGTGCTTGACGACGAGTAGTCGCAAGGCCAAGACGGTAAACAACGTTATCCAAACGTTGTTCAAGTAAGATCATGAAGTTAACACCGTGTTTACCTTCACGAATTTTACCAGCTTTTATGAATAAGTTAAAGAACTGACGTTCATTAACACCATACATAAAACGAAGTTTTTGTTTTTCTTTTAATTGCATACCGTATTCAGATAATTTGATACGACTTGTAGGTCCGTGTTGTCCTGGAACATAAGGACGACGTTCTAATTCTTTACCAGTTCCTGAAAGCGAAATGCCTAAACGACGAGATTTTTTCCAAGAAGATCCTGTAAAACGAGCCATAATTGTATTCCTCCAATAATTTTTTTGGAGTAAAATAACGTGATAGAAATTCAGTAATACGTGCAGGTCCTATGAACGTTCGCCATTGCAGCCGCAGGTTACTAGTTTACTTGATTTAAGAAACTGTTGACGCGGTTACCATTTCTTGCTGCATTATTTTACACAAAGAATAGTATATCGCTTTTCTAACACATTGTCAATAAAGAAAAACAACCAGCCTGTTAAGAATCACAGGATGGTTGCTTATTCAATCAAATTTATCAAACATTAGAATCTTAGTAACGCAGCGATACCTGTATCTGATGGCATACTCGCTTTGTCTAATACATAAACTTTACCGCTCGTTTTCAGCACATTTTGGGTAAGTTGATTAACATATGCATTGATTTCTGTACCTTCTTGATACTGGCCATTCTCGTCAATGGTTCCCTGTACTTGGTAATTATCCTCAATGAGTAGGGTATCGATTTTCCCTTGAATACTAGCCATTGCTAGATCATTATATTGCGCTTCTAATTTAAATTCGGGTGTTGTTTCGTTAAATTTCTCAACAAGCGCTTTGTAACGACGGTCAATAATGTCGTTAACAACTGCTTTTGCTTTTTCTTCAATTTCCGCAGTAGTTAATTGTGCCGTTGAACCTTCTACTTTTGTTTCATCTAATTTTGGATTTTTCGATAGACGCTCAAAATCAGCAATGTTCTCTGGTAGAGCGAACAAGACTAATGGAATGCCTGTTGGTTTAGTATAGTGATCATAAACGTATTTATCTACAGCTCTAAAGTAATTATCTTGATCAATTTGAACCTCATTACTTTTTTCATTATGTCCGTGGAACATTGCTTGACCTGAAGAACCATTATAATCTCCAGCGTTTAATTCCCCACCTGTCAATTCGTCACCCAATGCTTTTTCTAAATTAGTCGGTGCATCATCTGGAAGAGAAATCTCTTGCAAGCGACTACCGCGACCATTATAAAGTGTAAATTTATCGTGATTCAAGCATAGTAAGTGGAAGTAACTGACATATTGGAAATTCGCAATCAATGGCAGGACGTAAGCTTGGTTAGATAATACAACGTTATTATTGACAGCAACACTCAAACGATAAAAATACGTATTCGTTTTTGTTACATAAAATACGATACTTTCAGTAGCTTTTCTCCAAAAGTCCGTATCATCTCTAACCATTTGTAACTCATTCAAGAAAGTGTCACATGTTTTTTCATCATACACATCGCAAATTTTTTCTTTTGCGTCCTTCAATAAATTTTGAAACTGGATCTGATTCGCTTCCGTTTCGAATGCGTTATCTTGAGCATTCATCGAAATCGATAGATAAACCTCGTCCGTCTGTAAAATCTCATCTGTTGGAAATGCAAATAATTCTTTCATGTTTTCACCTTCCATTATCTATTTCTTCGAGGCAATAATCATCTATTGCTTCAAAGATAACTATATATCCATCATATCTAATCCACCTATAATTGTCTAAAGATACGCCATAAAACCCCGATCACATTTAGTGAGCGGGGTTTTATTTAAATCCATTTTAGTAGATTAGTTGATTATCGTATTCTGAATCTAACAGGCCATATACCAAGCTATCCGACCATTCTCCTTTGTACCAGTAATCTTGAATAAAATGTGCTTCTTGCCTCATTCCCATTCTTAGACATACGTTTTGAGAATTTTTATTTCGTGCATCCATATTGATTTGTATTCGGTGAACACCTAATTCATAAAACAGTTGATGAATCATCTCATGCACAGCTTCTGAAGCATAGCCATTACCAGAGGATAATCGATTAAAACTATACCCTATTTCCACAGTTTCTTTCTTGTCTGTATACCATATGGAAAGGTCGCCAATCACCTTATCTTCATGTAATACGGCTAAACTTAAAGCATGATCTTTATCTAGTATATTTTTCGAAACTTTTCTATCAAATTCCTCCTGAGCATTCGTTTGATCCCATGCCCCATGTAGAAGAAATCGACAAGTCTGTTCATCTTTATAGATATCGTACGTTTCTTGAAAATCTATGTTCTTAAACGGTCTAAGTGTTAATCGCTTCGTTTTGATAATCAATTCTGCCTCCCTAATCTGAACCGGTAGGCTAGTTACGACTACAACGCCGGTCCACTCTGTTCGAAATGAATGTCTAACAACTGTCTATAAAGTGGGATCAGCTGGCTAATAGTTTTTTTGATAAACTTACTTTGAGCTTCTGGATTCTCTAAAAGACTACTTCCATTTTCGATGACCCTTTCAATCAAAAATTCTCCTTTTTTAACCTTTAGCAACCGTTCAAGTATTTGAACACCAGCCTTCTCAGTCAGTGGTTCGATGGTAGGCTTTGTATGGTCACCTGACAAAACATAGGAATCGTCTAACGCTTTCCAATGATCAGGATGTAAAAGTAGCGCCTTACCCATTTCTGTTTCATAAATAGGATTGTCTATAATCGACAAGAAGATAAATATATGATCATCATTAATACCTATTTGAAGATGAGGATACTTTTTATACCCTCTTTTATCTCCTCCAATAGCACACCAAGTGGACTCCGGTGGATTTGAAGTCCGTCTACGATGTTGTGCAATGTGAAAAAACATAGGATAACCAGTCTTTTCAGCAACAATGGGCGTGAAAGTATCTCCTAGAGCTTGAAAAATGGGTTGAATGTCTTTGCGGATATAAGCCATTCGGTTTTCAAGTCCTTCTATCTCAAAAATATCAAAATTTGCTTGTTTAAAAACATTCTGCATTATTTATTCCTCCATGAATCTCTACTACAAATTATAACACAGATTTAATCAAAATTTAGATAATCCTCTTAAAATAAATCAGTTTTCAGATAAATCTACTTGCGTTTTCAGTTCATCAATCATCAAATTCATCGATTGTAGTCCACCCCCTGATAAATACCACAGTTCAGGATCCAAATAGATGATTTGATTATTTTTATAAGACAGTGTTTCTTTGATGACAGGATTCGCACTTAAGTCACTTTCTGATGTATCTCCACCTATAGCTTTCGTACGGTCTACAACAAATAGCAAATCAGGGTCTTCTTGTAAAACATATTCAAAGGAAACAGATTGACCGTGCGTAGAGGCTTCAATGCTATTATCGATTGGTTCAAAGCCGAATACATCATAGAGCATGCCGTAGCGAGAATTCTCTCCAAAAGCAGAAAGACTTCCTTCATTTAAAATCGTCACTAATGCTGTCATCTCAGTGTTTTGTGCAGATTGTTTGAGCTCAGCGACTTCATCACTAATCTCCTTTATGTTCAGTTCAACTTGATCTTCTTTATTCAAAATTTGTCCAACAGTCAGCATATTCTTTTCGAAAGAATCCCAGTAGTTTGTCAGGTCCACGCTCAAGTATAATGTTGGTGCAATTTCATTCAGCTCGTCCAAAAAATCCAGTTGTCTACCTGAAATCAAAATTAAATCAGGTTCTAATGCATAAATGGCTTCCAAATCAGGTTCCTTTAAACTACCAACAGAATGGATAGTCGATTGATCTACTTGCTCTAAATAAGAAGGCAAGCTTTGCGTTGCTGCACCTACTACTCTGTCACTCTCATCTAGTTCAACAAATGTATCAAGTAAACCCATATCAAAAATGACCACTCTTTCAGGTTCAACGGGTACTTCTACCTTTTCACCATTTGAATCAGTTACTGCGATTTCTTCAACATCCAAACTATTCGAACTTAATTCATCATTTTCGTCAGCAGCTTCACCTGAACAGGCGGAAAGCAATCCAACTGTCATCAAACTTAGTACCCATAACTTTTTAATCATAATAAATCATCCTCCAAATTTTAATAATATAAAATCACTTTTTTCCCTTTTCTTTCTATCACTTCTACTTCTGTATCAAAAAGTGATTGAATTGTTTCCGCATTAATAATTTCATTTACTGGCCCGGAAGCAAACAGCTTTCCATCCTTCATTGCTATTAGATTATCTGCATAGGCAGATGCGAAGTTGATATCATGAATGACGGTTATAATCGTTTTACCAAAAACGTCTACCAATTCCCTAATGATCTTCATCAACTGAATACTATACTTGATATCTAAATTATTCAGGGGTTCATCCAACAGAATGTATTCTGTATCTTGCGCGAGCACCATCGCAATCAATGCTCTTTGTAGCTGTCCACCCGACAGTGTATCAATATACTGATCGGCTTGCTCCAACAAGCCCACTTGAACCAAAGATCGCTCGATGACTTCGTGACAATATTCATTTAATTTCCCTTTTGTATAAGGAAAGCGGCCAAAGGAAACGAGCTCTTTAATTGTTAACCGCATAGTGAATTGATTGCTTTGCTTCAAAATAGATAACGTCTTAGCCAAGTTACCAGAGTTCCATTCATTTACTTCACCGCCATTGATATAAATCTCACCACTATCTGTCCGGTTTAAACGACTGATCATTTCAAGCAAAGTCGTTTTACCTGCACCATTGGGCCCAACACAAGCTGTCAGCTTACCTTTCTCAATCATTGCAGAAAGATCGTTCAAGATAGATTCTTTTCCATAACACTTAGAAACATGCGTTAATTCAATCATTTAATGACCTCCCTCTCTTTTAACAGCACATATAAGAAATAACTACCACCTACAAACTCAAGGACAACACTTAACGTTGTTTGAAAATGAAAAACGTGTTCAATCATCATTTGTCCCAACAAGACGAAAGAAATCGTAAAAAAACAGCCACCCAAAAATAAAATGCTGTGCTCGTATGTTTCAAATATTTTATAGGATACATTCGCACCCAAAAACCCTAGAAACATTACTGGGCCTACTAATGCTGTAGAAACCGCGGTTAATAGACTAATCATGATAAATAATTTCAAGTTGAATCGATCAACACCTAAACCTAAAGCGATTGCTTGAGCTCTACCCAAATGCAAGACATCCAGTGATCTTCTATGCAAAAAAATATAAAGAATCGTTGGTATAACAATGCCGATACTGATGCCGACGAGACCAACCTCAACTCGATTAAAACTTGCAAATAAGCGGCTTTGAAGAAGCAAAAATTCATTCGGCTCCATCAGTACTTGTAAAAAAGTAGTCAAACTTCTTAAACAAGTACCTAAAATCAGCCCAGTCATCAGCAACAAATAAATTCTTCCAGGATAAAGTTTAAAAAATAAGCCATATAGCACTAAACTAAAAAGCATCATAGCCATGCCAGAAAGGAAAAAATTCCAGTATTTATTTTGTGCAATTGCATGAAAATGACTCAATGAGAATAAGACAATTGTTTGAAAAAATATGTATAGCGTATCCATACCAATAATAGTAGGCGTCAAGATTCTGTTTTGAGAAATCGTGTGAAAAACAATCGTCGCCACTGTTGAACAAATGCTCACCAGTATTAAAGCCACTATCTTTTTCCCACGTAAAGAAACGATATAAGACCAGTTCCCCCGTGAACCAATCGTCATATACAGGAACATCAATACAATCATTATTCCCCCCATTATCAAGACTTTTCGATAAACTAACCGATTTTTTGTCATGCTCTTTCTCCTTTGAGTAGTAGAAATAAGAAAAGTATCGTACCTATCACACCAACCGTTAGACTGACGGGCACTTCATAAGGATGAACGATGATTCTTGAAAAAATATCGCACCAAATTAGAAATACAGCGCCTGAATAGGCTGTTGGAAACAATAACTTCCTAAAATGATCACCACTTTTCAGTGACAGCACGTTGGGTATAATCAATCCAATAAAAGGAATATTTCCGACTGTTAATAAAACACCTGCTGATGCGATTGCGACAATCATGATTCCTATCATTTCAATTTGTTCGAAGGATACCCCCAAACCTGTAACTTGTTGTTTTCCTAAATTAAGAACTGAGAAGTAATGTGAGAACAGATAGATCATGAGCATCAATGGTAGCGTGATATAGATCAGCCCATAATTTTCTGAACTAATCAGTGATAAATCACCTTGTAACCAAGAAGTGGCGTTTTGAATTAAATCAAATTGATAGGCTATAAATGTACCGAAAGCACCTATTACATTTCCGAACATCAGACCCACTAGCGGAATCATCATAGACTGTTTTAATTGAATGGTTTTTAAAAAATGAGCAAACAAGATAGTTCCTATAATAGAAAATACGAAAGCAAAGAGGGTTTTATGTAATAAAGATTGTTGTCCGAAAAACACCATTGCTAATATGATTCCTAGCCGAGCACTTGCCATCGTTCCAGCAGTAGTTGGTGAAACAAATTTATTTTGCGTTATTTGCTGCATAAGTAAACCTGATACCGATAGCGCAGCTCCAGCTATTAAAAGACTCACAGTCCTGGGCAATCGCAATGTCAGAATAAGTAATTTTTCTGTTTCATCAGGTGCAAACAGATGATTAATGGGTATAAACATTACACCCACCATCAAAGATAAAAGGATACTGATCAATAAAAAGCCAGTGAATAAGATTTTCTTCATGAAATCACTCCTCTATATGCAAGTGATATTTTTCACATATCAAATGAGAATGATTATCACTATCATATACCAGTATACTGATTTTCCTAATTCTATTCAACTTTAAATCAAAAAAAAGTGCGAACACTTTTATAAAGTGCTCACGCCTTTTCGTACTGCTTCAGTTACAATTCTTAACCCTTTTCTATCACTTTTAAGACTAATTCTGCTGATCTCTTTCCTGCTTGTTCGATAAATTCGTCAAACGAAACAGAAGCTTCTTCGTCCGCTGTATCAGAAAGTGCTCTGACTACTGTGAACGGTGTTCCGAACTGATAGCAAGTTTGTGCGACAGCCGTTCCTTCCATCTCGGTCACAAGTGCATTGGGAAAATAGTCTCTGATTTTAGAGGTCTGTTCATCCCCAGCAATAAACGAATCACCAGAAACAATCAAACCCTTTTCCACGTGCCAGTTTGTCTCTTTAGCAGCGGATGCTACCTTTTCAATGATTGATTGATCTGCCTCATAAAGAGCCGGCATCTGTGGAATTTGACCGTATTTGTACCCAAAGACACGTGCATCTGCATCATTATAAGTAAGCTCAGTAGAGATGACTAGATCCCCTACTTTAAGACCTTTACCGATGCCACCAGCAGAACCAGTATTAATGACAGCTTCCACTTGAAAAGTCTGAATAAGCAAAGCTGTAGCGATAGCAGCATTTACTTTACCTATACCAGACTGAACAAGTGTAATGTCATTGCCATTTATCTTACCATCATAAAAAGTTTGATTGGCAATCGTTGTTTCTTTTTTTTCTTCTAACTGTTTAACTAAAGTCGTTACCTCTTGTTCCATTGCTGCAATGATTCCTATTTTCATTCTCTCACTTCTCCTCTTTCCTAACCATAAAATGCATAAACTAATACAATTATCAGCAGTAACGACACAATTACAATGGCTCGCGTCAGCACTTTTTCTGTCTTGCGGTAACGTTCCATCTCATCTAACCGTTTCTTAGTCGTTCTTCCTTGTTTAGAGAGTTGTCTCTCTTTTTTTCGGTTTTCTTTTTTATTTTTTCTGAGCACTTTTGCATTTTCTTTTGATTCTTTTCGTTTTTGATTTTTAATCTCTTTTCTAGATACCATTTATGCCTACCTCTATTCCGCTTTTAAACGCAACATCTTCCAATAAAAGAGGGCAAAAACACTTTTTGAATCACGTAGTGTTCCTTTTTCATATTCTGCCCATGCCTCATCATACGTTAATGTCAGCAATTCGATCGTCTCATCTTCATCTTTTGGTAAAGGATCTTCTGCGATGGTCAAGTCACTTGCTTCATAGATTTCCAGGAACTCATCTGTGAACCCAGGTGTACTATAAAAAGATGTCACGAATATCCACTCTTTTGCTCGATAACCGGTTTCTTCTTCCAATTCCCTCTTCGCCGTCATCATACCATCTGTATCTTCATTATCTTTTAATCCTGCTGGAATCTCAATACTGACTTGTTCTATCGCTTTACGGTATTGTTTAACTAAAATTAACTTATCGTCTTCTGTAAATGCAATGACCGCAGAAGCACCCGCGTGTCTGACAATTTCTCTTTTAGACTCTTTACCATTTGGTAGTCGCACATCTTCAACCACATACTTCGTCACTTTTCCATTATAAATGACTTCACTACTAATTGTTTTTTCTTCAAAATCCATAGAGATCTCATTCCTTTCATGTTACAGATATCATACAGTATCCATAAAAAGATTTCATCAATTGAGTCAACTTCGTTGGGTGAAACCGGATGTTTTAAGAAAGTTTAAAGCTTTAATATCCTCCTAAGGTCCTATGTCATTCTTTTTGAAATTTGTGATAAAATAAAGATACAAATCTCAAAGGAAAAACATTGGAGGAGCCAACATGAATAATAATCGTTTAGCAGATATACTCATTTATTTGTTAACTTGTATAACTATCATATTTTTATTTAGCTTTTTAGTCGCATTTAATTTCCCATTTATCCCTTCCGTTCTGTTAAGTATTTCATTAGGTGTCTTACTTTTATACATGCGCGGAAAAAAATCCAGACCAGCTGATAAGAAAAAGCTACCAAAATTATCTTCTGAAAAAGAAGCTTTCTATACTTCAAAAGGCTTAGAAAAAGAAGATATTCAATACTTCCGTCAAACAATGCAAAATGCTAAGCATCAAATCAGAACAATCGAAAAAAATATGTTGGCAACTGGAAAGTTAAAAGCAATTGAAAATCGTAACAACACTATCCACTTAACGAAATCATTGTTTAGAGAAATCATCAAAGAACCTAATAGACTTCACGAAGTTGACCAGTTTCTTTATGTTCACTTACCATCTTTAGCAGACTTATCTGGAAAATACAATGAAATTAACAACCACCAGGCTAAAAGTAAAGCGACCTACGACATGCTAGACAAATCTGCCCAGACACTAGACAAAATGTGTCAACAAATTGCAGAAGATTATGTTGAATTCAAATCAGATGATATCGTTGACATGGAAGTAGAGGTCGAACTTGCAAAAAGATCTCTAGAGAAGGATAATAGTTTTGAAGAAGATATGATGAAACATGAAGAAGTTTAACTAATCTTGCATTGAAAGGATGTCACGATTTATGGTCGACAATAAGGATACTCAAGACCTTACTAAAGAAAAACAAGCATCAACAAGTGAATTAGATGATTTATTAGCGAATCCTTTTGGGGAGATGCTTAAAAATCCACCTGCCCCCAATACGGAAACAACTACAGATCTAAATAGCGAGGACCAGCCTCAGGCAAAACGTCTATTTGATACGCTACCAGAGGAACGTCAAAAGCAAGCAAAGCAACTGTCTAAGCAAATTGCTGATAATGATATTGATGCTGTTTTAAATTATGGATCAGCTGCTCAACAACGTTTAGGAGATTTTTCTCATTCTGTACTCAATCACGTACAAAATCAGGAAACTGGCCATATCGGAGAAACACTTAATGATTTAATGTTCCGCCTAAAAGAAAGCGATCCGAATGATTTAAGAGCCGATAATTCAAATATCTTTAAAAAAATGTTCAAAAAAATCAATCGATCTATATATGAAACAACGGCAAAGTATCAAAAGATTGGTGCTCAAATCGACAAGATTGCCGTAAAGCTTGATAAAGAAAAAGATGCCCTACTCAAGGACAATGAGATGCTTGGCGCACTATATGAAAAGAATTATGAGTATTTTGAAGCGCTGAATATTTATATTGCTGCTGGTGAATTGAAACTTGAAGAACTTGAAAAAGAGACCGTTCCAAATGCTATGAAGGTTGCAGAAAGCAGTACGAACCAAATGGATGTCCAGCGCGTTAACGATTTAAATCAGTTCCAAAATCGTTTAGAAAAACGTGTGTATGATTTAAAAGTTGCTAGACAAATGACCATCCAACAAGCACCACAGATCAGACTGATTCAAAACACAAATCAAGCACTATCAGAGAAAATTCAAACTTCTATCAATACAGCTATTCCATTGTGGAAAAATCAAATTGTTATTGCGCTAACATTACTACGTCAAAAAGAGGCCGTTACTGCACAAAGACAAGTTTCTGAAACTACAAATGATTTATTAACGAAGAATTCAGAAATGTTGAAACAGTCTTCTATTGAAACTGCTCGTGAAAATGAGCGTGGCATCATCGATATAGAAACCTTAGAAAAAACACAAACTGATTTAGTAGAAACTTTAGAAGAGACCCTTTCCATTCAACAAGAAGGTCGAACTAAACGTAAGGAAGCTGAGCAACAGCTTGTTAGAATGGAAGATCGCCTAAGAGACCAATTACTCAAAATCACCGATCGCTAATTTACTAACTTCCCTTTACTAGGGAAGTTTTTTTTTTTGCGAGGCGTATTATTTGAACAAAATATGGCGATGCAGTATAGTTAGTAACATAAAGAAGCAAAGAAAAAGGAGAGAGTTATTATGTTAGGTTTTATTTTAATGTTAATCATCGGTGGAGTTGTAGGTGCCATTGGTCAAGCAATTATTGGTAAAAACGTACCAGGTGGAATTATTGGTAATGTTATTGTTGGTTTATTAGGTTCAGCACTTGGTGGATATTTACTAGCAGATTTAGGACCTTCTATTGGAGGTATTGCAATCTTACCAGCTATTGTTGGTGCGGTAATCGTTGTATTCCTATTCAGCTTACTTGCTAAAAAATAATTCTTATCTATTAGCATTTTAAACAACTAAAAAGCTCCATGTAGTCGCTTTCGCGATCACATGGAGCTTTTTAGTTGTTATTATATCTTATCAACGTTAGAAGCTTGTGGGCCTCTGTCGCCTTCAGTAATGTCAAACTCAACTGCTTGACCATCATCTAATGATTTGTATCCTTCACTGTTAATTGCACTGAAGTGTACAAATACGTCTTCACTACCTTCAACTTCGATAAAACCAAAACCTTTTTCTGCATTAAACCATTTTACTGTTCCTTGAGCCATAATACGTTTTCCTCCTAAGTAAATACTTGCAACAGACTACTATAAGTGCATCGATTTATTTATTGATTGCTGCCTCACATCTATTACACTTAAAGTATACAAAAGATTATTTTTTATTGCAAGGGCTTTCTTTAAATAAAATGATAAATAATTAGCGATTGTATCCCTTATCATCTGATATATTGGTAAAAAAAAGAACCGACATTTACGTCGGCTCTTTCAGATTTTAGTTTTCTTCAAATAATTCTGGGAAATGTTCTTCACAAATTTGATGACATCTAGGACATAGTTTCCCTACACCTTCGACTTCAATTAATTCTTCTGAAGTAATTCGACATCTTTCACATACTTCCCCTGACATATGCTGAACACTAACGGATAAGCCTTCAAAATCTAAAATAGAACGATCATTTTCAGGTTTTTCTGTTAGAGGTTTAATTGTTACGTTAGAAGCAATTAAAATTTGGCGCAAGTTTGTGTTTAAGGATGCTAGTAATTGGTTTACTTCTTCTGATACATATAACGTCGTATCAGCTTCAAAATCTTTACCAATCACTTTATTTTCACGTGCTACTTCATTTGCTTTAAGAATGTGATCTCTGATTTTCATGAAGTGATCCCATTTAGTGACTAATGCTTCTGAACCTTCATAAGATTCTACTTCAGGCATCTCAGTCAATTGTGCGTAAGTTTCTTCTTCTTGCAAGTATGACCAAATTTCTTCAGCCGTATGTGGAAGAATAGGCGTCAGCAATTTTGTTAACTTCAAAATCACTTGGTAAAACACAGATTGCATCGCTCTACGAGAATGTGCATCTGGTGCATCAATATATAAAACATCTTTCGCAAAGTTTACATAGAAGTTAGACATATCTACCGTACAGAATTGATTGATTTCTTTATAGATATCTGAGAAATTGTATTGTTCATAAGCGTTCAATACTTTTTCAACTGTACGATTCAAACGATTCATCATATACTGATCAACGGTTCTCAAATCTTCATAAGCTACATTGTTTTCTGCGTAGGAGAAATCTTCTGTATTTTGAATCAAGAAACGGATCGTATTTCTAATTTTACGGTAAACTTCTGATACTTGTTTCAAAATATCCATGCTCACACGTACGTCGGCTTGAGAATCTACACTAGAGACCCATAATCGAACAATGTCAGCACCCATTTGTTTGATGACTTTTTCCGGCAAAATTGTATTGCCGAGAGACTTACTCATTTTACGTCCATCCCCATCAAGGACCATTCCTTGAGAAAGAACTGATTTGTAAGGTGTTGTTCCATTGATTGCTACACTTGTTGTTAAACTTGAGTTGAACCAACCTCTATACTGATCCGATCCTTCAAGGTACATATCTGCAGGGAATGATAGATTGTCTCTTGCTTTTAATACGGCTTGGTGTGAAGAACCAGAATCGAACCAAACATCCATGATATCCGTTTCTTTCGTAAACACTCCGTTAGGACTTGAGGGTGTTTCAAATCCGTCTGGTAATAAATCTTTAGCTTCTCTTTCAAACCAAACGTTTGAACCATATTCAGCAAATAAATTCGAAACATGTTCTATCGTTTCTGGTGTGATGATAGCATCACCGTTTTCAGCATAAAAGATTGGCAATGGTACACCCCATGCTCGTTGGCGAGAAATAACCCAATCGCCTCTGTCTCTAACCATGTTGTAAAGACGTTGCATGCCCCATGGTTGAACCCAATCTACTTCCTGTACAGCATTTAAAATATCTTCACGGAAATCTTTGATTGACGCGAACCACTGTGGTGTAGCACGGAAAATAACTGGTTTTTTGGTTCTCCAATCATGTGGATAGCTATGCGTAAAGAAATCGATTTTCAATAATGCATTTTTCTCTTCTAGCCAACCTGTGATGATTTTATTTGAGTCATCATAGAATACACCTTCTAGTCCAGGTGCATCATCAGTAAAACAACCTTTTTCGTCAACTGGAGACAGTACTTTCAATCCATACTGTTGAGCAGCGATAAAATCTTCTTCCCCGTGTCCAGGAGCTGTGTGCACTAATCCCGTACCACTTTCTAATGTTACATGGTCTCCCATTATAACAAGTGAGTCACGATCATAAAAAGGATGTTTAGTCGTTAATCGATCCAATTCAGACCCTTTGATTTCTTTGATAAGCTCTACTTTTTCCCAGCCTAAAGTTTCAGCTACTTCTTCTGCCATTTTAGATGCAACAACAAATTTACGCCCATCTGCTTCTACTACTGCATAATCAAATTCAGGATTGACAGCAATCGCTAAATTCGCTGGTAATGTCCAAGGAGTCGTCGTCCAAATGATCAACGAAGTATCGTTATCTAATACACCTTTTCCGTCATTGACTTGAAAAGCAACATAAATATTCGCTGACCGAACATCTTGATATTCAATCTCCGCTTCTGCTAATGCAGATTCACTTGAAGGTGACCAGTAAATTGGCTTAAGTCCTCTATAGATATACCCTTTCTCAGCCATCTTACCAAACACTTTGATTTGTTCTGCTTCATAATCCTTTGTTAACGTAACATAAGGATTATCCCACTCACCCGCTACACCAAGGCGTTTGAAATCTTCACGTTGTTTATTGACCTGTTCCCAAGCATATTCTTCACACAATTTTCTGAATTCCGATACAGACATTGATTTGCGGTCTACGCCTGAATTTGTTAAAGCTTGTTCAATTGGTAATCCATGTGTATCCCATCCAGGTACGAAAGGCGCACGGTAACCTGACATCGATTTATAACGTACAATAACATCTTTAGAAATTTTATTTAGCGCGTGGCCCATATGAATATTGCCATTTGCATATGGCGGTCCATCATGCAAAATGAAAGGTGTTTTATTTTGATTTAATTCTTGTCTGTTTGCATAAACATTGTTTTCTTCCCAATCAGCTTGACGATCGGGTTCTTTATTTGGAAGACCAGCTCGCATAGGGAAAGCTGTCTTCAATAGATTAAGGGTTTCTTTTACTTCCATTTTTATACATCCTCTTTTATACATTTTTTTGAAAATAAAAAGACTTCATCCTATAAAAGGACGAAATCTTCGTGGTACCACCTTACTTCAGAGAAAAAACATTCTAGCATAGACCGCTTTTTCTCCCTCTTCTCTTTAACGCAGAGAAACGTCTTTAACTACTTCATTCGTTAAAGAGCTACTGAGTGATCATCCAATTATAAGAACTTACCAACTTCACACCGTCGTTGGCTCACTGAAAAGGATATAAAAGGATGGGAGTTCAGCATCAGCTAATATGAAATTATGCGTTCGGTAACTCTACTGCAGGTGTCATACCGTCTTCGTAGCCTTGATCATGGTTATCATCAAGTTCGTTAATAGCTTCCAAAGACTCAGGTGTTAATTCAACTTCTTCGTCAGATTCGTCTTTTTGATTAAGTTCTGTTCTAACTTCATTGATTGTGTGTGTATCAGGTTTCTCAGAAACAGGTGCTTGAAGAATATCATCCCACTCTTCTTTTTTTACAAGTTCTAATTGAGATTCGATCATTAGTTGTAATCTTTGACGAAAAATACGACTTTGCTTACGCAAAGCTTCAGTCTCCTCTTCGATTTTTCTTGCTTTTCCAACTGCTTCTTTCAACAATTGATCAGCATGATCTTCAGCATCTTGACGTACTTTAGAAGCTTTATTTTCAGCTTCTTTAGAAATCATCGTTGCTTCTTTCTCAGAGTTTTCTTTCAAGCGATCTGCTGCATCTTGGGCTACCAGAATTGATCTGTTCAGTGAATCTTGCATTTGATCATAACTTGCTAATTTCTCTTCTGCAAACTCTAATTTCTTTTCAGTTTCTTTTTTTTGTTTCAATAACAATTCATAATCCTTGATAATCTGGTCGAGGTAATCATTTACTTGATCTTGATCATAACCTCTCATCTTAACAGAAAATTCTTTGTTATGTATGTCCATAGGCGTTAATGCCATTTCGAATTCCTCCTTTAAGATCGTGATTCTGTTTCTTTGAGTTGTTTTTTTCTAGTATAAATAATATTCAGTTCTGAAACAAGACCCTATTGGTTTCTATCTAGTATATCAAGTTCCAGTCTGATTTTTTCTTTACGTGTTTTACCTTCTATCGATTTTAATTTGATTCGACCAAAACCTCTGATTGAAATGACATCGGAAATGCCAAGTGAAATATCGGGTCTTGTGATTTCGTTCCAATTCACTTTCACCTTATTAGAAGCAATCAGTTCTTTTGATTTCTGTCTGGATAAATTAAAAGCAGCAGCTAGCACGACATCAATTCTTAAAGAAGAGGCAATCACACTTTGACTGTCCCACTTATCTTTAGGGAGAACAATTTCCGTATAAGTTCTTTCTTCTAAATGTACTTTGATTTTTCCAATGCTATCTACTTGTGATAAAAGATAGGGTAGCATGGGTTCATCTAAAAAGAACTGCCATGTCTCAGCATCTGTTATGATATCTCCTAGTGTCTCACGATTGATTCCTGCACCTGTTAGTGAACCTAGAATATTACCGTGAGACAGTGTCGCAAATTTTGAAGGATAATTGATTTCACAGATCGTGATTTTAAAATCTTGCTGATCTGGTTCAAAGTAAGAAGGTGCAAGAAAAATACGTTTTCTCTCCGCTTCTTCATATCCCCCAAAGTAATATAAGGAGATATCAGCATTCTGACCAACAACTGATTCCACGATATACTGTTGTCTCGGATCAAGAAAGGGCGTCAGATATGGTGTATACTGCTCTTCTACTTGACGAGACCAATCGGTCACCGTGTCAATAAAGATTTGCTCATCTTTTCTAAAATGCTGGTAAATACTTTCCATGCTTCATCAACCTCACGATATGCTGGTTACTAAATTCAAGATAATCTGGAATATCGGTGCTATGCCCATTCTGATGAAAGATAGCGCAAATAGCGCAACAAGTCCTGCCAGACTGATCATCCCTATTGGCGGTACAAAACGTCTAAAAAACCCTACATAAGGTTCACATAGTTTAATTAAAATACGCCCGATAGATGACTGATAAGCACCAGGCAACCATGACATCAAGAAATAAACAATAAGGAGCAATCGATAAAAATCAATTGCTTTTATTAAGACATCATAAATAAATAGAACAATTTGAATAGCCATTTTTATTTCTCCGTTCCATTAAAAGTCTTGATTTTTCAAAGCTTGTAACTCAGCGCCATCTAACTCAACAGAACTTGGAGTACAAACAAATATCTCATCGCCAATTCTTTCAATGTCACCTTTTATCGCGTACGTCGCACCCATTAAAAAGTCGATCATTTTTTTAGCTTGATCCTTTTCCATACGTCTGAAATTCAAGATTACTGATTGATTGTTTAGCAAGACATCTGCAACACTTTGTACCTCTGAATACGTTCGTGGCTCCATTACATTGATTCGCGGTTTCTTAATGCCTTGTTGTTGATTAAGAGGCACAATGTTTTGAGATGTAGAAGCCTTACGAACCGGTTGTGATTTGGTGGCTACGACAGTTTTTTCTACTTTAGGAACAGGCTGTTCTTTTACTTTTCTTTGAGGTAGGTTGTTTTGTACAGTGTCTTCTTCTGTTTCATCAGCGTCTTCTTCTAAAAAGAAGAAGTTATTTAACCGATCTTTAATGCCCATAATGACTCAGTCTCCTTTCGCAGAGGCCTCTTTGTTATCTTTTTCTTCTTCTTCTAAAAAATGGTGGTGTATCTACTTCTTCATTTGAATTAGATTGTGTTTCAGCATCATCTCTTGAAAACAAATCTCTATCCCCTTGTTCTTTAGTAGACTCTTTAGATTCATCTAAATCACTGTTTTGACGGTCTCTAAGATTGGGTTCTTTACGGATGTCCCAATTACCAAAAGGATCATTCTCAGATTTTTTTTGCTGTGTTGGTTGAGGTGTCACTTTATTGACTGTTGTAGGTTTTTTTGTCTCTTTCTTTTCGCCATTGATACCTGTAGCAATAACAGTAACAACGACTTCATCTCCAAGATCTTCATTGATTGAAGTCCCGAAAATGATATTCACTTCACTTGTTGCAGCTGCTGAAACGATATCAGATGCATCTTGTGCTTCAAATAATGTCAGATCAGCGCCACCAGTAATATTTAATAATACTGACTCTGCTCCATCTACAGACACTTCAAGTAAAGGAGAAGAAATAGCTTTTTTAGTTGCTTCTGCCGTACGATTTTCTCCAGTAGCTGTACCAATACCCATTAAAGCAGAACCTTGGTTTTCCATGACTGTCTTCACATCAGCGAAATCTAAGTTTACGTAACCAGGATTCGTGATTAGATCAGATATCCCTTGTACACCTTGACGTAAAACATTGTCAGCTTCTCTAAAAGCTTCCATCATCGGTGTCTTTTTATCAACAATCTCTAATAGACGATTATTTGAAATCGTTACTAAGGTGTCAACATGCTCTCTCATCAATGCAATACCCTCAGCAGCAAAACGACCTTTTTTGGGTCCTTCGAATGTAAATGGACGGGTAATGACACCAACAGTTAAGGCGCCTTGTTCTTTAGCGATACGCGCTACAATACCAGCAGCACCTGTACCCGTTCCGCCACCCATTCCAGCAGTAACAAATACCATATCTGCTCCACGTAATGATTCAGCGATAGCTTCTTCACTTTCTTCAGCCGATTTTCTACCCACTTCTGGATTTGCTCCGGCACCTAGTCCTCTAGTTAACTTGGGTCCAAGTTGTATTTTAGTTTCAGCTAGCATCATATCTAACGCCTGTACATCTGTGTTCGCTACGATGAATTCAACGCCTTGAACGCCGTCTTGGATCATTCTATTGACCGCATTTCCTCCGGCCCCACCAACACCAATAACTTTTAGTACTGCTCCTTGAGATGCAATTGAATCGAATTCTAACTCCATTCTTTTTCCTCCTGTTTGCGATATTTAATCAAAAAATGTCGAGAAAAAGCTTTTTACTTTTTCTGTAAAAGACGGCCCTTCTGCTATATCAGAAGATGACTCATAAGTTTCATCTTGAGAGGCAGTAACTTGATTAACCGATTTCCCCTGATTATGTGGGGTAGTCCCTTGATGATTGAATTGATGAGCCGATAAACAGATTTTATTGATCAGTTTCTGAATACCATCTAGTTTACCTTCGTAATAAGCGAGTGATATTGCATTTGTAAAAGAAGGGTATCTCACTCCCATAAAATCGGGTATGTAAACATCCACTTGTACATCAAATATCTCTTCTGCTAGTTCTCTCACGCCAGGTATAGCAGCAGCACCACCGGTCAATTTCACACCACCTGGTAAAGCCAATGCGCCGATTTTATCTAAATCGTCTTTTATAACTTCGAATATTTGTTCAATTCTTGCCTCAATAATTTCTGCAATATAGGTTTCTTTGACCCGTATCGGCTCTTTTTGACCGACGGTATCTACTTGTATCGTTTGATCACTTTCTAGGTTAGTAGAAAGTGCATATCCTACATCTCTTTTTAAGCTCTCAGCATTTTGAATAGAGGTGTTTAAGACCATTGAAATATCTTTTGTAACAAATTCTCCACCTTGTTGCTCTGCATGCATATATTTCAATTGATGGTCGTGCACTGCTGATGCAGTTGTCTGACCACCACCCATATCGATTTGTACCGCTCCAAACTGTCTTTCGTCTTCAGACAGTACAAGATGCGCCATTGCCTGAGGTTGAATGATCAAGTCTTGAATCATATAACCAGCCTCACGAACACATTTTTTGATATTATGAACAATTGATTTAGGCACTGCTAGTACTGTTCCATAAATTTCCAATCGTTCTCCTACCATACCTCTAGGGTCTTTAATTTCATCAAAACCATCTACTAAGAATTCTTCCACCATTACTGAAATCATTTCTTTATCTGAAGGTACGTGTTTCAGACACGCTTCATTGATAACTTGTTGAACATCAGTATCGGTTATTTCTTGACTATTTGGATCGATTTGAATATAACCATTGCACGGTATAATATCTACCCCGTTTGCAGGAATACCGACAATAACTTCTTCGATAGCAACACCTGATTTTTCTTCTGCTTGTTGAATGGCAGTTGCTATAGCCTGACTTGTCTCATCAATATCGACGATCATTCCTTTATTCAAGCCCTTGGAGCGCTCACTTCCTACTCCAATAACGTTCATTTGATTATTAAGCACTTCTGCCACAATCACTTTAATTGAAGTTGTTCCTATATCTAAACTTGCGTAAACGCCATCTTCCATTATCGATTGAAACCTCCAGTCTACACTAGGCATTATTTATTTTTAGATTTAGCCTTAGAATTTAATCTTTTATTTTTCATATTTTATTCTTCCATAATCTTACTGATTGATTTTTCATTCGATTATGGCTCATTTTACCACAAAAACCTATCCTTATTGAAGTTAGTTTGTTGATTTCTCAATACAAAAGATAACTTTTGTGTAACAAAAGAACGCGCGTTTCCCTTTAGTAGCACCCTTATCCATTATTCTTCCATCTCACTGTCTAAATCTACACTATTATCTTCATCATAGGTCTGATCTTCTGCTGATGAAAAAGGTAAAAAGTATGCGCCCGCTTCTAAATCAAACAACCCATTTTCTCCATTTACAGCTCGCACAAGCTGAGGGTAATGATTCAATCGTTCAGAGAAACTAGGGATGGACGCTAATACTTCATTGCCATCATTCATATATGCCTTCACCAGTAATGGATTTCGATCATTTTCAATCCATTCGATTTCAGACAACATAGATTGAATACCACTATCAAGTAACTTATACTCCTCTAATAACTGCATAAGGACCGTTTCGTTTTTAAAGTTAAAAAATATCGGTAGATTTCCTACTGTATTAGGATAGGCCTCTTCTAAAACTTCACCGTTATCCAAGACTTTAAAATAAGTTTCGTCTCTATATAAGTATGCAACCGTTTCGTACTCACTGATTTCAAGTTCGATATTATTCAAGTTGTTTATAGAAAGTTTCATTTCTTTTACTTGTGGATATTGATTTTTAACCCTGTCCTCGACATTGCTATGATCAAAATACGTTTTCCATAAAGAATCACCTGATTTGATCATACTTGCGTCGATTACTTCTTGATCTAAAACTTCGTTCGTACCCCTCACACTAACGGCCTCAATCTTACTGTAAGGGCTAATGAAATAAATAGCAATCAAAAGCATCGTTATGAAAACAGTCATTAAAAAAGTCCATTTCAATTTTAAATGAGCACTTTTAGCGTTTTGAGGAGAGTGAGCATGCTTTTTTTTGTATGCATCCTCGATATTGGTAACCGATTGGTTATTCTTCTTGCTCATCTTGCTCTCCTCCTTCTATAGCCTATTCTATATTTTAGATATTGAACGAATGACCGCTATCAATTCGTCCGATGCTTGCTGCTTACCCATTTTTTTTGAATGAACAGCCATTTCATTTCGTTTGATATCATCCATCATCAATTGATTGATGGTTTCTACAAATTTTTCCTTTGTCAGTTCAGACTCTTTGATCATTAGGGCTGCTTCTTGATTGACCAGACTCAGTGCATTTCTTGTTTGATGATCTTCCGTGACATTTGGACTAGGTATGAGAATGCTTGGCATACCTAGGGAAGTTAATTCTGCCAGAGTCGTAGCACCACTCCTACCGACAACGAGGGAAACAGATGCAAAGACTTTTGGCATATCATGGATATATGGAACGATTTTTACCGAAGTATGATTATTCTTAATAGAATAACGATCAGCTATTTTTTGCACAATTTCGTCGTGATAAACCTCTCCCGTTACATACAACACTTGAAACGGTGCGTGTGCTAATGCATCATAGCTATCAATGAATGTTTCATTGATTTTTTGCGCCCCTCTACTGCCTCCAAAGATCAGCACAGTCTCTTTATCGCTACTTAAATCGAATTGTTTTAAAATATCGCTTGGTTGGAGAGCGGCAACTTCTTGCGCTCTAGGATTACCAGTATAAACAACTTTATGCTCTTGACCTTTGAATTGTTCTGTAGCTTCTTCAAAGCAAACAGCAATTTTATCAACATAGCGTGCCAAAAATTTATTCGTTATACCCGCTACACTATTTTGTTCATGAATGATCGTTGGAATATTTAGCTTACTGGCTGTATAACAGACCGGTGCACAAACGTAACCACCCGTTCCAATGACAACGTCTGGATTAAATTGCTTTACGAGTTTCTTCGCTTTCCTGATACTTTTAATAAAAAGTTTAATTGTATTTAAATTATATAGAATACCCGATAGATTCATTTTCCTCTTAAAACCTTCGACCCTTATAGATTTAAAAGGAACATCATTTTCTGGAACAATTTTACTTTCCAGTCCGCGATCAGTTCCAATATATAAAAACTCTGCATCTGGAAAGCGTTCTGCGATTCTCTTTTTTAAGGCTAGCGCTGGATAAATATGTCCACCCGTACCTCCACCTGTTAACAATACTTTCATAGTCAATACAACACGTTTCGTGTCTTAATCCTCCTCTTGTTTCGTTTGAATGAGCCGCTCGATACTTTCCATATAAGCATTTCCTCTAATTTCAAAGCTAGGATACTGATCCCAACTTGCACAAGCTGGAGATAGTAAAACAATATCTTCTGGATCACTGATTTTATATGCTTCCGGTACTGCTTGTTCAACATCAACAACTTTTAGTGTATGCTCTATTCCGGCTCTCTTAGCAGTTTCTAAAAGCTGTTCTGCTGTTTCTCCAAACGCTAGCACTGCCTTGACATGCTTTTCCATCGCTGGAATAAGATCATCAAATGAGACACCCCGATCCAATCCACCCGCTAGTAAAATCACCGGTTTAGTAAATCCTTCTAATGCATTAATCGTTGCTAGCGTATTCGTTGCTTTGGAATCATTGTAAAATTTGCGTCCTTCAAAGGTTCTAACAAATTGCGTACGATGTTTGACCCCTTTGAATTGGCTCAACGCTAATTTGATTTGATCATTCCCTTTATTCATTAGTTTCGCAACGGCCACAGCTGCTAACGCATTTTCAAGATTATGCTTCCCTGGTAATAGGATATCTTCTACTTTGATTACGTACTCATCCTTATAGTAGATAGCATCGTCTTTGATATATGCACCTTTTTCTAGTATTTTCTTACGCGAGAAAGGAACAAGCTGTGCATGACTATGTTGATGGACTAATTCGGTCAATTCTGTTTGATCTGCATTATAGACAAGGAAATCTTCTTCAGTCTGATTTTTGGTGATTTCTAATTTAGCATTAACATATTCTTTTCTCGTTCCGTGATAATCCAAATGGGCTGAGTAAAGGTTAGTAATAACTGAAATCTTCGGTTTCAAACTTGGTGTTCCAAGTAATTGAAAACTTGATAATTCCAAAACAATTTCATCTTCATCTGTCGCTGTCAATACTACTTGACTTGCTGGTGTGCCAATATTTCCTGCTGCATATGCTTTCCCAGCTTTTCTTTCTGTATTTAAGATTTCTGTGATCATTGTCGTGGTTGTCGTTTTTCCATTTGTTCCTGTAATACCAATAATGGTGCTTTCAGCAACTTCTGAAGCCAATTCAACTTCTGTAATAATAGGGATTTGTTTTTCTAACGCTCTTTTTATAATTGGATTTGAATAAGGTATACCAGGATTTTTAACTACAAGTTCAAAGTCTTCATCCATTAATTCAGAGGGATGACCACCTGTAATAACCCTTAATCCTTCATTCACTAATTCTCTAGCTTCCGGATTTTCATCCAGATTTTTGTAGTCGTTAACCGTCACGAGCGCTTTTAGCTTATGTAGCAATTTAGCTGCATTTACGCCACTCAAAGCTAATCCTAATACAAGAATTTTTTTATTTGTATATTTATCGATTTGTTTCATGTTCATCCCTCTTTTTTTATTAATGATATGATCAATAGATGGTTTCTCTAAACAATTTATACTTGAAAAAAACTGGAAGCAGATTACTCTACGTCCAGCTTTACTTTTAACATTATACCAAAATGAGAAGAACGACTAAAGCCATAACAACACTGATGAGTGAGAAAACACCTACCAGTTTCCATTCGCTCCATCCTACCATTTCGAAATGATGATGTATGGGGCTCATCTTGAAAATTCTTTTACCTCTTAATTTAAATGACCCTACTTGTAACATTACACTAGCTGTTTCACATACAAAAATAAATCCAATTAGTAGTAATGACCATTCTTGATTCAATAAAATCGATATCCCTGCAAGACCGGCTCCCAGTGCTAAAGATCCTACGTCTCCCATAAAGATTTTAGCAGGTTTCTTGTTGAATAAGAAAAATCCGAATAATCCTCCAAATACCGCTAATGCAAAAACCATGATGTCATACTGTTCTTGAAAAACAGCGATTATTGCATAGGCAAGATAGGCAATCATGCCAGTACTCGCCATTAGGCCATCTATTCCGTCTGTTAAGTTAGTCGCATTGGAGAAACCTACCAACCAAAACAAAACGAACAGTCCGTAAAACCAACCTAATTCAATCGATCCTAAGACGGGCAGTGTAATGACTGTTGGGTAATTAAGCAAACTCAATCCAATAAAAAAGACGATACCGCCTAATATCTGACCAACTAACTTCTGCAAGCTTGTTAACCCCAAGTTTCGTTTCATGATTACTTTGATGTAATCATCTAAAAACCCAATTAATCCATAGAATACTAGAATAAATACTAACAACAGCGTACCCGTTGTAATGATATTTAAAAAGAGACTGGCAAGCAAAACAGTTGCTGACGCGGCTAGTATAATGGATACACCCCCCATGGTTGGTGTACCAGACTTACTTTCATGCCACTTTGGACCTTCTTCTCTTGTTACTTGACCTAATTGTTTTTTTGAAAAGTATTGTATAACAAAAGGCATAGAGCAAACGGTTATTATAAAGCTCAGTAAAACTGGCATTATGATCCTTGTTAAATCAATCATTTTTTATCTGTTCTCCTTTAGAGCTTTTTCATTCATATGTTTTTACTATTCTTGCGATGGTGGGGTAAGTGTCAGGTCAACTTCAGTACCTGCTTCAATGAACGCATTTGGTTCAAGACTTTGAGAAGACACATAGCCTTCTCCATCAAAACTAAATACAACACCTGTCATTTCAGCTACTTTCATAGCATCACTTCTTGACCAACCTGTCATATCTGGTAATGTCATAGCCCCATTCGTCAATAATATCACACGTTGGTTATCATAAAGCGTCGACTCATTAGATGGGAATTGTTGTACCACTTTCTCTCCAGAACCAATAACAGCATTTTCAATACCGTCTTCTTTGGTCAAATCTAATGCATCAGCAATATTCATGTCGACTAAATTGGGCATAGTGGCTGTTTCATCTTTTTGTTTTGATTCTTCTCCAGCAGCATCTATATACTCTAAGGCACGCTTCATAACTGGATTGAATATTTTTTGAACGATTTCGCTACCCTGAGTAGCACCATTAAATTTCGGTTGCTGAACCGTCACATATAAAATCACTTCTGGATCATCTACCGGTGCCATTCCAACTACAGAGTAAATATAATTACCATTCCCAGCATAATATTTATTAGTTTCAGGATTAATCAGCTGAGCTGTTCCCGTTTTAGCCGCAATATCGTAACCATCTATTTTATACCCTTGTGCAGATCCGTGTTCATTCGTAACAGGTTCAGTTAAATATTGTAACGTTTGTTCCGCTGTTTCTTTAGAAATCGGACTTTCTGTATATTCAGATTCAACTTTTGTTTCTTCACCAGTCTCTTTATTCACGATACGATCGATCAAACGTGGTTTAACCATCTTTCCTTCATTGGCAATCGCTGAAAAAGCACGTAACATCTGGACAGGTGTCACACTGATACCTTGTCCAAAGGATGTATTGATTTTTTGCAAGGCACCGGCATATAGATTACTACCGCTATATTCATTCGGTAAATTCATCCCCACGGGTTGGCCAAAACCAAAACCATCTAAATATTTTTTCCAAGTATCGACGCCCATTTTTTCTATTTGATGAACAAAAGCAACATTACTAGATCTTGCTAAACCTTCCAAGTAAGTGATCTGTCCCCATCCATCTGGATTAAAGTCACTTACTGTTCCACCAGCTACTGAGATTCTACCTGATTTGTAAGTATTCTCAGGTTGGAATGTCCCTTCTTGTACAGCTGCAGCCAATGTCATTGCTTTCATCGTGGAACCGGGTTCATAGGCATATTCTACTAACAAGTTCTGCCAGGTCTGATCGATCCCCTCTTTTGTTGTCGCATTGAAAGAAGGACGTTGAGAAGTTGCAAGAATTTCTCCTGTTTTCGCATTCATCAATGTAGCAGTCATTCGTTCAGGATCATGCTCTTCTTCTACTTGTTCCATCGCATTTTCTAATACTACTTGCAATCGACGGTCTAAAGTCATATAAATATCACTACCATTGACAGCTTCGACTCTTTTTTCGTCTTGGCCCGGAATGACATAGCCATATCGATCTTTCTGATACTCTACAGATCCATTCACTCCACTAAGCAAGTCGTCATAAGTCTGTTCAATACCCATAATCCCTTTTAACTGCTGATCGTCCTCCTCAGCAGAAGTCTGAGCTAACCCTACTGTATGAGAAGCAAAAACACCATTTGGATATAACCTTGTTTTCTTATCCTCAAATGTAATACCTGTCAATTCTTGATCATCAAGTTCTTCTTGAATCTGGCTAACGATATCAAAAGAAAGATTATTTCCAGCCGAACTAAATTCTACTTGGTTTTGATCGAGCGTCAAACGATTCAGAATATCCTTTTTACTCATAGAAATATGTTCAGCTAAAACCGCCGCAACTTTTTCAGGTTCTTGCACGTGCTGAGGTCGAGTTGGACTTGACCATTGATCTGTCAAAATAGCGACCATTTTGTACGTGTTTGCATCCATTGCAACGGGATTTCCATTTTTATCGTATATCGTTCCTCTATTGGCTTGGATCACTGTATTTCGTGTATAGAGATGATCAATATTTTTGATTAAATTTTCTCCATTCACTTCACCTTTGACCATTATCCAAGAAAAACGAAGAGCTACAAATCCAAACAGTATAAAACATGCCATATATAAAAATACAGCAATGATTTTACGGTTGCGAAGTGGATTCGTAGCTTTAATTTTTTTAGTTATTTTTTTCATGGGAATACATTCCTAATCTGTTCTTCGTTCATTTCTAATCCATTATTTTTTGCAATTTCATATACACGGTCATAACGAGATAATTCTTGGATTTTCTGTTCAAGATTTTCGTTAACCACAACAATATCATTAGATTGTTGTTCAAGGTCTTGCGTTGACCGATTGGTCATTGACAACTGCATCGCCATCGTAACATTCGCTACTAAGAGACCGAATAATAAAATTCCGAAAAAACTAACTGCCCATACTTCAAAACGTGTTATACCTCTTTTGATAACTTTTTTAGTATGTAAATTACCTGGTAAAGATTCAGGCTGTTGTATTGGCTTAGGCACTACCTGTTGTGCTGTAAGATTTCTTGCTAGGTTGTCATTCATCGCCATAAGAAAGCTCCTTTCTATAGAATCTAGTCAATTTAAGCTTGTTTTTCTGCTACGCGTAATTTAGCACTTCTTGCTCTATTATTCTGGTCTAATTCATCGTCTCCGGGTAAAATTGGCTTTCTATTAATTAATTTCAGAACTGGCTTTTTAAAATCAGGCATTACCGGAAGTCCTCGTGGCACGTCAGGTAGCTTAGAATAATCTCTAAACATTTGCTTAACGATACGATCTTCTAACGAATGGAATGTGATAACGCTCAATCTACCTTCCATTGCGAGTAACTCAATCGCTTGTTCAAGCGATTCTTCCAATGAAGTCAATTCGTCATTGACCGCAATCCTAATGGCCTGAAATACTCGTTTAGCTGGGTGTCCACCTTTTCGCCTAGCAGGAGCAGGGATTGCTTCTTTTATGATATCTACAAGTTCTTGTGTCGTATCAATCGATTCTTTTTCTCTATGCGCTTCAATCTTTCTGGCAATTTGTTTTGAGAATTTTTCTTCACCATATCTAAAGAAAATCCTTACCAAATCCGAATATTCCCACTGATTCACTACATCATGAGCGCTAAGCGGCTGGTCCTTATTCATTCGCATATCTAACTTAGCATCTTGATGGTAACTGAATCCTCTCTCAGCATTATCCAATTGAGGAGATGAAACGCCTAAGTCATACAAAATACCGTCGACGTGAGAGACGCCTAAGTCATTTAGAGATTCTTTTATAAATCTAAAGTTAGACTGAACAAATGTTACTTTCCCTTTTTCTACTTCTTCTTTCAAAAGGGTTTTAGCATGATCGATCGCTGTTTGATCTTGATCAAATGCATAAAGATGTCCTTTGTCACTTAGCTGTTCAAGAATAAGTGATGTATGACCAGCACCGCCTAATGTACAATCTACATATACACCTTCAGGATTTATCTTTAAACCTTCTGTTGCTTCATTAAGCAAGACTGTTTCATGGTTAAATGCCACGCTTTAACCTCCTATCTATCTATTCATCATATAAAATTTATCGTTTAAAATCCAAAGTCAACCATTTCTTCTGCAATATCTTCAAAAGAATTTTCAGCTTCTTCAGAATAAGCAAGCCATTTTTCTTCGCTCCAGATCTCAATTCGATCTGATACACCAATAACAAAACAAGCTTTTTCAAGTTTTGCATGATCTCTTAAGGTTTGAGGAATATTAATTCTTCCTTGCTTATCTAATGTACATTCAGTAGCAGCAGAGTATAAGAATCTAGTAAATGAACGAGATTCTTTTTTTGCTAAGGGAAGTTGTTTCAACTTTTGTTCTAGTACTTCCCATTCTTTTTGTGGGTAGCCGAAAAGACAACCGTCTAATCCTCTTGTGACAATGAAATATTCGCCCAAATCCTCTCGGAATTTGGCCGGGACAATCAAGCGACCTTTTGAATCGATGTTATGCTTGTATTCCCCTAATAACATTTCAAAGCCCCCTCTCCCCACTTATAAGGATTAGTCTACCACAATGCCCCACTTTCCACCACCTAATATTATTAAATTAAACAAAAAATATGTAATAAATCAAACTTTAATCGAATAATTATAACGCACGTTCCCTTTATCTACTTTTAAGATTTTTGTTTGACAATATATCCTTATGTCGCAAGTAATTATGCGTATACGTGTTCCCAATAAAAAAAGCCCCTAACGATATATTAGGGGGGTCAATGCCACTGATTAAAGTGTTAATTTTTTCTGTTTATACATTCAAAGAATCATCATAACACCTAAAGCAATATACAATAAAAATGCACTGATAAATACATATCGCCACCAAACTCTAAAAAAATGAACCAATTGGAGTTTTTTGATCCTAAAAGTAAAAATAGTCGATAGAATGATACCAATCATCGCTGCAACTACAACTAGGTAAGGCGTAAATGAAAAACCGACTAGTAACATGCTATAAACATGTACAGTTACGATTAAAACAGGGGTAACGAAATCAACAAGTTTTATTTTAACATTGTGTTTTTTAAAGAATTTATTCATTTGCTTGCTTGGTATCATTAAAAGCAAAGGACATAGGTAAAACAATATAAAAAGTAAATCTATTTGCGGTTCTAACACTCAATCACCTACTTAATGATTATCAGATAAGAAGTTTCTTAGTCGCTATCAATCTTACTTTACTGTATTCCAGAAAAATTTTACACTAAAAAACCTCTATTGTATACAATAGAGGTTTTTTAATGAACTATTTATTATTTTGAAGCGTCTTTTCCAGCGTAAAAGCCACATGATGGGCATACGTGGTGGTTACGTTTAACTTCTCCACATTTAGGACAATCGCTCATATTTGGAAGATCCAATTTGATGTGAGTACGTCGTTTTGCTTTTCTTGCTGTAGATGTTCTTCTTTTAGGTACTGCCATATTCCAACACACCTCCTTAAAAGGGTAATAGAGTTAAAACATCTTTCCATATAGGTTGAATGTCTTTCTCTAAGATCATTGTCTAGAGTACACTAAACAATGTTATTCATTCTCTTCCGAAAAGAACCCTTTTAATGCTGCAAATCTAGGGTCCTCTTCTTCTGACAAGCGCTCTCTCACTCCGTCGCCATAAGCTCCTTCTGATACTACTTTCCAATCGCTACCACTTGGCATATCCTCTGAAGCAAGTTCTTCTTCAGTGAAGACCTGCGTCGGGATTGCCGTAAGAATAGCGTCTTCAAGTGGTTTTCTCAGATCAAGCATATCTGCTTCGAGTTCAACAACAATTTCGTCTTCCCCATACTTTTCTGAATCAACGATCGTTCCAGCAGCAATATAGGTTTCGGAAAACGGAATACGTAAATCAACTTTTACAGGCTCAAGAGAACGTGATGACGGAAGAGTCAAACTGATTGTTAAGTTCAAGTCTACTAAAAATTCATCTGTTTTCTCCACAACTAGAATCCCATCCATTGATAGTGGACTAGCATCAATAATAATCGAATTTCTCTCTACAAGAGAATCCTTTAAATCGACTTCCCCATTCAATGTCAGTGGATCATCTTTAAACTTTTTTAATTCGTTCAAAGCCCATTTGATTTTCATGTGTTATCACCTCTTGGCCTCATTATAAATGGTTTAATCATTTTTTAGCAAACGTTGGACGCCATAAGAACAATGATTCCTACAGTCCTTTTCGATACTAAAAATAAAGCCCTATGACTTCAAGGCAACAAAAATTATTATACTAGTGACAGCGGTCAATGTCAATGCTTTTTATAGGGTTTCGTCCGAAATCCTGTCTCTCTGTCAGCAAATCATTTCCCATTTGGTAAAGGTTTCCTGCTTTAATATCAAGTTGCCAGCATTCACTACTTTTACGATCGATTTTTGTGAGCAAATCAATCGTTCTATCTTTCTTCACTTCATTCAAGTAAGTTTGTCCCAAAGTTGTGAAACCTAAGATTCTAGTTGCTTTTAGTTCACTATCTAATTTAATATCTGTTTTTTTGATTTGAAGTAAGACGTATACACACAGACGTTGTAATCTCGTTCTCGTCATTCTCTTGTGTTTGATCAATTGCATAAAGGCTTCAAAGGAATCAGCCTTCTCTACCTTATTGATCAATAAGTTTTCCAGACCCTCTTCCATCTGGTAAATTAGTTTCAACTCTTCTTTAGTCGCCGTTAAAATTTGATACTTCAAAAATTTCCAGTAATTTTCCCACGATTGCAAAGGCTTATTTTGTAGCAATTCCATACTTGCTTCCGGCAAAAAATCAGAAATTGCCGACAGCCCTTGATCACCAGACAGTAATTCATGGCGAATGGCTGTTGCGCTCGATACATTTCCGACTGTTTGTAAGGCTTTTTCATGATAGTCAGCTTGTTTTCTCCGAACAACTTCAAGAGTAAAAGGAGAACCTCTTCTTACATTCTCTTTCGCATAAGCCAGGCCAAGTTGATTATTAGGTAATGATAAATCGATTGTTAATTCTGGCAAAAATTCATCCATAACATGTTGCATTCTTAAGGCATAAGATAAATTTTTCTCATTTTGCAATTTGAATAATTTATCGATTTCACGTTCATTTTCCACTAAATGTGCAGCTGCTTTTTCAAAATCCGCTCCATTACCTGACTCAGATCCAAAACTTAAAGCAGTACATTTCATAGCGCTTAGTATTTCTATAGCCCCTTTAGCGAATATATCAGCGGGTTGTACACTATAAGCTGTGGGTAGCTCTAAAACGATATCGGCGCCATTATTCAGTGCCATTTCAGCTCTTGACCATTTATCAACCATTGCTGGTTCTCCACGTTGTAGAAAATTTCCACTCATGACGACGATGATTACTTCACTTTTAGTTCTCTTAATTGCTTCTTTAATTTGATAGAGGTGCCCATTATGAAATGGGTTATATTCTGCAACAATGCCACATGCTCTCATGTTGTTCCCTCACTTTTCAGCAGCAAAAAACCATCTTTTACTCGTATTATCAACAGACTCACCGAAGTCAGCAGTGACCTCTACGTTTTTGAATCCCACACTTTTCAACATGGCTACATAAGTTTCAATGGGGTGTGTCCATTCTTTATGGACTTCTTCAAAACGTTCATAACGTCCGTCTTCATTCTCCACAAAGAATGTCAGTTGATGCTCAATAGCGTACGGGGTGTTTCCTTTAAAGCTATCCCATAAAAAGACAATACTATTAACCTCATCATGATAAGAGAACGATTCGAATAATGTCATTTGATGCAATGAATGGACATCGAACAAAAAAGTCCCTTTGTCATTCAATTGATTATAAACGGCAGAAAAGACTTCTTTCTTAGCCTCTTCCGTCTCAATATAGCAAAGTGCATCACTGTAGCAGATGACACCATCAAATTTTTCTAGTTCTGAAAGATCTCTCATATCCATTTCGACTAATGGATAACGTACACCCGTTTCTAACTGTCGATCATAAGCAAGGCTTAACATGTCTGCTGACAAATCCAAACCAATAATATCAAAGCCCGCCTTCGTTAATTCCGTTGCTAATATCCCCGTTCCACATCCTAGCTCCAATATATGATCTTGGTTCGTAAGATATCTCCCAGTATAAGCTGCCCATTTTGGGTAAAGCGTATCGTCCATTAGCTCATCATAAACTTTGGCAAACCAATTGTATTTCATTATTCAGTCCAGTTAGAGACATCTACAAAAGGTGCATCTGTCCATAATCTTTCTAATTGATAAAATTCTCTTTCTTCTTGATTGAACAAGTGGACGATTACTTCTCCTAAATCAATTAAAATCCAATTCCCACCATCTTTACCTTCAATATTTCTAATTTCAACTTGGTTTTCTTCCGCTGCATCTTTAATTGATTCAGTAATTGCCGCGATTTGTCTTTCATTGTTTCCGTGTGTAACAACAAAATAATCTGCTAGTAATGAAACACCCCTCATATCTAGTGCTACAATTTCTTCTGACAATTTATCTGATGCTGCTTTAACTGTAAATTCTAAAATTTCTTCAGCTGTTTTAGTCATGTGATTCCTCCTATTTTTTTACAACCCAAGCATTATATGTTTCGATAGCTTTAGGGTATATTCTTGCATTTTTATTCAACAAGTGTTTAAGTGTCTTTAAAGTTGCGTATGCAATCCCTTCGTGGATATTTTTTTCCGCTAAGGATCTCGCTTTATCTACACCTTTAAACGTCCGGTTTGGTTCAATATAATCAGCCAAATAAATGATTTGTTCAACTATTCCCATATTAGGGGAACCAACCGTATGGTGTCTAATTGCATCCAAGATATCCTGATCGTGAATAGAAAATTGATTTCTAACCATCACGGCACCAACAGGGCCATGCCAAATGCTGTTGCCATACTGGAGTAACTCTAAATCCATATTTTCACTAATAATCATATCTCGCATTTCTTCATCTGATTGTTCTTTAGCATAATCATGCAGTAACGCCGCAATACTTACTTGCTCTGAATCAACGCCGTATCTTTCAGCCAATTCTAGCGCAGCTTGTTCAACACCTAAAACATGTGTGTAGCGCTTCTCACTCAATACCTGACGAATCGATTCAAGCAGTTCTTTTCTGGAAAGGTCAATATAAGCATCTGAGTATACTAAATTTTTAGCTTTCATGATCATACAACCTTTCTGTCTCAATATAACGTAACACTGACTCGGGTATTAAATAATTCACCGAGCAGCTATCGATCATTTTTTGCCTGATTAAACTTGAGCTGATTTCTACATTGGGTACATCAATAAATATCACAGGATATTCAGTATTCATGGAGTACGATGGTCTGTTTACTGCGACGAACTGAACAAGCTGAACGAGCTCATCAACTTTGTACCATGATGGTAAATTTTCAACCATATCTGCGCCAATAATGAAATAATAGTCGACCTCTTCATTCTCTTCTGTCAATCTTCGAATCGTATCGTAGGTGTAGCTTTTCCCCCCACGTTCAATCTCAGATAGTTCGATTTCAAAATCCGCTCGACCAGCAATCGCTCGCTTGACCATTTCGACTCGATGCTCTGCAGCAATTGTTTCTTTACCTTGTGCATGCGGTGGTTCAGCTGAGGGTAAAAAAAGGATTTTTTCCAACCCTAACTGATTTTTCACCTGATCCGCAATAATCAAATGTCCTAAGTGCGGCGGATTAAATGTTCCGCCAAGAATGCCTATCTTTTTTCTTTCACTAGATACTGCATGCTTAACCATTATTTGAGGTTCTATGACTTTTGATATTTTTTTTGACACTTTCTTTCGCCTACCTTATTCTTTTCGTTAGCCTAGTTTGAACGTGGCAATCTTGTAGAATACGCCTGGTATTTTTCTTTTGTCGACGGTTTGAACAATACAATCACTTTACCAATTGTTTGAACAACGTTTATCTTTGAATGTTCTTCAATAAAAGCTTTTGCTTCCTTGGGTTCCACATCTGTATTTTGCAGTAACTGAACTTTCATAAGTTCTCTATTTTCTAAAGCTTCTTCGAACTCAGCGACCATTTCCTCCGTAAGACCATTTTTTCCTATTTGAAAAATTGGAGACATTTCATTCGCTTGTGCTCTTAAAAATCTTTTTTGTTTTCCTGTTAAATTCATTATGATTTCCTTTCTTCTTACAAACGTTTAATATTAGATCAGTGATTTTCTTACTATAATATCTACACCCTTAGGCGCCCATCCAGCAACTTTAGTTCCAGCATGCTCAATAGAGATCCAACCTAACCCTGAAAACACTAAATCTGTCGGTTCTTTGATCATAAATTCAAAACGCTTCAATTCTGGAAGTGTGGATTCGCTATCTTTAAAGGGTGGTGTCAGTACTTCCCCTTTTTGACGAGCATAAAGGTCATCTGCTTTTTCAAGCTTCGTTCTATGAATGTTGAGCTCATTTGATAGATAGCACACAAATGGTTGTTTGCCATTTCCCTTAATGTAATCAAAGCGGGCTAGTCCTCCTAAGAACAACGTTTGTTCTTCATTCAATTGATAGACTTTTGGCTTGATTTCTTTTCTTGGTGTTACATACTTAAGCTCTTTTGGCGATAAATAATGTGCAATTTGTGATGATTGAATAATTCCTGGTGTATCTACGAGTACTCTTTCATCATCCAGTGGAATTTCAATTTTACCTAATGTCGTTCCTGGGAAATAAGAAGTTGTGATGACATCTTCTGAGTCTGTAGCCAATTTAATAATTTGATTAATCAAAGTAGACTTACCTACATTCGTTGTTCCAACGACATATACATCTTGTCCTTTACGTTCTTTATCAATCAACTTCATTAAGCCTTCTACTGAATCAGCTCTAACTGCACTAGTTAAATAAACTTCTTTGGGATGCAACCCTGCCTCATGAGCACGTTCCGTTAACCACTGACGCATCTTGCCTTCTTTGAGAGACTTAGGCAACAAATCGATTTTGTTTCCAACGAGTATAACTGGATTGTTTCCCGCAAATCGTTGAATACCTGGGATAAAACTACCATTGAAATCAAAGATATCTACAATATTAATGATCAATGCTTTTTCATCGCTGATTTCATGTAACATATTCAAGAAGTCGGCATCTGTTAATTCAACATCTTGTACTTCATTGTAATGTCTCAATCTAAAGCAACGTTTACAATACACTTCTTGTTCATCATCTATTTTATTGATAACTGATTGTGGTAAAAAACCCGCTTTATTTTCATGCTCAGATTGTAATACTGCACCACAACCTATACACATCATTTCGATTGTATTAGACTCGCTCATGTATCGAATTCCTCCATTTCATATCAGGATCTTTTCGGATAAGATAATTCATAATCTTCAGCTCAACAAAACGGTTGAACCTTGTATTCCATGCATCTGAATCTAGAATCGGCTTAACTAGTACACTGCGAATACTAGCGTGATTTGCCCCTTTAATGTCCGTTATAATTTGGTCTCCGACCATCAAAATTTCTTCTTTAGATACATCAAACTGGGCTTGAGCTTCTTTGAAACCTTTTTGTAGAGGTTTCATTGCGTTAGAAATAAATTCTAGTTCAAGTATAGTTGCTACTTTACTTACTCTTTTTCGTTTATTGTTAGAAATGATGACTACATGAATACCACTCTTCTTCATCAATTCAATCCACTCCAGCGTTTCTTCAGTCGCTTCAGGATTGTTCCAAGCAATCAATGTATTATCTAAGTCAGTCAATACAACTTTAATATTTCTTTGTTTTAATTGCTCCGGAGATATTTGGTAAATAGAATGTACCATCCATGTAGGTTTAAAACTATTCAGCATCTATTTCTTCCTTTCATATAAGATGAATCGTCTTGAATGTAACCCATAAATATATATACTGTTTCGACTCTCGCAGGAAGAGCTTACGTTGTATCTTCTATCTATAAATATTCAAAAAAATAGGAAGCACCGTTAAGCACTCCCTATGTGCATGACTCTAGTCTTCAGTCGAACTTGCAGGTTGAACAAGTTCTAAAATCTCAACAGCGACATAGTCAATGTTATCAAATTCATACGTTTGTCCACTTGCACGCTCTTCTAACTCATACATGCGTGAAGCTTTGTCATAACGAACGACACATTGCTCTTTGCCGTCTTTTTCGAATCTTCTGACTTGTACTTCATCACTTTCGTCTTCTCTCATCGCATCTAATCGTCTTATAATTGGTATAAGTTGGGATGGTTTCATCTGGTATTCCCCTTCCTGCTTCTCTTCTAAACTTTCACTTATTTATTTTACCAGATTTTCCAATAAATTACAGTAAGACAGCTAGTTCTTTTTCAGGTTCTGGCAATAAATGAATAAAATGAAAGAATTTCCTACTTTCATTCTCATAATATGATAGAATAGTCCCTAAGAATCATTAGGAGGATACCCATGGACATGACAGCATTAAATAAATTATTCAATACACAAACTCAAGAAATAGAGATCTCAGGTATTCGAGTTTTTGATGAAAAAATTTCATCAATCGAAGGTTTAATCAAGTTAACATTAGGGCAACCTGATTTCCCAACACCGCAACACGTTAAAGATGCTGGGATTGCGGCAATCAACAATAACATGTCTTTTTATACAGGTATGGCTGGAGAACTTCGTTTAAGAACAGCAATGTCTAACTTTATGAAAACTAAATACAACGTCTATTATAATCCAGAGACTGAAATCCTTACAACGGTTGGGGCTACAGAGGCACTTGCTTCTGCTCTACTCACAATACTAAATCCGGGAGATAAAGTACTGATCCCGTCTCCATTTTTCTCTCTTTACGAACCTTTAGTCATACTCGGACGAGCTGAACCAATCTATATAGATACCTCTGAGAATGATTTTATTTTATCTCCTAATATGATCGAACAGGCTATGGAAGAACATGGCGATCGTGTAAAAGCAGTTATCTTAAACTACCCAACAAATCCAACAGGTGTTACTTGGAATCAAGAAGAAGTCATTGCGATAGCTGATACATTAAAAAATTACCCGAATCTTTTTGCTATCAGCGATGAGATTTACAGTGAACTCGTTTACGAAGGGAAACATATTTCCTTAGGAGAATATCTTTTTGATCAAACGATCGTCATCAATGGATTATCGAAGTCTCATGCGATGACTGGATGGAGACTGGGTTTTACTTTAGCACCCAAAGCCATTACTCAACAAATGATCAAAGTACATCAATACCTCGTTACAAGTGCATCTAGCATCACTCAGTATGCTGGGATTGAAGCATTGGAAAACGGTATGGATGATGCATTACCCATGCGAGCAGAATATAAAAAAAGAAGAGATTATATCTACGAAATTATGAGTCGGTTAGGCTTTGAGATTGCTAAGCCAAATGGTGCCTTTTATATTTTCGCAAAAATACCTGATGCCTATACTCAAAATAGTTTCGATTTTTGCTATGATTTAGCTGTAAAAGCAAAAATCGGTTTTATTCCTGGAGTAGCCTTTGGTAAAGCTGGGGAAGGCTACATTCGTTTAAGTTATGCTTCTAGCATGGACGATATCAAAGAAGTTATGACTAGGTTAGAAACCTATATGAAGACAACTAAAGTATAAGAAAAAAACACTTCCTAAGCTTTTTAGGAAGTTTTTTTTTTAATTGATGGTTCTACCAGAAAACTTATTCCGCATCTTTCCACCAAAGTCTAATCAGTGCCTGTGTACCTTCATCACCATGTCCATCATCTTTTAATTGATCGTATAAAGCTTTAGCCTTTTTAGTGGCTGGAAGTTCAATTCCCATTCTATCTGCTTCTTCCAGTGCGATTTTCAAATCTTTGATAAAATGTTTTACGAAGAAACCAGCAGAATAGTCTTCTTTTAATATTCTTGGACCATAATTTTGTAAAGACCAATTGGCAGCACTCCCGCCCCCAACTGTTTTTAAAACTTTCTCTTTGTTTAGTCCAGCTGCATCAGCGTATACTAAAAGTTCTGTTAGACCTGTCATCGTTCCCGCAATCATGATCTGGTTTGCCATTTTTGTATGTTGACCACTACCAGCGGGTCCTTGCAACTCTAATGTACCTGAAAAAATCATAAAGATTGATTTCACTTCTTCAAATACTGATTCATCTCCACCAACCATAGTGGTCACTGTACCATTTTTCGCACCTAAATCTCCTCCAGAAACTGGTGCATCTAACGAAGCAGCATCTTTTTGTTTGGCTGTTTCGTAAATTTTCTGAGCAATAGACGGTTTGCTGGTTGTCAAATCAACAACAATCGTATCTGGTCGTATCCCATCAAAAATGCCGTTTTCTCCATAGTAAACTTCTTCAACATCTTCGGGAAAACCGACCATTGTAAAAATCAATTCACTAGAAGCAGCAATCTCTTCAGGTGTATCTTTCCAGACAGCACCTCTATTGATTAGTGGTTCTGCTTTATGCTTTGTTCTATTATATACATTTACTTCATAGCCGGCATCCATCAAATGGCCTACTATCGAAGCACCCATGACCCCAGTTCCAATAAATCCGATTGTTTTCATTTTAATATGCCCCTTTTTCATCATTTAACTATAGTATAGCATCCGATGTTTTTTTGTACAATTCCATAGAAAAAAGCACGTCAAAGGGCAGAATTGTCCTTTGATGTGCTCTATCTTATTTTGCAGTATATTGTTCAACTAATTTGATAACTTCTTCGGCTGAAGTACATTCATTAAGTGCTTTTTCACTTAATTCTTTCATTTCAGTAGAATCAAGTTCAGTTAGTAAACTACGTGTTTTAAGAATGCTCGTCGCACTCATTGAAAACTCGTCAAGTCCTAATCCAAGAAGGATTGGCACTGCGATTTGATCTCCGGCCATTTCTCCACACATACCAGCCCATTTACCTTCTTTATGCGCTGCATCAATAACGTTCTTGATCAAGCGTAAAATTGAAGGGTTGTATGGTTGATACAAGTAAGAAACACGTTCGTTCATACGGTCAGCTGCCATCGTATATTGAATCAAATCATTTGTTCCGATACTAAAGAAGTCTACTTCTTTAGCAAACTGATCAGCTAATACAGCTGCAGCTGGAATTTCAATCATGATACCAACTTGGATGTCGTTAGAAACTTCAGTACCTGCTTCAACTAATTTTGCTTTTTCTTCCTCCAGAATGGCTTTCGCGCTTCTAAATTCAGGCAGTGTAGCAATCATAGGGAACATGATTCTCAAAGTTCCGTGTACAGAAGCACGTAGTAACGCACGTAATTGCGTACGGAAGATTTCATCTTGATCTAAACTTACACGAATTGCTCTGTATCCTAAGAAAGGATTCATTTCATTCGGAAGTTCAAGATATGGAAGCTCTTTGTCCCCACCAATATCCATCGTACGAACGACAACAGGTTTTCCACCCATGCCTTCTAATACTGCTTTATAGGCAGTATACTGTTCGTCTTCAGTTGGTAGTTCTTTAGAATCCATATAAAGGAACTCAGTACGGTAAAGTCCGACTGCTTCTCCACCATTTTCAACAACACCATTTAAATCTTTAGGTGTTCCAATATTGGCAGCTAGTTCAACGTGCTTACCGTCTTTAGTTACGCTTTTTTCGTCTTTCAAGCGTTCCCACTCAAGTTTTAAAGAAGCAAATTCTTCTGCTTTATTGCTGTAAGCTTTCTTGGTATCTTCAGAAGGGTTAACGAAAACATCGCCTTCCATTCCGTCAACTACCAAGAAATCTCCTTCTGATACAAGTTCCGTAATGTTATTTGTTCCTACGATTGCAGGAATTTCTAACGAACGAGCCATGATAGCAGAGTGAGACGTACGTCCACCAATGTTAGTCACAAAAGCCTTTACAAATTCTTTATTTAATTGAGCAGTATCACTTGGTGTCAAATCTTCTGCAATAATGATTACTTCTTCATCAATTGTTGCAGGAGTTGGAAGTTTCACGCCAAGCAAGTGAGAGATTACGCGCTTACGCACATCGCGGATATCCGCAGCTCTTTCTTGCATGTATGGATTATCTTCCATGCCTTCGAACATTGTAATGAACATGTCAGACGTTTTTTGAAATGCTACTTCAGCATTTACTTTTTCATCTTTGATTACAGTGTTTGTTTGTTCAATCAAGTCAGGATCAGAAAGCACCATAGTATGTGCGTCGAAAACTTGTGCTTCTTCTTCTCCAAGTGACTCAGCAGCAATTGATCGTATGTTAGCAAGCTCTTCTTTAGCAGTATCAATAGCAGCCTGAAGACGTGCTACTTCAGAATCAACATCTGAAATCGTCTTTTTCTCAAATGATAAATCAGGTTCTACTAAAAGATATGCTTTAGCTTGAGCAATACCATCACTTGCAGCAATACCAGATACTTGTGATGCCATTATTCAGCCATTCCCTCGTTTTTGATTGTTTGTTCGATTCCTTCGATTGCTTCAGTTTCATCTGCACCTTCAGCAGAAATTGTAACTTCAGCGCCTTGACCTACACCAAGTGACATAACACCCATGATAGATTTAAGGTTTACAGATTTACCTTTGTATTCCAAAGTAATATCTGAGTTGTATTTACTTGCAGTTTGTACCAATAAAGTTGCTGGACGTGCGTGAATACCTGTTTCTGCAGTTACAGTATAGTTGCGTTTTTCCATTGTAAGTTTCCCCTTTACAAATTAGTAGTTTTGAAAATAGTAAAACGACCAACCCTGTTAACCTAATCAAAAAGGTTAGTGTTAGGCATAATTAGGCACATTTTACCTTTCTTCCTATACAGATTACCACTTTTCTGAATTACCTACAACTATTTTTTACTATTTCGAGGTATTTAACTCTTGAAAGTCAAAATAGGTCAGAGTATAATAGAAATATGCAAAAGGTCAAAATTGGTCAATGATAAAAGAAATATTTTTTCACACCAAGTTTAGTGCATATTACAAATGCTCTCAACTGACCTTTTGCTTTCAGACTAGTATACTATAATTAACTTATATTAAAGAAAGGTTGTGTCTCAAGATGATCTGTCAAAGATGTGGACAAAGAAATGCAACAATTCATCTGACAACAAGTATTAATGGAAGAAAAAGAGAAATCGACTTATGCCAAATCTGTTACAGAACGATTCAACAACAAGAGGAGCAAGGAAGAATGAATCAAGCAAATGGTCAAGATCCTTTTGGATTTGGAAACTTTGATGACTTATTTAAAGCACTTTCTCAAAGCAACCAAGGTCCTCAGAATCCCCAAACACCACCTAATCAACAAAATTTCAGAGGAAACGGACAACAGCCACCTCAAAAACCAAATAGTCGTGGCGGATTGCTCGGTGAATACGGCGTAGACTTAACACAAATGGCAAAAGATGGAAAAATTGATCCAGTCATTGGTCGCGATAAAGAGATTGAACGTGTTATTGAAATCCTTAACCGAAGAACCAAAAATAATCCAGTCTTAACTGGTGAAGCTGGTGTAGGTAAAACTGCAATCGTCGAGGGATTGGCACTTAAAATCATCAATGATGATGTTCCACAAAAATTATTAAAAAAAGAGGTCATTCGATTAGATGTCGCTTCCCTCGTTCAAGGTACTGGTATCCGTGGGCAATTTGAAGAGCGCATGCAACAATTGATCAAAGAACTTCGCGAAGACGATTCTATCATATTGTTTATTGACGAAGTCCATGAATTAGTAGGTGCCGGTACAGCTGAAGGTAGTAGTATGGATGCAGGAAACATCCTAAAACCAGCCCTTGCTCGCGGAGAATTACAAATGGTTGGCGCAACTACTTTGAACGAATATAGAAAAATCGAGAAAGACCCTGCTCTTGAGCGTCGTTTACAGCCTGTAAGAGTTAGTGAGCCAACACTTGAAGAAACCATAACGATTCTACAAGGTATCCAAAAACAATACGAAGATTATCATCATGTGCATTATACAGATAAAGCGATCCAAAGTGCTGTGGAATTATCCCATAGATATATCCAAGATCGTTTTCTGCCTGACAAAGCTATAGACTTACTTGATGAAGCAGGATCTAAAAAGAACTTAACGATACGCACGGTTGATCCTGAAGAAATCGAAAGAAAAATTGAGGAAGCAGAAAAACAAAAACAGTCAGCTCTTCAACAAGAAGACTATGAAAAAGCAGCATTCTTCCGAGACCAAGTGACTAAGCATAAAGAGATGATGGATCAACAAACCCCTGAGTCCGATTTACCAGTGATTACTGAAAAAGATATGGTTCATATTATAGAACAAAAAACTGGTATTCCAGTTGGCGAATTGAAAGAAAAAGAACAAGAGCAATTAAGAGATTTAGATCAATCTCTTCGTAAACATGTTATCGGACAAGATGATGCAGTACAAAAAGTAGCAAAATCTATTCGCAGAAACCGCATCGGATTAAGACAAAAAAATAGACCAATCGGTTCATTCTTGTTTGTCGGCCCTACCGGTGTTGGAAAAACGGAATTAGCTAAAACACTTGCACTAGAATTGTTTGGGAGTAAAGAATCCTATGTTCGTTTAGATATGAGCGAGTTTATGGAAAAACATAGCACCTCTAAACTGATTGGTTCCCCTCCTGGATATGTTGGTTACGAAGAAGCAGGACAACTGACTGAAAAAATTCGTCGTAATCCTTATAGCCTGATTTTAGTAGACGAAGTTGAAAAAGCTCATCCAGATGTGCTACACATGTTCTTACAAATCTTAGATGACGGTCGCTTGACAGATGCACAAGGAAGAACTGTCAACTTCAAAGAAACCATCATCATTATGACTAGTAATGCCGGTACGACTAATGTAGAATCTAGTGTTGGATTCGGTGCTCAAATCAGCGGTAGCCAACATTCTTTATTGAATAATTTGGGTGAATTCTTTAAACCAGAATTCTTAAATCGCTTAGATGGTATTGTGGAATTTCAATCATTATCTAAAGAGCATTTGTTGGAAATCGTTACGTTGATGCTAGAAGATATTAATCACGCCTTGAAACAGCATCATATCGTTGTTGAAGTAGATGTTTCTGCTAAAGAGAAATTAGTAGATCTTGGATATGACCCTAAAATGGGCGCTCGTCCATTGCGCAGAGTCATTGAAGAACAAATTGAAGATAAAGTTGCTGAATTTTATCTAAATCATCCACAACCAGGAAATATCTTAGCAACGGTAGATGACAATGATTCAATCATCATAAAGAAAAAGGATGATGATTCAAATGAAAGTAAAGAAGAAGAAAACCTTGATAATGAAGAAAGTGATTAAAGCCTAAAAAAAACCTCGACACCTGTATAAAACAGTTGTGTCGAGGTTTTTTTCTTATAGTAATGATGTCAATTCAACACCAGGATATTTATCTGCAAACCATCTTTCTGCAAACTGGTTCTCAAATAAGAATAACGGACGATCAAAGCGATCTCTAACAAGCATATTTCTGCTTGATCCCATATTTTCATCTAATTGTTCAGGGTTGATCCAACGAGCGATTCTACTTCCAATAGAAGTCATAACCACTTCAGAATTATACTCATTCAACATACGGTGTTGGAAAACTTCAAACTGAAGTTGACCGACGGCACCAATAATATAGGTTTCTGTATGGTAGGATTTGTACAATTGGATAGCACCTTCTTGAACTAACTGATTGATGCCTTTATGGAATGACTTTTGCTTCATAACATTTTTAGCTTCTACTTTAACAAATAATTCTGGTGTAAATTGTGGCAAGCTTTCAAATTGAACAGATTTTTTTCCTTCATAAATGGTATCTCCAATTTGAAAATTACCTGTGTCATAAAGACCGATGATGTCACCTGCTACAGCACCTTTAACGGATTCTCTATTTTCAGCCATAAATTGAGTGGAGTTAGATAAACGCATCTTTTTATCCGTTCTTGCGAGCGTTACATCTATTCCTCTCTCGAAATCACCCGAACAAATTCTCACAAAAGCGATTCGATCTCGGTGTTTAGGATCCATATTCGCTTGTATTTTAAATACAAATCCTGAAAATTCTTCTTTAGTTGGTTTAATCTCATTTCCCTCTACATCTGTATGCCCTGCTGGAGCTGGTGCAAATTGTAAAAATGTTTCTAGAAACGTTTGAACACCAAAATTTGTTAATGCAGATCCAAAGAAGACGGGCGTAAGCTCTCCATCTAAAATCGCTTGTTCTGAAAAATCATTTCCAGCTTCTCTTAACAATAAAGCCTCTTCTAAAACTTGATCATACAAACTTTCTTGTTTTAGTGGATGCGCCTCTTCAATTTCTCCATCTTCATTCAATGGAATGAAACGATTCCCTTGATTTGATTCATCTGGTCTAAACATTTCAATACGGTTATGGAATAAATCATATAACCCTAAGAAATTTTTACCAGAGCCAATCGGCCAATTCATCGGATACGCATCGATTTCAAGAACTTCTTCTAGTTCTTCTACTAACTCAAGTGGTTCTCTACCATCTCTATCTAATTTGTTCATAAACGTAAAAATAGGAATGCCGCGCATTCTACATACTTTAAATAATTTTTTAGTCTGTTCTTCGATTCCTTTTGCACTATCCACTACCATCACAGCAGCATCAACGGCCATTAAAGTACGGTACGTATCCTCTGAGAAATCCTCATGACCGGGTGTATCTAATATATTGATTCGCTTATCATCATAATCAAACTGCATAACAGAACTCGTCACTGAGATCCCACGTTGCTTTTCAATTTCCATCCAATCGGATTTTGCGAATTTCCCTGATTTCTTAGCTTTAACTGTACCCGCTTGTCTAATCGCGCCCCCGAAAAGTAAAAGTTGTTCTGTAATCGTGGTTTTACCTGCATCGGGATGGGAAATAATGGCAAAGGTTCTTCTTGATTCAACCTCTTTTTTTAATACTTTATTTTCTTTTGTTTCTACTGACATAGTAACTCCTTCGTTTTAAGCCTATTATAGTCTATCGTTTTTTGTACACCTTCTAGAACTAGGTGAGTGTTATTTTCTTTTCTTTTTTAACTTTTATTATATACAGCACAATCGTTTTGATGATGGCAAAAACGGGAACACCAATGAGCATGCCTAACAGTCCAGCTATGTTTGCAGAAGCCAGCAATATCAGAATAACTGTAAGTGGGTGAACTGAAAGAGACTTCCCTACTAAGAATGGTGTAAACAAATTCCCATCCAATTGCTGAACAATTAGCACAAAAACAGCGGCAAGAAGGGCTTTACCAGGTGAATCGATCATACCTACTAATATTGCAGGACCCGCTCCCAAGAAAGGACCGACGTATGGAATGAAATTCGTGATTGCAGCAAACACAGAAAGTAACAAGGCGAAAGGAAATCCAGCAATCGTGTACATAATGAATAAAATAATCCCCACTAATAATGAGGCCATTCCTTTTCCACTGATATAACTGGCAATCGTTTCGTTTATCTTCAAAACTAATTCTTTTGTATTTTTCTTGTATGGCTCAGGACTAATTTTCTCAAGATATCCAGGAAACCTATGACCATCATACAACATATAAAACAAGATGACTGGCACCGTGATAAATGTAAAGAAAAAATCCGTTAAGCTCTGTAAAAAACTACCTACACTGGTCAACATGCCTCCTAAAAAGTTAGATCCTAGGTTTCTCAGCCACGTATCAATACTAACAATGATCTCATCAAAGTCTACTTGATTCATCCATGGCTCGTCACCCAACTGACGAAAGTAAAAATCCAATTCATTTACAAAATCTGGAATACCTGCTATTAATGAGCTTGTTTGTTCGACAAGGATTGGCAGACCTAGAAAAAGTGTCAACACGACTATGCCTACTAGAAAAACCATAACGAGTGACACACCAAATATGCGCTTAACTTTAATTTTTTCAAGTACTCTTACAATAGGATTTAATAAATAGAATAAAAATCCAGCTATAAGCAGCGGCATAAATAAAGAAGTGAGTATGGCTAATAGAGGATTTAAAATAAATTCAATCTGTTGTAGTATATAAATCAATAAAGCAACGGCTAGAAACCATATTGTCCAAAACATTATTTTAGAATTTTTCCAGTTTACCAATTCTATTTCTCCTCTACTTTATAGTCACACTCCATTATATGATAGTACAAGCATAAATAAAAGAGGGAGTTCGCCTGAATCGTTGACGAAAAAGTAAATTTAGTGATAAGATTATAAAAATGATATCCTTGGAGGTATGTTTATGAAATTTAAATGGACTGAAGATACATCTAGCAAAGTCTATAATGATGCGCTATTGATTCGTAAAACGGTATTTGTGGAAGAACAAAAAGTACCAGTTGAATTAGAAATCGACGAACTTGAAGCTAAAACAATGCATGTTGTGGGCTATTTGAATGAATCGGCTGTCGCTACAGCACGTATTTACCAAAAAGAACCTGGCATCTTCAAAATTCAAAGAGTCGCCGTATTGCAAACAGGTAGAAAGAAAGGTACTGGAAAAGAATTGATGGCGGAAGTCGAAAGAAAGATTCGTACATTGGAAAGTCACCAGATGGTACTTGATGCACAAGACTATGCACTCTCTTTCTATGAAAAATGTGGTTTTACTATTGAAGGAAAAGGATTTCCAGACGCTGGTATCCCCCATCATAAAATGACCAAAGATATATAGTAGAAAACACTGATCAATCTAATTAGATTGATCAGTGTTTTCTTTTCAGCAGTTTTTCTCTTTTACTTCTCACTCTATTTTTCCTTTTTTCCGTTTCATCTATCAACCGTCTAAAACGACGATTACCATCCGTCTGTTTCTCTATTTCTAAAACGTCTCCCACTTCGGAGCCTTCAGGTAATAATTCGCTTGAGATGATTATACGCTCTGATAAGTCATCTGGAATTAATAACGCTTGAAGACCATCATTAGATTCTAAAACTACACGCATCTAATCCCTCCAAAATCTTGTACCTTCTTTACTATTTATACTACGGTTTATCTGTTGTAATCGAATATTGTCCGTCTTTTTGTATCATCACAGTGATCGTTCCATCCTCTATTGTGCTATAAAGCGGTATAGACTGTTCGTTTATTCTTTCCAAGGTCTCTTTGTGTGGATGTCCATATGGATTATCTTCCCCTGCTTGCACAACTGCAGCTTCTGGATCAATTGTTGATAACCATTCTTTACTATTGCTATCTCTTGACCCGTGATGACCCACCAAAAGAATTTCTGCTTGAAGTGATCCATAGTTATCTATGATTTGATTTTCAAATTTTTCCGATACGTCACCGGAATTTACAACACTCACATTACTCAAAGTTGTTCTTGTTACTATTGATTCTTCATTATGGTCACCTGTTTTTGATGAAGTTTCAGGATTAAAGACTTCTACCTTGAATGGACCGACTTCTCTCATTTCTCCGGCTTTCGGTTCATAATATATCGCATTTGATTTTTCAATTGCATCTAGTACATTTTCGTAAACCCGTGTCGTTTGATCAACACCGTTCATCCAGACTTCCTCTACTTGATAATAGTCGAGTACTAAGTCTCCATTTCCAATATGATCAGCATCATTATGCGTAAAAATCAATAAATCAATTTTTCCACCAGTACCGATATAACGATCTAAATAACTAACGATTCTTTTATCTTTATCGTCGTATCTTCCCGTATCGATTAATACTGTGGTACCATCAGCTGCTTGATATAAAGTAGAAGAACCTTGCCCAACATCAAAGAAATAGACCGTTCCATCAGAATCAGCTACATTATTAGGATTTGTACTAGAGAATGTGGTTCCCCAATCGTTAGTCAAACTTTCCCACTTTCGGGTGAAAAAAGCTGCATCATAAGGGTTATCTCCAAAAAACAACCCTATCAAAAACGATACGATTACCAGTAAGCCTGTAATCGTTAATTTCAATCTTTGTTCTTTTTGTTTTTTTGTCCATTTTTTTCTTTTAGCCATTTAGTTACCTCTTAATTTTTCTATCAATCCTGTCATATCTGTGGGTAAAGGTGCTGTTACCTGTATCTCTTCTCGGGAAAAAGGATGTACAAAGCTAAGTCCAGAACAGTGCAGTGCTTGTCTAGTAAATAAACCGCTATTTTCACCATAAAGATCATCTCCTACTAGTGGATGATTGAGATAAGAAAAATGAACTCTTATTTGATGTGTTCTACCAGTATGAAGTTTAACCTTAATGAATGATGCATCATCAAAATATTCAGACAGCCAATATTCCGTTAAGGAAGGTCGCCCATCTTCTCTGACCATTCTCGTTATGATCGAGTCTTCTGTGCGACCAATTGGTTCTTTTATTAGGCCATATTCTTTTTCAATTCTGCCACTCACGACTGCCTGGTAGGTTTTATCGATCTCATGCCTTCTTAAAACGAGATCGATCATAGAGTGCGCAAAAGCATGTTTCGCGAAAATCATCGCGCCAGAGGTTTCTCTATCTAACCTCGTTACTACATGGACTGTTTTGTGTTCATATTGTTGATTTTCTACGTATCCTCTAATACGATTCGCCATCGTGTCTTCTCTATGTGTCGGCGAAGGAACAGATGCAACCCCAGATGCTTTATTAATAATCAGATAGTGATCATCCTCAAATAGAATATCTATTTTTTTGAATGATGGAATTAAATGAGGGTTAGAAGGTTCAATGGGTAGAGACATCTTTACGACGTCACCTTTATTGAGTATCTCCCGTACTCTAACATTTTTTCCGTTCACTTCTAATTGGCCACCTTTAAACTTAACTTTTGCCAACATTTTTTTAGATACTGCTTTTTCTTTTAAAAAGGTCTTCAGCATGATCTGTTCTGTCTCTTCGTATATCCATTCAATTATCACTACTTCTTGTTCGCTCCTTAAAGAGACCTTACTCTTTTAAATAGACTTATTTTCATTATTACATCTTATCATAAACGAAGTGATGACTCAGTAGGCAGTTTTAGCCAAGAAGTGACCTGCAACGCATGACTGTTTCTTTTTGATTTCAGCAAAAAAGGTAGACAGTTTACTTAGTCTACCTAATGCCGTTAAGATTGTTTTTAATTTGCTATCACGATTCTCTTTTCTTCGCTCCAAGAAAGGCATCTTCAACACGATTCCAAAAATGCGTATGTTGGTAGCGTGCGAATCTAATCCGCTCATCTGCTATTTTGAATCGCAACTCTTTTACTTTATTTTCATTTGTCACGACTTGATCAATCGATAAGACAAAATCGTCCGTTTCAATGGGTCTCATTTTGATCCATTCATCCGGTGCAATAATTAATGGTGAACTGAGCGTTCTAAACACACGATTATTCAAAGAAGCCATTTCTGTTAGCTGCAATGCTTCTAAACGTGGATGCAATACAGCTCCACCGATAGATTTATTATAACCAGTTGAGCCTGTCGGTGTCGATACACAAAGTCCATCACCTCGAAATCTTTCGAAGTGCTCATCTCTTATGTAAACATCACACACGAGTGTTCCATCAACTCTTTTGATTGTTGATTCATTCAATGCCAAGAAATGTGTAGGTTTAGATTTATTGTCGTAATAAATTTCCACGTCTAAAAGAGGATAGTCAATATATTCACCATTATCGGATTTGAGACTTTCAATCAACTCTCCAATATTATACTCACGCCAATCTGTGTAAAATCCTAAATGACCTGTATGGACACCTATAAAGCGAACACTATCGAGTATATGTGCATAACGGTGAAAAGCAGAGAGCAATGTGCCATCTCCTCCAACCGATATAACGATTGCCGGATTTTTTTGATCTAAAATAAAATTATTTTCCAACAACATCGCTCTGAGCTTTTTAGTAACTTTTGCTGATTCCTCAGTTGAATTATATACGATTGCTATTCTCACATCATTATTCCTTCCAATTATTGACATCAAAAGATTTCTGATCGTTCTTAAATCTGAAATTTCTTTGAGCTTCTTTGATTTCCTCTCTGATCGTAGACATTTCTTCATCTAGCTGAAACGCTGATTCCGCTGCTTTTTGTAGGCGAATATTAATTTCATCTGGAAATTCACCTTGATACTTATAATTCAAAGAATGTTCAATCGATGCCCAAAAATTCATAGCAAGTGTTCTTATTTGTACTTCTACCAGTACATGCTTTAGCTCATCTATTAATTGAACCGGATACTCACAAATTAAATGGTATGATCGATAACCACTATCTTTTTTGTGAGAAACATAATCTTTTTCTTGTAAAACCTTTATGTCTTCACGTTGCTTCAACATTTTCACGACATCGTGAATATCCTCCACAAATGGACACATAATTCGGATACCCGCTAAGTCTTCCATATCTGTTTCTAATTTATCTAGCGAAATATTTCTCGTTCTTGATTTTAAAAGGATGCTATTAACTGGTTTCACACGTCCCGTTACGAATTCAATTGGTCCGTGCTCTTTTCTCAGTTTATACATTGACCGCAATCCCTTTAACTTAACCTTTAATTCATTAACTGTTTGCGTATATGGTAATAAAAATAATTCCCAGTCTCTGTCCATATTTATAACCTTCTTTTCATTTCCTTCTTTCATTCTCGTCAAATCTATTGTACCATATTCAGGTATAAATCCGTAACATAGACAACGAATCGAGGGTACTAATGAGCCAGAATGTAGAAATAGAATACAAAAATCTTTTGAGTGAAGAAGAATATAAGAAGTTGATCATTGCTTTCGAATTTGACGAGCAAAAAGCTTTTACGCAAGAGAATTGTTATTTTGATTCCGAAGAGATGATACTGAAAGCACATAACATGGCATTGAGGATTCGAGTAAAGCAAAATTTTGCAGAAATGACGCTTAAATCCCCTTATCAAGACCATTTATTAGAAACTAATCATACATTAACAGTTAAAGAGGCTAATCATTTAATTGAATTAGAAAAAATCAATCCCTTCGGCGAAATCGCAGACGTATTAAAGGCGAATGGTATTGACCCTACTATCGACTTACATATGATCACACGATTAAAAACTAGGAGAATAGAAAGACAAATGGGGAATTGTCTGCTCGTTTTAGACCAGAGCTGGTACGCTGATCAAGTTGATTTTGAATTGGAAGTGGAAAGTCAAACAGCTAATGAAGGAAAACAATTTATCTCAGAAATGATGAAAAAGTATCATATTCCCGAAAGAATCACACCTAATAAAATCACTCGTGCTATGAAGGCTTCACAAAAACGACAACTCTAGACTAAATTTCATACAATTGTGTCGGAATTGTCACAAGCAAGTATAAATTATGTTATTTTATGTGCAGATAATTACCATAAATTGTAGGTCTTTGTTAATCTATTATATGTAAAGGACGTTCACAACGTTTACGGGAAATTAATATAAACATCATATAAAGGTCAAACTGGATTAAAGATGACCAAAAAAAATAATTTATTGTTAGGTGAGTATAGTATGGTTTTAAATAATGTTATTGAGATATTTTTATTTGTAAATCCTTTAGGTGCTAAAAGTTACGAAGCCGAAGAAATCATTGAAGTATTCTCTAAAGAAAGAGACGAAAAAGTTAAAGTACGTTTCATTCCACTTCTTAACTTTAATTCTGTGAAGAGACAGTTGTTAGATGAAAAGTATCATAGTACTTCGATTGAGAATCGCAATCGCCTATATACTGACTCATTCAACGCAAGTCTTGCCTACGCTGCTGCATCTATGCAAGGAAAGAAAAAAGCTAGAAAGTTTTTGATGGTATTACAAGAAATGATTATGGAATCTCAAGGGTTCCTAACAAAATCAATCGTTATTGCTGCAGCTAAAAAAGCTAAATTAGACTTAGAAATGTTTGAAGAAGATTTAATGTCAGATATAGCTAAGTCTGCTTTCACTAAAGACCAAAAATTGGCTGAAGAAATGGCTGTGAACGATACACCTTCTTGTATTTTATTTAACGGCGTAGATGCAGAGTGTGGTTATAGAATTGAAACCACTTTGTCTACAAAATTACTTCATGGACTTTGCTCAGATGACACGATTGCTCAAGAGATCCCTGAAACAAAAAATAAATTTAGATTCCAAATGGTATAAAAAGAATCCTTGGCACTGGCCAAGGATTCTTTTTTTTTTACAGATTTAATTCTTTTAATACAGCTTCAAGTTCATTCAATCGTTCTTCAAACACCTTCATCGCTTTTTCGATATACGATTTATTTGTCATATCTACACCAGCTTTTTTCATCACTTCTATCGGAAAATCACTACTACCCGATTTCAGATAATTCAGGTACTGTTCTAGTGCACCCTCTTCTTTATTCAAAATCTTGTCAGCAAGTGCTGTCGCCGCACAAAATCCTGTAGAATATTGGTAGACATAGTAATTATAATAGAAATGAGGAATACGTGCCCATTCGAACTCAATCTCAGGATCTTTTTCTACAGATTCACCGTAGTATTTATGGTTGATTGCAGCGTAATTCTCACTCAAATGGTCCGCTGTTAAAGGAATGCCTTTAGCCGCTTCTTTATGCATGAAATGTTCAAATTCAGCAAATTGTGTTTGACGGAATACTGTCCCTTTAAAGCCATCAAGATAGTGATTTAATACATAAGCACGTGCTTTAGGATCTGTTGTCGTATTTAATAAATGGTCAGTCAAGATATTCTCGTTAGTTGTAGAAGCTATTTCTGCCAAGAAAATAGAATAATCGCCATATACATAAGGTTGTGTTTCTCTAGTAAAGTAACTATGTGCACTATGGCCTAATTCGTGAACTAGTGTGTAGAGATGGTTGAGTGAGTCATGCCAGTTCAGTAAAATGTATGGATTCGTATCATAATCACCTGAAGAATATGCACCACTGCGTTTTCCTTTGTTTTCAACAACGTCGATCCAACGATTATTAAAAGCTTGTTCTAAAACATTATGGTATTCATCCCCTAGAGGCGCTAATCCTTTGAATGTTTCTTCTTTTGCTTCATCGTAGGTATATTTCAGACTTGCTTCACCAGTTATTGGTGTATACAAATCATACATATGCAATTCATCAACATTTAATAGTTTTTTGCGTAAATCCATATATCTATGAAGCAAATGTAAATGATCATTCACCACATCTATCAACGTTTCATGTACTGCTTCTGGAATGTGATTTGCTGATAATGCTCTTTGGCGAGCTGAATCAAATTTGTGAACATTGGCTTGATAATTATGATTTTTTACATTCGCCGATAATGTACTCGCAAATGTGTTTTTAAGACCTTCGTAGACTTCGTACATTTTCTTGAATGCTTCTTCTCGGACATCCCTATTTGTACTTTCAAGCAATTCACCATACATGCCATGTGACAATTGAACTTCTTCGCCGTTTTCACCTTTCACTTTAGGGAACGTCAAATCTGCATTGTTTAATACACTAAATGTCTGACTAGAAGCGGATAAGATATCACTTGCTCCAGCTAGTAGTGCTTCCATTTCTGCCGAAAGGACATGTTCTCTGTTAGCTGTTAATTGGTCAACGTAGTGCTTGTATTGAGATAACGAATCATTTTTTTCGAAATAAGCTGAGACCGTTTCTTCAGATAGCGACAACAGTTCAGGTTCGAACCATGAAGTAGCTTCTCCAGCTTTCGTCGCGAGTAATCTCGCCCGGTCGTTCATTGCTTGGTATGTGCCATTCGATGTATCTTGGTCATTTTTTAAATGTGAATAGACATAAATGGAACCAAATGAACGGAATACATCTAATAAAGATACAAGTACATTATGAAATGCATCTGCTCCATCATTCAATGTCCCTTGCAGAGCAGCAACTTCTTTTACTTTTACTTCTGTTTCTTTAATTTTACTTTCCCACTCTTCGTCCGACTCAAAAATCACGGTCAGATCCCAAGTTAATGCATCTGAGACTTCTTCTCTATTTGGCAAACGGTTTCCTGTTGACATAAACACCCTCCTAATATAACTCTTAAATAATGATAACATAATTTGAATTCTAATAGAATATACAAATAATTCATTCTGTTCATTTTAGAAGAAAAGGTTTTTCAATCTTTTCACTTTATCAGATTCATTAGAATATCGCGCTGCTTTTGATTGAAATAGCCACTTTTCATCGCTAATTTTGATGACTATTCCAGTATTTATAAGGAGTGATAAATAGTCTACGAATAATGAAACAATTACTTCGTCTTTGACCAAAGGTAATCTCGCTATTTGAAGCTCTTGACTGTTGATCGCATTCTTTATATAACTAATAATGTTCCTTTTAGTTATAATTTTTCGCTTATTTTGAGATTCTATCCACCTTAAAAAGTGATATTTCCATTCATATGGTGGCTGCTCAATAAGCCATTCATTTTTGAGTGATAAGAAAAGTTCTATTGGCATCGTTACAATGGTTTCTGAATGTCTATAAAGTGTAAAAATAAAAGGTCTAAGTCGGTTATTTGAAGCTCGTATTTTATTTTGGAGTTCAAGATAGCTCCTGTAGAGACTTTCCTTCGGTTTTTTAATCGTTTTTTTCGAAATGAGTTCCTTAAAGTTCTTATTTAACATTAGATCAAGCGCCTCTAATGGTATACGACAGTTAGTGTAGCGCCATTTACTATCAGAAACTTTATAAAAATCGTAGAAAATCTTTAATTCATTTGTTCCGGAATTGAAATGGACAAAGTAAAAACCTAATCTAGTAGTATGTTGAATAAAAGTTTTCTTTAAGGTCGTTATATTCTGATTCATCACAAATTTTTCTCCCAATATCCAATAAGGATAATAACCGTTCCTTAAATAATTTTCAGTTCTTTCAACCATTTTATCGATGGGTAGCATACTACATTGATATTCAATAGCGATAGACTCCGTGTCTGTTTTCAATAGTATATCTGGTCTTTGTTTCAATTCAGGCAGGTACGCTTCCAAGGCAACTTCATAACCTTGCTTTTTAAGTGAATGGAATAGTTTCCATTTCCCCTTTAGATGTTCCGCTGTTTCTCCCTCAGAAAATGATTCACATTCTTGCTTAGAAAAATGAGCAAAATGTGCTATTTTCAATTTACCTTTTTTTAAATAGACTCGTTGTCCACATGATGGACAATACATGGGTGAAGACCTATTTAGACTACCATCAGAAGCAACTACATGCGTTACGTTGTCTAATTTCGCAATAATCATTATGATCACCTTTCTTTCTCAAATAGAAAACTGACCATTTATTAATTAATTCACTAAAAAACCACGAGGAAATTATCCACGTGGTTTACTTAACTTATTTGAAATAGTGTCTAACTAGCTCTAATGCATTTGTGTCCATGATTTTATCTGCGTATTCATCTAAAACTTCCGCTGATATTCGGCTTCTTTCACCGAATTCAAGAGCATGTGCAATTTCTTCGTCTGTCGTTCTAAGTGACATTTCTTCAATAAAAAATACAATATGCAAGTAGTATTGATTTTTGAATTTATATAAATTAGATAACCCACTTTCCAAGTAATACTCTTGGGCCATCATAATCATTTGTTCAAAGCTATGGAACACGAATACTGCTTCCATGGTCTTCGTATCCTGTGCATTCATGTATTCTTCTACCCCATCTTCATTCTTTTTCTGAGACAGTGAGTCATTAAGCATTTTTACTGGATCCATCATCGAATCATCTTCAAGGTCATCTTCTAACTCTTCTCTATACTGTGTCCCTTTGCTGATAAACAATTCTAAACCATTGTTATTTGGCATTACCTGAAATGTAACAGCTTCAGATTCCTGAAATTCATCATCAATATCTACTTCTTCTAAAATGCTATAGAAAAAATTTTCAATTTGTTTCTGGTTACCTAATAGGTCAAGAAAAGTGATGCCTCTTTCTTCGAGGTCAGTATTTTCAATTTTCACACGAATAGTATCTTCGTTAATGTGTTCAATTTCCATATTTCTAGCACCCCATTCCTTTGATCAATGTCAGGTATTCAATTTTTAGGCATATTGTTCTTACCGACAATATCTATAACTCTATTATAGAGGTTCTACTACTAAATATGAAGCTTAGTAACCTCTTTTTGCACATAGTCTGCGCTCTAGCTATTATACAAAATGACTGATTCGAATACAAGTCAATGATTTAAAGAATATAAAAAAGATCCGACCGTACCAGACGCGTCGAATCTTTGGCTTTAGTTCGATAAGACAATTTATTCAATAAAGACTATAGATTCGATAGTGCAACTAGTCGTTGTGCTTTCTGCAACTCAAGTGCTCTAACTTCTCTAGGAATAAATTGACGAATTTCGTCTTCGTTATATCCAATCTGCATACGCTTTTCATCTAAAACAATCGGTCTACGTAGTAAACTTGGTGTTTCTTGGATTAGAGCATACAGTTCTTGTAGTGAAAGGTCATCAATATCAACGTTCAATTGTTGAAAAGCTTTAGAACGAGTTGAAATGATTTCTTCCGTACCTTCTTCTGTCATACGCATGATTGATTTAATTTCATTTATACTAATAGGGGTTGAAGCGATATTTCTTTCTTCATAAGGGATACCATATTCTTCCAACCACGCCTTCGCTTTTCTACATGATGCGCAACTTGGTGATGTAAATAATGTGACCATTATGTATTGCTCCCTTCAAAACTCTGTTTTTTTTAAGTTCATTTTTAAGTTCAATTGGTTTACTTATTGACTACATTACTAACTATATATCAATTGTGAACTCTTGTAAACCCCTTTTGTCATTTTTTTGTCAAAATTAATCGATATACATTATAACCACTTGTTAAAAATCGCTATAAACGCCTATTCTAAAGCGTTTATAACGAATAATCATTAGAACGTTTAAAACGATACTAAATTGTAACGATTATAAACAAAAGAAACTCTCGTCACACCTAGTTGGATATAAATCGTTTATCTTTAACTTTTTCACAAAAAAGAGCTTGAAGATATTCTGTAATTGAATATACTCCAAGCTGTTTTTTTAATTCTTTTAATAAAATAATTCGACTAACTCATCAATTTCAACTTTACCGAAGTACTTATCAATATCTACTTCTTCAAAGACTTGACGAATCGCGCTCTCTTCATATGGCTTACCAACTAATTTTTCTTCTACATCCGAAATTTCTCCTAAGCCAAAAAAGTCTCCATATATCTTGATATCTTTAATGATCCCTTTATCAACATTAATTTTTACTTCAACAGTACCGACAGACAGTCGTTCACTTCTTTCCAAATCAAACTTAGGAGACTTTCCGTAATTCCAATCCCAGTTGGCCGTATAAGTTTCAGCAAACTGATCAATTTTTTCCCAGTCTTCTTCGGTTAACTGATACTCTTTCACTTCGGAAACATCAGAAACGTCAAATATATTCAACAAAAGTTTTTCTTTGAAATTTTTCGCATTCATATACTGATATTCGTCGCTTAAGTATGGTTTGATATTCGTAACTCGGCTTCTAATCGACTTAATGCCTTTTGACTCTAATTTATGCTTCTTCGGTCTTAATGCGCCCACAACTGCCTCAATTTCAGAATCGAACATCAATGTTCCATGAGCAGTTAGTCGACCATTTTTTGAGTACATTGCATTTCCGGAGAATTTTTTCTCATCAATCACTAAATCATTTCTACCGCGTAGCTCCGCACCTTCTACTCCCATTTTATGAAGGGCATCAATTACAGGAGAAGTGAATTTTTTGAAATCCCTGAAAGAATTTCCATCATCTTTGGTCAAGAAACAAAAACATAGTACACCTAGATCATGATAGACAGCACCACCACCAGAAAATCTCCTAACAACCGTAACATCATGCTTGTTCACATAGTCCGTATTAACTTCTTCAAATGTATTTTGATTCTTACCAACGATAATCGCATTATCATTTATATAAAATAGCAAAATGGGTTCATCTAATTCTATCTCATTTAATAAATAGTATTCGATAGCCAAGTTGATTCTAGCATCCAGAATCTCCTCGCCATTTCTTTCATTTTTTACATAATACATGAGTATTCCCCTTTTTATATGCTTATTTTTAAGTGTTTTTCCGCTAACATAACACGCGTATTTGGCGCTTCTGCCGCTGCTTCTTCTCTCAGTAAATCAAGATTACCCTTCTGCGGTAAATGGCTAAGTACTAATTGATCTATGTTAGATTTATTTGCTATATAGCCACATTCTTTGGAAGTCATATGGACTGAATGGCCTTCCATTCCTTTAAATAAATTGGTATCTGTTATGAGTAGATCGGCGCCCTCTGCAAACGGGAGAAAGGCTTCTAAATAACCTGAATCAGCCGTATAAACGAGTGTTTTCCCAGTTACTCTTTCCACTATCTTAAATGCATAACAAGGCACTGGATGTAACGTTTTAAGATAGGTGACATCAAACGGTCCTATTGTTACACTATCTTCTTTTGTGTAATCAATTCCTTGACTGACCTCTTCCAATGTTGTTTTCCTAAATGCTTCTTGATCTTCACTATGACCATATACTGAGAGTAGAGGTGCTCTATCGCCTTTTTCCGTGCGTTTTAGCTGTCTAGTAAACTGCAATACACCTAAATCCGCTATATGATCATGGTGATAATGAGATAGCAATACCGCGTCTAAATCTAACGGGTCAATATGATGTTCTAACGCTAGTAGAGAAGCACTTCCAGCATCCATCAAAAGGTTATAGCCATCAGACTGTATTAAATAGGCGCTCGTTCCAACATCGTTAGTTGGATAGCCACCATAGTACCCTAATATAGTAACTTGCATAATCGATCTTCCCTTCTTTTTCTACTTGCTTCTACCTTACTCCAGATGAAAATAAAAAAACAACTAAATTCACTCTACAGAGCATAGTTTAGTTGCTTTTTCACGAAAAATCTATAAAATGATCAAACATTATAAACCATTTTGTATTTTTAGATGGTGGATAATGTTTTGGCTAACTTCAGTACCTTGCTTGATACAACTGTTAATACCAAATCCTTTGATACCATTACCAGCTAGATATACACCAGGATATGCCTGTTGGATCATTTCAATTAAGCGATTGCCAGCTGTATCTCCACTAAAGGATTGCTTTGGAAGTGAATTTGTCCATCGTTTTAAAACATGATAGATGGGTTCTTCACTAATACCTAGCATCTTCTCAAGATCTCTTAACAAAAGCTCCTCAATTTGTCTGTTACTTAATGACAACATAATTTCTTCATTACCTTTACCAAAGTAGACGCCCAAGAGCTCTTCATCTCGTTCTTCGAGACTTTTCCATTTCTTGTTCAGCCAAATCACACTGGAAATATGAGAGTCATTTCTTCTTGAGCACAATACCCCATTACCTTCAGGTACGTTTACTATTGATCCCTTAGGAAAACTAAACATCGCGTAACCAATTGAGTTTGATTTGATTTCCTTGAGTGGTTCTTGAAACTCAATATCTTTAAACATTTCTTTATAAGCACCAGGATCAGTAGCAACGACGACCGCCCCTACTCTCACTTGTTCTTTTTTATTAACATCTAGTATATAGGTTCCTTCAATACTCTTCTTGATTTCTGTTACTTTTTTTGAAAACATAACATGGTCTTTCAGCTCTTCTAAAAGCGCATTGGTCAATGTCTCTAGGCCTTTATTGAAAGAGATTTGATTTCCATCGCTGTCTTGCATAGCTGGATTTGCTTCAATAGCATTGGTTAAATTACCATGTTCATGTTCAAGATCCATGATTTTCAGGTCAACCATATTCATACCCGTAGATTCCATATTGTTCATATAAATCTGTGAATAATATGGTTCTACTACATATTCCGTTAACTCTGATCCAACTCTATCATTCAAATATTGTATTACACTCGTCTCTTCATTCACTTCTGGTGCAGGTAAATACGTATCTTTTAAATAGGAGACTTTCCCTTGGAAAGACAATATATCATATTTCCAAATCTCTGATCGTTTTGCTGGAATCCCTTTATAGGTCGGACTATCAACGTGATATAATTTATTAAACGCATAAATATCTGGTTTACCGTTCTGGCTAAAGCTAACTTCTTCTTGCAAGCCTAATTCTTCAATCAATTTTAGAGCATCACCTGATCTAACATCTATAGATTCTGCACCAAGATCGACGTAGTCTTCTCCCATTTTCATTGTATGTATCTTTCCGCCTGAACGGATAGAACTCTCTAATACAATCAATTCGAAAGGTAGATTATTTTCTTCTATTAATTTTTTTAGTCTGAATGCTGTCGTTAGACCTGTGATACCCGTTCCTATGACTGCAATCCTTTTTTTGGATCTATTCATTGCCTCATACCTTCCGTTTCTATATAAGGAATATCCTCTTATGTACAATTACACGATCAATTATTTGCGCTATGAGAAATATTGTTTCATTGTTCGAATGATGATTGATTATATCCCATCGGAAAGGCAAACGTTCATTTTTTTTATTATATCATGATTTAACGATTATATCTTATTTTCATAAAAATTCTATATTAAATTGTTGATTTCTTGCTGAGCTAAATTAGATTAATCTATAACTTTAACTATCTTTCACAATATTTCCTGAATGATATCTCAAAATTGAACATTCAGATTACTTTAGTAGCTTAGTTTTTCTTGATAAATGTGTATTTTCATCAACACTTATTTGATTACATATTGTTTCTTGAGTGCCTCTATCATTTTCTTAATAAAAAAACATTTCCTATCTTAAAAAACGATTTTGTATATTTAAACACTCTCTATGAATATAAATCATTTACCTATGTTATGTATTTTAGGAATAAAAAAAACCCGCTAATAAAAGCGAGTTTTTGTTTTATTATTTGCTTAATGCGTCTTTAGCTTGATCAGCAAGTGTAGTAAATGCTGCTGCATCGCTTACTGCAAGTTCAGCTAACATTTTACGGTTCATGTCGATTCCAGCAAGTTTTAGTCCGTGCATAAACTTAGAGTAGCTTAAACCGTTCATACGTGCTGCAGCGTTGATACGTGCAATCCATAATCTACGGAAGTTACGTTTGTTTTGTTTACGGTCTCTGTATGCATATTGGTATGATTTCATTACTTGTTGTTTTGCAACTTTAAACAAGCGATGCTTCGCTCCGTAGTACCCTTTAGCTAGCTTTAAAACGCGATTACGGCGCTTGCGAGAGACTACTCCACCTTTAACTCGTGCCATTATTCATTTCCTCCTTGGTTGCACTCTTGATCATTCGAGTGCTCGTACATTTATTATTTCATTTTAGCAAGTTGTTGTTTGATACGTTTGTAATCACTGTGTGAAACCATTGTAGATTTACGCAAGTGACGTTTTTGTTTTTGAGATTTGTTCGCGAACATGTGGCTACGTTTTGCGTGGCTACGTTTAAGCTTACCAGAACCCGTTCTCTTGAAACGTTTTGCTGAACCTTTATGTGTCTTTTGCTTAGGCATTTTTGATTTCCTCCTACACTTGTCTTATTTCTCAGATTTCGGTGCAAGCATTAAGAACATGCTACGACCATCCATTTTAGCTTTCGATTCGACTTGTGAAATGTCAGACGCTGCTTCCGCCATACGTTCCAATACTTCACGTCCAATTTCTTTGTGAGTAATCGCACGTCCACGGAATCGAATAGATACTTTCACTTTATCGCCTTTTTCCAAGAATTTACGAGCATTACGCAATTTAGTATCGAAGTCATGGTCATCAATTGTTGGACTCAAACGAATCTCTTTGATGTTAACAACTTTCTGATTCTTTCTTGCTTCACGTTCTTTCTTTTGCATTTCATAGCGATGCTTCCCATAATCCATTACACGAGCAACAGGTGGCTTAGCGTTAGGTGACACTAGAACTAAATCTAGATTGGCATCTTCGGCTAAGCGCATTGCTTCGTTGCGTTGGACTACCCCGATCTGTTCACCGTCTTTGCCGATCAAACGTACTTCTCTAGCACGTATACGATCATTGACAATCATGTCTTTTGCTATGGTGGTTCACCTCCAAAGTATTTGCGAAAAAACGAAGACAGAAAAAGAGACGTGGCTTTTTGAATGCCCCGTCTCTATCTCCGCTAACAGATAAGTTGACCTCATCTGATTTCAAAATAGAAAAGCTGACAAGCAACTTTTTTATTCTGATTTATATACGTTCGATATCTGCCCATGGATTTAAATCCAAAAGGCGAGAAGCGGGTGCTTCTGCTTTGTTTTCTCAACTTTTATATCTTACCAATTTTTTTTGAACTTGTCAACAATATCTTTAAAAAGGATTACTTACTTGATTCAGCAATCAAATTCGCTACAAAGTCCTCTTTTGAGTAAGTGTGTGTTTCTTTCTCTCCATATTTACGTACGCTGACCGTTTTGTTTTCTACCTCGCTGTCACCAACAACGATTTGGTAAGGAATTTTGAGTGTTTGTGCATGACGGATTTTATATCCCATCTTCTCGTTTCGGTTATCAATCTCTACACGCAAACCTTGCGCTTTTAGTTCTTCGTTCAGCTCGTTAGCATATGTTGCATGTATGTCTAAGTTTACTGGAATAATTTTCGCTTGTACCGGTGCTAGCCATGTTGGAAACGCGCCTTTATATCTTTCAATCAAATAAGCTACAAAACGTTCCATTGTTGAAACGATTCCTCTATGGATAACGACTGGTCTGTGCGTATCATTTCCATCTTCACCAACATATGTTAAATCAAATCTTTCAGGTAATAAGAAATCTAACTGTACAGTTGATAATGTTTCTTCAATGCCTAAGGCTGTTTTAACTTGAACATCTAATTTAGGGCCGTAGAATGCCGCTTCACCAACTGCTTCAAAGTATTCCATACCCATTTCATCTAAAGTATCTTTCAGCATAGATTGTGCTTTTTCCCACATCTCGTCATCATCAAAATACTTTTCAGTATTTGCAGGATCTCGGTAGCTTAAACGGAAGCGATAGTCCGTAATATCAAAATCTTCAAATACCGCTAGCATCAACTCAACGACACGACGGAACTCTTCTTTAATTTGATCTGGTCTTACAAATACGTGTGCATCATTCAATGTCATTTCACGAACACGTTGTAAACCTGATAGCGCGCCACTCTTTTCATAGCGGTGCATTTGGCCTAATTCAGCAATACGAATTGGTAAGTCACGGTAGCTTCGTACATCATTTTTGAACACCATCATGTGGTGTGGACAATTCATAGGTCTCAATACAAGCATTTCTCCGTCACCCATATCCATTGGCGGAAACATATCTTCGTGATAGTGATCCCAGTGACCTGATTTTTTATAAAAATCAACGTTTGCCATGATGGGCGTATAAACATGCTGATAACCCATGCTAATTTCTTTATCAGTGATGTATCTTTCGATCACTCGGCGTATCGTCGCACCCTTTGGCAACCAGAAAGGTAATCCAGATCCAACTTCAGGAGATAGCATAAAAATATCTAATTCCTTACCTAGCTTACGGTGATCACGTTGTTTCGCTTCTTCGCGCATTTTAATGAATTCTTTTAATTCTTTTTTATCAAAGAAAGCTGTTCCGTAAACCCGTTGCATCATTTTGTTATCGGAATTTCCTCTCCAATAGGCCCCTGCTAATGAAAGTAATTTAAAAACTTGAATGCGTCCAGTTGATGGAACATGCACACCTCTACATAAATCAACGAACTCTCCTTGTTCATAAACGGAGATTGTCTCATCTTCTGGTAAGTTCGTAATCAATTCAACCTTATAAGGATCTGCTGAAAATAGTTTTAACGCTTCTTCTCTAGAAATTTCTTTTCTGACAAAAGGTAAATTTTCTTTAACGATCGCCATCATTTCTTTTTCGATAGAAGCTAAATCTTCTTCAGTAATCGGTGTTTCAGAATCAGTATCATAGTAAAAACCTGTTTCAATTGCTGGTCCTACACCGAACTTAACATCTGGAAACAGGCGCTTGATAGCCTGTGCCATTAAATGCGCAGTAGAATGACGAAGGATACCTAGCGCATCTTCATGATCCGGTGTAATGATTTCAAGCTCGCCATCTTCGTAAAGAGGCTGATCAAAATCAACATGCTGACCGTTCCACTTACCTGCTAACCCTTTCTTTTCTAATGACTTAGCGATACTCCCGGCAATAACTTTTGGTGATGAGCCTGATTCTACATTTTTTACAGAACCATCTGGTAATTTAACTGCTATTTCTGACATCTGATTTCCTCCTGATTTCAATTTATTATTGTACAAAAAAAGTCCCAATGAATAAGTTTGACCTTATTCATTGGGACGTGATTGATTACGTGGTTCCACCCAGATTTACAGAGGGGGATAGTCATCCCTTCTGTCTTCATTTAGCTCTTTAACGCAGAGTCACGGCTACTCCTACTTATTTCAAAGTAACACTCGAAAGGGGTAAATGATAATATGCTTTAGAAAACTTTCACCAAACGTTTTCCTCGCTGAAAAAACAGTAGATTATCAATATTATCTTTCTCTTTGTTTTATGGTTTTAGAATAATAGTAGAATACCACGCTTGATTAAAGGATTCAATAGTTTTTTATACTAGCTGTGTCTTCTATTATCTCCAGTCAATTCAACTTCCTTAGACAAAAACTTGATGCGTTCCATAATTCTTTTTGCTTTTAAAGGTTCATTTTCTCCTCTTTGCGTTACTCTTAAGTGTTCCTGTTCCAAATGAGCCATATCAAAGTTCGAGGAAAAAAATGTTGGTAGTTGTTCTTGCATCCTATGTTGCAACACGACACCAAGAATATCATCTCTGATCCAACTAGACATAGAATCAGCACCAATGTCATCAATCATCAAGATTGGTGCATTTTTCAGTGCGACTAATTTTTCATCCGTTGTATTTTGACCAATCGAGTTTTTCATTTCTACAGCAAAGGTCGGAAAGTGGACAAGCGTTGACGGATGCCCTTGTTCCGAGAGTTCATGCGCAATCGCGCCCAGTAGAAAAGTTTTTCCTACACCAAATTTTCCGTAGAAATAGAGACCTTGATGGAAAGTACTTGGATCTTCCAAATACTGATCAATAAAATCGTATGCTTCTTGCACTGCTTTGATTCGTCCTGGCGTACTATCAAAATGATCAATATTGAATTGTTTAATGTCTTTAGACATGTACATTGAATGAATCCGTTTATTAATGGCTTCTTGCTTTTGACGATTGATCAAGTCTGAGGATGGTTCATACGTTACATCCACTCGTTTATTATTAATGGATAACCTAGGTTTGTATCCAGGCATCAATTGTCCACTTTGAGCGGCTGCTTTTTTCTTTTCAACAACAAATTCATATAGTTTTGATGCACTTTTTTCTATTGCTTCATTATCTAATACGGCTCTATTTTCGGCAATGAATTTTCTGACATCAGGATCTTTGAATACTTCATTTTTCATGATTTCTCGAAATCTTTCGTTCATTTTTGTTGTGTTCATCATATTTTCCAATTGGTTACGAATACTTTCCATCAGTTGTCACCACCCTTACTTCTATTTCTGATTTTTTCTAGCCTTCTTCTAAATTCTTCTTGTTTTTGTGCATCAATTTCTTCACCAGTATTTTCTTCAGTAGCCCAGTCAGGCAATGTCTCTTTTCGAATATATTTCTGATTACCCGAACGAGATGACCCAGATTTTTGTCTACTTTGTCTCGCACTCTTTGATTCTGCATATAGCTGTTTAACCTTCTGCAAAGCATCTTCTGGAGACTCAACATTATTTTGAGCCCAATCATTAGCCACTTTCAAAGCTAAACTTTTCTCGAGGACTGGAGCATTTTTACCAATCAACACATAATTAATCAAAATATTGATGACACTCGTTGAAAGGGATGACTGCTCAACCAGTTCTTTGATGACCCACGTTTCATTACTAGAAACAAAGCCACCTTTTTGACTCTTGATTGATTTCAGATATTCAATCGGTTTAACTTCTTGCGCATGTAAGATGATCTCTACTTCTTGTGCATTGAACCCTTTTTGTTTCAATTGAGTTCTGCGACCATTTTGCATTACTTCTTTTTCTTCGATAGAATGATCCACTTTATCAGTTAATTTCACTTGCTTAGCTTGTTTTTGATGGAAATCACGCTGCACGATTTGAGATAATTTTTTCGAATCAACCGCCGCAGTCTCGATATCCGTTGCTTCAAGTACATACTTTTGCATATCTAATTCATTGATCCCATATATTTCATGAATCGAGAGAATCAATTCTCTAACTTCTTTTGTAATGGATTTTTTATTAATAAAGTGCTGATTTAATCCTTCAATGAAAAAAGACCAGTCAAAATCAGTTTGTTCAACAAGATTTTGAACTGGAGAAAATTGTGGCAGAACAGTTTGTTGATTCTCAAAGGTTCCATTTGATAATTGATTATGTTGTTGAATATTAAAGTAATAGACATCTAAAAATGATTTCGTAATGTCTTCATACTCTTCATTACTAGGCTGTTCATTGAAAAATTGATTTTTAATTTCGTTGAATAGTCTTTCTCCGACTTTTTCAAATAGGATTAGACGCATCAAATGATCATTAAAAAACTGGACGGGTGTCAGTGGTGGTTTAATCTCAAATAAAAACCGATCTGACACATTTTTATTTTTATAAACGTTTAATAGGCCTAAACCTTCCAGTCGAATTCGCGCTTGATATAATTCAGGGATGCCAATATCTAATACAATCAATAATTCTGATAAAGGTCTAGCTTCAGTCCAATCTCCTCGATTATTGACCGATTCTTTTAATTTCATATATAACGAAAACGCCGCGTTCCCAATCAGTGGCTGATAAATCGTTGTCAATATTCTAACGTCTTGGTCAGAGAGAGGCGACGATTGACGTAATATAAAAAAATCTTTTGGTTTGACTTGTTGCCATGGATAACTCACTAATACGCGCGCTCCTCTCTATTCGCTAGGTGATGCATTTACTGACGATTCTTTCTCTTTTTAGCTAGCTCTTCCATCTCTTTCATAAAAACTTCTATATCCTTAAACTGCCTATAAACACTGGCAAATCTTATATAAGCCACATCATCCACTTCAGCCAATTCGTGCATGATAAATTCTCCGATTTTCGTGGATTCAATTTCACTGTCTCCACGATCTCTAATTTGGTACTCCACACGGTTAACGATTTTCTCTTGTTCTTCAGCTGTGACCGGTCTCTTTTCAAAAGCTCTTCTTAACCCTCTAAGCAGTTTTTCTCGACTAAATTCTTCGCGTGTTCCATTTTTCTTGACCACTAATATAGGCGATTGCTCTAAGCGTTCAAAGGTTGTGAATCTAAATTTACAATTTTCGCATTCTCTACGTCTACGGATGGCTGTGTTTTCATCAGCAGGTCTACTATCTACGACTCTGCTCCCATTGTGCTGACAGCGAGGACATTGCATCGAAATCAGTCCTTTTCTCATAATCTTACGATCGTTCGATTATATTTATTATACCATAGCTTTAATCACCGGAATACCCTTTACTTATAAGCCATTCTTCCACTCGTGCTCTTAATTGTTCAATAGTTCCATTATTATATATAACGAAATCTGCTTGCTTTATCTTTTCAGATAAATCCATTTGTGCGTTCATCCTCTGTCGAGCTTCTTCTTCAGATAATTGATTTCTTTGTATCAATCGTGTTAATTGGGTGGACTCGTCTACAGCAACAACCATTACTGCATCCGTTATTTCCTTATAGTTTGCTTCAAATAGTAACGGAATGTCTAAAACAATCAATGGATGATCTGCTTCAACTAATCGTGCTTTTTCAGTTAAAATCCATTGCCTTATATAGTGAGACAGACACTCATTCAATTGGTCTAATTTGTTTTGGTCATTAAAAACAATATCGCCTAATTTTTTACGATTTAACGCTCCAGAATCTAAAAGGATTTCTTCTCCAAAAATTTCTTTAACTTTGGCCAACGCTTTTGTTCCAGGTTCTAAGATTGCTCTAGCAGCTATATCAGCGTCCACGATTGGTATATGATGTTCTGCAAAAATTTTACTAACCGTCGATTTTCCTGTCGCTATTCCGCCAGTTAATCCTAATATAAAACTCATATGATACCTCCTATTTAAACGAACTCAATTTATCTATACTGGCTCAATTGGTCCATTTTCTAATTGACAGTTAGGGCAGTAATGCGTTCCACGTTGAGCAATTTTCGTTTTTTCAATAATCGTTCCACAACGTACACAGGGTTGTCCATCTTTTCCATAAACATTCAACGACGCTTGATAAGTTCCAGTCTCTCCAAATGCATTCATATAGGTTCTGATGGTCGTTCCACCTGCTTTGACAGCTTTTCCCATAACCAACAGAATTGCTTTATGGAGGTTAGTCATTTCCAAATCACTCAAAGAGTTGCTTAATCTACCTGGATAAATTCTAGCTTCAAATAGTATCTCATCCGCATAAATATTACCTATACCCGCGATAACTGTCTGGTCTAGCAAGCTCGCTTTTATCATTTTCTTTCTTTTCTTAAGTTGTCGATCGAGCTCAGTTAGTCGTAGTGTTCCATCAAATGGCTCAGGTCCTAGTTTAGCCAGAGACTTGTGCGTATGAACCAGATCTTTTTCAACCAGAGACATTCTACCGAATTTTCTGACATCAAGATACCTTAACTCTACTCCATCGTCTAAACTAAAAACCACATGCGTATGTTTTGTCAAAGGTACAGTACTTTCTTCAATCCGATACTTGCCTTCCATTCTTAAATGAGAAATCAGTACATAGTCCGTGAGTTGAAATAAAAGAAACTTCCCTCTTCTTCCGATAGCTTCTATTTTTTGATCAACTAGTTGCCTTTTAAAGGCTTCAACGTTGCTAGGTTCAGCTATGATGCGGTCCCAATAAACGTTGACAGTTTTAATCGTTTTTCCTTGAATCAACTTTTCTAATCCTGACCGGACACTTTCTACTTCTGGTAATTCAGGCACAAGGTTCTTCCTTTCTTCTTTAAAAATACCTAAGAAGTGAGTAAGACTCTCTTCTTAGGTATAATAAATAGTTTATTTCGCTTCATACCAGCTCTTGCCCCAACTACTTTCTACTTTCAATGGGACAGTTAACGCCACTGCATTCTCCATGACTTCTTTAACTAAAGCCTCTAATACAGGAATTTCTGCTTCTGGTGCTTCAAATATCACTTCATCGTGAACTTGTAATAACATTGTCGCCTCTAAGCCTTGTTCTTTAACTTTTTCAGCCAGTTCAATCATTGCCACTTTAAGAATGTCCGCAGCACTTCCTTGAATAGGCGTATTCATGGCCGTTCTCTCTGCGAATGACCGCAAATTAAAGTTACGAGAATTGATATCTGGAAGATACCTTCTTCTGTGGAACAATGTTTCGACAAATCCTTTATCTTTCGCTTCACGGATAACCTCATCAATAAACTTCTTGACCCCTGGGAAACGATCAAAGTAGGTATCGATATATTCTTGAGCTTCTTTACGCGTGATATTCAAACTTTGAGAAAGTCCATAATCACTGATTCCATAAACGATTCCGAAATTTACAGCTTTCGCATCTCTTCTCATATTGGCAGTCACTTCACTGGGATCTTTTAAGTCAAACACTCTCATTGCTGTACTTGTGTGAATATCTTGTTCCTCGATGAATGACTGTTTCAAATGTTCATCATCTGATATATGCGCCAGCACTCTTAGTTCAATTTGAGAATAGTCAGAGGCAAATATTTTCCAGTTCTCTTTTCTAGGAATAAAAGCTTGTCTGATTTTTCTTCCTTCTTCCAATCGAACAGGAATATTCTGTAGATTAGGATCAACAGAACTCAAACGACCTGTTCTTGCGACCGTTTGAAGGTAGCGTGTGTGTATTCTTTTCGTATCGGGATTGATTACTTTTAAGAGACCTTCAATATAAGTCGATTGAATTTTTGCGATTTGTCTATATTTCAAAATAAATTCAACGATAGGTGCTTGATCTTGTAGTTTTTCCAAAACATCCTGTGCAGTTGAATAGCCTGTTTTTGTCTTTTTAATTACTGGATAACCCATTTTTTCAAACAAAATAACACCCAGTTGTTTTGGAGAATTGATATTGAATTCTTCTCCAGCTTCCTTGTAGATTCTCTGCTCGATAGACTGCAAACTCTCTGCAAACTCTGCCTTCATTGTTTCAAGTCTGTCTGAATCTACGGTAATTCCTTGTATTTCCATATCAGCCAATACAATCGCTAAAGGAATCTCCATATCTTTCAAGAGATTTTCTTGTTCATTCTCAATTAGCGCTTCATTCATTTGTTGAGATAGTTTATATACTGCATTTACTTTATGAGCAACGTGATCTCTCATTAATTCGAGATTTTCAGGCACTTTCTTTTTCTTTCCTTTACCATAGACCATTTCATCTGGAGATACACCTTTGAAGTGATGCTTATTTGCAACATCTGCTACGTCTCCACTACTACTATCTTCGGCAGTCAGCAAATATGAACCGAGCAAGATATCAAATGCCGTTCCTTTCAGTGTCATCCCCTTACGATTTAGTGCCACGTAAGTTCTTTTAGTATCATAGAGTGTTTTAGAGATACTTTCTGACTCGATCCACTCTTTAAATTCTTTTGACTGAAAAGCAACTGATGGTTCAGCCACAAACAAGCGATTTTCCTTACCCCATGCGACAGAAACGATTTCTGACTGATGGTAATTATCTTCCAGCATCTCTATATATAATGCCATGTCCGCTTCGAACATGTCTGAGGAAATCGTCTGTACATATTCATAGTCAATATCCTCAACATCTTCAGCAAGTTGTTCCATGTAGTCTGACGTATCCAAGTTATTCAAATGAGATTGAAAATCCATTTCTTTATAAAAGGCAATGAGTTTCTCCATATCCATTCCACTATACAATAATTCTTCAACGGTTATTTTGATGGGTGCTTTAATATCGATCGTCGCTAATCGCTTACTGAGTACCGCTGTGTCTTTTTCATTGATCAAATTTTCTTTTCTTTTAGATTTTTTCATTTCATCTATATTCTCATATAGATTTTCTACACTACCGTATTCTTTCAACAGTTTTAATGCTGTTTTTTCTCCGATGTTGGTAACTCCGGGTATATTATCAGAAGCGTCTCCAGCAAGTCCTTTCATGTCAATAATCTGATTCGGTGTCAGACCCATTTCTTCCATGATAGAATCCGCAGTGTATTCTTTGATATCACTGACACCTTTTTTTGTAATATCGATTCTTACTTTGTCAGAGGCTAATTGCGTTAGATCTCGGTCTCCCGTCAAAATAACAACGTTAAATCCATCTGCTTCAGCTTTTTTAGAAAGCGTTCCGATAATGTCATCTGCTTCAAAGTTAACTAGTTGGTATGACTCTAGTCCAAAACCGGCAAGCAAATCTTTGATAAAAGGAATTTGTTCTGCAAACTCCGCCGGCATTTTTGAACGACCACCTTTGTAGTCCTCAAAAAACTCATGACGAAAAGTTGTTTTTCCTGCATCGAAAGCAACTAATGCATGCGTTGGTTGTTCCTTTTTCATTACAGCTTCAAGCATATTATGAATACCATATAATGCATTCGTATGTAGCCCATTTCTATTTTTCATTCTTTCTAATTGACTGTGCAAACCATAAAACGCTCTAAAGGCTATACTGTATCCATCTATCAGCAATAATTTTTTCGTTTCAGACATTCGTCTCGACTCCTCATTTTCTCAGATCAACTCTGACACTCGTTAACTTATTTTAACAAAAATACGTCTTACAAAAAAGAGAACGTACTCGTAAAGTCATTATCCCCTTACAGTGGTTTTCAAGCGCATGCAAATCGAGTAGGAGGTAAATCATTAGTTGATTTACCGTCCTCTCACACCACCGTGCGTACGGTTCCGTACACGGCGGTTCAATACCTTGCGTAA
>NZ_JAGFVM010000003.1 GCF_017599325.1 Marinilactibacillus kalidii | reverse complement strand
TAAAAATGAAACCTAAAAAAAGAAGACCTATCGAATGAAACCGATAGATCTTCTTAAGGGTAACTAATGTTACCAACACCAGTTGACACAGAGCCTTAAATTATACGACGACAACTTCTCCATCATGATTATAATAAACAGGATCTCCTGTACCTTCGACAGCATCTTCTGTAATCACGACTTTGCTGATATCATCTCTACTTGGTACTTCAAACATAATTTCCATCATAATACTCTCAATGATAGAACGAAGTCCCCTAGCACCAGTATCTCGCTCAATGGCTCTTTTACCAATACCTCTAAGCGCTTCTTCTTCAAATTCCAACTCAACATCATCAATCTGCATTAGTTTTTTATATTGCTTCACTAATGCACTCTTCGGTTTTGTAAGAATTTCAACAAGATCGTCTTCCGTAAGTTTTTCAAGAACAGCTGTAATAGGTAAACGACCGATAAATTCTGGTATTAAACCATATTTAAGCAAATCCTCAGGTATGATTTGTTGCATCATACTTGCATTTTCAGCGAAGCCTTTACGTGTATTTGATGCACCGAATCCAATTACTTTATCACCCAAGCGGTTTTTGACCATCGTTTCAATTCCGTCAAAAGCGCCACCTACGATAAATAGGATATTCGTTGTATCAATTTGAATCAGTTCTTGATGTGGATGCTTACGTCCACCTTGAGGCGGCACACTAGCAGTCGTTCCTTCAAGAATTTTAAGCAAGGCTTGTTGTACACCTTCACCACTTACGTCGCGTGTAATCGAAACATTCTCAGATTTTCTAGCAATCTTATCAATCTCATCAACATAAATAATGCCGTACTGTGCACGCTCAACATCGTAATCGGCAGATTGAAGTAATTTAAGTAGAATATTTTCTACATCTTCACCTACATAACCAGCTTCTGTTAAGTTTGTCGCATCGGCAATCGCAAATGGAACATTCAAAATGCGTGCTAATGTTTGTGCTAAATAAGTTTTACCAGAACCTGTTGGTCCAATAAGGCAAATATTACTTTTTTGTAATTCGATATCGTCTTCTAGGTTAGATAAATTGTTAACTCTCTTATAGTGATTATATACTGCTACTGATAAGGCTTTTTTAGCTGCATCTTGTCCAATAATATAATCGTTTAATATAGAACGAATCTCTTGAGGTTTAGGAACCTCAGTATCTTCTGTATAAACTTGTTTATTAAATTCTTCATCCATGATCTCTTTACAAAGATCTATACACTCATTACAAATGTATACTCCTGGACCTGCAACAATCTTTTTGACTTGATCCTGTGATTTACCACAGAATGAACAAGAGATATTCCCAGATTGTTCTTCATCGTTATCAAACATGGCAGGTTCACCTCAATTCCTCAAAATCTTTTCACTTTTTATATAGTAACATAGAACATGTGTGCTTGCCAACACTGTGACTCTACTAAAAAAAACCTTTTTTATACAATATTAAGAAAAATGGGAATGCTACAAGAGCATTCCCTTTTCACTTCATTTAAAAAATAGCACAGCTTATAGCATGCCTTAAAATCGGTCAGAATTACTCTGCAGAATCTTCAGTTGGTTCTAAAGTTTCTTTAGCAGTTGAAGTAATCAAATCGATTGCTTTTTTAAGAGAGATATCTCTTATCAACAAGTCTGGAGATAGTACACTGCGTACTTGCTCTTCAGGCATGTTGTATTGTCCAGCTAAGTCTTTCACTTCTTTTTCGATGTCTTCATCGTCAGCTTCAAGTTTTTCAGCTTCAACAATTGCTTCTAATACAAGGTTAGTACGAACGTTGAATTCTGCTTCGCCTTCAAATTGTTTATGAAGATCAGACTCAGTAGAGTTAGTCATTTGGTAGTACATTTCAGCAGAGATACCTTGTTGTTGTAGATTATTCAAGAACATGTCCATTTGACGGTGAACTTCGTCGTGAGCCATTTCATGAGGAATCTCTTCAATCTTAGCGTTTTCTACTGCTTTACGGATAGCTTCATCATCGCGAGCGTCGTTTGCTGAGTTTTCGCGACCTTCTTCAAGGCTTTCACGGATTTTCGCTTTAAGTTCATCTAATGTTTCAACGTCTTCGTCAGCATCTTTAGCAAACTCGTCATCTAATTCAGGCAGTTCTTTAGATTTAACTTCGTGTACTTTTACTTTAAATACAGCTTCTTCGCCTGCAAGGTCTTCAGCTTGATATTCTTCAGGGAAAGTAACCGTTAATTCTTTTTCTTCTCCAGCTTTAACGCCAACAAGTTGCTCTTCGAAGCCAGGGATAAATGAGTTAGAACCTAATTCTAGAGAATGGTTTTCTCCTTTTCCGCCTTCAAACGCTGTATCTCCTTTGAAACCTTCAAAATCGATAACAACAGTGTCGCCATTTTCAGCAGCAGCGTCTTTAACTGTTAATTCCGCTAAATTTTCACGACGAGTTTCAAGATTTTTCTCTACTGCTTCGTCAGTTACTTCACGGTCTTGTTTAGTTACTTCGATTTCTTTGTATTGGCCAAGTTCAACTTCTGGCTTCAATGTAACTTCAGCAATCAGTTTCCAGTCTTGTCCTTTTTCTACAGATTCAATATCAATATTTGGTTGTGCTACTGGTTCGATTCCAGCTTCTTCAACAGCTTTTGAATAAGCTTCAGGCAATAAGTCGTTTAATGTATCTTCGTACAATGCTGCTTCACCATACATTTGGTTGAACATTTTACGAGGAACGCGTCCTTTACGGAATCCTGGTACATTTAGAGTTTTTTGTACTTTCTTGAATGTTTGATCCAATCCAGCTTGTACTGTTTCTTGATCAATTGAAAACGTTAAACGTCCAGATGTAGCACCTGTTTTTTCAAAATTAGTCGTCATTATTATTTTGCCCTCCGAAAATTGTTTTTTATTATCTGTAATTAAGTGAACTAATCGTCAGTATTGACGAGTTTCTACATATTGATTTCTTCAAGCAACATGTAATCAGACGAGTGTATATTTTATATACTTATCAGTCACTTAGCACATTACGCATACTAGGTTATCATACAATAGTTTGTGCTAAAAGTAAATACAAAGCGCACAAATCAGCTGTTTTCATCCATTAATTGAGCAAACAAACTTTTCATTCTTTTTTTACTTTCAGTTGTTTCATCCACATCAACTAATTCTTTGCCAAAACGATTAGCATATAATGCAATCCAATAATCTATCTCGGTAATAAATTCATGTATTAGAGGATAGATCATTAAAAGGTGACTATTCAATTCGGGCTTTATCATCAAAAGTAAACTAGGTTCTTTCTCAAAAGTACGCTCTAACTGCTCATTTAGTCTCCTTACCAAATCATCCAAATTAAATTCTGTTAAATCTGCTGGTATAACTGTTACTGGATTCATTAATACAGGTATTACCAATTCATGTGGATAGTGCAACTTGATAAGCACTTGGAGAAACAGCGCCTTAACATATGAACTGACATATGGATTATTCATTACTATTGGTTCTATTTTTTTAATTTCCATATGGTCTAGTATACCGATTTCTTGTATGATGTCGGCCTGATCTAACAGAGTGTATTCGGCAATAGCGTAAATTTTTCTAATCAGTTCTTCTTTCTTCTGTTCTTGATATTTCTCTAATTCTATTCTCGCCTCTTGAACTTGTTCTTTCATATTGATTAAATCTTCATTCGTGAGCAGACCTTTTTCTTCATGTGTCTGAATAAGTTTTTCTGCTGCTGCTAATTGATCGGTTCTTAATAATATAAAGATAAAAATAGACGCATATGATGGCTCATAAAGATACAGTTTTTCAAAGTCCGCAGTCATATCGTAAGCGGTAGTGTATTGTTCTGCTTGGATCAAGATCGAAACATATAAAAGATTAGCTTCAACCGTCCGTTCAATTTCGTATGCTTTTTCAATTGCTTCAATTGCTTGAGGTAGTGCATTTTCTTTTAAATATGTTTCAGCTTGATTCATATAAATCTCATAGTTCTTTGGAAAGTCTATTTTTTCACCCATGCTATCCCTTCTTTCTTCTTAACTATTATAAAGAATAATGATTGCCCGCATCAAATGATTTTTTTCACGGCAAATAAACCAATGAGCTTTTATGCTCATCGGTCTCACCATATGATTATTAGAATTTTCTGAACCGTTCGTATCTTTTTTGGATCAGTTGTTCAGTTGGTAATTTCGATAAATCCTCAAGTTGAAGTTGAATCTCTTTTTTCATCGATGAAAGAACTTGATCCATCTCTATTTTTTCTTGATTATTTTCTTCATAAATAATTCGATCTATCACGCCAAGTTCTAATAAATCATAAGAAGTTAACTTCATGATTTCAGCTGCTTCTCCAGATCGTTTAGAATCTTTCCATAGTATAGAAGCAAACCCTTCAGGTGATAAAATAGAATAGATCGCAAATTCCATCATCCAAACTTGATCACCTGCTGCTAAAGCAAGAGCGCCACCGCTCCCACCTTCACCAACAATAATAGACAAGATGGGAACTGAAAGGTTACTCATCTCAAGTAGGTTTCTAGCTAATGCTTCTCCTTGACCGCGCTCTTCAGCTTCAACCCCGCAATAGGCACCTGAAGTATTGACGAGCGTGACAATCGGTCTATTGAATTTCTCCGCTTGCTTCATAAGTCTCAGCGATTTTCTATAACCTTCTGGATGTGGAGAACCAAAATTTCTTTTGAGATTCTCTTCTAGTTCGTGTCCTTTTTGGTTACCAATAATTGTTACCGGAAGACCGTTTAACGTTCCGATTCCACCTACTATTGCAGCATCATCTTTATACGAGCGGTCTCCATGTAGTTCGACAAAATCATCGAATATCGCTTCAATCATTTCAGTTGTTGTGATGCGGTCTGTTTGTCTAGCAATAGATACGATATCGATCGCTTTCGCCATGTGACCACCTCTTTCCTATAAATTCTTGCGTTAATTTATTCTTGAGTTGCTTCTTTCCAATTTTTGGCTGGTAGATGCATATTCAGCAGCTTGCTAATCATTTCTCTTAAGGCCGTACGAGGAACGATATGATCAACGAAACCATTTTCCAACACTTTTTCAGCTGATTGAAAATCATCAGGAACGGATTCTTTGATGGTCTGTTCTATGACTCTTCTGCCGGCGAATCCAATCAAAGCACCTGGCTCTGCAAGAATGACATCTCCTTGCATAGCAAAACTGGCTGTTACGCCACCAGTTGTTGGATCTGTCAGTACAGTTAAATAAAACAAACCTTCATCAGAGTGTTTTTTCACAGCCGCACTGGTTTTTGCCATTTGCATGAGCGATAAAATCCCTTCTTGCATTCTGGCACCGCCTGAAGCAGTAAATAAAACAACGGGTAATCGATCTTTAGTCGCTTTTTCAAACAATCTGGTTACTTTTTCACCGACTGCTTGACCCATACTTCCCATAATGAAATTAGAATCCATGATACCAATGGCTAATCGATGGTCACTAATCTTTGCTTCCCCAGTTAAGATAGCTTCTCTAAGTCCAGAGTTGATTTGAGCTTTTTTTAGTTTCTCGTCATACTCTGGGAAATTCAACGGATCTGTAGAAACGACAGCTTCATCCCATTCAGTGAAAGAACCTTCATCAATTGTTAGATTCAGTCTTTCTTGCGCGCTGATTCTAAAAGCATATTGGCAATTGGGGCAAATCCGTTCATTACCCAGATCTTTTGAATAAATAGACTGTTTACAATTGGGACATTTTACAAACATCCCGTCAGGAACAAAAGGCGATCTTTCAGTGTCCTGCGTTACTTTTTGTAAAGATATATAAGGACGCTTTTTAAAAAGACGCATGTTTATTCCTCCTCTAACTCATTTTGCCATTTAGGAATAAAACGCTTTTCCAAGTATTCAGTGTCGTACTCGCCATTCAAGAAAGTCTCGTCATCAAGTAAATCTAACTGAAACTGCAAATTCGTTTGAATTCCTTCTACTATCATTTCTTTCAAAGCTCTTTTCATTTTTGCCACGGCAATTTCACGTGTACTACCATGTGTAATAACTTTGGCGATCATTGCATCATAATATGGTGGAATTTCTCCACCAGCAAATAAAGCTGTATCTACTCGAAGTCCATTACCACCGGATGGCAAATTCAAATAGCTGATTACACCCGGTGAAGGGGCAAAGTTGAATGCAGGATTTTCAGCATTGATTCTACATTCCAAAGCGTGCCCACTTAATTGTAGAGATTCCTGATCAATTGACAACGGTTCGTTGTTTGCAATTTTTATTTGCTCTTGAACGATATCAAAATTTGAAATCATTTCAGTAATGGGATGTTCTACCTGAATTCTCGTATTCATTTCCATAAAGTAATAAGCACCCGTGCTGTCCATCAGAAACTCAACTGTTCCAGCATTTTTATACCCTACATATTGAGCAGCTCTAACGGCAGCAGCACCAATGTCTTCTCTTTGCTCTTGAGTCAGTACGTGAGACGGTGCCTCTTCAAGAATTTTTTGATGATTTCTTTGCATCGAACAATCTCTTTCACCAATGTGAATAACATGACCAAAGTGATCACCAAGCAATTGAATCTCAATATGCTTGGCCGGAGAAATGATTTTTTCCATATACATACGGTCGTCACCAAAAGCCGCTTTTGCTTCTGATTTTGCGTGATTAAATGCTTGTAATAATTGCGCTTCTGACTCTACCACACGCATTCCTTTACCACCACCACCAGCAACTGCTTTAACAATCACTGGATAGCCGATCTCAGACGCTGTTTGAATCACTTCTTCGTCTGTTACTAAAAATCCATCACTACCAGGAACAATTGGTACGTTAGCTTTACGCATCATCTCACGGGCGTTCGCTTTGTTACCCATTTGATCGATCGTTTCTTTGTCAGGGCCAATAAAGACGATATTGACTTCTTCACACATTGCCGCAAAAGTACTATTTTCAGAAAGAAATCCAAATCCTGGGTGAATGGCTTGTGCACCAGTTATCACAGCTGCACTCAAAATATTCTGCATGTTCAAGTATGAATCACTTGCTTTAGCTGGTCCAATACATACCGCTTCGTCTGCAAGTTGCATGTGTAATGCATCTTCATCTGCTTCAGAATAAACGGCGACTGTTTGAATCCCCATTTCCTGGCATGCTCTAATGATACGAACAGCTATTTCTCCTCGATTGGCAATCAATATCTTTTGAAACATTTTATGACCTTCCTTAAAAACAAAATTGTAAATCTATTGTCTATAGATTTTGAGACTTTTAAATCCATGTATCTTAACGGCCAATAATGAACGTCATTTCAACTTCACAGACTTTTTTGCCATCAACATAGGCAACACCTTTACCGATACCCGCGTATTCTTTTAACTTAACAATATCAACTTTTAATTCCAAGACATCGCCAGGAACAACTTTCTTTCTGAATTTAACTTTGTTTAACCCACCAAGATAAGCAGTTTGTCCTTTAAATTGTTCCATTTTTAACAACGGAATCGATCCAGCTTGTGCTAGACTTTCTACAATTAAAACGCCTGGCATAACAGGTTCTCCAGGGAAGTGACCTTGGAAAAATTCTTCATTGATCGTTACGTTTTTAATTGCTGTAACGTGTTCACCAGGAATCATTTCCGTTACTTTATCAATAAAATAGATTGGATAACGGTTTGGGATTAATTCTTGAATTTCTTTGATATTCATTGTAGTCATTTTTAAGTGCTCCTCAATAATTTTAATTTTAGATTAATTTGCGTCACTGATTTGTACAAGGGGTTGTCCGAATTCAATTGGCTGTCCGTCTTCCACTAACAGCTTGTGAACAGTCCCGCTCACGTCACTCTTAATTTCATTCATCACTTTCATTGCTTCGATAATGACAAGTGGTTGACCCTTTTCAATAACATCTCCAACTTTGACAAACGGTGGTTTATCTGGTGAAGAAGCAAGATACGATGTACCAACAATTGGTGCTGTTACTTCGTGAATGCCTTCTAGATCTTCTGTTTCTTCTGAAACTGTTTCTGGTTTTGTTACTGTGTTTTCTTGTGTTGGTGTCACACTTGCAGGTTTTGCGACTGCTACTGGAGTAGGTTGTGCAACTTCAGTTGAAACAGGTGCAGTGTCGTTTTTGCTCATTTTGATCGTGCCAGATTCGTTGGTTAGTTCAAAAACTTTCAAACTAGAGGCATCGATTTTTTCAATGAGTTCTTTGATTTGTCCAAAATCCATGTATTAAGCACCCTCCCATTTTTTGAAACAAGTAACTGCATTATGCCCTCCGAAGCCTAATGAGTTATTCAAAGCATACATGATGTCTTTTTGTCTCGCTTCTTTAGGAATATAATCCAAGTCACAATCTTCATCCGAAGTCTCAAGGCCAATTGTTGGTGGTAAAATGCCTTCTTGTAAAGCTTTGATACAAGCTACAGCTTCGATGGCTCCAGCACCACCTAATAAGTGACCCGTGCTTCCTTTAGTACTTGATATTGCTACACTACGGGCAGCGTCTTCTCCAAGTGCTCTTTTGATCGCTGCTGTTTCAGATGAATCATTAGCTGGCGTTGAAGTTCCGTGCGCATTAATATAACCAACTTGGCTAGGTTCGATCCCAGCTTCTTTCATTGCATGAATCATCGCATTAGCCGCGCCCTCACCATCTGGTGTAGGTGCAGTCATATGATAACTATCTCCAGTCGCACCATAACCAACGATTTCTGCATAAATCGTTGCGCCACGTTCTTGTGCACTCTCTAAGCTTTCAAGTAGCAGTACAGCACCACCTTCGCCCATTACAAATCCTTGACGGTCTTTATCGAAAGGCATAGAAGCTCTGTCTTTGTCTTCGCTATTTGATAATGCTGTTAAAGCAGCGAATCCTGACATACCGATCTCATTGATACTCGCTTCTGAACCACCGGCAAGCATATAATCTGCATAGCCATGTTTAATATTTCTATACGCTTCGCCTATTGAATTGTTACCTGAGGCACAAGCCGTTACGATTGATAAGTTAGGACCTTTAGCACCAGTCGCGATTGAAATATTTCCTGCAACCATGTTTCCAATTGCCATAGGAACAAAGAAAGGTGCTACTCTATCTAAACCTTTTTCATGCATCTTAATGATTTGGTTTTGCATAGCATTCAAGCCACCGATACCAGAACCAACCATTACACCCAAACGACTTGCATCAATATCTTCTACAGATAATTTAGCATCTTCCATCGCTTCAAGTGCTGCAACAACACCATACTGAGAAAAGACGTCCATTCTTTTCGCTAACTTACCATCCATTCTTTCTTTAGCTTTGAAGTCTTTTACTTCTCCTGCTACGTGAACATTGATTGGCGTACCATCAAATTTTGTTAATGGTCCAATTCCGTTCTTACCTGTTTTCAAACCATCCCAAAATTCATTTACATTGTTTCCTAAAGGTGTTACTGCACCTAAACCTGTTATAACGACTCTACGCATAATAATATCCTCCTATTTATCCGTTCATTACCATTCCACCGTCAACATTAAGAACTTGACCAGTGATATAGTTTTGTTTGCTAAGGAATAATGCTGCCTCTGCAACATCTTCCGGTTGACCTAATCGTTTTAATGGAATTTGAGTCAAAATCGTTTCTTTTACTGTATCAGCCAATACATCTGTCATATCTGATTCCACAAAACCTGGTGCAATCGCGTTAACAGTAATACCTCTTGGCGCTAATTCTCTAGCAACAGACTTAGTAAAGCCAATGATGCCCGCTTTACTGGCTGCATAGTTGGCTTGACCAGCGTTACCTGTTTGACCAACTACGCTAGCTAAGTTAATGATACAACCGCTTTTTTGTTTCAACATAAATCTTGAAGCAGCTTTGGTCGTATAAAAAGTTCCTTTTAAATTGATATCGATTGTTTGGTCAAATTCTTCTTCGGTCATTCTCAAAAGAAGATTATCCTTAGTGATGCCGGCGTTATTGACTAAAACGTCTACACTGCCAAATTTCTTTTTCGTATCTTTGATCAGTTGTGCCGCAAAGTCCGGATCACTGATATCGCCCGCACAAGAAAATACTTCTGCACCCAAGGCTGTTAGTTCTGCAATTTGGTCTTCGGAAATAGCCTTACGACCATTCAACACAATATTATTTCCCTCTTTAGCAAAGGCATGAGCGATTGCTTTTCCAATACCTCTAGAGCTGCCTGTTACAATAACTGTTTTGATATTCTCTACCACTTTTCCACCTCGACTAATTAGTTGGTATGCGCAATCGTCTCGATTGCTTTATGCAATTGCTTGTCGTTCTCAACATTCATGACGGTAACACTACGATCTATTTTTTTAACAAATGTTTTCAGGGTTTTTCCTGGTCCAAGTTCAACAAATGTATCTGCGCCATCTGCTATCATCTGACAAATCATTTGTTCGAATCTGACTGGCGACATTACTTGTTGCACTAATGTATTTGATACCTCTTCTAAAGATGTATATGCTCTAGCATTCGTATTGCTATAAACTGGATATAAAAAAGGCTTTGTTTCTATAGTCTGCAATTCTACTTCGAGATTCTTAGCAGCGGGTTCGAGTAGTTTCGTATGGAAAGGCCCACTTACGTTTAGTGGAATAACCTTTTTAGCTCCAGCTTCTTCAAGTTTTTGAATGGCGACTTGAACCCCTTCTTTAATCCCTGCTACTACAATTTGACCTGGCATATTATAATTTGCAACTTGTACATAATGCGTCTCACTGATCTCGTCACATATTTTTTCAACGACTTCAGACTCTAATCCCATCACTGCGGCCATAGCGCCCACACCTTCTGGAACGGCTTGATCCATAAATTGACCTCTCTTATGGACTAGCTTTACTGCATCTTCAAATGTAAAAACCTCTGAGGAAACCAGTGCAGTATACTCACCTAGACTTAACCCTGCTACCATATCGGGTTTGACTCCGGCTTCTAGCATTAATTGTTCAATTCCATGACTCAACGTTAAAATTGCTGGCTGTGTCAACGGTGTCCAGTTCAATTTTTCATTTTGATTGAATGCCAATTCTGCCATATCAATTTCTAAGATTTCACTTGCTTTATCAAATGTACGCTTTACACTGTCATATTGCTCATATAATTCTCTGCCCATACCATCGTATTGAGCACCTTGTCCGCTAAATAAAAATGCTGTAGACATATTAGAGATATCCTTTCTGTTATAACAAATAATTAATTGATCAATGTAGAAAACGAAGACGCGTTACTAAAAAAGATAATTTCATCTTTCTATTTTGTTCATCTTCATTTTCTTCATTATCAATTGAATGCTGATTTCAATCTGTAGATGCTACTTAAGCAAACACAACAGGGTTTGAAGTCAATGCTCGATATTCTTGCATCAATTCTTGTACGATATCTTCACATGATTGTTCTTTTGTCACCAATCCTGCACTTTGTCCTGCCATGAATGAACCAGTATCTTTATCCCCTTCAACAACTGCTCGTCTTAGTGCGCCTCTTCCTAATTCTTCTAATCTAGCAAAATCAGGATTTTTGTCGCTCGTAATTTCTTTTTCAACTTGCAGATATTCTCGTGTTAATTTATTTCTTAATACACGAACAGGGTGACCGGTTATTTGACCAGTTACGACAGTATCGATATCTCTAGCTTTTATGACTCTCTTTTTGAAATTGTCATGCGCAATACTTTCGTTTGCCACAACGAATCTAGTCCCTAACTGTACAGCAGAAGCCCCTAGCATGATTGCAGCCGCGACACCTCTACCGTCTGCAATACCACCTGCAGCGATAACAGGAATCGTAACTGCGTCAACCACTTGCGGTACAAGTGTCATAGTAGTAGATTTACCGATGTGTCCCCCTGCTTCCATCCCTTCGCAGATAATTGCGTCTGCGCCGTCATTTTGCATTCGTTTCGCTAAAGCCACTGAAGCGACAACAGGAATGACCACGATACCAGCATCTTTGAACTTCTTCATGTATTTACCCGGACTACCCGCACCAGTAGAAATCACTTTAACTTTTTCTTGGCAAACCACTTCAACAACTTCATCGACATAAGGCGATAAAAGAAGAACATTTACACCAAAAGGTTTATCTGTCATTTCTTTCGTTTCACGGATCAGTTTACGTACAAATTCTCCCGGCTCATGACCAGCTCCTATCATGCCTAATCCACCAGCATTGGATACACCTGCTGCTAAGCTAGGCGTACCAACCCATGACATTGCTCCTTGAATAATAGGATAGTTAATTCCAATTTTTTCCATTAGTGCTTGACTCATATAGGAGCTCCTTTCTAATAATAAATTAAGCTAGTTGCTCATCTACATATTTAACGATATCTTGTACAGTGTTTAAGCCTTCTTCAGTTTCGATTTTGATGTCGAATTCATCTTCGATGTCGTTAATGATTTGGAATAAATCTAAACTGTCTGCTTCTAGTTCCTCACGGAAGTTCGTTGCTGGTTGTACTTCTTCTTTTTCTTTATCTAATTGATCCACGATGATTTCTTGAATAGTTTCGAAAGTTGACATAATTGGTTCCTCCAAATGTTTTTATAGTTTTATTAATAATGATCCCCATGTTAACCCGCCTCCAAAGCCAGTTAACACGATTGTTTGATTTGATCCGAGCTGAATGTCTCCTTGTTCAATTAATTCTTCTAATAGTATTGGTATGCTCGCCGCAGATGTATTTCCATAATGTTGAATATTTTGAGGAAACTTCTCTATTGGCTGTTTCAATTTTTTAGAAACTGCTTTAATGAGTCGAGCATTCGCTTGATGCAAGATAAAGTAATCAACATCGTTTAACTCGATTTGACTATCTTCTACAACATCTTTGACACTCTTGGGAACAGATCTAACAACAAAGTCAAAGATGTCTCGACCGCTCATTTTTAAATGAGCATCTGAAGTTGTCTTAGGTGTTATCGGGTTATTGACTGCTTGCTCCCCTGAGGTAAGCGCACTGCCTCTCGTTCCATCAGCATGAATATCTTCACTGACAAAACTATGCGTATGTTCGTTTCTTTCTAGCAACATACCCCCTGCACCATCTCCGAAAAGAACCGCTGTAGAACGATCTTCCCAATTGACTACCTTCGACATGACTTCTCCACCGATTACAAGCGCGTAACGATAAGGCGCAACAGACAACATCTTTTCCGCAACTGAACTCGCATAAACAAATCCTGAACAAGCAGCATTTAAATCAAATGCGAGTGCATTGACTGCTTGAATATTTCCCTGAACTTTACAGGCAACTGAAGGTGACTGAGAATCGGGTGACATAGTAGCGACAATAATCAAACCTATTTCACTAGCATCTACACCACTTTTTTCAAGAATTGATTCGGCCGCTTTTGTGCACAGATCAGATGTGTTCTCAGTTGTACTGATGTGTCGTTGTTTTATACCTGTTCGTGAACTAATCCATTCATCAGATGTATCTAACCATTTTGTCAGATCCTCGTTAGAGAGAATCTTTTCTGGAACATACTTTCCAACTGAACAAATTCTAACTTTTGCCTGATTACTCACTTCGGTAACTGCTCCTTTGTACGCTCTAAGAAATCATGTAGATTTTTTAAGCCTAGCGTTAAAATCTCTGATTGTTCCTTATCCATTTCCGCAATTGTTTCTTTCACCATATCTCTGTGGAACTTATCATGAAGTCTAAACAATAGACGACCCGTTTGACTCAAAGACAATTTCACAACTCTTCTATCATGATCTGTTCGAACGCGTTCTACATAGCCTTTACGAACTAGATTATTAACTGAGACAGTTAATGTACCTGCTGTCACACCTAGCTTTTTTGCTACTTCACTCGTTGTCAGCTGATCATACATGCCTATTGCTTCAATTGTGTGCATCTCTTTAATAGAGACATCTTTAAATCGACTCGACTGTAACGTTTTTTCTTCAATCATCAGTACATCATTGAATATCGTGACCAAATATCTATTGATTTCATTAACTAACGGATCCACACCAGCTCCCCCATTTCTATGCTTAGTCAATATACTTTGATTATCAAACTATTTGACTATCAAAATATAATATACATTTTAATCACTGTCAAGAAAAAAATGATTATGGAAAATTACTCACTTTAAAAACACCTCTATAACAAGTTTTAAATGATTTAAATTAAAAGTATTTTAATAAAAAAAAGCTATCTAGAGTGAGACTTCTTTTAGAAGTTTCACCCTAGATAGCTTAGATCTATCATTATTCAGTTTCATCAGTATCATCGCTTACTTGCTTTTTGAAGCCTTCGATATCCTTAAAATTGACAACTGTTTTCTCTTCCATCAAATCATGCATTCTTTCTGCTGATTGATCCCAGTTGATTTTAACGATAGCACTGTTCGTGAGCAATTTTTCGATTATACCTTCCATCGGTTCATCTCTAAAGAAAAAGATGATTTCATCTCCAATGTCTGGTCTTAAATCTTCTTTGATCGTTTCAATAATCTCGACAGCTTCTTTATAAGGCAAATCCAGTAAATTAGCAATTCGGGAGTTGCTGGCACCTTTTCGAAGTTCTGTTTCAACGAGAACCTGAACTTCATCGGTAATTTTTTCTTTAGCCATAAAAATCTCCTTAGTCTTATAATTTCAGATCTTTATTAAATGTTTCTCATCTATTATAACATAAAACAAAGGTGAAATCGATCAATGCCGACTTAAGATTTTCGAACCACGTTGAAACTATAGATTTTCATACCATATGGAAGCTGCATCAACTTCTGGATTTGATAAACGATGGCCATCTTGACCCCAATAGGTTTGAACGGAAGCACCTGCATTTTTAAGCATAGATTCAAGTTCTTCTGTCTCTTCTGGTGAACAAATCGGATCATTTTCTCCTGCTCCAATAAATATTCTTTGATTGGACAGATCGGGTAAGGCTAGTGATCTTGTAGGTACCATCGGATGAAGGAACATGCCTTGATAAAGGGTATCATTAAAGTGGAACAGTAAACTAGCAGCAATATTCGCACCATTAGAATACCCTATCGCTACAAGTTGGCGATTATCAAAACCGTACTCATTTGAAGCAGATTCTAGAAATGTGTTCAATTTAATCGTTTCAGCTTTTAAACTATCTTCGTCTAGAATACCCATTGCTTTTCTTTTAAAGAATCGATTCATTCCATTCTCGTCAATGTTTCCCCTCAAACTTAAAATGCCCGCTTGAGGATCGATCATTTTTGCTAATTGAATAAGATCATTCTCATCTCCGCCAGTACCATGCAATAGAAGAAAAATCGTTTTATTCCCCATAAGTGGCTCGCTGTAAATATGTTTGAATGAATCAATAGACATGCATTTTCCTCCTGCTACTTACTCTAATAGTTTAGCTGCTTTGTATCCGACTTCTTTCAATAGAGCTCTCAACTTATTAAGATCACTATCAGAAAGCTCTTTAAATAACTTTTCAATCGTCTCAGCATGTTGCGGAAAAATTTCTGCCATTTTCTTATGGCCATCTTCCGTCAGTTCCGCAAAAGTCACTCGTCTATCTTTGACGTCTGCTACACGCTTGACCAATCCCTTTTCTTCCAATCGGTCAATCACATATGTGATACTACTTGATGCGAGAAGGATTTTTTTACCAATCATCTGTATAGGCTGTTTTCCTTTATTGTATAGGTACTCCATCACTGTGAACTCTGTTGCATTCAAGTCATAAGAAGTCATGTCTTCTTTTACAACTCTTTCAACACTTGAAGCAGCTCTTAAGATAGTTGTTAAAGCTTTCAAAGAATCTTCATTTCTAGTCATCTCTTCACCTACTCATTTTATGCTTAATAATATATGAATTCGTAATAATTTACAACAGCTATTTACGCGTAAATGCTTTATCTACTTAAGCTTGTTTCTTTTCACGGACACCTTTCATGGCTTCTGTCCAAGGTATTAACTGTTCGATCATCGTGATGACTGTTTTAGTTTGCGCATCAGTTGGTTTTAACTCAGGGTAATCAAAATCGTAAAAAATAGATAATGCTGGATTCGTTCTAACATGTGCAACTTGGAATTCAGAAAGAACATTTCTTAGCTGTTCTGCTGAGCGTACGCCTCCTGACGAACCATAACTAACGATTCCGGCTGCTTTATCATTCAGTTCTTCGTATAAAAAGTCTAATGCATTTTTCAAAGCGCTCGGTATACCATGATTATATTCAGGGGTAATGAAGATATACCCATCTTTTTCAGTCATCTTTTTGGACCATGGCAACTGTTTTTCACGCTCCACTAACTCATCTGTAAAAGCTGGAGAAGTCGGCTCCGCGAAGACCGGTAAATCATAGTCTTTTATGTCAACGATTTCAAACTCTACGTCACTTTGTTCAATTGCTAATTGCTTAACCCATTTTGCAACATCCAGATTGACTCGGTTTTCTCTAATTGATCCTGTTACTATACCAATTTCCAACATTTTACTTCCTCCTTTAATTATCGGTTATAGTATAACATTCTATAAAAAAATATTAAAAACTTATCCATCGAAATAAGGTTATTTTGTTCCAGCGAACATTCTATATAATACGCTCAAATACCCTAAGAAGGCGACCACTTGAAAGAAACTTGTGATTATGACGACCGTTAACACATTTGATGAACTCATCTCAGGCATACTCACCAAAATAAACATACAGCCATAAAAGACGATTGTACCTATTTTTCCAAACCATTTGGCACCATTCATCATCAAACCTTTTCTCAAAAGAAAATAACTGATTAAAAAGATACTCATTTCTTTGACTATAAACAATATAAATAAATAGCGGATAATGGGCCATCTGATCATTAGTACACCCGCAACTGCTAATTGCGTTAGCTTATCTGCAATCGGATCAAGTACTTTACCTAAGACCGTTATCTGATTAAATCGACGAGCGATGATACCATCCAGTGCGTCTGTTAATCCTGATAAGAATAAAATACCTGTTGCTAAAAAATAATCTTGCACAGACTCTGCTTGCACATAGGTATAGCTAAAGATAGGAATTAAAACCAGTCTAAAATAAGATAATAGATTCGGTACTTTCAACCATTCTTCTTTATTGATTTTCATCACTATAATCACCTCTATTTGATATCAAAAAAGGAGACACCAAACGGTATCTCCTTCTCCAAAATCTTGGTCACAGTATAGATTTTTCTTATTAGCATTGTTCAGTCTCTAAGTTCATCAAGATCTTATTCGTCGCCTGTACGCTCTTGACTGCGATTGTCAGGATTAAAATTATCTTCATGCGTTTCAGCGTCTGTTCCTGGTTCTTTAAAATCGACGCCGAAACCTGGTGCAGATAGGTGGTCATCCATCGCTTTTTCAAAATCGCCTTTCTCATCTTCATCTTCTCTAGCAGGTTCTTTCTGGTTATCTAACGTTTTCTCTTTATTCACAGTTTCGTCTTGAAGAATCACATACCCGCCTCTTTGAATCGTATCTGCAAATAGTGTTGCATCTGAGTCATTCAATTTGTAAGCATCTCCAGCACTAGTAGCTGAAGTTTCATTTTTATCTATCGCCTCTACTTTAACATCTACCGCTTCATGTAATGATTCCACTTGTTCTTCCTTCGTAAATACCGTCAAGTGTTTCTTGACCATTTGATTCTCAATGGTTAGATCGTTGATTTTTGCCGAAACGTCATCGACTAACTGAAAGGTTGAGATTAATTTCATTTTGTTTCCTCCTAATAATACTGTTGTTAACTCAATACTATCAGAGTAATTTCCCTCCAACAAATCAGAAGACTTGTATAATAAAATAAAATTCTTGAATATCTGTTGACTTTTATCCAATAACCTTATATAATAATCTCTGTTGCTGTTATTGTTCTGATAGCTCAGCTGGATAGAGCATTCGCCTTCTAAGCGAACGGTCGGGGGTTCGAATCCCTCTCAGAACGTCAATATATACTATAGACATTCTATAGTAAGCATGTTAGCCCTCTTCTTTATTGAAGAGGGCTTTTTTTTGATTTATTAGATTAATAAATATTCATCTTATGAATGGTTGAAAAAGCAAAAAGAGGATACCTCTATTGGCATCCTCTTTTCCATCAGAATATTCGATTAATATAGATTTAAATATTGATCTTTTTCCCATTGGCTTACTGTTGCTTTGTATTGATCCCATTCTACTGTTTTTGTTGCGACAAAGTTTTTAAAGATATGTTCACCAAGTGCTTCAATAATAACAGCATCTTCTTTTAGATTTTGAACGGCTTCATGAAGGCTTCCTGGTAAAGATTCAATGCCTTTATCATCTAACTCTGCAGTATCCATTTCATAAATATTATCTGTTGTTGGGTCGACAGCTTTCAAATCGCGTTTGATTCCGTCTAAGCCAGCTTTTAGCATTACGGCTAATGCTAGGTAAGGATTCGTTGTAGGATCTACTGAACGTACTTCTAAACGAGTAGAAAGTCCTCTTGACTCTGGAACACGAATCATTGGTGTTCTGTTTCTCCCAGACCAAGCGATGTAAACAGGCGCTTCGTATCCTGGTACAAGACGTTTATATGAGTTAACCGTTGGATTCGTCACCGCAGTGAAAGCAGCAGCATGTTCCATTAGTCCAGCCATAAATTTATAAGCCGTATCACTTAGCTGCATTGGACCATTTTCGTCAAAGAAGGCATTGCCACTCTCATTAAATAATGACATATTACAGTGCATACCTGAACCATTGATGCCAAAGATTGGTTTAGCCATGAATGTAGCATGAAGACCATATTTTCTAGCAACAGTTTTTACAATCAATTTAAATGTCTGGATATTATCACAAGCTTCTACAGCATTCGCATATTTCCAGTCAATTTCATGTTGTCCTGGTGCAACCTCGTGGTGACTTGCTTCAATCTCAAAACCTAAATCTTCTAATTCAAGCACAATATCTCTGCGACAATTTTCCGCAAGGTCATTTGGTGCTAAATCGAAATAACCACCATTATCGTTTAGGTTTTCTGTTACTTCATCGTTTTCGTTCAATTTAAACAAGAAGAATTCTGGTTCAGGTCCTAAGTTGAATTCAGTGAAGCCCATATCTTCCGCTTCTTTTAAAATACGTTTCAAGTTCGTACGTGGATCTCCAACAAATGGTGTACCATCTGGATTGGTAATATCACAAATCAATCTTGCAACTTTTCCTTTTTTAGAAGAATCTGTTTCCCATGAGAATACTAACCAAGTATCTAAGTCGGGACTTAAGTACATATCTGATTCTTGAATTCTAACGAATCCTTCAATAGAAGAGCCATCAAACATCATTTGGCCGTCTAAAACTTTATCTAACTGACTGATAGGTACTTCTACGTTTTTGATGATCCCCAAAATGTCTGTAAACATCAGTCTTAAAAAGCGTACATTTTTTTCTTTTACCTGGTCTTTTATGTATTCTTTAGTGGTCGTTGTCAATTTATTTCCTCCTAATAGTTGAATGGTTCATTTAATTTTATGAGTGCTTAATGAGTACTTACGAAGAATAGCACCCTCTTATAACAGAATCAACACCAACTGAACAAGTAAAAGGCAAAGGAGCATTTACCTTACTTAATTAGAATGAAAGCCCTATCACGTTTCGATAATTAACCAAACCGAGCTATACCACTTATTTTCCAGCATACAAAAATAGCGACATAATAGAATATTCAGTGATTTAACGATTAAACCACTTTCATCTATTACGTCGCCTAATTTATTTAATTCAAGTCAATTTGATTATTAGTATAGTTCAAAATAGCGCTTAGTTTCCCACTCTGAAACTGCTAGCGAGTAATTAGCCCAGTCTTGTTCCTTAGCTGAAACAAATCGTTCGTAGATGTGTTGTCCTAACCCATCTTGAATCGTTTGATCTTGCTTAAGGTTCTGAACCGCTTCGTAAAGCGTTCTTGGAAGGGATTCAATATTATTTTCATTTCTTTCGATTTGATCCATATTAAATATATCTCTGTTTACTGGGTTAGGCGCTGTTTTCGCTTCGCTAATTCCTTTTAATCCAGCTTTAAGTAACACAGCTAAAGCTAGGTAAGGATTCGCACTAGGATCGACACTTCTTAACTCTACTCGAGTAGACATGCCTCTAGAAGCCGGTACACGAACAAGCGGTGTACGGTTCGTCCCAGACCAAGCGACATATACAGGCGCTTCGAATCCTGGTGTTAATCGTTTATATGAGTTAACGATTGGATTACAAATGGCAGTATAAGATTTCGCATGGTCTAAAATCCCAGCGATAAATTGATAAGCTGTGCTACTGAGTTGTTCAGCATCATTCTCATCAAAAAATGCATTTCCTTCTTCTGTAAAGAGAGACATGTTGAAATGCATACCTGAACCACTAATATTAGCAGTTGGTTTAGGCATAAAGGTAGCGTGCAAGCCATGCTTACGAGCAACTGTTTTAACAATCAATTTAAATGTCTGGATGTTATCACATGCTTCAATAGCATCTGCATATTTCCAGTCGATTTCGTGTTGACCTGGTGCAACTTCATGGTGACTTGCTTCGATTTCGAAGCCAAGTGCTTCCAATTCTAAAACAATATCTCTACGGCAATTTTCTGCCAAGTCAGTTGGTGCTAAGTCAAAGTATCCACCGTTATCATTCAGTGTTTTACTTGGATTTCCATTTTCATCAAGCTTGAATAAGAAAAATTCTGGTTCTGGCCCTAAGTTGAATTCAGTAAATCCAGCATCATTCATCTCCGTTAGCACACGACGTAGATTACTTCTTGGGTCACCTGCGAAAGGTGTCCCATCTGGATTGTAAACATCACAAATGAATCGTGCGATGGTACCTTTTACTGTTTCTAGTTCCCATGGAAAAACTAACCATGTATCCAGATCTGGATGCAACTTCATGTCACTTTGATCGATATCTACAAATCCATCGATTGAAGAACCATCAAAAGCGATTTCGTTATCCATTACTTTTTCTAACTGACTTACAGGCACTTCTACATTCTTAATAATTCCGTCGATATCTGTAAACATTAGCCTTAAAAAGCGCACCTCTGCTTTTTTAGCTTGTTTTAGAATTTCCTCTTTGGTTATGGAGGACATTGGTCAACACTCATCCTTTCGAATTTCCTTTAATTTTATCCTTTATTAGACTAAAGGATGCGCACCCCCGTTGTCAAATCATATGTTTATTTAACACGTTTTCACTAATTTCATTCCTGTTGCTTTTTAGAACGCTAGTTTACGCATTATCCTCTAGTGGATTCAATCGGCAGCCTCCATGACACTTTTCGCAACAATTTCTACTACTTGCTCATCAAATACGTTCGGAATAATATTTTCAGTTGTTAATTCATTATCGGGAATGGCTTGCGCGATTCCTTTTGCAGCTGCTAATTGCATGCTGTCTGTAATGTCTCTAGCTCTAGCATCTAATGCCCCTCTGAATATCCCAGGAAAGGCTAATACATTATTGATCTGGTTTGGAAAGTCACTTCTCCCCGTTCCTACGATATAGGCACCCGCTTCTTTTGCTTCCGCTGGATCAATTTCAGGTTGAGGGTTTGCCATAGCGAAGATAATGGGTTTTTGATTCATTGATTTTATCCAATCTTTTTTCAGAACATTCGGTGCTGAAACACCAATAAACAAATCAGCCTCTTCCAGCGCTTTCTTTAAATCACCTTGAATATTTTTCTGATTGGTCATCTCCGCTATTTCTATATGACGATCATCAATTTGTAAGTCGTTTGAAGCGATGATTCCTTTTTGGTCAACAAGTAATAAATTCTCTGCACCAGCAAGCAACAACTTTTTAGCAATCGCTATTCCAGCTGCACCAGCACCGTTAATAACGATTTTCACTTTACTGATCTCTTTATCAGCCAGTTTTAAAGCATTGATTGTTGCTGCCAATACAACGATAGCCGTACCATGTTGGTCATCATGGAATACAGGTATATCGAGTTCTTCTTTTAATCTACGCTCAATCTCAAAACATCTTGGTGCACTAATATCTTCGAGATTGATCCCACCAAAAGAAGGTGCAATCGCTTTGACATGTGCAACGATTTCGTCAACATCTTGGGTGTCCAAAGAAAGTGGCACCGCATCTACCCCAGCAAAACGCTTGAAAAGTGCTGCTTTTCCTTCCATAACCGGTATCGCCGCTTCAGGACCAATGTTACCCAGACCAAGGACGGCAGAGCCATCTGTAACAACCGCTACAAGATTTTTTTTGGATGTATATGTATAAGCCTTTTCTTTATCTTTAGCGATCTCTGCACTTACAGCGGCTACTCCGGGTGTGTATGCAATCGCTAGGTCTTCCATTGAATTGATACTGACTTTAGATGTAACTTCTATTTTACCACCTAATTGTTTACTGATTTCAAGTGCTTTTTCTTTCGCATCCATTTTCATCTCTCCTCATTTTCATACTACTGTTTTCAGTATACTAATTTTCATGTGTTTATCAATACTTCACTAAAACAAAAAGAGCTCCGTTCCACAAGGGAACAGAGACTCTATAAAAGTATCTACTTTTTCTACGTACTATTTCACTGCATCTTTAAGCGCTTTACCCGCTTTGAATGCAGGTACTTTGCTTGCAGGGATTTGGATTTCTTCCCCAGTTTGAGGATTACGTCCTTTACGTGCAGCGCGATCACGAACTTCAAAGTTACCAAAGCCAATTACTTGAACTTTCTCTCCGTTAGCTAGTGATTCTTTGATTGTTTCGAATACTGATTCAACTGCAGCAGTAGCGTCCTTTTTAGTAAGGTCAGTAGCTGCTGAAACTTTTTCGATTAATTCTGCTTTATTAGCCATCGTACATTTTCACCTCCTCATAAGAAGATCCATGTAAGCCCTCAAATGTGACTCACGATCTTTCAAAACATCCCTTTAATAAAAAAATGAATGTGTTGGGTGAAATAGTCTTCTTACGACATTTCATTTAAAAAGATACCATAGAAACGTTGATACTGCAATGATTTTGTTGAAAAGAATCATTAAACTTTATTTTAATTGACTTAGTGTTTTTCTCTTGACTTATTGAAAGATTTCTTATTCTTTCGATTGCAAGCATAGACAGTCTTAATCGCATTAACCTAGTCTGATATTGAAGATTGCCTAAAATAGCTAGACTAGTCTCTACGTACGTCTGCGGGCTATAATGTGTATCGGCGTTCCCTCAAAATCAAAAGTAGCTCTGAAACGGTTCTCTAGATATCGTTTATATGAAAAATGAAGTAATTCAGGGTCATTAACAAAAATGATAAAGGTCGGTGGGCTTACACTAACTTGTGTTGTATAGTAGATTTTCAATCTACGTCCTTTATCTGTCGGTGTAGGATTCGTTGCAACGGCATCCATTACCACATCATTCAAAATAGAAGACTGAATACGCAAGTGCTGATTCGTATAAACTTTTTCAATCAAATCAGGTAATTTATCTAAGCGTTTTTTGGTCAGCGCAGATACAAATACCACAGGCGCATAACTCAAGTATCTGAATTCTTCTCTTACTTCTAATTCGAAGTCTCTCAGTGTGTTCGTTTCTTTTTCCACTGTATCCCATTTATTTACAACAATGATGATTCCTTTACCCGCTTCATGCGCATAACCGAATACCTTTTTATCTTGTTCTCTAATACCTTCTTCAGCATTAATGACACAAAGGACGACCTCAGAGCGTTCAATCGCTCTCATTGCTCGTAACACACTATATTTCTCTGTGCTCTCATAAACCTTACCTTTTTTACGGATACCGGCTGTATCGATGATGGCAAATTCTCTACCATCTTCTGTTTCAAATTTCGTATCAACAGCTTCTCTTGTCGTACCAGCTATATCTGAAACAATCACGCGGTCTTCACCGATAATTGCATTCACTAAACTAGATTTCCCTACATTAGGTCTACCAATTAAACTGAAACGAATCGTTCCTTCATCAAAATCATCTTCCAAATCTTCTGGAAACTCTTTAATAACCGCATCCAGTAAATCTCCTAGACCTAAACCATGGGAACCTGATATAGGAAATGGATCTCCTAGACCTAAAGAATAGAATTCGTAACTATATGTTCTTGATTCAGGATTGTCTGCTTTATTGACGGCCAAGACAACTGGTTTCCCAGAACGGTAAAGCATCGGTGCAACTTGTTCATCTGCATCAGTGACACCCTCGCGTATACTTGCTAGCATGATGATCACATCTGCTTCATCAATAGCGATTTGAGCTTGGTTTCTAATTTGCGCGTTCAATGGCTCATCTTCCATTGTGATTCCACCAGTATCAATCAACGTAAATTCTTTTCCTAACCACTCTGCACTTGCATAAATTCTATCACGTGTTACGCCTGAAACATCTTCAACTATGGAGATACGTTCTCCAACTATACGATTAAATATTGTAGACTTTCCAACGTTCGGACGTCCTACTATTGCTACTACAGGTTTTGTCATAAACGTTCACCTTCTTTCTTGAATTTTGTGTAGGATAAATATCGGTTTTCAAAAACATACACCCAACCCCGCAAAACAGAAAATCGTTTCAGCGGGTTTGGGTGCTATCATTTTAATGAATTAAAAGATAAAGTATGCTTACTCTTGATCGTCATTGTTCATAAGGCTAGATAATTGATCGCCGATTTGGTCACCTAAAGTGAATGAACCATCTTCGTCATCATCACCGAATGAAGATTTTGCTGCTTGTGGTTTAGGCGATGCAGATTTTTTTGGTTTACTTGCTGGTTTTGGTGCTTGTTCAGGCGCTTCTTCAAGTGCTTTAATACTTAAAGAGATACGTTCTTCTGAAGGACTAACGCTTAATACCTTCACTTGGATTTCTTCGTCTTTAGCGACAACTTCATGTGGTGTTTCAACATGTTTGTGTGCCATTTCAGAAATGTGAACAAGACCTTCAACGCCAGGTTTAACTTCAACAAAAGCACCGAAGTCAGTTACACGTTTAACCGTTCCTGTGACAACAGATCCTTCAGGTAATTCTTCTTCAAGATTATCCCAAGGTCCAGCTAAAGTATCTTTAATAGATAGAGAGATACGTTCTTTGTCTCTGTCTACACCTAATACTTTAACTTCTACTTCATCACCGGTAGCTAATTTTTCTTTTGGATGTCCAATTCTTTCGTGAGAAATCTCAGAAATATGAACGAGTCCATCAACGCCACCTAAATTGACGAAAGCACCAAAGTTTGTCAATCTAACGACTGTCCCTTTGACTGTTGAACCTTCTTCTAATGCATCAAATGCTTCTTCTTTCATTTTAGACTGTTCTGCAGCCATCAATGCTTTTCTAGAAAGAATCAATTGACGTTCATTTGGATCAATTTCAAGAATTTTAAATGTATACGTTTGACCTTCAAATTGATTCAAGTCGCTAACGTATGAAACGTCCATTTGTGAGGCAGGAACAAATCCTCTCACGCCGGCATCTACAGTTAAACCACCTTTTACAACACGTGTAACAGGTGCTTCGATCGTTCCACCATTATCATATACAGTTTGTAGTTCTTCCCAGACTTTTCTTTGGTCTACGCGTTTTTTAGATAAAACGAAACTGCCTTGCTCTTTATCTTTAACATCACGTAAAACCACTACATCGATAACATCTCCAACACTAACAACGTCAGAAGGATGTTCGAAGCGTTCAGTTGATAGTTCTTTAGGAGGAATGATTCCTTCTTGTCCTCCACCAAGTCCTACGATAACTTGTTTGTCATTGTCGATAACGAGAACTTCGCCTTGCACTAAGTCACCTGGTGTAATATCTACTACATCTCTCAACACATCAGACATTGACTCTGAGTCAGCATCTGATGAACCAACAGCTGCTTGAACTTGTGCATCTTCATTCTCTGCAAGTACGTCTTCTGGATCTGTACCTTCAGGAGAATTAACGATCACTTGATCTTCTGCAACATCTTGTGATTCTTGATCTACTGCGTTATTTTCTAATTCGTTTGAATTTTCTTTGTCTGTCATTATAATTGTGCCTCCCAATACCAATATTTCTACTCTTTTAATTGTACATAAAATAAGCTTATTTTTCCACTAAAACATTTGGAGCAGCTTATTTGTCGAATTCAGGATGTTTTTCAAAAATTATTTTCTTGATTTTTTCAACAACTTCTTCTATCGACATGGCAGTCGTATCTATCTCAATAGCATCTTCTGCTTTTTTCAAAGGGGATACTTCTCTAGTTGAATCTTTGTAGTCCCGTTCACTGATTTCTTGTTTTAATATTGTTAAATCAGAATCGATTCCTTTTTCTTTGTTCTCTTTATATCGTCTTTCTGCTCTTTCATCGACACTGGCGATTAAAAAGATTTTTAGGCTTGCCTTTGGTAGAACGACCGTCCCAATATCTCTACCGTCCATAATCACGCTTTTGCTTGATGCCATTTCTCTTTGTCTTTCAACTAGAACAGTTCGAACGTCTGGATGAGCTGCCACTACAGACACGGCGTTGGTTACGTCGTTCTGTCTGATTGCCATCGTGATTTCTTCTTCATTGTAATAGACTCTTTGTCCATCTTCTGTTCTTTTGAAATCAATCGAGGAATGTTTCAATTCATTCACAAGCGCTTCTTGATTTTCTAAGGCAATACTCTTTCTAAGTGCCATTAATGTTATTGCACGGTACATTGCACCACTATCCACATAAATCAGATTCAAGTCGTCTGCAATTTTTTTAGCTACCGTACTTTTCCCTGATGAGGCAGGTCCATCAATAGCAACAGTCAATTGATTATTCAATACATCTTCACACTTTCACATTTAATTTAAAAGGATTAACGAACTTTTAATACTTGACCAACGAACACTGTTTCACTTGATAAACCATTCAATTGCATTAATTCTTGTGTAGTCATGCCATGATTTAATGCAATTCTGTACATATTATCGCCTGCTTTAACCGTGTACGTTTCTCCGACTGGTGCTGGTGTTTCTTCTGCGGGTTCGGGTTCGGGTTCAGGTGCTGGCTCCGGTTCTGGCGCTGGCTCCGGTTCGGGTTCTGGCTCGGGTTCTGGTTCTGGTTCTGGTTCCGGATCTGGTGCTGGCTCCGGTTCGGGATCTGGTTCTGGTTCGGGATCTGGTTCTGGTTCTGGATCAGCTTCAGAATCTGTATCTTCTTTTTCATTTCCTTTTTGTGCTACGTTAGGTTCATCAGGTGTACCATAATTAGGTTCCTTGCTACTATACCAAGCATATGTACCTAAAGTAACCACAATAATTAAAACCAAAAAGACGACCGTAACCGTCAATATAGGAGAAATGCTTTTCTCGCGTTCTCTTTTAGCTTTTCGAGACATAGCTTGCTCGTCGTAATCGACTTCATCATCAAATCGTTTTGACCAGAGTTCTTCCATTGACTCGCGATCTTTCTTACTCATGGTTTTTCCTCCTTCAATTCTATCATAGTTATTGTATCATATTTTAGCTTAATTCATAGATTCTTCATCAATTTTATACAATTGTTTAAAGCGTGTTTTCCAGTCTAGTTTTTCAGTGTTTTTATTCGTCCGTTCTATATCTTCACTAAAAAAATGTTGCTCAAGGCTAGGGTCACAACTGCTGCAACAATTAGCTGGTTTATTCATGACAGCTTCATCAAAATAATGGAGTAAAAAAGCTCTTTTGCATCCAGTATGATAGACATATTTCAACATATAATCAAGCTGGTTTTGTTTTAGTTTTTCCCTGTTTTGTATTTGATAAAGTGCAACATTGTATGGTATCTCTGCATTAACGTAAAACTGCCCAATCTGCACTTTTGGATCAGCTTGTTCGGCTTTGATTTTAAGGTTATTTTTATAGATATAATTCAATAGCGATTCGTCCGGTAAGGCATTTTCTTGCAGCCGCATCTGCAAGTATTGGTCTCCAGCTTCGAATAACAAAATTGCTATCCCTTCTTTTCCATCTCGACTACATCTGCCAATTTCTTGCAGATACATTTCTGGATTAGCAGGCATATGGTAATGGATGACAAAACGAATATCCGGTTTATCAATACCCATACCAAAAGCACTCGTAGCACAGATAAGTTGAATTGTGTTATCTATAAATTGTTGTTGAACTTTCACTTTATCATCTACAGTCAAATCTGAATGGTAACTTTCAGCTTTGAGACCATGATCAGTGCGAAGGGTTTCAGCAATTTCATCAGCTAATTTTTTACTAGAGAAATAAATGACCCCAGCGCCTTTCAGTTGGTTTACTAGTTCTGTTAGTCGTTCTTTTTTATTACCATCACAAATAGCTACTTTTAGTTTAATGGCCTTCCGATCTACTGAATGTATGATTTCTTGAGTTTCTTCATGATTCATATGCAAAGATTCTTTAATTTCATTACGAACAGACTCAGTGGCAGTCGCAGTCAAAGCCATCGTCGTTGGATTATTCAATTTACGTCTGATCTCGCCCATTTTAAGGTAATCTGGTCGGAAATCCATTCCCCATTGGGATATACAATGGGCTTCATCTACTACAAACAGCGCTATTTTTAATTGTTTTAATCTCTGCATCAGGAAGTCGAATTGAATCATTTCAGGCGAAATATATAAAAATTTTAGTAAGTGAAGTTGCTTGAAGATTCGATTCTTCTCAGCTCTTGAGGAAAGGCTGTTTAAAGCCGCTACTTGTCTTTCACCATTAGCTTTGAGTTTTTCAACTTGATCCTGCATTAATGACAATAATGGAGAAACAATAACCACTAGCCCTTCTTTCATATACCCTGGTAATTGATAGCAAATCGATTTACCACTTCCAGTTGGCAACATGACTAAAGAGTCTTGACTTTGTAACGCGGCTAAAATAGCTTCTTCTTGACCTGGTCTAAAAGTACGATAGTTGAATTTTTTTAAAAGTATTTGTTCTAGTGTTTTATCTACCATTTCGAATCCTTTCGATTTCAATCAGTCTGAACCACATAAATAACATATCAGGTTGTTCGACTTTCGCTTGCTTAAACATATAAGATGGCTGCTGAAGGAATGATTGTTTTAACTTCATGTAAATTTCTTTCGGAATAAAAGGTGTGAAGTCGAAATCTGGATGAATCAAATAGATTTCCAATATATGCTCACGTATCGTACTGATTTTTAACTTTCTTATTTCTGAAACTTCTTCTAAACCTTTACCTTCTCCTATCATGTAGTAGGTATCAAGTGTACTCTTGGATAGACCAAAGTAAGTTCTTTTATCGAGATAGTCAACGAAGTCGTTTAGTAACGTTCCTTTTTCAGATCGACTTTTCTTAATGATTGTTTCCATTACTTGTTCGGTTCGAATAATTAGTTCGAATGGTTCCATATCGAGCTCTTCTGCTAATTGTCGATTGGTTCTACCTACAAATGGATGACCAGTTAATTTCCCCACAACTATGTATGCTTCTTCTTCAGAGAGTGCATTCAGCAGACGATACAACTCATTTGACCATTGTTGTGCTAGTTGATCCATTTTTTCAGGTTGATTAGATAACCACATTTTTATTGATTCTTGATGGACTGGATCCTTTATTGTTGGACTATATTTATTATTTTCATATCGCTTTTCAGAAAATATCTGTCCTAGTAATTGAAACTGGTAATAAAAAGGTGTTCTAAGCGTTGCATTTTCTAAAGATGTGATTGAGTCTGGAAAAGCGTGCTGATTAAAATACTGGGCTACTTGGTTTATTCCTTTTTCCGTTTTTATGTAGCCATCTTGCTCTGTACCTTCAAGCAACTGTTCTCTGACAAGTTGATTGATCAACTTTTGAAGTTGTTCTTTAGTGAGTTCTTTAAATAGCCCAAATGCGGGATGCAACTGCTCATTTTCTACTTTGTACAATATAGAAGGGGTTCTTCTACCGTTAAAGACATGAATCAATTGAGAGCTTTTCGAAGGATAATCTTTATTGAATAATTTGAGTATAAACATCAAGAAATAACGGTACTGTTTCATCTTTACGCCTCCTTCTTCTTTTCAGAATACACGCTCTCTTACTTGATTTCAATAAAAAAAGGCGGTCATAAAGACCCACCTTTTAAATCGTGTTAGTTGAATGATACTCATTAATTCTCGTTATCAAATACATAATGTTTATTATGCTTTATATATAGCTTTGTTCTTGATTTAACTAACCAAGGTTTCAATTTTTGGAATGCTACGAAAAAGACAACTGATACAATCGGTGCTTTAATCAGATTAAAAGGAACGATTGATAGAAGTAAGTATTCTCTTATCGGTCCAACTGAAAATCCCATCACAGCAAGATAAGCTGGAATCAAAAATACATAATTCAAGAGTGCCATTACCGCACTCAAAGACAATGTACTCGCAATCGTAGCAACAATTTTATGTCTCAATCTCATACCAAGTTTTGTAATAATTAAATACATCGGTAATGTGAAGGACAATGAAGCGATAAATTGTGCAGCATCTCCGATAGGTAAGCCTGCTTCTCCACCAGATTGTGCATAGGATAATAGCGAACGAATAAATGCTATCGCTATCCCACCTACTGGACCATACATATACATGCCAAACAGAATAGGTAGATCACTAAAATCGATCTTAAGAAATGATGCTGTTGGTAAAATAGGAAATGCAAACATAGAGATGATCCATGCCAGTGAAGCTAATACTGCGATACCGACTACTTTTTGTGTTTTATTGCTTGACATTAAAAATCCTCCTAGAAGGATTCATCCTGGTTAGGGTATTGAACTTATTGATGCTTACATCTATTGTTCCTGTCAATCCGAAATGGATTTAAAAGAGCTATTGTACTCTAGAAATACAAAAACTCTGTTCAAATCCACTTCAGGAAATGAACAGAGCTAAATAGACGTAGTATATCAGTCAAAAAGCTCCATCTTCTTTATACCAGACTATACTGTCGGTACTGGAATTACACCAGTTCAGCAAAACACTGTTTCGCTCGTGGACTTTACCACCGGTCGGGATTTGCACCCTGCCCCTGAAGATGAATCATATTATTTTTTTACTTATATTTTATAAGCACACTTATATTATACAAGAACCATTGAAAAAGTCAATAGCATACTTTAAAAGGTATCATATGGATTCATTCCGTCTGGATGAATCGGTAGATGAATGATGAAAGTCGAGCCTCTTCCAAGTGTTGACTCAACACTTAATCTTCCCCCATGTGCTTCGATAATACTTTGTACCACGGACAATCCTATACCCGTACCAGTAGCATTGTCTGAATAATTTTTTCTGGATTTGTCTGCTTTAAAGAAACGATCGAAAATATAAGGTACATCTTCTTTAGGGATACCTGTGCCAGTATCACTAACTTCCAAGATGATCTCTTCAAGGTTCGTATCCTCAAAAAGTCTCAAAGTAACAGTCTTAGCGGCTTTATCGGTCATACCCGTATGTCTGATGGCATTATTGATTAAATTCACAAAAACTTGATCCATTTTATCTTTATCGATCGATAATAAAATGGTTTCGTCTGGAACATCTAAATTAATCGTAACATTTACTTCAGACGCCATCTTCTTGAACCTAGCAACTAATGTGCTAAGATATCGGTTTAAATCAATCGAATCTTTCTCAATCTCAATAAATCCTGCTTCCATTCTTGATAGATCAAGCATTTCATTAACCATTCGATTCATACGTTGTGACTCATCACTAATGATTTGAGCCATTTCTTTTTTCTCATCAATCGTTTCAGCAATATCATCAATAATTGCCTCACTATATCCTTGGACCATTACTAATGGTGTTCTCAGCTCGTGTGAAATGTTATTGATAAAATCTACACGCATTTTATCTAATCGATGTTCATGTGTTAAATCTTTTGTAGAAACCAGGATTCCACGAATTTCTAACGTATCATCTTCTATGAGCGGTAAAATCGTTACTTCATAATAGAATTCAACCATTTCTATATTGAATTGAGAGAATTTTTTGGTTTCAACAGCTTCTTTAAGATTAAGTTCAATATCTACATAATCATCTTTACTAGAAAAATTCCCTTTTTCAACTTGATATTGAGTAAGAAATAGTTCGCCAGCAGGATTAGAAAGAATCAAGGTTTGATCAGAATCATAGTACAATATACCTGTATCTATACTCGTCATGATATGAGACAAAAGCTCTTTTTCTTGTCTAACAACCGTTCGATTTGTTTCAAGTGAATGACCCATTTTATTCATGGCCATTGCAAGTTCAGACAAATCATCTCTTCCAGAAACAGGTAATTGATGACTGAAATCATCTCTGGCATAATCAAAAGCGATATTCGTCATTGCATTGATTGGCTCAGAAATATTTCTGCGAAGATAAAGGTAATAAAGATAACTCAAGAAAATGCTAAATAAGATAAGTATAACTAATGCAATCGCGACTGTTCGTTCAATCGCAGCAACGAAAGAAAGATCTGCATAAGCATAAAAAGTCAATTGTTCATTTTGATACTCAATATGTTTGATATGGAAAATATATGGAATCTTGCTTTTGTACTCGGGGTTTGAATCAGATCGTACATGAATTTCTTGGTTTGCTTCGATGTCTGCTACCAATTTTGGATTGCTGATTACTCTCTGATAAACATCATCAGAAAACTGGAGGTTCCACTCTGCTTCGTTATGAACATCTTGACTATCAGAACGCATGGCAAAATTCAGTTTCGAATGGATGACATTAGCTTCCTGAAGATATTCAATTATATAATCAGGATCGCTATTTGAAAGTTCTTCTACATTTTGCATAAAAGATTCATAGTCATTCAAATAATTTTGCTTGATTTGTTCAGAATAAAAGTGGGCATAAAATAGCGATGTGGCAATAAGTGAAAAAAGGATTAGTCCAGAAGTAATCAGCCAAATTCTAATGGCTACGATATTCAGCTTCATACTCTGCTCCTACTCCTCTTCTTCATGAGGGTATGAATTAAGTTTATAGCCAAGCCCCCACACAGTTTCAATCATTTTAGCAGCTATTTGAGACTCTTTTTTCAATTTCTCACGTAAGCGTTTAACGTGTGTATCAACTGTTCTCAAATCTCCAAAAAACTCATATTTCCATACTTCTCTGAGTAACTGTTCTCTACCAAAAATCTGATCTGGTGAAGACATAAGGTAATGTAATAAGTCATATTCTTTAGGGGTTAAGTTGACCGATCGTCCATCTGCTGTCACGCGTCTAGAATCATTGTCAATTTCAAGATGCGGTAAAGTAAGGGTGTCTGACACTTCAGCAGATTTATTCACACTGCCGCCACCTGTCTGACTTCTTTTCAAAATCGCAGATACTCTGAGCACGATCTCTCTAGGACTAAATGGCTTGACGATATAATCATCAGCACCCACTTCAAATCCTTGTATACGATTTAATTCTTCACCTTTTGCTGTCAACATCATAATAGGGGTTTCTTTTTCTTTACGTAATTCTTCTGCAACTTCAATGCCATCCATTTCAGGCATCATCAAATCAAGTAATATTAGATCGTAATCATTTTCTAAAGCTAACTGTAAGGCGACTTTGCCATTTTCAGCTTCATCGATTTCATAATTAGCTTTTTCTAAATACATTCTTAATAATCTTCTAATTCGGTTTTCGTCATCTACTACCAGTAATTTTTTTGCTTGCTGCTCTACACTGTCTTGTAATTTTTCATCCGTCACGATTAGACACTCCTTAGCGCTCGATACTATTGACTTAAGATTAAAATACATTGATAAAACTTGGGTACGTTGCTTAAGTTTAATTATAACTAAGATAAGGATATAGTGCCACTATTTCCAACTTTACCTTAGAACTTATCTAATGATTGAACTAATATGTTTCTTCTTCATCAACTAATTGTTTTAATTTGTTGACTTCAAACTGCTTCAGTTCTCTCCAAACGCCTGATTGCATGCCTTCAACAGTTAAGAATCCATATTGGGTTCTTGTCAATTTCTCTACCGGATGTTTAATTGCTTGCATCATTTTTTTGACTTGATGATTTTTACCTTCGTGAATCGTCAACTCTACTGTCGAAAAATCTTTTTTTCTATCATAATTGATGATTCTTGCTTTAGCAGGAGACGATTTCACTTTATCGAACACTACACCTTTTTCTAAATGCATGATGTCTTCTCGGGTCATTCGACCTTTCACTTTTGCGATATATGTTTTTTCGACTGCATATTTCGGATGCATTAATTTATTCGCTAATTCTCCATCATTTGTTAACAATAGTACGCCTGTCGTATCGTAATCTAAACGACCTACTGGATATATACGTTCTTCAACTTCATGTAGCAACTCTACTACTGTTTCTCTATTCTTAGGATCATTTGCTGTTGAAACGACCCCTCTTGGTTTGTTTAATAAAAAGTAAACTGGTTTCTCTTTTTGAATAGGAATATCATCTACTGAAATCGTATCTGATTTTCTAACTTGATAACCTAGTTCTGTAACGAGTTCTCCATTTACTTTTACGCGCCCTGCTTCGATCATGCTCTCAGATTTTCTTCTTGAAGCTATGCCTGCATGCGCCATGACTTTCTGTAATCTATCCATGTAACTCCTCCTTCTATTTTCTATTCAAATGACTGTTGGAAACTTTCAAAAAATAGTGATGTTTCTTCTACTTCTTCCTCAATACTCAACTCAGGTAATTCAGATAATGCATTCAAACCGAAGTAGTCAAGAAAATAATCTGTCGTCCCATACAATACAGGTCTCCCTGGTGCTTCCAATCTACCAACTTCTTGAATCAAATCACGAATCCTTAGTTTATGCAGTGCTGTTGCTAGCTGTACGCCACGAATTTCTTCGATTTCCATGCGGGTAATGGGTTGCTTGTACGCGATTATCGCTAACGTTTCTAGCAATGCTTTACTCAGTTTCTGCATTAAAGGAGATTGAGCATAAGCACTAACAACAGAAGAATAGCTTTCTTTGGTGACTAAGCGGTACTTGTTTGCCGTTTCAATAATCGTTAATGCACTTGTTTCTTTTGTATTGTAGTCATGCAATAATTTCTTTAGTGAAACAAGCACATGTTCAGTGGTGGCATTGGTCAGCTTAGCCATTTCCTTCAATGTCAGGCCTTCATCTCCTGCCACGAAGAGTAACGCTTCATATACTGCCGTTTCGTTCATTCAATCCCCTCCTATTCAATTTTATTTTATCCAACAAAAAATAATTCAATATCCGAGAAAGTATCCTCTTGTGTGAATGTTATTTTGTTTTCTTTAATCAATTCTAACAGTGCAAGAAAAGTGACAACGATATCTTTTCGAGAATAGTAGCGAAAGAGCTGATGAAAAGTTCTTTTCTTCTGCACACTATTCGTCAACTCAAGTTCGATCCACTCCATACGATCGGCTACCGTAACTTCTTCAGTTTCGATCGTAGTTTGCTCTGGTTCTCTCATCTCGCTTCTTTTCATGACCGTCTTAAAAGCTGCGATTAAATCTTGGAGTTGAACTTCCCCATTTTTTAAAGGCACATTTTTTTGAAACTCAGATACATCTGCTGGCTCTTTTGTGAAAAAAACAGATCTTTCAGATTGCTTCTGATCTAGCTGAACAGCTGCATGCTTAAATTTCCTATATTCAATCAACATTTCCATTAATTCTTCTCTAGGATCTTCTTGCTCTGGGATAAAATCTTCTCCTTCATCATCCCATCCGTCGTTTCTCGGTACTAAAAGCTGGCTTTTTATAGACATCAAAGTTGCTGCCATCACCAAATAGTCTCCCGCAACATCTAGCTGCAAGATCTTCATAGCTTGTAGATAATCCATATATTGAGCCGTAATTTTAGCAATTGGTATATCATATATATCAATTTCATATTTATTGATCAAATGTAATAATAGATCCAATGGCCCTTCAAATACGTCTAAGTTAACTTCCCAGTTTTCACTCATGCTGATTTTCCTTTTAGTTAGTTGACATTAATGTTCTGTATGCCATTTAGTAATTAAGGATCCTGTTTCAATGGTACCCACTAATTGACGTGGTGCATACTTAGCAGCTAGTGCGTTTAGTATTTCGTGTGCGAGTCCTTCATCTCGATAAGAAGGATTAATCGCGATATGTCTAACAAGTACAAACTCATCTTCGATTTCAATGCCCAACACACCGGCAAAGTCATTCGTTTCATCACTTTTCCATAAAAACAACTGTCGATTATCTGCTTGTTTGTACCAATCGACTTCTTTGGTCAGTCTGACGGTATCTTTTAAATCGGGAACGTAAGACAATAATCCCATTGTGATTTTATTATAATCCGCTTTATAATCTGTTAGCATCTTCTACCTCCTTAAAGTGGATCAGCATTTTATCTCAAACGATTGTTCCAGATTCAAGAAATCCTCATAGGTTTCTCTTCTGATCGCTAGAAAATCAATACCATCCTCTACAAACACAACCGCTGGACGTGGTAGTCGATTATAGTTGCTTGCCATTGAATAGCCATATGCTCCGGTGCTTAATACCGCCAAATAATCTCCTTGTTCAATCTCTGGAAGGTCCAGATCCCAAATCAACATATCGCCACTTTCGCAAGCTTTTCCTGCAATAGAAACCGTTGAATCATATTTTGCGTATACTTTATTCGCTAATACACCAGTGTATTTCGCATCATAAAGAGCGGGTCTAATATTATCTGCCATACCACCGTCAACAGAAACATATTTTCTAACGTTTGGAATCATTTTCTGTGTTCCCACAGTGTATAGCGTCGTACCAGCTTCACCAACGATACTTCTACCTGGCTCAACCCAAATTTCTGGAAGCTCTAATTCGAAATTATCTGCCTGCTTTCTCACGCTATTCATAATACTCATTGCATAATCTTTAATTGGTAAAGGCGCATCTTCTTTCGTATAACGAATACCAAAACCTCCACCAACGTTTAACACTTTCAAATCAAATCCAAATTGTTTTTTCCAATCTACAGTATGCTGTAATAACCGTTCGATAACCACTTCATACCCAACCGTTTCAAAAATCTGTGATCCGATATGCGCATGCAAACCGATAAGATCAATGTATTTCAAAGATTGTGCGAGTTCGATTGCTTCTTTGGCTTGTCCAGATGCTAAATCAAATCCAAATTTTGAATCTTCTTGACCGGTAGTAATATATTCATGTGTATGTGCTTCTACACCCGGCGTGATTCTTATGAGTACTTTCATTTGTTTTTGATGTAAAGTTGTTAATTGATTGATCATATCTAATTCAGTGAAATTATCAACTACTATACAACCAATATCTGCATTCAAAGCTTCCACTAGTTCATGATGCGATTTGTTATTTCCATGAAAATGAATTTTCGAAGCAGGAAATCCTGCTTTTATAGCAAGAAATAACTCGCCTCCAGAAACAACGTCTAGTGAAATTGATTCTTTCGCTAATAATTCGTAAAGTGCAAGCGAAGAAAAAGCTTTACTTGCATAAGCTACTTGCGTTGCCTTCTCATATGAAGAAAATGCATCTTTGAATTCATTTAGTCTAGATTTGATGAGTCCAGTATCATAGACATATAATGGTGTTGCATACTTTTCAGCAAGAGATATTGTGTCTACACCACCTATTTCTAGATGATTCTTATCGTTGATTCTCATATTTCCTGGAAATTCAGGAAATTGTTGATGATTAAACTGATCCATTATTTTATTCCCACATTTCTTTAGTCTCGAATTTGAAAAGCTATATTCTAGACGTTTTTCAGTACTTTTTAATTTTACATACTCATGACAATAATACAGATATATACGCGAAAAATCAAACGCACATTAAAAAAACACTGTATCCATCATCTTCTTATTTAACTGAACACATAGCAAAAGATAGATAAAGATACATTAGAAGCATCTTTATCTATCTTTTAAAGAAATTACGCTCTTATAGACTTGTAACGTATTAAACCTTAGAAACGAAATCTTTCACAAGTGATTTAAAGGATTCCTTAACACGTGTCGTCACTTCTACAACTTCATCATGATTCAAATTGCTCTGCATACCTGCCGCATAATTTGTAATACAAGAGATTCCTGCTACCTTCAGTCCTGCGTGTTGTGCCACGATTACTTCAGGAACAGTAGACATGCCTACTGCATCTCCGCCCATCGTACGAATCATTCGGATTTCGGCTGGTGTTTCGTATGTTGGTCCAGTCAGACCGAAGTAGACCCCTTCTTTAATGTCTATTCCATTGGCTTCAGCACAACTACGAATCAATTTTTGATAGCCTTTATCATATGCTTCAGACATATCCGTAAATCTTGGGCCAACTTGAGGATCATTTTTACCCATTAATGGATTAACGCCTGTAAAATTAATATGATCAGTGATAATCATCAAGTCGCCTGGATTGAAGTCTGCGTTAACACCACCAGCAGCATTTGTAACAACTAGCGTTTCCACGCCTAAAGCCTTCATTACTCGTACTGGGAAAGTAACATCTTCAAGAGCGTATCCTTCATAGAAATGGAATCGTCCTTGCATAGCCAAGACCATTTTCCCACCTAGTTCTCCGTAAACTAATTGTCCTGCATGGCCTTCAACAGTTGAGACAGGGAATCCTGGTATTTTTTCATAAGGTATCGCAATAGGATCAGCAGCTTCTTCCGCTAACTCTCCTAAACCAGAACCTAGAATCAATCCAACTACTGGTTGATCCATCCCGTTCTCTTTCAAATAGTCTGTTGCTTTTTGAACACTTTCAATATATTCTTTTTCCATCTATCGTTCCTCCTATGACATGATGCTCATTTTTTCATGAGCACTGGCTACTTTAATTCTCCCAAGAAACTAGTACCAAAACCTGTTCCTTCAACGTTAAAGTTTTCTGCTATCGTTGCACTGATATCAGCAAAATAACCTTGTGATAATGCACCATTACGACTAAAACTTGGGGAATAAATCATCAATGGTACATATTCTCTAGTATGATCCGTTCCTGGATGTGTCGGATCATTACCATGATCTGCAGTGATGATCAGCAAATCATCTTGTTTCAATTCGCTAATGATTTCAGGGATTCTAGCATCAAACTCTTCTAACGCTTTAGCATATCCTTCAACATCTCTACGGTGACCGAAGAGTGCATCGAAATCTACCAAGTTCGTGAAACTCAATCCGTTGAAATCTTTTTTCATGACTTTAATCAGTTGATCTACGCCATCCATATTAGATTTTGTACGAACAGATTCAGTGATTCCTTGGCTGTTAAAGATATCGTCGATCTTACCAACCGCAATAACATCTTTATCGTTAGCTTTTAACGAATCCAAGACTGTATCGCCAAATGGGCTCAATGCATAGTCATGGCGATTGCTTGTTCTTGTAAACGCGCCAGGTTCCCCAACGTAAGGACGAGCAATGATACGGCCGATCATATATGGGTCATCTTTTGTAATTTCACGAACATACTCACAAATTTCATAAAGCTCTTCTAATGGTATGACATCTTCATGCGCCGCAATCTGTAAAACAGGATCTGCTGAAGTATAGACGATCAAGTCCCCTGTTTCTATTTGGTGTTCACCGAATTCATCTAGAATCGCAGTACCCGACGCCGGTTTATTCGCAACGATTTTTCTGCCTGTATGCTCTTCGATTTGATTGATCAGGTCATCTGGAAAACCATTTGGAAAAACGCGGAAAGGTTTTTTTATATGCAATCCCATAATTTCCCAGTGCCCAGTCATTGTATCTTTACCAACTGATTTTTCTTCAAGTTTTGTGTAATAACCAATACTTGTTGGGGTTTCTTCAATACCTTCTAACGGAGCAATATTTCCTAAACCTAACGTCTTTAAGTTTGGCAATGATAAGTCTGTTTGTTCTGCTATATGTCCTAATGTATGTGACCCCTCGTCGTTAAAGTCCTTAGCATCTGGTGCTTCTCCGATTCCAACTGAATCCATTACGATTAAATGTACACGATTAAAGCTCATGCTTAATTCCTCCTATTGATTATTTGCTTAAGCTATTTTGCCTAAGCTCTTGGGTGATACGTATCATAAACTTCTTTCAGTCTATGTTTTGTGATATGGGTATAAATTTGAGTGGTAGAGATATCCGAATGCCCTAACAATTCTTGGACAACACGAAGATCGGCACCATTTTCTAATAAATGTGTAGCAAATGAATGTCTCAATGTATGAGGTGTAACGTTTTGTGTAATCCCTGCTTCTAGAACCATTTTCTTGATTTTCTTCCAGACACCTTGTCTACTCAATTGCGTCCCGCGCGGATTCAAAAAAACATAGGGAGAAATCTGTGCAGATTTCATAGCCAATTTAGGACGGCTATACTCAAGATAGTATTCCAGCCACTTAACTCCTTGATCTCCAATCGGCAAAATTCTTTCTTTATCGCCTTTACCGATTGTTTGGATCAGATTCATAGATAAGTGTAATTCATCCAAACGCAAGTTAACAAGTTCAGAAATTCTGATTCCGGTGGCATACATGACTTCTAGTATCGCACGGTCTCTGATCCCGATTTTATTTGAAACGTCTGGTATAGCTAAGAGAATCTCCACTTGCTTGGCAGAAATAACTTTTGGTAATGTCTGTGCTTTTTTAGGCGTTTGAATATACAGCATAGGATCTTCTGTAGCGATATTCTCTTGTTTAAGGAACTGATGAAATCTTCTTAAGCTTGAAATCATTCTAATAAGTGAGTTATCCGATTTGTGTCCATTCCTTTGGGCTTCTAAAAAATTCAATATCAGATATCGATCAATTTGATCCCAATCAGTTACTGCTTCTTTTCTTAAAAAGACAATATACTGCATCAGATCGCGTTGGTAACTTTCTATTGAATTTTTAGAAAGACCTCTCTCTATTTTAAGAAAGGTCAAGTATTCTTCTAAGGCTTCTAATCCTAATTCAGCCGTCACTGAGCATTACTCCTTATTGATTGCTATCCGTTTTCTTAAGGCAATCTTGGCATATACCATGAAAGGTCAATCGATGATCTTTAATTTTAAACTGATGGTTCTTTTCTATTTCTTTTTCAATATCAATCAGCATATCTTGTTCAACTTCATCTATTTTTCCACAATTAAGACATAACAAATAATGAGGCTGATGATGATGTTCATTATGATTCAAATCATATCGAGCAATACCATCTTGAAAAGTAATTTTGTTGATGAGTTTTAGATCAGTCAACAATTCTACTGTTCGATACACTGTGGCTAATCCAATACCGCTATGCTTTGCTCGAACAGCCATATAGATCTCCTCTGCACTCAAATGCTCTTTTTCAATCAAGACCTTTACGATGATTTCTCGCTGAGGTGTCAGTTTGAATCCAGATTGATATAATTTCTCCTTGATAACTTGTATTGCCATTCCCGTCTTTTCCATCGCTATCCCCTTAGATCAGAACCATTATAATCTATCTCATAAACATTCAGTTTAATTATAATCAGTATAATCTAGAAAGAACTCAGTTACAACCATCATCCTTTTAATCTTCAGTCTCTTCTTCAAGTGGGTCTTTGATGAGTTTAGTACCATGAGCATCTTGTTCAATCAGACGTTGTTTCATTAGTCTACCTAAAGCGCGTTTAAATTGTCCTTTACTAATGCCAAACTGATTTTTAATTGCTTGCGGGTCACTCTTGTCATTGAATTTGAAGTACTGATCACCAGATCGCCGTAATACTTCTAGCAACATAGCTGCATCATCATCAAGTACTTCGTAAGCCCTAGGAAGTAAAGAAACATAGTAAACACCATCTTCTCTAACACCGATAATACGGCCACTGATATACTCTCCAAGACGAGGTTCACGCTCACGTTCAGATGGATGAACAAATCCAATGAAATGATCTTCTGTAATAAAATATGTGCCGGCTTTTTTCAACTTAAAGGCATAACCATTAATCTCGCTGTTATGTGCTTCTTTTTCACCTGTCTGAGAAATAGCATAGAAATCTTCTTCTTCTGCTAATTGGCCCCACATGCGGTCTTGATCATCGACAGTAACTGTAAGATAGACCTTATCACCTTTTTTAGGCCAAAGATGTCCCTCAAAGGGTAAATCATCCAAAGAAATCACTAAGTCTTTATTGTGCCAATTTACATTGACGAAAACACCAAGTGATCGCTTAATATCAATCACTTCTCCCCAACCAAAACTGCCCACTCTAACTTCTGGTATTTCAGTGGTAAATAATTGATTGTTGTCTTTATCGATATAACAAAACCCTTCGACTGTTTGTCCTAATACTAGTTCTTCTTCATTCTCAGAGACTACTTGGTAAGTCATCCCATTATTTTGCACAAATGTTGCTTTTTCATTTTTATCTGTAACGATTCCCATAATCTTACTACCTAAAATAGACATCATTCCACTCCCTTTTCTCTCTTACTTAAATACTACAAAAGACGATGAGATTAAATCCCGAAGTAAGTCTTGTTTCTACTCCAGATCAGTTAACCCATCTGAAACTCAACTTACTTCAAGATCTTTATAATCTCATCGTCTGATTGTGATCATCTTTAATTTACTTGTTCGTAATTGTTAACTTTAAATGGCAGTTGTCGCGCCACGGTAGATAATACCACGACGAGCATCAACAGTGATCAATTCATTCTGTTCAACTAAGCTTGTTGCGTTCTCAGCAGATACAACTACAGGAATACCCATTGCGATTCCGATAACAGCTGCATGAGAAGTCAATCCGCCTTGTTCAACAACGATTGCTGCTGATTTTTCAATAGCTGGAAGGTAATCTTTGTCTGTGTTTTGAACAACTAAGATACCGCCTTCTACTGCTTTTTCGTTTGCTTCATCAGCAGATGTCGCAACGATTGCTTTACCGATGACAGATTCAGATCCAACACCTTGCCCACTAACAAGTTTAGAACCAATTAATTGAATCTTCATAACGTTAGTTGTTCCACGCTCGCCAACTGGTACACCAGCAGTAATGATGATAAGGTCGCCTTCTTTAGCATAACCTTTTTCCATAGTCGTTTGTGTTGCCAAGTTAAACATATCATCAGTAGAGGTTGGTTTTTCAGACAATGTCGGAATAACGCCCCATTGTAATGATAATCCACGAGCTGTTTCTTCTGAGAACGTAATTGCAAGAATGTCTGCTTTAGGACGGAATTTAGAGATCATACGTGCAGTGTGACCTGATTCAGTAGCTGCAACAATTGTGTTGATGTTCAAGTTGCGAGCTGTGTGTCCAACCGCTTGACCAATCGCTTCAGTCATATCTGTTTGGTCATATGCTTTAAGCGCATATGCGTCTTGGTTTAATAAAGCAGCCTCTGTACGGACAGCGATGTTATACATTGTTTGTACTGATTCTACTGGGTAATCTCCTGCAGCAGTTTCTCCAGAAAGCATAATGGCATCTGAACCATCAAAGATTGCATTCGCAACATCGGAAGCTTCAGCACGTGTAGGACGTGGGTTAGCTTGCATAGAATCAAGCATCTGTGTAGCAGTGATAACTGGTTTACCAGCAGCATTACACATACGAATCATGTGTTTTTGTACGATTGGTACTTCTTCAGCTGGGATTTCTACCCCTAAATCTCCACGAGCAACCATCAAACCATCAGCGATTTTAAGAATTTCTTCTAAGTTATCGACACCTTCTTGGTTTTCGATTTTAGGAATGATTTGTACGTGTGTTTTGTCATTTTTTTCTAATAATTCAGTGATCTCAAGAACGTCAGATGGACGACGTACAAATGAAGCAGCGATATAGTCAATATTATTTTCTAGTCCGAAAAGAATATCGCTCTTATCTTTATCCGTTAAACCAGGAAGATTTACTGAAACGCCAGGAACGTTAACACCTTTTTTATTTTTAAGAATACCTGTGTTTTGTGCTGTTGTAACGATCTCGCCATTTTCATGATCGATATCTGTTACTTGTAAGTTGATTAAACCATCATCCAACAAGATACTTGATCCAGGCGTTACATCATTGATCAAATCTTCGTAAGTAACTGAGAATTTTTCTGTTGTTCCTTCAACTTCAGTCATTGAAATACGAATAGTGCTTCCTTTAAGAATTTCAATTCGACCGTCTACCATGTTTTGTGTTCTGATTTCTGGTCCCTTAGTATCTAACATGATCGCAACCAGTTTATTTGTTTTTTCTGCTGCTTCACGGATGTTTTTGATACGTGCTAAGTGTTCTTCATGATCGCCGTGTGAAAAGTTTAAACGAGCAACGTTCATTCCAGCTTCCATCAATTTAGTTAATGTATCTACTGATTCACTTGCAGGGCCAATGGTACAAACAATTTTTGTCTTCTTCATAAAAAATAACTCCCACTTTCGTCTCTGTTTTTGTTTTTTATTTACACTGAGTATAGTTAAACACGATTCAACCATACTCAGTAATTTTATCTAGATTGATTTGATTAGTTCGAAATTTCTTCGTTGAGTTTATAAAGGTCTAGATTTGGTTCATGTTTCATATTATCCAAAGTATCGACAATATCATGTGCAACGATTTGTTCATTTCTCAAACCAAGTGCTAATCCACCACGATCTTCTTTAAGGTATTCTACTGCACTAGCACCAAAACGGCTTGCTAAAACGCGATCTCTTGCTGTAGGTGATCCTCCACGCTGAACGTGACCAAGAACCGTTACACGTACATGGAAGTTATCGATTGCATCTAATTTTTCAGCAAACTCTTGTCCGTCCATTACGCCTTCAGCTAAAACGATGATCGTGTGTTTCTTACCTTTTTCTCTACCTTCACGGATATTATCTGCAACAGCTGTAATATCGAATCCTTTTTCAGGAATGATGATTTGTTCAGCACCACTAGCTACACCAGCCCATAAAGCGATATCTCCAGCATCACGTCCCATTACTTCGATAACGAATGTTCTTACGTGAGACGTTGCAGTATCTCTGATTCTATCCAAAGCATCTAATACAGTGTTGATGGTCGTATCAAACCCAATCGTGTAATCTGTTCCAGGAATATCATTATCGATTGTTCCAGGCAGACCAATACATGGATAACCACGTTTTGTAAGAGCATAAGCGCCGCGGTATGATCCATCTCCACCAACAACTACCAATCCTTCAATACCAAAACGATTTAACTGTTCGATCCCTTTAAGCTGTCCTTCTTCAGTAGCAAACTGAGGATAACGAGCTGAATATAAGAATGTACCACCACGTTGGATGATATCTCCTACATCTCTACGAGTCAATTTGCGAATATCCCCAGCCACAAGACCAGCAAATCCATAGTTGATTCCATAAACTTCCATACCTTCATATAGAGCTTTTCTTACGACTGCACGAACAGCTGCGTTCATGCCGGGAGCGTCTCCCCCACTTGTTAAAACTCCAATACGTTTCATATCAACCTTTCACCTCTAATACAAATTTTGATCATCTAAAACAATTAATTAAATTACCTATGATGAATTCATTCGTTAGTATGATTTAGGATAACGGTATAATGAGAATGATCTTTCAAAAAGAAATTCAAAATTTTTTTCTCATTCATTCATCTAGTTTCCATACAAGTAACATTCTATCACTTTTTGCTAATGATGTCTCATAAAAATGGCAACAATCTCAGTTTTTTCCGAAATCAACGTAGAACAACGTTTTCTGACCCTAAAATCTTCTTGATTCCGCTTAACAATTTTTCTGTTTCTTCTATGAAAAAGGTGCTCTTTAATAATTGTTTTTTCCCAGTATGTGAATCGTAAACAAGTACTGGCGTTTCACCAGCATGTTCGCGCAAAAGTGCTTGTACAGTTTGAAACAGCTCTACATTGTTTTCTAATGAGTCAATTTTGAGATAGAGTGTTTTCTGAGACTCTTTCTCTTTTAACGCATCAGCTAATTCAACTTTTCTAACCAACAATTTATGTCGTTCTTTATCACTTTCGACCTTTCCTTCAACGAGTACCGGTGTATCTTTTTTTAGCGTTTTGATGAATTTCCTATGTTGTTCCGGAAACAAGGTTAGTGAGCAAGTTGCCGTTTGATCAGTTAACTCAACAAATGACATCGGCTCTCCACGTTTTGTCTGAATTGTCTTAACCGATTTTATTATACCAAGAAAGCGCATGATTTTACCGATTTTAGCATCGGCAATGTAATCGATTTTATAAGGTTTTCGGAATTTGTTGTATCTTTCACTAGGATGTTCTGAGAAATAAAACCCTGTTACTTCAAATTCTTGGTCCAGTTTTGTTTCATCATCGATATCTTCTTTTTCTTCTATCCTAGGGGCTAGTGATTCAAAAAGTTCCATATTTCCATCACTCATCTGCACACTATTGATAATGCCCTCTATCGAATAGATAAGCGTACCTCTATTATAACTTAGCGCATCGAACGCACCGGCAAGTATAAGCGGTTCAATATACGTCTCTTTTCGCCACTTTTTATCCAGTCTACTGATGAAATTGACTAAGTCTGTATATTGCCCATGATCTTGTCTTTCTCTGTAAATGGCGTAAACTAGATCTCTTCTTAATCCCTTGATGACATCCAAACCAAACTGAATGGTATTGTCATTCAAAGAAAATGAATAATGACTTTTGTTAATGTCCGGACCATTCAAATAAACTTGCCGTTTACGTGCTTCTAAGACATATTCTTGTAATTTCGTTTTATTGTTAGAAGAAGCTTTCATCAGTGCAGCATAAAAAGCAGCTGGATAATGTGCCTTAAAGTAAGCTAACTGATAAGCAACCATCGAATAAGCAACAGCGTGAGATCGATTAAAGCCATAGTTTGAAAACTGCTCAATATAGTGGTAGACCTGCGCTGCTGTTTCTTCTTCATATCCTTTATTTAAAGCACCTTGAATAAACTGTTTTCGGCCAGAGTCAATCTGTGAACTGATTTTTTTCGAGATGGCTCTTCTTAAGATATCGGCTTCTGCTAAGGAATAACCTGCCAATTGAGAAGCTACTTTCATTACTTGTTCTTGATAAACCATAATCCCATAGGTAACATCCAATATACTTTCAAGGTCATTATGCGGATACCTAATTTCTTCTTGTCCTTTTTTCCTAGCTATAAAGGTATCAATCTGTTCCATGGGACCTGGTCTATATAAAGCATTGACCGCTACGATATCTTCAATGTCTGTTGGTCCTAATTTTCGAAGAACACGCTTAATGCCTGGAGATTCAAATTGAAAAATACCGTTTGTCTCGCCATTTCTAAATAGTTTTAGAGTCTTTTCATCGTTCAATGGGATATCGGAAAACGTAAAATCATTGCCTGTTTGTTTCTTGGCAAATTGCAAACAATCGGATAATATAGTCAAGTTCTTGAGTCCTAAAAAATCCATTTTGAGAAGACCCACTTTTTCAACATCGCCCATTGCAAATTGCGTCAAAGATAGTGCGCTATTCCCGTTTTGTAGCGGGACAGATTGCGTTAGGGGTTTGTCGGAAATAACGACACCCGCTGCATGGGTAGAAACATGTCTAGGTAAACCTTCAAGTTTTGTAGCTGTATCATAGATCAGTTTATTTTGATCAGATTCTTTAACCATTAGCTGCAACTTCGAAGATTCTTTTATCGCTTTTTTCAAAGTCATCCCAAGACTCGACGGAACTGCATCTGACCATTTTTTTAGTTCTTGAGTAGTCAGACCAAACACTCTACCGGAATCTCTAAGCGCCATTTTAGCGGCAAAGGTACCAAACGTTGCAATTTGTGCCACATGTTGATTGCCATATTTTTGATTTACATAAAGCAAGATCTGTTCTCGTTTATTATCTGGGAAGTCCAAATCAATATCGGGCATCGAATACCGTTCTTCATTTAGGAAACGTTCAAAAAGTAGACCATAAGCAATCGGATCAACGTCTGTAATATTTAAAACGTATGAAACAAGCGAACCTACAGCTGAGCCCCTTCCTGAGCCAGTCACGATATTTTTACTGTGTGCGTATTTCATTAAATCCCAGACAATCAAAAAATAATCCGAAAAACCCATTTTAGAGATAATCCCTAATTCTTTGTCTAAGCGATCTAAATAAACTTGTGTAACGGTATTGATTTTTTTGTTGAGTGCATTTTTGCACAATTCATAAAGATATTCATCTGTTTCTCTATTCTCAGGTAGTGGAAATTTCGGTAATACTGGCTGACCAAGTGTGATCTCAATATTGATTTGATCGGCCACTTCATCCGCTCTTTCCAGTACGGCTGTATAACCAGCTGAGCGATACAGTTCTTCAGTTTCATGTGCAGAAAGTAAATACTGATCGTCATTCACCTTTTTATCTAAATCAATCGTCTCGTTTGCACCGATTGTCTTTAATACATTTGTAGCAAAAGCATCTGAACGGTCAATATACGCGACCTCGTCTGATGCAATCAACTGTAACTTACTATCTAGAGCTAATTGTTCTAGTTGTTTTTTAACAGCATCTAGAGACGAATGCATTGTGTAGCCGATATAGATTGTCTCGAACGTTTGCTCATAAGCATTTAGCACTTTCATAGCATCGTCTTTGTGATCCATGTCTAAAAGCGTCTCTACTTCGCCAGTGATTCCCGGTGTAATGGCTATGAGATTTTCTGTAGAGGATTGAATCACTTTTAGAGGAACTGGTTGCTCATCTGTCATGACTTTGGTAGAGAGTTCAATCAATCTTCTAAAACCTTTTTCGTTTTTAGCCAATAATATGATCTGGCAAGGTTGATCTAAAAAAATGGGTTCAATATCTAGTTTTAATCCTATAATCGGTTTCAAACCCGCAGCTTTTGCTTTCTCATAAAATCCTATTGCACCATAGAGAACATTATGGTCTGTCAGGGCCAACGATGTGTACCCTCGCTCTTTTGCGCTTGAGACTAACCGTTCGATTGTTGTCGTACTCTTCAACAGAGAATACGTACTCATTACATGAAGTTTGGTATGCACGTGTTTGTCTCCTTACCTTTTATTCTCGATTAGGGTCATTCCTATAAAATAGTCCCTTAAGCTGACTCTGTCGCATTACTTGTTTCAAAAACCAATTGTCCTTCTTTTTCGTTTACGTTGATTACTTCGCCTGTTTTAATCTCATTTGCAATGATCATCTTAGCGATTGGTGTCTCTATTTCATTGGTCAAATACCGTTTGATTGGACGCGCTCCAAATGCTGGATCATAAGCTTCTTCTGCGATCCATTTTTTAGCCTCCGTCGATAATACTAGGCTAAAGCCATTATTTGTTAATCTATTTTTCAAATCTTCAACCAGTTTCTCTACAATTTTGACCATATCTTTTTTTGTTATCGGTGAAAATAATACAATATCATCGAGTCGATTCAAAAATTCTGGTCTAAAGGATTCAAACAATCGTTTTCTAACCTTTGTTTCAGTTACTTCTTGAATAACACCCTCTTCAGAAGTTTCTTCTAATAAAAGATCAGATCCGATATTACTTGTGAGTATAAGCACAGTATTTTTAAAATCGATCAACTGACCTTTTGCATCTGTTAATCGTCCTTCGTCTAACACTTGCAAGAGAATATTAAAGACGTCCGGATGGGCTTTTTCTACTTCGTCTAACAGTAAGATCGTATAAGGATGATTTCGTACAGCTTCCGTCAATTGTCCGCCTTCATCATATCCCACGTATCCAGGAGGTGAACCAATCAGTCTAGAAACACTATGTTTCTCCATGTATTCACTCATGTCTAAGCGAACCATCTGATCTTTACTGTCAAATAAATTTAATGCAAGCGTTCTTGCCAACTCTGTTTTACCCACACCTGTAGGACCTAAAAATAAAAACGATCCTAATGGACGGTTTGGATCTTGAATACCTGCTCTTGCACGTAAAATGGCATCTGTCACAACATTCACGGCTTCATCCTGACCAATCACTTGGGTTTTCATTGCTGCATTCAAGTTTAGTAGTTTATCTCTTTCCGTTTGTACAAGTCGAGTGACTGGTATACCTGTAATTCTTGCAACAACTTCTGCCATCTCATCTTCTGTTACCGTTTCTTGTACTAATCTATTTTCTGATGATCGACTAGCTTGATGGATCGTTTCTAATTCAATTTGTTCTTTTTCAAGTGACGGAATAATACCATGACGCAACTTGGCAGCTTCTTCAAGATTATAGTCCGATTCAGCCTCTTCCAGTTTTCGTTTAGCCTGTTCAATTTCAGCTTTTTTATCTTGAATGTCTTGCATGGAAACTTTTTCCTTATTCCATCTCAAAGTCAGCACTTGAACTTCTTCTCTAATAGAAGCAAGTTCCTCTTGAATGATTCCAAGACGTGCTCTACTTTTGTCATCTGATTCTTCTTTAAGGGCTTGCTCTTCAATTTCTAATTGCATCTGTCTTCTCATCAACTGATCTAATTCTGTCGGCATAGAATTCATTTCTACTCGTATACTTGCACAAGCTTCGTCCACCAAATCAATCGCCTTATCTGGTAAAAAACGTTCAGTCATATATCGACTAGATAATTGAACGGCTGCTACCAAAGCATTATCTTGAATATTAACGCCATGGTGAATCTCGAACCGCTCTTTCAAACCTCTCAATATGCTGATTGCTTCTTCTATTGTTGGTTCATTAACGATAACCTTTTGAAATCTTCTTTCCAATGCTTTATCTTTTTCCATATAGTTTTTATATTCGTTGATCGTTGTTGCACCGATGCAGTGTAGTTCTCCCCTTGCCAGCATGGGTTTTAGCAGATTCCCGGCATCCATACTCCCTTCGGTCTTGCCCGCTCCTACAATCGTATGAATTTCGTCGATGAATAAAATGATATTTCCTTCACTCTTCTTCACTTCTTTTAAAACAGCTTTCAGTCTCTCTTCAAATTCTCCACGATATTTTGCGCCGGCTATCAAAGCACCCATATCTAAGGAATAGAGTTGTTTGTTTTTAATATTTTCTGGCACGTCATTTCGTACGATTCTCTGTGCCAATCCTTCTATGATCGCTGTTTTCCCAACACCTGGTTCTCCAATCAATATCGGGTTATTCTTTGTTTTCCTAGATAATATTCTGATGACATCTCTAATTTCATCATCTCTTCCGATGATTGGATCTTGGTTCCCCTCTTTAACTTGCTTGATCAAGTCAATTGAATAGGCCTCTAATGCTTGATAGGCAGACTCTTGAGATGCACTTTGCACAGTTTCTCCACCTCTCCATTCTAAGATTTTTTCTGTAAGGCCTTTTTCTGTTAAACCTTTGGATTCAAGATAAGTCTTTATTGGATGCTGCTGTGACATAAGCGCAATCAATACGACGTCCACAGCAATATATTGATCGCCAATAGAATACGCAACTTGTTCAGCTTTTTGAAGTAATGTGTAAAGATCACTATCGATTTGACTACCATGCGCGACGGAGCCACCTTCTACAACCGGAATACCGTCCAATTGCTTCTCAACTTGTTGTAACAATTCATCGACATTAATCGAACATTTTTCATATAATTGATACGCTAAATGATCAGGTTGCATAAATGTCCGCCACAAATGTGTGATGCCAACAAGCTGGTGATGTCTGACTTTCGCAATTTCTTGAGCACTTGAAATAGATTCTTGCATGACCTTAGTATATTCAGCCATAAAATCCCCCTTTTCATCTCAATGATTTAATTTATTCTATTAAAAAAGAACTGAGCTTGATAGCGAACTCAATTCTTTTTCTCCTCATTATCTTATCCCTAACGCAATACGTGCGTAGCGACTCATTCTAGTCGTATCCCATGCAGGATACCAGACTAATTTAACGTCTGTCTCTGTAATTTCTGGAACAGCTTCCATTGCATTTAAAATATCTTCTGTAATGACATCTGCTAAAGGACAACCCATTGTCGTTAAAGTGATTTTAACTTCACAGTATCCTCCATTGAAGACATTTACTTCATAAATCAATCCAAGATTAACGATATCGATACCAAGCTCTGGATCAATAACTTGTTCCATAGCTTCCATAATTTGATTTTTAATAGTCTCAATTTTTTCTTCAGACCAAACTGTGTTTTCTTCTGACATCGTGGTCCTCCTTAATTTCCTATCTTTAAGTCATCATAACATACTCTAAATCATAGAATAATTAATTTTCGGCGAAACTTTTCTCGAAAAACGCCGCCATCTCTACAGCAATTTCGTAAGGAACTTTATGTCCATGCCCAGAACCAATAGAAAAAGAGATGTTTTTTGCATAGGGTTCATCTTTGATCCCTTGGATAAAGGCTTCTGTCTGTTCAAAAGGAACAAGCTCATCTTTCGTACCGTGCCAGAAATAAACGGATTTACCCGCAATCTTTTCAGGTTGCTTGATTAATGAAATATGATTGAGCTGTTTTTCTGCTTCTCCAGTGATCAGACCATCCACATTTTCATATCCATCGTACCACTTTGAAGTCAGTAGCCATTTAGAAAAAGCCACCGGCGAAGGATTCCCCATTAGTATAGCAGCCGAGTGGATCCAATCAAATTGTGTCAACATTGCGCTTGTTGTGATCCCCCCCATAGAAAGACCACTGATACCGAATTTTTCGGGTTGTGATAAATTTTCTGATAAATAATAGTCTCTAATCATCGAGACTTCTTTTAGATTTTGTGTAATCACTTTCCAGAATAAAGATGGGTCTTGATTTTGTTGCATATTATCCATTCTTTCACCATGCATATATGCTTCTGGTAAAATTGCTCGAATGCCTCTTTTGGCCAATTCATAACCTTGGACTAATACAGATTCCTTATGACTTGTCCACCCATGATAAAAAATGACTGTCGGTAACGATTCATTCTTCCATTCATCTTTCACCACTTCTAGAACTGGAATCTCACCGATTGTTTTCTGGATGATTTGAAACATCTCACTCACTCCAATGACATATACTTTTTATTTTCAGTTTGTTATACTTAAATAGATATCCTCTATTATTTTATCACAGATCGAATTTTTTTTATATTAGCTACAATGATATTTATTGTTTAAAAGGAGTAATTAGATGAACCGAAAATTGATTGCATTAGACTTGGACGGGACGACACTGAACGATGTTCAAGAGATCACACCAGAAACACATAAAGTACTTGATAGATTGAGAGATCAAGGCCACATCGTTTCAATCGCGACCGGTCGTCCTTTCAGAAATAGTTACTATTATTATAAACAACTAGAAATGACAACACCTATCGTTAACTTTAACGGTGCTTGGTGTCACAACCCTTCAGATAAAGATTGGGCACATGGCTATCACAAATCATTGAGCAAAGAATTAGCATTGTCTATGCTCTCTTTGAAAGATGACCCAGATGTTCAACTAATTGCGGCAGAATCTAGAGAAGGTATTTACATTCATGGTGATTTCATTCCATATCCTGACTTTTTCCCAGATGGCGTGGGTGTAAGCAAACCACTTACTTCTGAAACATTATTAATAGACCCAACATCTGTTGGCGTATTTACTAATACCCAAACAAATCAACCAATCATTGAAGAACGAATCATCAAACACTATGGTGATGCTGTTGAAGTCAGAAGTTGGGGTGGTTTTGCGCCGTGCCTTGAAGTTGTCGCAGCCGGTGTACAAAAAGCTATGGGTGTTGAACGTATCGCAGCTTATTATAATATCGACCGCAAGGATATTTTAGCCTTCGGTGACGAGGAAAACGATTATGAAATGATCCAATATGCTGGACATGGTGTTGTCATGAAGAATGGAAATGACAAATTAAAAGTCGTTGCGGATGATTTAACAAGCAAAACGAATCATGAACATGGCTTAGCAGATTATCTGACAAACTATTTCAAATTATAGACAAAAGAAAAAGCTTTGAACGAAAGGATCAACTCTTCCGTTCAAAGCTTCTTTTTATTTATCGTCTAAAATCAATTCATCGACAGCAATTTTAGCTGAAGTCAACACGATTGGTACACCTGCTCCTGGATGCGTGCTACTACCTGTGAAGTACAAGTTTTCACAATTTTTCGCTTTAGCTTGCGGTCTAAAGTGATTACTTTGCATCAAAGTTGGTTGCAATCCGAAACAAGCACCATTGTATGCGTTAAACTTATCTCTCCAATCAATCGGTGTCATGTAAGATTCTGAAATAATTTCATCTTCTACATTTTCAAATCCTTCGATTGTTTTCAGTTTCATGAACACTCTGTCACGGTAATATTGAATCGTGTCTTCGTTCCATTCATATTTAGATGTTGATAAATCAGATACGGGTACTAATATATACAAGCCATCTTTTCCTTCAGGTGCGAGTGAAGGATCCATTTTTGATCCCATATAAACATAAAATGAAGGATCCGTTAAAACATCACCTGCAAAAATATCATCTAAGTTTTCATCTAAATCTTTAGAAAACACAAAGTTGTGCATATTTTTGATTTTATCGTATTTTTTATCCATACCCAAGTACATGATGAAACAAGAACAAGAATATTTCATACTATCAACTTTTTTATCTGTATATTTCCCCTTAGATTTCTTATCTTGCACCAAATTTTTAATGGCATAAGGGAAATCTGCATTACACATAACATAATCAGACGCAATCATTTCATTGTTTACTCTGATTCCTTTAGCTTCTTGTTTTTCAATAACGATCTCATCAACTGGTGTATCATAATGGACTTTACCACCTAGTTCTAAGAATAATTTTTCCATACCGGTAGCCATTGTATGCATACCACCTTTAATGAACCAGACACCATACAAGTATTCAATCATCGGAATGATCGTATACAAAGAAGGTCCGTTATTAGGCGATACACCAATATAAAGGGTTTGAAAGCTCAAGATTTGCTGCAGCCTTTTATCGCTAATGTATTTAGCAATCGAATGGTTGGCACTGTCAAATGTTTTCAGTTTTAGAGCTTGATGAATCATTTTAGGATTATAAAAGTCACTTGCATTTCTAAAAGGCCTTTGAATGAAATGCTCTTTCGCAACGATAAATCTTTCATAAATATCTTTCAAATAGCCTAAAAACCCAGCCATATCTTGGTCACTGATATTTTCCATCTCTTGGGTTATTTTCGTCAAATCTGAAGATACACTGATTTCTTCGTCTCCAAAAAATGCGGAATACATTGGATCGACTCTCTGCATTGGAATATAATCATCAGGATTCCTTCCAGCAAGTTCGAAAACTTCTTTGTAAAGATCTGGCATCATGACTAAACTTGGTCCCATATCAAATGTAAATCCATCTTTTTGTAGCTGATTCATCTTTCCACCGGGGATCGATTCTTTTTCATAAAGCGTCACATCATACCCTGCATGCTGTAATCGAATGGCACTTGCTAAACCGGCTGCTCCGGCTCCAATCACACTAACTGTTTTCTTCATTATTTTCCTCATTTCTATTCTTCAAGTTTCTTTTCAAGTACACCGTCTTTCATAATATAAACTGAATCGCAGTATGTCGTCAACCTTTCGTCGTGTGTGACCATAATTGTCGCTTTTTTCTTGTTTTTTGTTTCACGCGCTAGAATTTCTACTACTTCAAACGCTCTTGATGTATCTAGACTAGCTGTAGGTTCGTCTGCCAAAATAACGGTTGGATCGTGATACAACGCTCTCGCGATTGCTGCTCTCTGTCGCTCTCCACCGGATAAGTCACTAGGATATTTATCCGCTAAGTCCATTATATCTAATTCACTCAACAATTTCTTGATTCTTTCTTGATCTATGTTAGACTTTTTCACTTTATTGACGAGCATCAATTGTTCTTTGACGGTTAAGAAAGGGACTAGATTAGATGCTTGAAGGATAAATCCAATTTCTTTAAACCTTCTTTTAGCTCTTTCTTTTTCTTTGAGCTCACTAAACTGTTGATCTGCTATAAACACGCTACCTTCAGAGGGTTGTTGTAATCCACCAATAATGGTCAAAAAGGTACTTTTACCTGAACCACTTGGACCAATGATGGCAACAAATTCACCTGGTTGAACAGAAAAATCCGTTTCTTTTAGCGCTTCAATCGTTTTACTACCATCTTTGAAACTTTTACTTACTTGTTTAAGTTCAATTGAATTCATGCGTTACCTCCTATTCTATTGCTTCTAACGGATCGATTTTCACGACTGTCCTGACAGAGAACACGGCTCCTATTAATGCGAATAAAATAAGAGCTACCATCGTAGCTATTAAGAACAAATAGTTGTTCTGATACGGTACGGCTGTAGGTAAGAATAAGCCAGTTGCAATGGTCAGTCCAAATCCTATGAGTACACCGATTAAAGCTAAAATGAAAGTCTGAGCAATAACGGATTTAGCAATATAACCAGATGATATACCTTGCGCTTTCATCACACCGAGCATAGAAGCTTTTTGCAGCGTTAAAACATAGATAAATATACCAATTACAAGAGCCGCAATCACAACAAGGAAACCAATCATCAAGCCAAACGTTAATACTTGTGCATTGTAACCAGGTAAATTATTAATGAATTCACTAATTGGATAAACCTCAACATCTTCATTATCAACAGCTACATCTTCTAAATCCTCATCACTTCTAACAATGATACTATTGATAGGATAAGCGGTATTTTCCGAGAGTTGGTCGTCATCATATTTTATAGACTCCACTGTATCTACATTGGTATATAGTACAGGTCCCACTCTAAATTTCGCGTTTTCTGTGAATCCAGCAATCTCCAAGGTGCGATCTTGTCCAGATATTTTTAGCGTATCTCCTACTTCAAGACCATCTTCTGTCTTTAGAGATTGATCTGCTACTACTGTCCCATCTGCAAAAGAATTGCCTTCGGAAATTTCAGGATTTAAAAATCCATCTTCTTCAATTCCAAATAAGGTAACATCGATATTATCTTCAGTATCCTCTGAATCTTCTATACGCACAATATTTGAGCTAACCGTTAATTCAGCCATTTCCGGACTAGTGATATCATCAGAAATATCCTCATCAAACATCGAACTATCTAAGTTCAAGTTTGACTCGTTTGTCAAGACAATGCCATCTGCATCCCATTTATCGACAGCCATACGGTTTTCTTGCGCAAGACCATAGGCCAATCCGGTTAAAAACGAAACAAGATAAGAGACTAGCACAACAATACCTATAATTAAGGCGAACCTCGTCTTAGAATGTTTGATTTCTCTCCAAGCTAAAAACATATTTTTCATTCCTTCCTTATCTAAAATATTTAAAATAACACGCGTTTGCAGAGCCTAATGTTCATATTATCATATATCTGTCAAAAATAGTTAGCAAAATGAATCAAAGAAAAAAAGCTAGTCAGAAAAAATTCTGACTAACTTTTTTTAAAAAACCATTAGTAAATATTATTCAGTTGCACGTGTATCAGAAGTCAAGTACCAAGTGTGATAAGCAACGCCCGGATCTTCTGGATTAGCACCTACAGTAATATCATACGCACCTACACGGTTGTTAACTGGGAAAACTTCTGTACGGAATAGTGTTGGAATAATTGGTAATTCTTCCATGAAGTATTCTTGCCATTCATTGAATACTCCTGCACGCCATTCAGTGTCAAAGCCTTCAGCGCTTAACATCTGTTCCATATATTCGTTATTTTCATCAGTAACCCAACGCGTATAGTTGAAGGGTGCTGTTTCTCCATAAAGACCATCCGGTGTAGGATCAGTACCTGTACCCCACGCGCCTTGATAAATATCGATCTTAGGATCATCAGCTTCTACGCGGTCGTAGAAAGAGTTAAATTCATGTAGACGACCTTCAAGCAGTTGAACATTCAATCCAATACGTTTCCAAGATTGGATATAATATTCAGAGATTGGCTCAGCTACATCTGATCCAGACATAGATGCAAAATTGATTACCAGCTCTTCACCTTCTGGTGTTAAACGATATTCTTCATTTTCATCCCACTCATATCCAGCATCATCTAAGATTTTATTTGCTTCATCAAGATTATATGGATATCCTTCAAGCTCTTCATTGTAATAGTCTGAGAAGTTAGGGATAATTGGAGAAGTTGCACGACGACGTAAGCCTTGATAGAAGTTAGATCCTACTGCATCGTTATCAATCGAATATGCCATAGCTTTACGTAAGTTTTTATCTGCCATTTTAGCATCTGGGTTATAAACATTCTTAGCTGGCTCATCGCCTTCGCCTTCTTGCCATTCACCTAATTTAAAACCAATATAAGTGTATGAGTTTTCATCACGACCGGCAATTTTATAGCCAGGAAGATCTGCAAAAGTGTCATATTGATCAGTAGGCATTTTAAGGAATAAATCAAATTGAGCATTTTCCATAGCTGCTACTGCTGTAGAAGTAGGAACTGTTTGTAATTCGATACCATCAAGAACTGGTTTACCTCTCCAATACTCATCATAACGTGAATACGATACAGACTCGCCCGGAACGATATTATCTACTTTAAATGGTCCGTAACCTAGTGGTTTTTCACGAATCTCAGGTGCAGATTCTAAATCAGCTACAGGAATATCTCCCGTATAATGACGTGGTGCTGCATAACCCCAAATTCCTCCGCCGGCTTGTAACATTTGCACACCGACTTCTTGATATTGAATTGTTAATGTCATGTTATCATCAGAAAGTGTCATCCCTGAAATCGAATCAGCATTACCATTTTTATATTCGTCAATGCCGACAATATTTTGTAAGTCTGAAGTATAGCGAACACCTGCATAATCAGGATCTGCAATGATTTCATGTGCATATAGCACGTCATCGGCAGTTAACGGTTCACCGTCATGCCATGTTATACCATCTTTAACGGTTATCGTAACCGTATTATTTTCTTGATCAAGCTCCATAGTAGCTGCACCTGAATCATCAATCTGATAATTTTCATCAGCTCCGAAGAGTTCCCCCATTGTATAAGCCATTACTTGAGCGTCAGGGTCACCACTATAAAGTTCCCAACTGAAAATTCCAGTGAATGGAGAATCAGATACGTAACCGATACTCATCGTTCCGCCATCAATAGCTTCCCCTTCATTTTCAATCTGAGTGTCAAAAGTTAATACCTCAGGTTCGCCATCGCCTTCGGAAGCCGAATCATTTCCCCCATCATTCGTTCCTCCATTATTACTTGAATCATCTGAAGATCCCCCACAAGCAGCTAATAGTAATGCCACAGCAGCTGAACTAGCTAGTAAGCTATTTCTTTTTTTATTTGACATATTCTTTCTCCCCTTTTCTTTAACCTAATCTTTGTTTAGAATCTGCCGCACGTTGTAGTGCACGACCGACATAGTTTATACACAGCACCAATACTAAAATCAATATTGAAGCTGGTAACCAAACCCATCCTTTATTCCCCAGAACATCTGGGTTTTGAGCTGTTGAAACGAGTGAACCTAAACTTGGAACATTTGGTGGTAAACCAAATCCAAGGAAAGATAACCCCGTTTCAAGCCCGATATTACCGGCAAAGTTCAATGTCAAATTTACAATGATCAATGAACTGATATTTGGCATCATTTCACGAAGTATGATCAATAACGTGGGTGTACCCATTGTTTTAGACGCGCTAATGAAATCTAATTTACCAACAGTTAGTGCCCGCCCACGAATGAATCTAGCCTGACCTACCCATAAAAAAGCACTCATAATTAGGATAAAAGCTGCAACACCGTAGTTCGGTACTAATGTCACAAAGATAATGATAATCATTAATTGCGGTAAAATCATGATGAAATCAATAATTCGCATAATAATATTGTCAACTAATCCTGCGTAATAAGCGGCTAGAATACCAATTAGCACGCCAAGAATACTTGTGATTACAGTGACAGCTAAGCCAATTGATAGTGAGTTTCTAGCACCGATAATTAGTAAGCCAAATACATCTCGACCTGCTGAATCAGTACCTAGAAGATACTGCGTTCCCTCAAAGAAAGGATCAGTACTCATAGACATTGGCGGTAGATAAGAATCAAAAAGGCTTACTGTGGTGACAACATCCTGATCTAACAACAATGCGACAACATAAACTGTTACAAGGATTGCAACCATTAATATTAAAGAAGCAAGTGCTAGCTTATCTTTAGCAAATTCTTTAACAATCACTTTAAACCCCATCGGTGGTAAAGAAGCACTAGCATCATCTGACATGACTGTTGCTTCGGCATCTTGGTTTGTAGCCATAAGAAAATTCATTCCTTTCTAATAATAGATATCTAATCAATACGAATACGAGGGTCTACTGCCATTAATATTAAATCTGATAATAATGTCCCAATTAGACCTAGTATTCCATATAGGAGTACTAAAACAAAAATCACACTGTAGTCACGCGTATTGATCGAGTCTAAGAATAATTTTCCCATACCACTGTAACTAAATATTTGCTCAATGAATATTGAACCAGTCAATAGGTTTACAATCGTATAGCCAAACCCTGATGCGATAGGTAGCGACGCGTTACGAAAAATATGTTTTGTATAAACTTTGTTAATGGGGACTCCTTTTGAGCGTGCTGTTTTAACATAATCAGAAACTTTTGCATCAATGATTTCCGTTCGAAGGTATTGTATGATACTAACGGTACCCAATACTGCTGTAGTGATGGATGGTAAAATCAAATGGTACATTCGACTCCAAGTTCTTTCCCAAAATGTCACAGCTGAAACATCAATAGATCCACGAGATGGGAACCAGCCCAAATTAAATCCAAAAATATAAACCATTAGTAAAGCCAAAACAAACGTAGGTACGGCAAAACTCACAAAGTTGTATATAATAACTGATTTATCAAGAATCGAGTCATTGTAGCGTCCAGACAAAATCCCCAGTGGAAGACCAATCATATAGGTCAAAACAGTAGACAATAAAGAAAGTCTAACCGTATTGCCTAATCTGTCCCCAATAACATTCACGACACTCGTTTTATAATTAAAACTTCTACCAAAATCTCCCTGAAGCGCATTCCCTACCCAACGTATGTACTTTACAGGTAATGGATCATTTAGCCCAAAACGTTCACGCATAGCATCTAGTTGTGCAGGATCAATGTTTGGATCAATCATCCCAGTGAATGGATCCCCAGGCATAAATTCAGCAATAATAAAGATCAATATACTTAAAATGATAATTTGGGGAATCATCAGTAAAAGTCTTCTAAATATTGTTTTCCACATAGCTTATGCTTCCCCTCCTGTATTTATTGACTCATTTTGAAGGGAACTATTTGATCCCTCTGGTTTAGTAGCAACGAAGTGATTACCTTTATATGATTGAAGGTCGTACACTCGACCATCTGGATCGTAATATTCGGTTTCTTGGGCGTCATATTCAGCTTCAACACGCTGACGTTCAATCTTCTTCTCTTCTCGAGTAGAAGGATCCATATCAGGTATGGCTGATAATAAGCGCTTTGTATAGATATGTTGAGGATCGTTGTAGATGGTCTCTTTAGGACCCTTTTCAACGAAACGACCCTTGTGCATGATCGCAATGTTATCTGACATATGTCTTACAACACCCAAATCATGAGAAATAAATAAGTAACTCAAATTGTATTCTTTTTGAATTCTACGCATAAAGTTAAGTACTTGCGCTTGAACAGATAAATCCAGTGCCGAAGTCGGCTCATCTGCTATAATCAGTTTTGGATCACTGGCTACAGCTCTAGCAACACCAATACGTTGACGCTGTCCACCAGAAAATTCGTGTGGATATTTGTACATTGCTTCAGGATTCATCCCTACTATGTCCAATAACTCGGCAACTCTTCTTTTGATTTCATCCGGAGTGTAGTCGAAGTAGTTGTGCATCGGTTCACCCATTACGTCAATGATTCGCTTCTTAGGATTCATTGAAGATGTAGAATCTTGAAAAATCATTTGGACATCTTTGTTATAATTCGCGTATTTTTTCTTGCGACTACGTGCTCTATTTGTCACATTTTCGCCTTCATATAATATTTTACCTGAAGTAGCTTTTTCTAGCCCGATGATCGTTTTACCAATCGTCGTCTTTCCAGAACCAGATTCTCCAACTAAACCATAGGTCTTTCCACTTTCAATCGTTAAATTTACACCATCAACTGCTCGAACGTAATCTTGGATGGTATTTAAGACACCACCTCTAACAGGATAATGTACTTTTAAGTCTTTCACTTCCAAAAATCCCATAGTTACTTTTCCTCCCCTTCAAAGTGGAAATGTTTCCAGCTATTTCCTCTTACTTTGTGGTTCGGAGCAATTTCCGTTAACTCAGGATTCTCATCAAATGCTTCATCTGGAATCCAAGGAATTCTCGGTCTGAAGCGATCCCCTTTACGAGGTAAGTGTTGAAGAGATGGAACTGTTCCGTGAATAACGTGTAATTCTTCGCCTTCTTCAAGTTCGTGAGGAATTGAATTTAGTAGTGATCGTGTATATGGATGTTTAGGATCTTTGAACAAGACATCTACAGGTGCTTCTTCAACAATTTGTCCTGCGTACATAACAGCAACTCTATCAGCTGTTTCAGCTACTACGCCAAGATCATGGGTAATTAGGATAATACCGGATCCCGTTTCAGCTTGGATATCTCTCATCAAGTCAAGAATCTGTGCTTGAATCGTAACATCCAACGCAGTTGTTGGTTCATCTGCAATAATAATTGGTGGCTTATTCGCTAAGGCAATCGCAATAACGATTCTTTGTCTCATCCCACCAGATAATTCATGAGGGTAAGCTTTCATGATTTGTTCAGGTCTTGGTATCCCAACTTGGTTCAATAGTTCTAGTACTCTTGCTCTGATTTGCTTATCATCAAAATCCGTATGATAGATTAGCGCTTCAGCAATTTGATTGTAAATCGTCATGAGCGGGTTTAATGAGCCCAAAGGATCTTGGAAAATCATTCCGATATCATTACCACGTATACGGTTATATAACCGTTCATTCAAATCTGTTAAATCTAAGTCTTTGTATAAGATTTCTCCACTAATTTTTGTATTGTTAGGATCGTGCAACCCCATAATAGCAGTAGCTAATGTAGATTTGCCACAGCCGGATTCTCCTACGATTGCTAAAATTTCATTCTTTTTAAGTGTCAGTGATACCCCATCAACTGCATTGTGGTATTCTTCACCGAACCGGAATCCAGTTTTTAAGTTGTTAACTTCCAATAAGTTCTGTTCGACGGCCACTGTTTAACCTCCTATGCATTTCTTCTACATTAAAAATGAGAAGAACATTAAATGATTGGATCATTTTATAACCAATCGCTTAATATTATAAAATGAATTATACACTTTCTAAATTCTAATTTCAATAGTTCATTTATCATTTTATAACAGAATATTAAAAAAATAAGTTAAATTCTCATTTTACTAATTATATTTATTTCATTCTATGTAAATAGTTTATGATATAAAAAAAAAGCGAATCACTGATTCGCTTTTATATAATCTACTGCTTTTCCAACTGTCGTAATATTCTCGGCATCTTCATCAGAAATTTCATTTCCGAATGTATCTTCAAGTTCCATCACTAACTCCACAATATCAAGTGAATCAGCACCTAAATCTTCTTTGAATGTCGTATCTCTATTAATTTTATCCTCATCGACACCTAGTCTTTCTACAATAATCCCTTTTACTTTATCAAAAATTTCTTGCTCATCCATAAACTATATACCTCCAGCGTTTTTTTCTGAGAGACATAAGTATAACTCAGATAGTTATACATTAGTCTTCTCATTAATTGTTTTTCAATCTTGACTCACATTAGCCATTGTAGACCAAATCCGTAAATATTTCCATATTTATTAATAGATTAACCCTACCCATACTATGATTTGTCAGATTATTTAAAATATTCCTCTTAGAATAAAGCGTTACTAAACTTATTATTGTTCGATATTTTCATAATACTCGACAAGATCACCGACAACATTAGAAGAAAGCATTTCTCTAATTTGCTTGATTGTCTGATAGACTGGTTCCGCAGTAGCGGATCCATGCGTTTTCACTACGGGTGCTTTAAGACCGACTAGCACTGCACCACCATGTTTAGAGTAGTCCATCACTTCTTTCATATTTGAAAGACTGTCTTTTAATAGCAATCCTCCCATTTTTGCTTTTATACCATTATTCATGATCGAACTTTTAATGAGTTTTGACATAGAAAGTGCTGTACCTTCAATCGTTTTCAAAACAGCATTCCCTGTAAACCCATCGGCTACAACAACATCTGCTACTCCATTGAGTAATTCTCTTGATTCAACATTACCCACAAAATTGATTGCATCATTTTCTTTCAATAATTTATATGCTTCTTTTGTTACTTCATTTCCTTTGTTTTCTTCCGTTCCATTATTTAACAAGCCTACTCTAGGATTTTCAACACCACGAACAAATTTCGCATAATAGGTACCTAAGGTAGCATATTGATTAATGTTAGTTGGCTTACTGTCTGCATTCGCACCAACATCAAGAAGGTTAAAGGCATCCGCATTATCGCTCATCACAGGTAAGGTTGCTAACAACCCCGGTCTATCTATCCCTTTAACACGACCGATTATAAGTGTGCCTGAAGCAAGTAGCGCGCCTGTATTACCGGCTGAGAAGAGTGCATCATTTTCTTGCTCTTTAACAGATCTGGCAGCCATAACCATAGAAGCATCTTTTTTTCTTCTAATTGAACGTACGGGATCATCATCACTATTGATTTTCTCATCCGTGTGCACAATTTCAATATTTTCAAGTTCTTCACTCATGTACTTTTTGATCATATCTTCTTTCCCATACAATACGATCGTGATATCTTTAAATTCTTTTGCAGCCATCATACTGCCTTCTACTAAAGCTTGAGGTGCATTATCTCCACCCATTGCGTCTACTGCTATTCTCATTTTAAAAAATTCCTCCTCTATCATCTTCATCCATTTAATCTAGGAATGAATATCTTGCTTCTTCATCGATACCAATTTCTTTTCTTAATGAATTGTATACCTCTGCTTTAAAGAAATCATCCGATCCTAAGAGAATGGCTGCTTCGTTTCTAGCACTTTCTAGAATTTGGAAGTCCTCTACAATGTCGGCTACTTTAAATTCAGGTAGCCCAGATTGTTTTTTCCCAAATATCTCTCCAGCACCTCTCATTTCTAAATCTTTTTCACTCAGTACAAAGCCATCGTTAGTCTCTGTTAAAATTTCCATTCTTTGCGCGCCCGTTTCTCCCTTAGGATCAGCAATGAGTATACAGTGGGATTCCTTTCTCCCCCTACCAACACGTCCTCGTAGCTGGTGGAGCTGAGCTAATCCGAATCGATCTGCATCGTGGATGACCATTAACGTAGCATTTGGAACGTTCACGCCTACTTCGATTACCGTCGTTGATACGAGTATCTGAAGCTCGTTTCGCTTAAACTGTTCCATTATTGTGTCTTTATCGGCAGCAGACATTTTTCCATGCAAAAGACCTACTTTGTACTTTGGCCCAAATTTTTCTGAGTAAGTTCGATACAGATCAGTTGCATTCTGCAAATCCATCATTTCAGATTCTTCAATCAATGGACTAATTACATAAATCTGAGAGCCGTTCACTAATTCTTTTTCCACAAAAGGAAGCATTTGAGTGAACTGTTTAGGTCTGATCCAGTGCGTAGCTACTGGCTCTCTTCCCGGTGGAAGTTCATCAATCACTGATATATCCATCTCTCCAAAAGTGCTGATAGCTAATGTTCTCGGTATAGGCGTTGCTGTCATGAATAGTACATCTGGATGATCGCCTTTTTCTCTTAGTACTTTTCTTTGGTTCACACCGAATCTATGTTGCTCATCCGTGATCACGAGTCCTAACTTCTGAAAATCGACCCCTTCTTGAATCAACGCATGAGTCCCTAAAAGGGCATCAATCTCGCCATTCGCTAATTGTTGTAAGATTTCTCTGCGTTCAGCTACTTTTGTTGATCCTGTTAACAACCGAACATGAATGGGTAGCGATTCGAACATCTCTGACAAGCTTTCCATATGCTGTGTAGCCAATATCTCAGTTGGTGCCATTAAAGCCGACTGAAGTCCAGCTGTCCAAGCAGCATATATAGCTGCTGCTGCTACAACTGTTTTTCCACTCCCAACATCTCCTTGTAGCAACCGATACATTTGTGTTGGCAGCTTGAGGTCTTTACAGATTTCATTGACTACTCGCTTTTGTGCTTTTGTCAATTCAAAGGGAAGAGAGCTGAAGAACGTTCTTAATTTCTGAACATCGTAGTTAACAGCATTCCCTTGTCCATTCATTTTAAGCTGTTTTCTCAACCATTGCATTTGAAGTTGATAAATAAAGAATTCGTGAAAAATAATAGCGGTTCTAGCCATCTCATTCTCTTCATCAGATTCAGGAAAATGCATCATGCGTATAGATTCTTTTTGAGAGACAAGATAATATTTACTTCGAATCGTTTCTGGAACGATTTCAGGTATGAGTTCTTGATATTCCTGCCAAGCTTGACGTATAAGCTTGACTAATGTTGCTTGCTTAATATGCTTAGAAGTATGGTAAACAGGCTCTCTATTTTCTTTATCGTCACTCAGTGTACTACTTAGCACCTTTATACCACTTAGTTGCATCTTTAAAGCATCCCATTTACCAAAAATAATAGCATCTTCTCCTGCGGCAAGCTGTTGCTTCAAATAAGGCTGATTAAAAAAGGTTACCGGTACAATCACATGTTCAACATTTAGCCTAAATGATAATCGATTTTTTCCTCTACCAAAATGATTGATAACAGGATCTGAGATGAGTGGACCTTTTAAAACGACTTTTTCCTTATCTTCGATTTCATCAATCGCTTTGACCGTTAGATCTTCGTATCTAAATGGATAATAAGTCAAAAGATTGTAAATTGTCTCGATACCTAATTCTTTAAGTGCATCTACTCTTTTTGGCCCGACACCAGAAAGTACAGTTACCGGATCCATTATACTTTTACTTGTCAATCGTCTCCTCCTTTCTTTAGCGTCTTAAATCAGAAAAGAATAGACAAAACAACAAAGATATCCTTCGTTATTTCATCTATTCCCCCTTTAGATTCAAATCTTATTTAATTAGTTGACTGTTTACTCTACTGAAATAAGGTATGGATAAACGGGTTGTCCACCTTCGTGAATTTCCACTTCAACATCCTCATATTTATTTTCAACAGCTTGGCCAATTTCTTCAGCAACTTCTCTAGAACCATCTTCTCCGTAAAGAAGGGTTAAAATTTCGCTGTCTTCATTAATCATTTGATCGATCGTATCTAATGTAACTTGCTTGATGTCGCTAGCGGATACTTTAATGGCCCCATCGATAATCCCCATAAAGTCATCTTTTTTGATGGCAATCCCATTGATTTCTGTATCACGAACCGCAAAAGTTACTTGACCAGAGATGACTGCTTTGAGTTCAGCTGTCATGTTCTCTTTATTTGTCTCCAAATCTTGTGTTGCATTAAAACCTAACATAGAAGTCAATCCTTGTTGAATCGTTTTTGATTCGACAACGACCGTGTCTACGTCGGAAACTTCAGCAGCTTGTTCTGCAGCCATAAAGATATTTTTATTATTAGGCAAGATAATATACTGTTTTGCTGGTACATTTTCCATAGCTTTAATAATATCTTCTGTACTTGGGTTCATTGTTTGTCCGCCTAGAAGTACATAGTCTACACCTAAACTTTCAAATAGTTGCTTGATGCCTTCTCCAGCAGCTACTGCTAAGACTGCAATATCTTTTACTTCAACTTTTTTCTTCGGTGCTTCTGAAGAGAGTGCTGAGTGCTGTTCTCTCATATTATCAACTTTGATTTTCATCAAAGAACCAAATTTTTGGCCGTAATTCATCACTTCACCAGGATGTTCGGTGTGCACATGAACCTTGATTACTTCATCATCTGCCACAACAAGAAGTGAATCGCCCATCTTGTCTAAATGATTACGAAACGCATCATAGTCGAATTCACTATCGACAGTTTCGCCTTCACCGATACGAACCATGATCTCAGTACAATAACCGAATGTAATATCCTCAGTGTGTACATGTTCGTGAACGTCATTACGGTGATGTTCAGCACGAACCAGTTCATCCAATTCAGGTGCTTCTTCTACTGGTGCTTCTCCTGTCAATGAAGATAAAAATCCTTCATAAACATATACTAGCCCTTGACCACCACTATCAACTACACCAACTTCTTTAAGTACTGGTAGTAAGTCAGGCGTCTTTTTAAGAGATTTTTTTGCAGAAGAGATGATTTTTTCCATTACTTCTATAATATTATCTGTATCATTCGCTTTTTTGACACCTGATTTTGCTGATTCTCTAGCTACAGTCAGAATCGTTCCTTCTACAGGTTTCATCACTGCATTGTAAGCTGACTCTACACCATTTTGGAATGCAGCAGCAAATTGTTTTGCATTAATTGTTTTATGCTGTTGAATCTCTTTACCAAATCCTCTAAATAGTTGAGAAAGGATTACGCCAGAGTTTCCTCGTGCGCCCATTAATAAACCTTTGGCAAGTGCTTGTGCAACTTCTCCAATATGATCACTATCCGTTTCCTTTACCGCTTTTGCACCACTGGTAAAAGACAAATTCATATTTGTACCAGTATCTCCATCTGGAACAGGAAATACGTTTAATGAGTTCACGTACTCAGTATTTTCGTCAAGTCTAGCCCTACCGGCTGCGACCATATTTTTAAATTCATCAGATGTTAAGTTTAATACTTCCACTTTATTGAGTTCCTCCCTTGTCACAAGGATTTGTGACTATGGTAATATCTAATTTATACGCGCACGCCTTGTACAAACACATTAACCGATTTAGCTTTGATACCAAGATTTGCTTCTAACTGATACATGACATGTTCCTGAACGTTTTTTGATACTTCAGAAATCTTCGTGCCATAACTTACGATAATGTAAACATCGATAACGATTTCTTCATCTTCTTGTCTCACAACTATCCCACGTGAATAATTTTCACGATTCAAAATCTCAATGAGCCCATCACGTACTTGTTTTCGGCTTGCCATTCCTACGATACCGAAATTTTCTGTCGCTGCACCGCCAACTACAGTAGCAATTACCTCATTTGAAATTTCAACGTTGCCAAATTGAGTTTTCAGATTAACTGTCATTAATGATTTTCCCCTCTCTATTCAAATTTCTCATGATCACAATCGTTAACTTGCATCTTATTTTCATGATATACATATTGAATACTCAAACATATTTTAGCATATCGCGTTTTATAATGAAAGACAATACCTATTTTATAAGTTTAACAGCATTATATGTCATTTACTGTCAAGGTAGATCACTTGAAAGATTGATAATATTTTCTTGCTTGTTTGTATTCTATATGGTATCTTATATAAGTATGATTTAGCTTCTTACCTTAGAGGCTATTGCGTAAAGGAGGAGAGTTAATTATGACTAAAGAATGTTTCGTAACTGGACGTAAAGCTAAAAGTGGAAATAACCGCTCACACGCTAACAATAAATCTAAACGTCGCTTTGCAGCAAACTTGCAAAAAGTACGTATTATGGTAGATGGACAACCTAAAAAAGTATGGGTTTCTGCACGTGCCCTTAAATCAGGTAAAGTAGAACGCGTATAAATTTTAAAGAGTCATAGAGCCAGCAGAACTGATCAATCAGTGCCTGCTGGCTTTTTGTTTGTCCACTTTTTCAGATAATGTCAAAAAAAAGAAACCAGCACTGGGCTAGGCTCCTCGCGATGTTCATACCTCTTCACTTTCAAAGATATTATCTCGATAATGTATCGTTTGGTATTTATTGATTCTTCTAATCAATTCAGATTCTTCTTTATTGGACATTGAATCTAATTTCACACCGTACCTTATATATCGGTCTTCGTCCACGTCATACTTTCTGATAATACAACCCACTAAATTAAATTGTTCACCTGCTAGATCAAACTGAAAGTGATATTTTAAAAATTCTGATATAAGGAATTTTTCCCTACTCATAAAAGATAGTCCATTCCCACTTACATTTACCATTGTAATATCGTATGTAGTTTGTTTTTTTCCTGGAAGGATCATAGTAGCATCCTTAAACCCTTTGATTCTAACTCTAAAAAACTTTCTTCTATTCTCCATCAGTTGTTTTCCACCTCCGTTCGGTCTGAATATCTTGGCCATAGTCGTTCGGTTTACACTTACTCAAATATAAATCATTACTTCAGTATTTTTGTGATTCTATTTTAACATAAAAATGGTAACGTTATATAGCTTATTCTTTTCCCGCTATCAAAAATTTTAGAGACTCATTGAAATAAGGTCCACTTTGTTTTTATCTATGAATTCGCTCCAATGCTGAAATCAGATTCCTTTGATATTCTTTTATACCAATGATATATGGTCTAATGATTAATTTATATGTTTGATGGTTCGTTTTGAGTACAATTTTTTTAAAATACAATCCGCTGATGTCTAGCTGTTCAATCGACTCTATCGGAATAACGGTTACTGCTTTTTCTTGAATTTTCAAGTCAAGTTGCACCAGGGTCAAGGTCGTATGATCCAAAACAATAACATAAAATTTAGGAATGGGTATAGCGATTATTTTGGACTGCTCAGCATAACCACAAAAGGCGCGTCCATTACTATATTGCCCCATTATCTCCTCTAAAAATGCTTTAGTTACAGTTAGTTTCATAACAACTCATCCCTTTTTGTTTTAAGCATACAACACTTGCGCTAAAAAGATCTTTTTAATGCTCAAAAAATCAGATTTGACTTGTTTATGCAAAGTCTGAATAGACTTAAAACATTTCCAATCAAATCTGCTTTTTACTTAGTCAGGTTACGCTTTATCTCTACTTTGAATAAAGGCGACGATTCCTGACTCAAAAGTCAATTGTGCGTTTTCTTTTTCAAATTCATTGCTGATCAATGCTATCGCATAGTCATAATCTACACTACTTAATGTGTATTTAAACCCTTCGTCTAGGGTAAGTCGCTTGACTGGCGTCATCCCGATCACTGAACAATATTTTTTATCAGTCTCTTTATGAATGACATATGAGCCAGGTAAAAAATATCGAACTGAGTTTGTTTGATCAACTAGTTCTAGCATTGGCACAATCTCTTTAAATCTAGGCTGTAGAGCAATCATCAGTATACTCATGAAGTGATCTAATCGACCACCCGACCATCCGTAAAAAATGATTTTTTCAGGATTAAATCGTTGCATAGCATAGACCAAACTAAGCTCCGCATCCGTGTCATCCTTATCAGGGTCAAATTGCATAAATTCTTTAGCCTGCTGTTTTATATCTATTTTTTCAGATTGAGATATAGAATCAAAATCGCCTAAAACAAGATCTGGCTTATACCCCTTCTCGGTTAAATAAAAGGCTCCTCTATCTACACCGATATAATAATCCGAATGACGCTGCGGAGGCCAGACTCTTTGCTCGTCTGGACTCCCTAACATAATATGAACAATGCTCATTTAACTCACCGCGTACTTCAAATTCGTGATCATTTCTACAGGGTTTTCAGATCCATACACATATGATCCGGCCACAAAGACGTCGGTACCAGCCTCTTTGCACTGTTTTGCAGTTTCAGGTACAATCCCGCCATCAACTTCGATAAGATAGGAGTATGCCTTCTCTTGTCTAAATTCATTTAACCATTCGATTTTGTCAATGGTCTCTGGTATGAAGCTTTGTCCACCGAATCCTGGATTAACTGTCATTACTAATATCATATCTACCATATGCAAAAGTGGTTTGATGGTTTCTACTGGAGTTCCAGGATTAATAACGATTCCTGCTTTAACGTCATTATTTTTGATTAATTGTACTGCTCTATGGATATGAGGTGTACTTTCAACATGGACAGAAATATAATCGGCACCTGCTTTAGCAAATGAATGAATATAATCTTCTGGGTTTTCGATCATCAAGTGACAATCGAGCGGCAGTGATGTGTGTGGTCTAATTGCCTCTACTACATTGTATCCAAAAGTAATATTCGGTACAAAATGGCCATCCATTACATCAACATGTATCCAATCTGCGCCACCTTGTTCTACTAACGCGATTTCCTCTTTTAATTTTGAAAAATCTGCACTTAAAATCGATGGGGCTATTTTCATTAAAATGCTCCTTTTTTCTTGTATCGTGGTTTTCTGTTTCTAATTTCTTCTAAAAATAATAGATAATGATCATATCTATATTTAGGGATGACTTGATCCTCAACGGCCTTTTTGACAGCACATTTCGGTTCTTCTAAATGGATACATCCACTAAACTTACATTCTCCTCTTCGAGCCCACATTTCCGGAAAATATTCGGTCAATTCTTCTTGTTCAATATCGTCAAAATTCAAAGAGCTAAAACCGGGCGTATCCGCAATTAGACTATCCATCAATGGGATCAGTTCAACATGCCTCGTGGTGTGTTTCCCTCTACCCAGTGATTTTGACGTTTCTCCTGTTTTCAACGCCAAGGAAGAATCAATGACATTGAGCAAGGTCGACTTTCCTGCACCTGATTGCCCAATAAATACAATCAGTTTACCACCAAATTGCTCTTTGAAAATTTGTTCTACTTGTTTCTTCTTCATCTCTACTGTTTTTTCAGTCAATATGATTTGGTAGCCAATCGCGACATACTCAGCTTGATAAGCAACGATTTCTTGTCGTTGATCCTCAGTTAACTTGTCCATTTTCGTAATAAAAATCACAGGCTCAATATGCTTGGACTCCAGCATAACAAGAAACCGGTCTAACAGTTGTGTAGAAAAGTCTGGATCTACTGCGGACATAATCACTATACCTACATCTACATTAGCCACTTGGGGTCTCGTCAGCTCATTTTTTCTTTCCAGCAGATTCTGAATGATCCCTTCTGAAATATTTCCACTTTCAAATTCCACATAATCTCCGACTAATGGTGTTAAGTTCTGTTTTCGAAAGACACCTCTCGCTCTCGTTTGATAAATCGTATTCGATTCATCTGTAACGTAATAAAATCCACTAAGTGCTTTCGTTATCTGTCCTCTTTGCAAATAGTTCCATCCCTTCTATTATGATGCTATTCTGTCAATCCGGATTCTTCCATAATGATTTCTCCATCACGTTCTACTTTATATCTTGCAGATTGACCTTCTTCTACAATAAACGTCAGAATTTCCGGTGTATCTTTAGTAATTTCATATTCTTTATACACTTTATCATAAGCATTCTCTGCGTCTTCGATATATATTTTAATCAAATTTGGTACCGGAGCAGAATTTTGAACTTCTGTTTCTTCTGTATCAGTTGATTCTTCTTGATCGTCCGTAGCATCTTGATCCGCTAACTCTTCAGGTTCTTCGTAAGGAACAATGATACCTTCATCAAATGATCGACGTTCAACTGCTTCTGGCCCTGTAGAAAAAACCACAGAAATTCTATTGCCTGAATAAACGGTTGTTCCTGCTTCAGGAGATTGGCTACTCACTTGTCTAGCGGGAACGTCATTACTCGGTTCATCCGTACTTGATATTGATAGTCCTAATTCGTCTGCATAATCTAATACACCAGCTTCTGAATAACCCGTAAGGTCTCTTAAGGTATATCCTGCCTGTCCGGTACTAACTACAAACTTAATGGTTGTCTTTCCAGGAACCACTTCTTCTCCAGCTTCAATATCTTGAGAAATAATGTTACCTTCCGCAATTGTATTACTACTTTGCTGTTCGCTCTCTACGGTAAACCCTAATGAGGTAAGCTCCGCCCGAATACTCTCGTAAACTTCCCCTTCATAATTGTCTATTTCATATGCTTCTTGGCCAATGCTGACAAATAAATCTACGGCTGATTCTTCTCTTACCGTAGCGCCCGAGGTAGGATCACTTTTGATGACGACACCTTCCTCAACATCTTCGCTATTTTGCTCAGTCACATTTCCTATTACTAAGTTCTTTTGAGCTAATGCTTCTTCAGCCTCTTCTTGCGTCATACCTTCAAGTTCAGGAATGGTTACCTCTTGAGGTCTTGAAAAGAATCCAATAGCCCCGACAAGAACTGTCAAAAACAATAGGATCAGTAACAACCAAATCCATTTTCTCTGTTTACGCTTTTTAGGTTTTTTATTATCTGAATCTGTAGGTGGTTTCTTTTTAGAAACTTCTTCACTTTTCTCTAATGAATCTTCCGCTTTCTTTTCTGGAACAGCAATTGGTGTAATCACCATCGTGTCCTCTTGATCAGTATCTTTAGGAACAAACTTCTCTTCACTTGCTCTCTCTGGAGATAGTGCAGTCATCAAGTCAGCTTTCATTTCATCAATCGTTTGATATCGTTGACTCGCTTCCTTTGTAGTCGCTCTTAAGACCACATTCTCTAGTGGTTGGGGAATTCGGTGATCTATATCTCTAATTGATGGTAAATCATTTTGAAAATGTTTCAATGCTATCGACACAGCCGATTCTCCATCAAAAGGGACATCCCCTGTTAGTAATTCATATAATAAAATACCAAGCGAATAGATGTCTGATTGTTTGGTAGCCATGCTTCCTCTAGCTTGCTCAGGAGACAGGTAGTGCACAGAACCCAGTAATGAGTTGGTTTGGGTAATGGAATTCTGTGAAAGAGCCACTGCAATACCAAAGTCTGTTATTTTCACAGAGCCATCATGATCGATCAAGATGTTTTGCGGTTTGATATCACGATGAATAATATTGTGCTGATGTGCATATCTTACAGCATCTAAAATCTGACTCATGATTTCTACAGATTTCTTGTAGGGAATTGGATGATGATCATGGATGTACTGTTTTAAATCGGCACCTTCTACATATTCCATTACAATATAAGGATTTTCATCTTCACCCACATCGTAAATATTCACAATATTGGGATGAACGAGTTCAGTTGTAGCAAGTGCTTCTCTCTTAAATCGTCTGATACTATTTTCATCATTATGAAAATTATATGCCATCAATTTAACAGCCACATCTCGTTCTAGTATCAGATCTTTTGCCAGGTAAACCTTCGCCATACCACCTGAGCCAATACTTTTAATAACTTTATATCTTCCATTAATTCTTTCACCTGATTCCATTCAAATCCCCCCCTTCTGTCTCTGAATGATCTTTTTTGTTAGAAAATGGTGATTTGATATCCAGCAGACAAACAGTGATATTATCTGTTGCACCATTTTCAAGAGCCCGCTGAATCAATGCATCTGCTTTACGTGTATCATTGATTGGTTGGGATAATATTGAAAGAATCTCGTTTTCTGTTAATGCATTGGTTAATCCATCTGAGCAGAGTAGTAAAAGATCTTTCCCCGTGTTATCAAAATAAAAGAAGTCTATATTGACTGATGACTGTACACCAAGGGAACGTGTCAGCGTATTTCTTTTCTCATGCGTCATCGCTTCTTCTTCCGTGATTTGTCCACTGATTTTCAATTCGTTTGCAAAGGAATGATCCTCAGTGATACGTGTGATGGATGAACCCTCAACGACATAAGCTCGACTGTCCCCAACATTGGCTACTAAAGTCGTTTCTTCGAAAACAGCCGCTGCGACTAGCGTAGTTCCCATCCCTTGTAAATCTTTGAAGATGTTTGCTGCATCGTAGATTCTTTTATTCTCTTCGTTGATATGGCTCTGAAACCATTGTTCGACTGATTGAATATTTTCATTTTCAAATCCAGACTGACTCCAGCTATTTCCAAGTTGTAATACAGCCATTTCACTCGCAATATCTCCAGCATTATGACCACCCATTCCATCACAAAGAACGGCTAAGGTCTGATTACTATTATTGACGAAGGTCGAAACATAGTCTTGATTTGAATTTCTCTTACCAATATGAGATTTTGTTGTAATGTTCAGTTTAATTCACCTCTGGTTATTAAATAGCTGATCAACAATTTTTAACGACCGCTCTCTAAAGGAGATAGACGCTATTATATAGTAGTATCTCTTATTTTTTTTCCTAGTACAAGTATCAGTTTGATTTGACCAACGTACAGATAAAGAAACCATCTGTCTGAAATTCATGCGGATATAGTCTGAACATGTTATCTGCATCCAGTTTCAAGTTTTTGTTTTCTAAAAAGACCGGTTCTACAGTAAATTCTGGATGTTCTTCTAAAAATGCCTGAATTACTTGTTCATTTTCTTCAGGTGTAATCGTACAAGTACTATATACCAAACGGCCATTAGCTTTTAATAAAGGAGCCATATGTGAAAGAATATCGATTTGAATTTTTTGAAGTGATTTCAAATCTTCAGTGGTTTTAGAATATCTTATTTCCGGTTTTCTTCTCATCAAGCCTAAACCTGAACACGGAGCATCTACTAATATTTTATCAAAAGACTCTGTTGATACTTGTTCACTAATTTTGCGTGCATCGATATTTTTTGCATTGACTACACCATCAACATTTTGTCTTTTCGCATTTTCTTCAATCAACTTGATTTTATGTGCGTGAAGGTCGAGTGCAAGAACCTCACCCCCACGTTCAGCATCTAAATAAGATGCAATATGAGTTGTCTTTCCTCCTGGTGCAGCACATGCATCGAGTACTTTATCCCCCACTTCTAGTTGAAGCGCAGGTGCCACCAGCATAGAACTTTCATCTTGAATAGTGATTTTTCCAGATTTAAATAATGCCGACTTTGCTGGCAGACCGCTCTCGCTAATCAACCCTTGTGGTGAAACAATACTTTCAGAGACTTCGTAGCCTTCTGCGGTCAATTGTTCAATAGCTTCTTTTGTTGAAATTTGTTTCTGATTGATCCGCAAGCTCACTTTAGATTTTTCAGAAAGTGATTGAGCGTATTTTTCTGTCTCTTCAATTCCTATTTGCTGGATAGTTGTCTCAATCATCCAGTCAGGTAAGCTATATTGAATACCTAATCGTTTAACTGGATCTGTAATTTTTTTAAAATCAGGTTTTTCACTTCTCAGAACATTTCTCAGTACACCATTTACTAGACCTGCTATCCCCTTATGACCTCTTGATTTTGCAATATTGACTGCTTCATTTAATACTGCATGATCAGGTACCCTTTCTAGGTAGTGTAATTGGTATACAGATAGTCTCAATAATTCAAGTACCCAATCTTCAAGCTTCTTCTTAGGATTTAATAGCGGTTCCAACGTATAATCTAATGTTCTTTTTCTTTGAATGACCCCGTAGACGAGTTCTGTTAATAAGTTGCTTTCTTCTCTTGATAAAGCATTTTTTTCAATTGTTTGATTCAAAACGATATTACTGAACGCACCTTTAGTATTGACTTTTTCCAATATCGTCATCGCCAAGTATCGGCTGCTTTTTCTAATTGTGTTATTTGCCAAAGCTTATTCCCTCTTTCAACTGACTTCCAGCCCCGACTAGATAGTCTCTTGTTCTCATTTTTTGTTTACCAGAAGGCTGTATTTCCGTCAGCGCTAGCAATGTTTGATCTCCACAGGCAACAATAATAGCCTCTTTTTTGATCTCTTCGATTGTTCCTGGCTCTCTTGTCGCTTTCCCTTCAAGCACATTGGTTTCCCAAATCTTAAATCTTAGTCCATCTAAATAAGTATGTGCTCCCGGAAAAGGTCTTAGACCTCTTACTTTGTTATCAATTGATTCAGCTGATAAGGTAAAATCAATTTTTTCTTGTTCGGAATGAATCATTGGTGCGTAAGTGACTTCTGCTGTATTTTGTTCAATCGATTGGTTAGTCCCGTCAAATACTGATGGGAGTACAGATAATAATAAATCTCTTCCCACCAAACTCAATTTGTCAAACATTGTACCGGTATCGTCTTGATCAGTGATTGGTATTGACTTTTGTGCGATGATATTGCCAGCATCCATTTCCTTTTCCATATACATAATGGTTACACCTGTTTCTTTATCACCATTGATAATAGCGGAATGAATAGGTGCGGCTCCACGGTATTTTGGAAGTAGAGAAGCATGAACGTTAATGGCCTTAAATGTTGGTGTATAAAGCAATTTGGTTGGTACATATTGTCCATACGCCGCTGTTACAATTAAATCCGGTTCCATTTCTACTATTTGCTTCATTTCTTCAGAACCAGAAAGTTTTTCTGGTTGAAAGATAGGTAATTTCAGGGTTAGTGCTTGTTCTTTAACTGGTGGTGCTGTCAGTACTTTTTTTCTACCGACTTTTCTATCCGGTTGAGTCACGACAGCTATAATTTCAACATTCTCAACTGCTGCTAAAGCTTCGAGAATAGGTACAGAGAACTGCGGTGTACCCATAAAAACAACTTTATACATATTTATCTCCTTTATGGCTATTGATTAAATGAAATTCATCGGTTGTGCATCAATGGATACAAAAAGACCTTTTGCCTGATCTTTTTGACTATTCAATAATAGCTCGTGTAATTTTTCAGATAGCACAGCTTCTTGTTTATATTTAATAATGGCTTGAAAATGATAACGATTGTGCGTTCTTGCGATTGATTTAGGCGTAGGACCTAATACGATTGCTTTATCACTTAATGCCGGACGAATAAACTGAACAAATTCTCCAATTTTTTTGGCTGCAGTCATTTCATTTTCATGACTGACAGAAATCCTAACGAGAAAATAATAAGGGCTATAATCACTCAAATGACGTAAATGCATTTCTCTTTTATAAAAGGCATCGTAATCATGTCGTTTTGCATACTGGATTGCATAATGTTCAGGATTAAATGATTGAACATATACTTTCCCTGTTTTTTCTGCACGACCAGCACGACCACTCACTTGAGTCAGAAGCTGAAAAGTTCTTTCCGAAGACCTAAAGTCTGGTAAACCTAGCGATGTATCTGCATTAATGACACCCACAAGTGTTACATCGGGAAAATCTAGCCCTTTCGCAATCATTTGTGTACCTAAGAGAATATCTGCTTTTTTGTCACCAAAATCTTTCAGCAACCGTTCATGGGCACCTTTCCTTCTTGTCGTGTCGACATCCATTCTAATGATTCTTGCATCTGGAAACAACGCTTGAAGTTCTTCTTGAACCTTCTGTGTACCAGTACCAAAATAACGAATACTTTTACTTCGACAACTTGGACAGATAGAAGGAATCCCTTCTTCATGTCCACAATAATGACATTTCATCGTCTTGGTATCCATATGGAGCGTCTGGGAGATATCACAATTAGGACACTGGAGTACAAAACCACAATCACGACACATGACAAACGACGAATAGCCTCTTCGGTTCAACATTAACACAGACTGCTCACCTTTTTCGAGTCGATCCTTAATAGCCGCTTGTAATTCCAATGAAAAATCGCTTCTATTCCCTTTTTTCGCTTCTTCTCTCATATCTACAACCGTAACGTCTGGAAGATCTTTTTGATTCGCACGTTCGTTGAGTTCTAAAAGTGTATAGACTTGTTTACTTGCTCTAGCACTTGATTCTAAAGAAGGTGTGGCACTTCCAAGAATAACTGGACAATCATGAAAAGCACCTCGCCAGATCGCGATATCTCTTGCATGATAACGTGGATTTTCCTCTTGCTTGTAACTCGTTTCATGTTCTTCGTCTATAATGATTAACCCAATTGATTTAAGGGGGGCAAAGACACTTGAGCGCGCACCAACAACGACAGATGCTTCCCCATTATTGATTTTGCGCCATTCATCGTACTTCTCACCTTCTGACAGTCCACTATGGAGTACAGCAACTTTCTCTCCAAAGCGACTCTTGAACCGATAAACCATTTGAGGTGTTAAAGCAATTTCTGGTACAAGCATAAGCGCGCCTAATCCTTTTTCCATGACTCTTGCTATAGTCTGCAAATAAACTTCTGTTTTCCCACTACCTGTTATTCCTTTTAGAAGAAAGACCTGATGCTCGTGATCATCGATTTTAGTAGCGATTTGATCGTAAGCAATTTGTTGATCTGGATTCAATTGTAGATGCTCACTTCTGTCGATTGTAATATCTTTGAACGGATCACGGTAGACTTCGATATCTTTTATTTCCAACCACTGCTTATCTTCTGCATCTTTAATAGAAGAAAGTGAAATACCATATTCTTCTTTAAGCCACTTTTTATCGATCCATTCTGTAGCATCCATGGACTGAAGCACATTTAACAGGGCAATTTGTTTTTTTGCATTCTTTCGTAAAGACTCTCTTGCTTCTTCTAATTGTTCAAATGAAATAGTTGGTCTGATTTTTTTTACTGTCTTTTTGGTTCGTTTATCTTTAACCAGATAATTTACTTCGACTTTTTCATCAGCTTTTAAATCGAGCATTTGTTTAACTAAATCTCGTTCAATCACTTCTTCCCAAGTAATTGTATTTTTACCCTTGAATAAGTCAAAAAAGGTGTCCTCATCAATGTCATCAACAACTGTAACGACTTTTTCATACTTTGCTCTCAGTACTGCCGGAAGCATCGTCTGATAACAACTGATCTGAAAGCTATACGTACTTTTAGCCATATACGCACCGAGTTCAATTAATTCTTGATTCAGCACAGGCGCTAGATCCATTAATTCATCGATTTCTTTAAGTTCACCCTCGAAATCACTTGATTTGAAAATATTCGTCACAAATCCTTGAACCAATCGAGAACCTTTACCGAAAGGAACGACTACACGCATGCCAGATTCTAATCGTTCGTCAAACTGTCTTGGTATTTTGTAGTGAAACGGTCTATTCGTTTGTAGAACAGGTACATCAACAATTACTTCTGCGATATAGGGCATTACTGTCTTCCTTTCATTCAGTACGATCAATTACGATATCAATAATATTTTCAGCGATCTCATCTTTTTTTGTCAGTGAAATGGTCACTGGCTGATCGACGTTAGAATAGATTGTTACTTCATTATCATTCGTATTAAAGCCTCTATCTTTTTTTCCAACATCATTCGCAACAATTAAATCAGCATGCTTTTCTTTTAATTTTTTTAATGCGTATGCTTCTATATTTTCAGTTTCTGCAGCAAATCCTACTAAAAATTGGTTCACTTTTTTCTGACCCATCTCTTTTAAAATATCTGGATTTTTTTGCAATTCTATTGTTACATTATTTTTTTTCTTCATTTTATGTTCTTCTTGGTTTAAAGGAGCATAATCCGACACCGCTGCAGCCATGATCAATACGTCTAATGTTTCAAATGATTCGTTGACGTGGTTATACATTTCTTTAGCTGAATCTACCTGAACGCGTTTGATTTGCTTGCGAGTGGGTAAAGTACTCGCTGTAATTAGTGTGACCTCAGCCCCTTTTTTCCAGGCAGCATCGGCAAGCGCATGTCCCATTTTTCCAGAAGAATCATTTGAGATAAATCTTACAGGGTCAATTCTTTCTTTAGTTCCCCCGGCAGTGACAACAATTTTCTTCCCTTTCAAAGGACGTTCTCCCTTGTACGCCAATAAATAGCCTTCAAGTTCTTCTATGATCATTTCACTTTCTGGAAATCTACCTTTACCACTGTAGCCTTCTGCAAGAAATCCTGTATCTGGTTCCATAACATAAGCTTTTCGACTTTTTAAAGTTCTAATATTTTGTTGCGTTGCAGGATGTTCCAACATATGTTCATTCATTGCGGGTACTAAAAAAATCGGTGAAGTTGTTGCCATAAGAGCCGATGTTACAAAATTATCTCCTATACCGTTCGCTAATTTAGCTATTGTATTAGCTGTAGCCGGGGCAACAATGGCTATGTCTGCCCAGTCAGCAAGATGAATATGCTGGACATATTGCGGATCTTCTTCTGAAAACGTGTCAATGTGAACAGCATGTTTGCTTAAAACTTGAAAAGTCAGTGGCGTAACAAATTCTGTCGCAGAAGTAGTCATCGCGACCTTAACCTCGGCGCCTCTCTTAATCAATTCTCTCATTAAGTTGACTGACTTGTAAACAGCAATACCACCTGTAACGTAAAAGGCTACTTTTAAATTTTTCATTAGCTACACTTCCTCATCATATCTCTTACAATCATTTTACCAAGAATTTGTTGTAATGTCTTTAAGTCCTCAAGGGGAACAATGAAAGTACCTTAACGCTTCATTCTCATAAAAAAACCTCTGCCAGTGACTACTAGAGAAAAAGTTGCCTTTTTCTCTAGTAACGCTTTACCCGCAGAGGTTTTTATCTTATTTCATGTATTAGTTTTGAATACTTTCAGGATCTAATACGATATCTCCTGATTCAATTTCTTCTAGCGCTCTACCAACATTTTTGATTGATTTGTATTCATCAAGTAAGTCAACGCTATGATTATGTTGCATTTCTTTCGCTCGTTTAGCCGCAAGAATAACCAATGAGTATTTTGAATCGATTTTGTCTAATAATTTATCTTGTGAAGGATATAATAACATATTATTCCATCTCCTCTATAATTTCTGCAAATTCTTTTAGATTACGTGTGACCTTAAGGTGTTCACTTTCAATAATATTTCTAATTTTTCTAGCTGCATTGTTCACTGTATCATTCTCAACCACGTAATCGTAGTATTGAATAAGTTTTAATTCTTCAACCGCTTTAGTCATACGTTTTTTGATCATTTCATCACTATCAGTACCACGGTTAACAATGCGTGAATTTAGCTCTTCAAGGTCTGGAGGTGACAAGAATACAAAGATACCTTCTGGCATTTTTTCTCTCACTTTTAAAGCACCTTGTACTTCGATTTCAAGAAATACATCTCTACCTTCATCCAATGTTTTGTTCACATACTCCAAAGGTGTCCCGTAATAATTTCCTACGTATTCTGCATATTCGAGTAATCCGTCTTCTTTAATCAATTGTTCGAATTGCTCTTTGGTGCGAAAATAATAATCAACACCGTCTACTTCGCCTTCTCGTTGCTTTCTGGTCGTCATTGAAATAGAGTATACAAAATCATTATTATAATTGTCAAAAATGGCTTTCCTAACTGTTCCTTTACCTACCCCTGACGGCCCAGATAAAACAATCAATAATCCTCGATCAGTCATTACTACTTCCTTCCCAAAACATTTCTCTCGCTTGAACCCTTATCCTCAATTTTACCACATAATAGGAACATTTTGGGAATTTTTTGAAGTTATTTTTTACAGATGGTATTTATCTTCAAGATAAAGAATATACAATGCGAGAATAAATGGGAAAGGTTTGATTGAAGCAGCCATTTTAGATAATATATTTGACAAATCATTCGAAGTATTCTTAATTGTATTGTAGATAAATAAAGTCATTTGTCGATCTGATAAAAGTGGAACATTTTCTTTGATGTTTTCTGCCCATTCTATTCCACTTAAATGGAACTCAGGCACCAGTTCACTAAAAGTACCTTCATTCGTTAATCTTTGTACTCTAGCTATAATTTCTTTTTGAAAAGGCTCTGCCTCATACGCTTCTTCTGGTAATAATCCAAAGCATTTTCCAGCTAACTCCATTACCGCTAAAGAAAGTGATTTATAGGATACATTTTTTCCCCACTTGTTTGAAATTTCCCCAATCATATTCACCTGGTACTCTTCATCTTCAAGAAACCTTTCAAGCCCATCCAAATCTTGACTTTGCATCAATTTATTTAACGATTGATAAAAAGTTTGATAATCTCTCTTAATGCTTTCTTTATCAAATGTATACCAAAAGCCTTCGTACCGATTGGCACGTTTCATTGTTTCTAAATAACCCAGTTTAATATTTAGAGAAGTGCGTTTTTTATTAAATAACAGTAGATCACCCAGAGACCATTGTGTTCTGATCCACACAGTGGGAACTGTATCTACTCGATGGTCAACACTAAAGAGACCTGGGCCTTGCAAGTCTACAACAATCATTTTATCGGGTTTACGCTCTATGACCATATCGTAAGGTATATTATTTTTATAACCGCCATCCATATAAGGCGTACCATCAATAATTGTTTTCTCCATTGCTGGATATAACGAAGCGCTGGCCAACAAGTACTCTTTTAAACGATTCTCAGGTATATCCTTCAAGTAGAAAAATTCTATTTCACCTGTATCGTCATTTGTTACGGAAAGTCCAAAGTCGATAGATGATTCCCGTATAGCTGCTTCATCCGTAATATACTCACTGATTAAATTTTTTAACGGTTTAGAACTCAATCCTTTCGACCCAATAGCCTTAACAAAGAAAAAGCCTAATGTTCGTTGATATTCATTAAAACTATCGATACTCATTGGAAACTCATAATCAAGTATAGAAGAGCCTTCAATATCTTTCCACATCGTCTCAGCGTCTTCTACCTTCCCTTGGAGCATTAAAGCTCCATTTAGGGCACCAACAGATGTCCCTGTAATAATATTGGGGACAAAATCCAGTTCTTTCAAGGCTTTCCAAACGCCAATCTCAAAAGATCCTCTAGCCCCACCACCGCCAAGTACTAAGGCACTTTTTTCATTTCTCTTAAGTTTAAAAAAATCTTTAGACAATTGTACTGCCTCCTAATCGATCAGATCACTCTCATCCATAGTACAATCTGCTTTGATTTTTGACAACTTTAATCCCTTTAAACGAAAAGAGCATCGATACAAAAGTATCGATGCTCTTATTAAAATTAACCCATATCTTTTACTTTCATCAAACGAGTAATTGAAGCACGTTCAGCTTCGTCAAGTTTCATTTGAATAAAGTAAATCGTTTCTTCAAGTTGTGGAATCGTCATGAACTCTAATGCATTTACACGACGTCTTGTTTTTTCGATTTCATCTGCCATTAATTGACAAGTTTTTTCGATTTCAGCTAATTCCAACATATCTGGCATAACTTCAATCAAATATTGAAACGTTAAATCCAACTCACCGTTTGAATTCAAATATCCATAACTCAAGTCCTTAGGATCATCCGCAGTTTCACCATATTGGAAATGCATCTGAGGAACTCGAACACTCATGATATTTTTTTGATCAATATTTAAATTAACGCTTTGGCTTGGCACAGCCATTAGTTCTTCTATGAAGTTTTCATGGACTAATGATTTGGCCATAGCGAAAGATTGCATTGCCTTAGATAGTTTTTCTTCCACTTCTATACGCAACTCATTGTTTTGGCGAATCAACGTAATGAAACGTCTCATCAGTTCATCTTGCTTATCTTTAAGGAGCTTATGTCCTCTAGAAGCTAACGAAAGACGATCTTTAAGGTTTGATAGTTCCATTCGAGTGGGGTTGACGTTTAATTTAGCCATTTACCTCACTCTCCTTTTGGTAAATATTTATCCAGCATATCATCTTTAATACGTTTCAACTCACCACGAGGTAAGACTTTCAGTAAGTCCCAACCTAGGTCTAATGTTTCTTGAATTGAACGATTCGTGTAGTTACCTTGATTTACGTATTCTTTTTCGAATTTATTCGTAAATTCAACATATTTACGGTCACTCTTAGACAAAGCTGCTTCCCCAAGAACGGCAGATAATTCTTTTGCTTCTTTACCTTGTGCATAAGCAGAGAAAATCTGGTTCATTGTTGCAGAGTGGTCTTCACGAGTTTTACCCTCTCCGGTACCTTTATCTTTCAAACGTGAAAGTGAAGGTAGTACGTCGATTGGTGGTTGGTATCCTTGGTTATAAAGATCACGAGAAAGGATGATTTGACCCTCAGTAATATACCCAGTTAAATCGGGAATTGGGTGCGTGATATCTTCCTCTGGCATTGTTAGGATCGGAATCTGTGTAACAGAACCTTTTGATCCTTCCAAACGTCCAGCACGTTCATAAAGAGTTGCCAAGTTTGTGTAAAGATATCCAGGATATCCACGACGACCTGGTACTTCACGACGAGCTGCTGAAATCTCACGAAGTGCTTCCGCATAGTTAGTCATATCAGTCATGATAACTAAAACGTGCATGTCTTTTTCAAACGCAAGATATTCTGCTGCTGTAAGTGCCATACGAGGCGTAGCGATACGTTCGATTGCAGGATCATCTGCCAAGTTGACAAACAATACTGAACGGTCGATCGCGCCAGTTTTCTTGAAATCTTCCATAAAGAATTCGGCTTCCTCGAAAGTAATACCAATTGCAGCAAATACTACGGCAAATTTGTCGTCAGAATTTGTTACACTTGCTTGTCTAGCAATTTGTGCTGCAAGCTCTTTATGTGGTAAACCAGAAGCTGAGAATACTGGAAGTTTTTGTCCACGAACTAATGTGTTCAAGTGGTCAATGGTTGAAATACCTGTTTGAATAAATTCATCTGGGTAGTTACGCGCAATCGGATTGATTGCAATACCATTGATATCTAAACTTTTTTCAGGAATAAGGTCTGGTCCGCCATCATTTACGCGTCCCATTCCATCAAACGTACGACCAATCATGTCTTCAGAAACATCTAAAGATAATGGTCTACCTAAGAAACGAACTTTCGTTTCTTTAAGGTTAATACCAGTTGAGCCTTCAAATAATTGAACAACAGCGTTTTCGCCATCGATTTCAAGTACTTGTCCACGTCTTCTAGTACCATCTTGTAGCTCGATGTCAACGAGCTCATCGTACTTAACACCTTCAACACCAGTTACGGTCATCAAAGGACCTACTATTTCGGAAACTGTTTTGTATTCTTTAAGCATCGGACTCTACACCACCTTTTTCAATTACCTTTTGAATTGTATCTTCTGTTTGCTTACGGATTTCAGCAAATCGAGAAATTTCTTCTTCAGGAATAAACTTAGAACGTCCGATTCTTTCACGGATCTCTTCTGTTCCTTCATTGATTTCATCGTAATAAGCGCCTAAGTCCATTGCACGTAGTGCTTTATCTTGGAAATCAAGAATCGTTTCTACCATCTCAAATTGTTTCTCACGTGAAGTATACGTATCAACATCATCAAATGCATTTTGTTGTAAGAAATCTTCTCGGATCATACGTGCGACAATTAATTTAAGTCTATCTTTTTCAGAAAGAGACTCCACACCAACTAGTCGAACAATCTCTTGAAGTTCTGATTCGTCTTGTAACAATGATTTAACTCTTGTTACTTTAGAAGACCAATCAACATTCAATTTATTACCAACAAATTCATTCATTTCGTTAGAATACAATGAATATGAACTTAACCAGTTAATAGATGGGAAGTGACGTCTCTGAGCTAGAGATGAATCTAATCCCCAGTATACTTTCGCTACACGTAGTGTATTTTGAGTTACCGGCTCAGACGTATCTCCACCTGGAGGTGAAACCGCTCCGATAGCTGTAATACTACCTTCGCGTCCTTTTGAACCCAATGAGACAACTTTACCAGCACGTTCATAGTACTCAGCTAAACGACTACCTAGATAAGCTGGATAACCTTCATCCCCTGGCATCTCTTCTAGACGACCAGACATTTCACGAAGTGCTTCTGCCCAACGAGAAGTTGAATCTGCCATGATTGCTACAGAGTAACCCATATCACGGAAGTATTCAGCGATTGTAATACCTGTATAAATTGAAGCTTCACGTGCAGCAACGGGCATGTTTGAAGTGTTTGCAATCAAAACAGTTCTTTCCATGATTGATTTACCAGTATTTGGATCAATCAGTTCAGGGAACTCGTTGATAACATCCGTCATTTCATTTCCACGTTCACCACAACCAACATAAACAACTAAATCTACATCAGCCCATTTAGCGATTTGGTGTTGAACAACCGTTTTACCAGCTCCAAATGGTCCTGGTACTGCTGCTGCTCCACCTTTAGCAACTGGGAAAAGTGTATCAATAACACGTTGTCCAGTAATCAATGGTTCTACAGGATTCAATTTACGCTCAATTGGACGACTACGTCTAACAGGCCATTTTTGAATCATTGTAAATTCTTTTTCGCCATTTTCTGTTTCAATCACATATAAAGTATCTGTTAATTTATATGTTCCACTTGCAATAGATTTCACTGTTCCGCTGACACCGTTAGGTACCATGATTCTGTGTTCTAATACACTAGTCTCTTGAACAGTTCCTAAAATGTCTCCACCTATTACTTCAGTTCCAATTTCAACTGTCGCAGTAAAGTCCCATTCTTTATCTCTATTAAGTGGTTTGATTTCCATACCACGCTCTAAAAAGTTACTTTGTGTTTTATCCATAAATTCATCCAATGGACGTTGAATGCCATCGAACATTTGTGCAATCATTCCTGGAGCTAATTCTACAGATAAAGGTTCTCCCGTAGTTTCAACTTCTTCGCCAGGTCCAACCATAGAAGTTTCTTCATATACCTGAATAGATGCGACATCTCCTCGCATCTCAATGATTTCACCAATTAGTCCTAATTTACCTACACGGCAAATATCTTGTATATTAGCTGATTCCATACCTTTTGCAGTAACTAAAGGTCCTGAAACACTAACAATTGTTCCGTTACTCAAATTCGTACCCTCCTATAGAATATTTTGACCCACAGCTTTTTCGACGTTTTCTTGGACACGTTTCTTCCCAATGCCGCGTGAACCAGCATGATTCGGGATCAAAATGATGGCAGGTGTTAACTTCGCATCATATCGGCTTATCGTATCTGGAATTAATTCTGCCAATTGTTCTGTCAGATAAACAACTCCATAATTTTCTTCGGCAAGTTTGTCGATCGTACGTCTTGTTTCTTTCGCTTCAGAAGCGAAATATACATCAAATCCAAGCATTTTAAATGCTAGTACGGATTCTCTATCTCCGACAACACCAATTTTACTAGACATAGTTCAATCGCATCCTTTCTCTGATTCCATCGGCAGAAACACCGTTTTCTTTACCAGAAAGAATGAGACGCAGATTCTTAACTTCTGTTTCTTTTGCATAAATATATGCCACGATTGGTAGTGGACCAAATGATTGTAGCTTAGCATCACGCATCATTAGCATATAGGCATTATCTGTTTCAAAATCTAACTTGACTGGAGAAATTTCATTTGTATCAGAATCGACAGAAGCTTCAATGATAGATCTGTACTTAGTATTTTGTAAGGTACTAGTCGCAGAACTAAGATCTCTACTCGCAATGTCTACTAATTCCTCTTTAGGAATAGAACCTGAACTAGAAAGAATCGTAGTCAAGAAGTTACGCGTACGATCTTGTTTCATCGCACGGATCAATGTAGAAAGATTTTGAAAATCAATAAAGTTTTCAACCATTTCCGGAATTTTCGGTTCATTCGTTTCATCAGCAAGTGCGCGCATATGCGTGAAAAAGCGGCGATCTAAAATAATATCAACAGCTTGCACCTTTTGATATTGATCATGATCTTCTTGCACTTCATGAATGCTATCCATGTAGTGTTGTGGCAATACATCAGATACACCTGTTCTTACTGCTTGTCTCAATTCAGATATGTCATATCGACCAATAGGAATGAATAAATGATCTAAATCCTGATCAGTAAATTTTTCTTTAAAAAGAACCTTCAAATTATGATAAGCGTATCGAAGTCCGAAAAGCTCAATCAACGCTTTATTGGGACTAATCTCAAACAACTCGTCGAATGTCTGATGCAATTCATTCATCAGCATCGTATCATAATTTTTATCTTCTTTTATTTGATCAACATCATTTCTATACGGAGTTTCACGAAGTACATTAACAGCATCCTCAAAAGAGTCAGCGGCTAACATACGATCGTAATGTCCCCGATTCAGGAGGTTATTTTCATACACACGAATGAGTACATTACTAGAACCATAAGCGGTATCTTTCAAAATTTTCTCCTCCTTAAACAAATAGTTCTTTTGTTATGATTGGAACCAATTCTGGTTTAGCGTCTTCAATCAACGCGTCAAACAGAAAATTATATTCAATTCCATCTTTCTGAACAAGTACGCCGGCATTATCCGTTACTACTTCGTTAGATAACGTCGCTTTAAAGCTAGGTCCAGTAGTAGCATCAAGCCAAGCTTGATCAACTAAACCTTTCGTGTGCTCTCCACTGACAAGCGTTACTTGTTTTTCTTCTTTGAATTGTGATAATACATTAGTAAGGAATACTTTATAATCAGCTTCTTCAAGATGATTTGTTTCCTTTTTAACATCTTCAAAGACTCTAGAAAGAATGGCTTGCTTAGCAGCTAAGACATCGTTTCTTCTTTGAATTTCTAACGTATTTTTACGGATTGTATAATTATTTTGAGCTGCTTCATCTATCGCTTGTTTGCGTGCAATTTTGTCTTGCTCTTGTTTCGCACGTGCTGCTTGAATTTCATCTTCAGCATCTTTTCGTGCTTCTTCAACACGCTCGCGGATAGCTGCTTTTTCTTTTTCAACAACTCGTTCTGTCAATAGTTTCAAATCTGCCATACTTAGCCTCCTTAATCTATCTTCTTAATAACTCCAGTCAAAAGTATTCATTTTTGACTGGAGAAAAAGTAACTATTTTTATTATAAGATAATCATGATCAAGGAAACAACGAAACCTAAGATAGCATAAGTCTCAACCATTGCTGAGTAGATGATCCCTTTAGTAGTGTGTTCTGGTTTTTGAGCTAAGATTTGCATACCTGCAACAGATACACGTCCTTGGTTACCACCTGAACTTAGTCCAGTAATACCAACTGGTAAACCTACCATTAGTAAATACCAACCTTGAGATACAGCCATGTCAGGAGAGATTTCAAGTAAAATCAAAAGTCCAATAACGAAACCGTAAAGACCCTGTGTAGCTGGTAACATTTGTAGTACTAGTGCACGACCAAATTTCTCTGGTTGTTCTTTCGTTAAAGCTGCTGCTGCTTCCCCTGCGATACCTACCCCACGTGAAGAACCGATACCTGATAATACAACTGCTAATACAATACCTACAGCTGCGAAAATTTGACCCATGTTGTCACCAAAAAGTGTTTGTACGAAATCCATTTTTATTTTCCTCCATTTGTATAATTAATTTAATTTTTTTGTTTAAGATCGATGTGTTTCTCTAAAGTTTTAAGCGGAGTTAATGGACGACCGCCACCTTCGAAAAATTTACCGAAGAACTCAACATATTGTAACCTAGACGTATGAACATACGCACTTAGGAAAGATAAAGCGATATTCAGTGCTTGTAGTGCAATAATAATGACTACACCAACGGTGAATCTCATAATCGGTGGTAAGAAGCCAATAATCAAGTTGAATGCCATTGCGATGTTCGCACTTGCTACAGCTAGAGCCATTAGACGTGTATAACTTACAATATCTCCGATATAACCTGAGACGCCATATAAGTTGTATAAACCTAGTCCAAAACCTAAAGCTTTATTTTTACTTGAAATGGCTGAAACTAAAAGAATCCCAACAACATTAACAAGCGCAAGACCGATACCGATTTGAGCAACCAATTGATTGTCTATAATCATTTGTCCTAATACGAACAAAATCGCACCAGTAAGCATCATTGCCCATGCATAACCATCGACATAACTTGATGCTTTTTGTCCTTGACGACCTTTGATAATCCCGTTCAATATCAATCCAAACAGCAATTGAATCAAACCAAGAACCACAGACAGTACCATTACTGCTATAACGTCAGATTGTAATGAGAAAATTCCGAACGGCAATTCTATACCGAAGAAACTTCCGAAAATCAATCCGAAGACCATTGTCGGATAAGACAGAATATGCAAGAAGGTTACGAAACGCTTCGTTCCTGCATCAAGATTGAAGAATTTTAATCCTACAAATGTAGCAATCGACAATAGCAAACCATAACCTAAGTCGGCTGCGATCATTCCGAAGAAAACTAAGAAAAATGGAAACATCAACGGTGTTGGGTCCATTTCGTTGTATTTAGGATAACTAAACATCTCAGTAATTAATTCAAACGGTCTAATCAACTTATGATTTTTCAAAACGATTGGTACTTGATCAAATTCTTCCATTTTAACGTCATCCGTTAAAATCACTACAGCGTCTTCTCCTAAGTCAGTATTGATGACTTGCTTCATAGATTCGAGTTTTTCATCTTCGATCCAACCACTGGCTAAGAATAAATGCTCACTATTTAGCACTAATTCTTTCGCGACTTCTCTTTGACCAAGATTATAATAATATTCTTCGGCTAGTTGAAGGTCTCTGGAAATTGTATTCCAGTCTTTCATTTCTTTTTTCAAAGCATCTTTTCTTTCACGAAGTGCTTTTTGACTATTCAAATTAGAATAGAGTGCATCTTCTGGTAAAAGACCAAAAGGATACTTCAATTCTCTGAAGCTTAACTCTGCCGTCATTTTGTTAAAGGCTTCTTCTTGTTCTTTTGCAAGAATAATCAAGTAGCCCATTTCATCACTTCGGCTGAAGATCTCTTCATAGTAAGCTGTTGATAGTTCGTCAATACCTTCGATCAATCGAGGTGCATGTTCACTATCTATTGTACCTACATGAACGTTCAAAAGCTTCAATCCTGAAACTTCTGAAGGAAGAAAATTCATACTACGCCATTTTCTTAAGAATGATTCTTCATCTTGTAACTCTTTCTTTTTTTCATCAATCTGGTTGAGTTCTTTTTCTTTCTCTTGGACTTGTTCGATTAGACCACTTACGTCAGTTTTAGAAACGTGTGTTTCTAACTCTTCCAAGGAAAGAACTTCTCTTTTTGATTTTAGCTTCTCGATCATTCCAGGCTCTGGAATATACTGAGCCAAGTATGATAAAGCATGTTCTATATCTTGAAGTTCTGAGCTAAAATCTGAAGACTCGCTATATTCATCAGCTACTTCAAACTGATCCAATATATCTTGTTCCAAAACATCGGACAGTGATATGACTTCGATGCTTTGCATCTCTTGAATAGAGCGTAACAAGGTTTCCTTGTTTTGTTGCTCAGCCATCAAAGTCAGTTTTTTCATTTTAGCGATTGCCATATCGACGCACTACCTCCTCTGCTATTCGATTGGCTAGAGCATCTTTGTTCTCTTGATAAGCCTTTTCGAACCGCTCTGCTTCTCTACTAGCGGATTCATCCATTTCAGCTTTGTCTTTTTCCAATTTACTGCTGTAAATTTTCTCTTGTTCAGACTTGTATTCTGATAACTCAGCTTCAAGTTCAGTTTGAATAGATTCTACTTTTTCAGCAGTTTCTTTTTCAATTTGCTTGATCTCGTCATCAGCGTCTTTCCGTAATTGAGAAGCGCGTGCTTCAGCGTCTTTTACATAATTAATTGCCTCACGGTTCATATCGTGCCTCCTTCCGCCAAAAAGGGCGCAACTAACAAGCTTCTTCTCACCCCAGAAGAAATTTTCCTTGAAAGCTCACGCCCAACCGCATTATTATTTATTTCGACTACGAGATATATGTTACCATACGTACCATAAAATTTCAATTCTATATGCTCACTATAAATGAAGAAAACCTTTGTAGAATCGAAGGTTGTTAGCACTTGCAACTTTATATTCTTTACAAAAAATATATTGTGTCAATGTTAGTGAACAACAGCCTAAAATTATGAAGTTTATTTAACTTAAACATTGATAAGATAGTCTATTTTTAACCTCTCTTTCTGCAACACATTGTGAAAAAAGCCACTTGTTTATTCATAATTTAAGTTAGTTTCTTCTATTATAATATATCTTATCTTGTAGTGATTTATATCGCATATTTGATGTTACATCGAACAATCATAATGGAAAAGAATCGAATAAAGATACAATGCTTCATCTGCTAATTCAGAGAATCTTTTTTCTTTTTCGATTTGCTATTAGCACTATTTTTTGTGCGACACCCTTTTTTAAATTTATTGGTTATCAAACATTGATTGACTGTTCTATTATTTTTTACACTATAGTTTAAAAAGTTACGTTTAAAGATAAAATTTATAAACTATGTTGACAACCGGAATGCGTGTTCGGTATAATATATTTAAACAAACGTTCGGGAGATGAGCATATGGAATTATTTGCAGCTGAAAAAAATCCAATCATTCACTACTTCAAAGAAAACTATCTTACTAAACGTCATTTCGCAGTACAAAAGCAAATGCCTTTGCAACAACTGAGACATTTTATTAAACAAGCAGTTCGAAAACAAAAAATCATTACGATACAACTCAATCCTACTAACCAATATCCTGTAGTATCAGAATGTACTGGTATAGCAACATTTTCACCTTATAGTAGTCAAATCATTCTGACGAGTGTTAATAGTAATACGGTTCACCTCGTGAATAGTGATCAGATTAGACATATTAGACTATCAAACGCTTAGACTCTATTCTGCTGCTATTCCAATGCTCCGATAGCTGGAAATGATGATAGAAATAAGAACGCCCCGAGTCTACATGATGACTCGGGGCGTTCTTCTTTTTTTTATTCCAGTAAACTTTGTCTTTTTATATTGTATCCAATCATACCTGTTATAATATAGGAGAAAATAAACGACTGAATTGTTGCTTGAATAATTCCCATTTAGTATAGTTATCGATTATTTCTTTGGTTAGTTCGTAAGATGATTCAATATCTTTATTAAAAATGGCCACTTGTTTTTTCGCTAATGAGCGGTCATACATAAATGTATTAACCTCGAAGTTTAATTTAAAACTTCTGATATCAAAATTTGCTGTTCCGACTGATAAAATTTCTCCATCAATCACAATCGTTTTAGCATGGATGAACCCAGCATCATAAATATAAACGTGTACGCCATTTGCAATCATTTCTTCAGCATAACTAAGCGTCGCACGGTATATAAAAGGATGATCGGGTTTATTTGGAATCATCAGTTTTACTTCTATTCCTGATAAACTAGCAATCTTGAGTGTTTCTATTAATGATTCATCTGGAATAAAGTAAGGCGTTTGGATATAAACCGTATGTTTAGCCATACTAATCATTTTTAGAAAACCCTTTTTGATTGCATGCATTTCATTGTCGGGTCCACTTGAAACAATTTGTAGGTCTGTAGAACCCACGAAAGATGAAACAGGAAAATAACTTTCTTTATAGCTGACAGTTTGTTTTTTTGCAGAAGCATTCCAGTCCATAAGAAATCTTGTTTGAAGTGGTAAAACACCGTTCCCTTGTATTCTAAGGTGAGTATCTCTCCAATATCCCATTTTTTCATATAAACCTAGATAATCGTCACCAACATTGAATCCACCTGTATACCCAACTTTCCCATCAATCACCACGATTTTTCTATGGTTTCTATAGTTTAATCTGAAGTTAACCAAATCAAATTTAGAACCAAAAAAGGGTTCTGCTTGTCCGCCAAGTGATTTCAATCGTTCAAAAAAATGTCTACCAACTACACGTGCACCAATTGGATCATAAAGCACTTTTACTTCAACACCATTTTCTGCTCGTTCTTCCAATGCCTTCAGTAGTCTTGTGCCGATACCATCTGTTTTAAAGATGTAATAGGTTACGTGTACATGATGCTTGGCTTGACTAATATCTTTTATTAATCTATCAAATTTTTCTTTTCCGTCCGTAATAATATCTACTTGGTTTCCTTTTGTCAATATCGATTCATTGCTTTCCAAAAATAGAGACACGAGTTCTAATGTCGTATCCAGATGTTTAGCTTCTGGCACATCCAGATTTTCTGATTCTATCAATTGTTTTTGTGCTTCTACTAGTTGCGTCATCCCGATTCTTTTCTGAGAGCGAATATCAAATATATTTTCTTTTGAAATTTTTCTTCCTAGAAACATGTAAATGATAAAACCAAATCCAGGCAACATTGTAATCACTAATAACCATGCCCAGATAGCAGCAATGTCTCTTTCTCTTTCTCTAAAAACTGTAATAAATGCTAGAACCGAGTTTATCAAAATAAAAATCCAAAATATCATTCTAATAATTTCCATATTATTCTCCTCATCGCGTTGAGAAATCCTATTCCATAATTTCTGAGTTACTTTTCAGTATATCTTCATCAGTTTACACTATTCATTAGTTAACCGTCCACTTATTTTCTGATGATTTCAACCCTTATAAAAGTTATTTGAATGAATTACATCTAGAAATATAAAAAGTAGCCCAATTTTTTTAAAAGGACTACTTTTTTAACTAGTTTTTTGTTTTGGGTACAAACATCGCTGAAGCACGATTAAATAATAAGATTAATACAAACACGGTGACCACAATGGTTGAAATCATACTCGCACCATTGAAAATGAGTGAAAAAGCGATTGGTCCAAGTCCCCATACTGCGTACTCACTGAAGAAGAAAACGCCCGCAACAAAATGCCAGAACCATTTTGCAACTGATCCAATGATTGTAGCGATAATAATATATCTTTTAGCTGTTGATAATTTATTGTTTTGAATATTATTGATGATTTTTTCACTATAATATCCCGCAAATCCCACACAGGCAAATGCTATCGTATACTCAATGATAAACTGATAGATATTTAATATCCATCCTGAACCACTCAACACAACTAATATTCCCCACAGAAAGCCAGACATTAATCCAGGACCCATTCCTCTTCTAATGGCATAAAAGGTCAGTGGTATCGTTCCAAGTGAAATACTGTATGAAGATCCAATGCCTACTGGTATAAGTGACAATATCATTGCAATAGCAGCGAACAGTGTACCCTCAAGGTAAATCCTCAACTTTTGATTCTGCATAAAAAAACTCCTCCTATAGATACTATGTATACTAGAGGAGGAGTTTGAAAGTTATCATCACGTCAAAAAAGCATAAATTATACTTATACAGACTGATTCTAGGTACTCTCCCTACGCACGTACGAACGTACAGGTTCAAAGGGTCTGGACTGATAGTCCACTCTCAGCCAATTGATTGGCTCCCCTAGTACATATAGTTAATGTTGATCGCGATTATTTAAATCGTCGATTTTGGTTCACTTCCATTATAACAGGTAAAATGATCGGACGTCTACGCGTTTTTTTGAATAAATGATTTCCAAGTTCTTCACGAATATCTTGTTTGATTGAACCCCAGTCAAAATCATTATGTTCCAAGTTTTTCTTCACAACACCTGTTACGATTTCGTTTGATTCGTTTATTAAATCTTGGCTTTCTTTCACGAATACAAAACCTCTTGTAACAATATGCGGGCCAGAAACAACTTTACGCTTTTTACGATCGATGGTTACTACAGCTACAAATATGCCATCTTCGGAAAGCAGTCGTCTATCTCTTAATACAATGTTCCCAATATCTCCGATACCAATACCGTCTATCAGAGTATTTTCTGCTTGTACTTGTCCTGTCTGATTCATTTTACCATTTTGATAGTTCAAGACATCTCCATTACTCAAAATAAAGATGTTTGCATTCTCAATCCCAGTTTCATTCGCTAGGTCAGCATGCGCTGCAAGCATACGATATTCTCCTTGAATTGGAATAAAGTATTGTGGTTGAAGTAAATTGATCATTAATTGCAAGTCATTTGGTGTTGCATGACCAGACGCTTTCATATTATCAGAAATGTGCTTAACCGAAGCACCTGCACGATAAATCAAGTTTTCTGTTTCAGCAACTGTCACTTCCATAGAAATAGACGGACTCGTCGCAATAAAGATTAAATCATTTTCTTTTATATTTACTTGTCCATGATTTCCAGTAGCCATTCGGCTTAATGTTTTAATTGGTTCACCAGAGGCACCTGTTTCAAGAACGATGATTTGGTTGTCATCATATTGATCAATTTTATCAACTGGTACAATTAAATGCTCATCGGGTAATGTTAATTTATCTAATTCTATTGCGGTTTCTAATATCGCTTCTAGGTTACGCCCTGTAATAAACACTTTACGACCAGATGCATGTGCCGCATTTAAAACTTGCTGAATACGGAGAATGTTACTTGCAACTGCCGCTACAATGATTCTACTATTCGTATCTTGGAAAGTATCCAGTACTTCTTCTTGAACTTTCTTTTCAGAAACGTTCTCGACTGTACTCTCCGCCTCATTAGAATCACTTAGTAATGCTAAGACGCCCTCTTTACCAATCTCAGAAATTTGGGAAAAGTCTGTACGGTATCCTTCGTTGGCACTTTGATCAAACTTAAAGTTCCCTGTGTAGACGATATTGCCATCTTCCGTTTTGACAGAAATTCCCATCGAATCAGGAATCGTATGCGTCGTTCTGAAAAATTTCACTAAATTCCCATGGAAATCTATCTCTGTATGCTCATCAATAACGTGATAATCGTCGAAATTAGCCCCTAAACTTGATTCTTGAACAAATAGTTTAGCTAATTCAATCGTTAATTCTGAACCAAATACAGGTACATTGAAAGATTCAAGGAAATAAGGTAATGCACCGATAGCGTCCTCATGTCCGTGTGATAAGAACACACCTGCGATACGTTCTTTATTTTCCAGTAAATAACTGAAGTCAGGAATGACTGCGTCAATACCGTAAAGATCATCTTCCGGGTACATTAATCCACAATCCAAGACAAATATATCTTCGCCTGATTCTATTACATATAAATTTTTACCATTTTCTCTTACTCCTCCAAAAGGAATAATTTTGATATTACTCAATTCTTTTCACCTCTAAAAGTTGATTTAACGTATAGTTCAACTTAGTTATTATAGTCTATTTCACCTATTTTTCTTACGTCCGTTCACTCTACACTGATTTTAGTATAGCATAGAAATTCTTTATTTCCTACTAATGTTCTGCTCGAACAGCTGTCGACTTTCTCTTTTTGCATCTGTATACTTTAGTACTGTATCTTATCAAACAGAGGTGGTCAAAAAAGTGCATTCATCTATTTTAAAAAGCAAACTGTTAGATTATCTGAATAAGCAGTTTCCTCAATATGTCACTGTCGACGAGTTGAGTCAAGCCTGTGCTTGTTCTAAAGAATTCACACAAGTCATATTAAATACCATTATATCTGACGGTATGCCACTAGAATTTAGCAAAAATACTTGTCGTTTGTCTAACCCCATAATGTCTAAATCAGCTATTTCAGCAAATTTACACACAAAATATTTTGGTCAAGAAATTTTACTTTTACAATCGACACCCTCTACAAATGATCACATTAAAGAAAATATGAATCAGTTCAATCACGGCTCTCTTCTATTAGCGCATGAACAGACAGTTGGCAAAGGCCGATTGGGTAGAGCCTGGTCCTCACCTGCTGGTAAAACCGTTTCTATGAGCTTATTGCTTAAACCTATTGATCAAACATTAGATTATGCTCTTTTAACTCAATTAGCGGCAGCATCTATGATCAAGGCTTTATCTCATTATGTAGCAGCAACGATCAAATGGCCTAATGATATTATTGTTAAAAAAAGGAAAGTATCTGGTATTTTAACTGAAGCAGAATATGCTGGTAATCAACTCGAAGGTATTATTTTAGGTATTGGTATCAATACTAATTTAGACTATGAAAACATTCCAGAAGACATAAGGGATAAAGCCAGTTCCTTAAAGATATTATCGCAAATGGTTGATCCCAACCTTATCATCTCTCGATTCTTAAATTACTTTGAGCATGATTATCAAGATTGGATTACAACTCATCGCACAGAACCATTTCTCGAAATTTGTCGCAAACACTCTGCACTTATTGGTCAAGATTTCTGGATAATGACAGATAAAGAGAAAAGAAAGGCTTCTATTGATGGTCTAGATAAAGAGGGTGCATTAGTGATTACTTATTTGGATACATTGGAAACCGTTCATTTGAAATCTACTCATTACTCAATCCGTAGTGAAACTGGTTATTTATAAAAAAGGGCACCTCATGAAACAGCGTTTGCTGTATCACGAGGTGCTCTTTTTTTACGAATATTAATTATTTTGATTCTGAATCTTTTTCAGCGTTTTCAGCTTCAAGAACCGCTTTACGCGATAAGTTCACTCTACCCATTTTGTCGACTTCTGTTACTTTAACATCCATTACGTCTCCAACAGAAATCACGTCTTCAACATTTTTGATGTATTTATCAGAAAGTTCCGATACGTGAACCAATCCATCTTTTCCTTTGATCACTTCTACAAAAGCGCCGAATTTTTCGATTCGTTTAACGGTACCTTTGTATATTCTTCCAACTTCTACTTCTTCAGTCAATTGCTCGATAATCTCAATAGCACGTTTGATTGCTGTTGCATCTTGACCATAGATTGAAACAGTTCCTTCTTCGTCGATATCAATCTTCACATTTGTTTCAGCAATTATACCATTGATGGTATCGCCACCTTTACCAATCACTACCTTGATTTGTTCAGGTTTGATTTTGATTGACTCGATTTTCGGTGCGTACGCACTCAATTCAGTACGAGGGGCATTGATAGCAGCTTCAAGATTGTCCAAGATTTCAAGACGTGCTTTTTTAGCAGAAGTCAGTGCTTCTTCTAAAATTTCTTTAGTAATTCCTTCAATCTTGATATCCATTTGAAGAGCTGTAATACCGTCTCTCGTTCCAGCCACTTTAAAGTCCATGTCTCCAAGGTGATCTTCTAATCCTTGGATATCTGTCAATACTGTATAATCGTCGCCTTCCATAACAAGTCCCATGGCAATTCCGCCTACAGGTGCTTTAATAGGTACACCAGCATCCATCAATGCAAGCGTTCCAGCACAAATACTCGCTTGTGAAGAAGAACCGTTCGATTCAAGCACTTCAGCTACCAAACGAATGGTATAAGGGAATTCTTCTTCGCTAGGAATCACTTGTGCAAGTGCACGTTCTCCTAGAGCACCGTGACCGATTTCACGACGACCCGGTCCTCGAACAGGACCAGTGCTTCCTACTGAGAATTGCGGGAAGTTATAGTGATGAATGAATCGCTTGCTATCTTCGCTACCTAATCCATCGATAATCTGGTGTTCATTAAGTGGCGCAAGCGTTGCAATTGAAAGTGCTTGTGTCTGCCCTCTCGTAAACAATCCAGAACCATGTACACGTGGTAAAACAGAAACTTCAGATTCTAAAGGACGGATTTCGTCTACTTTACGGCCATCAGGTCTAATATCTTCTTGTGTGATCAAGCGACGAACTTCGTCTTTTTCCATGTCTGAAGCGATAGCTTTTACATCTTTCATCATGGCGTCTTTGTCTTCGTGATCTGCCAATGAAGTCTCATATGCTTCAACAATTTCTTGTTTAACTGCTTCAGTTTTTTCTGCACGTTCTAGCTTGTCGAATGTTTGTATAGCTGCTTTCATTTTATCGTTGTAAGCAGTTGTAATTTCTTCTTTTAATGCTTCATCAGGAACAGAAAGTGTAATTTCCATTTTTTCCTGTCCAATAGCTGCAACGATCTCTTCTTGAAAAGCCACTAATTTTTGAATGGCTTCGTGACCAAATAGCAAAGCTTCAAGCATATCTTCTTCAGAAACTTGCTCTGCACCACTCTCAACCATGTTGATCGCTTCTTTTGTTCCAGCAACTGTTAAATGAATATCTGATTTCGCTGTCTGCTCTTCTGTTGGATTGATGACTAATTCTCCATCCACACGACCAACATTAACACCTGCAATGGGACCGTTAAATGGAATGTTAGAGATACTTAATGCTAAAGATGAACCTAACATAGCCGTCATTTCAGGAGAGTTATTAGGATCTACTGACATAACTGTATTGGTAATTTGTACTTCGTTTCGGAAACCTTCTGCAAACATTGGACGTAAAGGTCTGTCAATCAAACGAGCTGTCAATGTTGCATTTTCAGAAGGACGTCCTTCTCTTTTAATAAATCCACCAGGAATTTTACCAACGGCATACATTTTTTCTTCATAACTTACCATTAATGGAAAGAAGTCACGATCGCTTGCATGATTACTGGCAACCGCAGCAGTTAATACCACTGTGTCCTCATATCTCAGTAATGCAGCACCATTTGCTTGCTTCGCTAGTTGGCCGATCTCAGCTACTAGCGTTCTTCCACCAATTTCTGTTGAAAATACTTTTTTCTCTGACATTATATTCTCCTTTTGATCTTTATTTTCACAGGTCGTTCATTCTACTAAACAAATGTCATTTTTCCTTAAAAAAATCACATTTGCATAGTAGAGCACTGAACATTTCCTGCTTAGTTATATCTTAAACTATAAAGAAAGCGAGATTCAAAAAGAATCCCGCTTTTTTATATACAAATCCCAGCACATAAATCCAGAATCGTTATTAAATTGATGGTAAGGTACTATAAAGTTACCCGCAAATCCCATCTAACATTAATAACTACGCGGTTTATAGAGCCTTTTATTAACGACGTAAGCCTAAACGTTGGATTAGTTCACGGTAACGTGTGATGTCTTTGTTACGTAAATAAGCTAACAAGTTACGACGGTGACCGATTTTTTTCATAAGTCCACGCATAGAATGGAAATCTTTTTTGTGTCTTTTAGCGTGCTCGTTCAATTCGTTGATATCAGCAGTTAAAACTGCGATTTGAACTTCTGGAGAACCTGTATCTCCTTCGTGACGAGCATATTCAGTCATGATTTGTGTTTTTTGTTCTTTTGATACTGCCATTTCACTACACCTCTTCCTCTTTTTTTGAATCCAGTTACCGAGATAATGTTGGTGAAACACTTATCCAAGTAATGGTCTGTGTCTTATCGCTATGAAATAAGTTGATATCTTCTTTCACTACGATAGCACTTTATAAATTTTACAGTACACCACTATAAAAATCAAGTATCACTGCCAATTTTCCGGATCAATTTTCCACCGAATCAAACTCATTTGGTCTTTCTCATTTATCTTCCCTATCTCTAGTGCAACATGTATCATATTTGAATAACTAGTAATGGTGTGAATCGGCAAAGCGATTTCTTTGAATGCATTCGCACTAACTGCTAATTCATAAGTGAAAATCGCTACAGCACCGATTACATCAGCTTCTTCATTTATCGCTTCTTGAGCGGCGTTGATTACACTGCTCCCTGTAGAAACAAGATCTTCTACGATGACCATTTTAGCTCCTGGACTGAAAGTCCCTTCTATTTGCTTTCCTTTACCGTGCTTTTTTGCTGAACTCCTAATATAAACCATCGGCAAATCAAGACTTTGGGCGATCCAAGCAGCATGTGGAATACCAGCAGTTGCTGTCCCTGCAATCACTTCCACATCAGGATAGTTCTTTTGAATGATTTCGACAAATGCTGCAACGATTCGTTTTCTGATTTCCGGATAGCTCATTGTGATGCGGTTGTCACAGTAGATTGGACTCTTCATTCCGCTCGTCCAGGTAAAGGGATCATTAGGCTGTACAGAAATCGCCCCGATACTAAGTAAATCTTCTGAAATTTTTGATGAATTTGTCATGTCAGTCTCCATTCCACTGTTTTAAAACATCTTTATAGGTTTTATAAGGATCAATTGCTTGGGTAATCGAGCGCCCCACGACGATATGAGTCGCTTGCTTTCCTACGGCTTCTTTTGGTGTGGCAATCCTTTTTTGATCATTGTGCTCATCGCCCAAGAGCCGTATACCAGGTGTTACTCGAAAAAATGTTGGTTCAGTAACGTTCATTACTTCTTTCGCCTCGTGAACTGAACAGACCACGCCGTCGGCTCCAGCTAGATACGTTATCTGAGCATAGTTAAGCACACTTTCTTGTAAAGTTCCTGTGACTTTTTGTTCCCGATGCATTATTTCTTCTGTCGTACTCGTCAATTGTGTGACCGCTATTAAGCTTGGCGTTTGGACACCTTGTACTGTTCCAGATAAAAGACCTTCTTTAGCTGCCTCAATCATTTGTGTCCCGCCTGCAGCATGCACATTGATCATATCCACACCTAAACCAGCTAACCCCTTCATCGCTTTTTGTACTGTTGTAGGAATATCATGTAGCTTAATATCTAAAAAGACATCATGTCCAGATTCTTTAAGATAATAAATGATTTTCTTACCTTCTTGATAGAAAAGTTCCATCCCTACTTTGACATTTAATCGCTCATGACCAAAATGTCTTAAAAGACCTTGGACTTCTTCAATCGTTGAAAAGTCCAGCGCGATGATTGGTTTATTATCCATAAACACGCTCCTTTTTCACTTCATCAATCAACGCTTGTATGGATTGAATTCCTAATTCATCTAACCGTTTAGGTAATTCTGAAATAATTTGATTCATAATCAATGGATTCTTGTACGTTGCAGTACCAATCGCTACAGCTGAGGCACCGGCTAAGTACATTTGTATGACATCATCTGTTGATTGTACACCGCCCATCCCTATAATAGGTAGGTTCACTGCTTGCGATACTTGATAGATCATTCGAAGCGCGATAGGAAAGACACTTTCACCTGAAAGTCCGCCCATTACATTCCCCAAAACTGGCTTTCTCGTTACCACGTTAAAGTTCATACTTAAAACTGTATTGATCATACTGATTCCGTCAGCACCACCTGCCTCAGCTGCCTGAGCAATGGCCACGATATCAGTAACATTAGGTGTTAATTTAATATAGACCGGTAGATGCGTTACGCGTTTGACGCCTTCCGTAATTTCTTTGACTTTTAAAGGATCCGTACCGAATGTTAAACCACCCTCTTGTACATTTGGACACGAAACATTCACTTCCAGTGCTTTAACAACATCAGATTCACTCAATTTTTTGGCTACTAAAATGAACTCTTCAACAGTTTTACCACCTACACTTGCTATTACGGGCGTATCAAATTGTGCTAATTTAGGGATTTTTTCTGAAAGAACTTTATCGACTCCTGGATTTTGTAGTCCTACAGCATTCAAAACGCCATTTTTTAATGGATAAAATTTAGGATCCTCATTCCCTGTTCTCGCTTCCTCGGTCGTTGTTTTGAGGACTATTGCGCCAAGTTTATCATAATTATATAAGTCACGATAAACGTCCCCAAACCCAAAAGTTCCACTTGCTGGCATGATTGGATTTTTCATTTCTAATCCTGGTAAAGATACAGCTAATTTATTCATTTATTATTCCCCCGTTAAATTGTTTATAGTGTATTCGTTGAGAAAGATCTTGATTCTAAAACACTTAAAATGGCAGAAACTGTATCCAATGATGTCATCAATGGAATCCCTTTTTCAATCGAAGCTTTTCGAATATAAACCCCATCAGTTATTGCTTCTATATTCTTACCCATCGTATTTACAACAAGATCTACTTGATTGGTCAAAATAAGTTTTAATACCGGTTCTTCAGTGTGCAGCGATTTTTTATCGTCGATTATTTCAACGCGTATATGCTCTTTTCTTAACGTCTCTGCAGTTCCTGCTGTCGCAATAATAGAATACCCTGTTTCTCTAAACCGTTTTGCTAATTCAATTCCTTCTTCTTTATCTTCATTCGTTAATGTCATCAACACTTTCCCATGCTCTGGTAAATGCATACTACTTGCTTCAAATGCTTTGTATAGTGCCTTCTCTAGTGTTCGATCGCTACCCATTACTTCTCCAGTTGATTTCATTTCAGGCCCTAACGAGGCATCGACAAGATGTAATTTCGAGAAACTGAATACTGGTGCTTTAACGTGTACAGTTGCTGGTTCTTTATACAGCCCACTAGTATATCCTTGGTCTTTCAACGATTGGCCGACAATGATTTTTGTGGCTACTTGAGCCATTGGGATACCCGTTACTTTACTCAAGAATGGGACAGTTCTACTAGCTCTAGGGTTTACTTCAATAACGTAAACCTGGTTCTCATGAATAACAAATTGGATATTCATCAGTCCATAACAATTCAAGCCTTTACTTAGCTTCTCTGTATATTCTACAATCGTTTGTTTGATTTCAGGAGATAACGACTGTGGTGGGTAGACCGCCATTGAGTCCCCCGAGTGAACACCGGAACGCTCGATATGCTCCATGATGCCCGGTATTAAAACTGATTCTCCATCACAAATTGCATCGACTTCAACTTCTTTACCGATCAAGTAGCGGTCGATCAGCACAGGGTGTTCCGATGAGAGCTTGACAGCACTATTCATGTAGATAGACAAGTCTTCTGCATTATCGACAATTTGCATCCCTCTTCCACCAAGAACATAGCTAGGACGTACGAGGACGGGATAACCAATCCCTTTTGCAATTTTCAGTGCTTCTACTTCTGTCCGAGCTGTATCACCTTTTGGTTGTGGTATGCCTAAACTTTTTAATGCTTTTTCAAATTCATTTCTATTTTCTGCTCTATCGAGATCTGCGACGGTCGTCCCTAAGATCTTAACACCTAATTTTTCTAGTGGTTCAGCTAAATTGATAGCCGTTTGTCCACCAAATTGAACAATGACACCTTTTGGTTGCTCATGATCAATGACATTCATGACATCTTCTAATGTTAAAGGTTCAAAATATAGTTTATCCGATATAGAAAAGTCCGTCGATACCGTCTCAGGGTTGTTATTCATAATGATGGCTTCGTACCCTGCTTGCTGAATGGCTTTCACCGAATGAACAGTCGCGTAATCGAACTCTACTCCTTGTCCGATTCGAATAGGGCCTGATCCTAGAACGAGTATAGACTCTTTTTCTGTTACGATACTCTCTTGTTCTTCTTCATACGTACTATAAAAATAGGGTGTGGAAGAATCAAATTCCGCTGCACAAGTGTCAACAGTTTTATAAACTGGTAGGATATGTGCTTTTTTTCTGAATGTTGATACCTTTTCCCAGTCTGTCTTCCATAGTTCAGCGATAATAACATCAGAAAAACCATATTTTTTTGCATACTCGATGAGATCGCGGTCGAATGGTTTTTCTTTGAGCATATTTTCAATTTCAACAATGTGTAAAAGTTTGTCTAAGAAAAACAAGTCTATTTTTGTTAGCTGTGCCAATTCTTCTATAGGATAATCTCTGCGGATGGCTTCTGCTAAATAAAACAGGCGATCATCTTCTGCTTTTACGATTTTATCAATCAGTCGCTGATCATCAATGCCGGTGCATTCTGCTAATTGAATATGGTCAGTACCAATTTCTAGCGAACGTACAGCTTTCAATAGGCTTTCTTCAATCGTTCGACCGATCGCCATGACTTCTCCTGTTGCTTTCATCTGTGTCGTTAGTCGACGATCACCTGACTCGAATTTATCGAAGGGCCATCTTGGTATTTTTGAGACAACGTAATCTAAGGCAGGCTCGAATTGGGCATAGGTTGTTTCAGTGACAGGATTTTTCATTTCATCAAGTGTTAAACCGACAGCGATTTTTGCTGCTAATTTAGCTATAGGATAGCCAGTAGCCTTACTTGCGAGGGCTGAGGAACGACTCACTCGCGGATTGACCTCGATGATGTAGTAGTTGAAGCTATCTGGATCAAGCGCTAATTGAACGTTACAACCACCCTCAATCTCAAGCGCTCTTATAATTTTAAGTGAAGCATCTCGTAACATCTGATACTCTTTATCTGTCAAAGTCTGACTTGGTGCTAAAACGATTGAGTCTCCTGTATGAATACCGACAGGATCAAAATTTTCCATGTTACAAACTACCATTGCATTATCATTTCGATCACGCATGACTTCATACTCAATTTCCTTATAGCCTGCAATACTTCTTTCAACAAGACACTGGTGAACAGGAGACAATTTGATACCATTTCCTACGATTTCTTTCAGTTCATTCTCATTGTCACACAGACCGCCACCGGTACCGCCCATTGTAAAAGCAGGCCGCACAATCAGTGGGTACCCAATCTTCTCTGCAAATGCTACCGCCTCTTCTACGGTATGTACAATATCGCTGTCTGGAACAGGCTCGTTTAATTCATGCATCAATGACCTGAATAGATCACGATCTTCTGCTTTGTTGATAGCAGCTAGTGTTGTTCCAAGTAGTTCAATCTCTAATTCCTGTAATATACCACTGTTATCTAGCTCAATGGCCATATTCAGTCCCATTTGGCCACCTAGTGTGGGAAGAATCGCATCAGGACGTTCTTTTCTAAGGATTTTCGAGACAAATTCAAGTGTCAAGGGTTCAAGATAGACTTTATCAGCAATTTCTTTGTCAGTCATGATTGTCGCTGGATTAGAATTAACCAAGACGACTTCGTATCCTTCTTCGCGAAGTGCTAAACAAGCTTGAGCACCTGCATAATCAAATTCAGCTGCTTGACCAATAATGATTGGACCTGATCCAATCACTAAAATTTTCTTAATATCTTCTCTTTTAGGCATCAAGGTTTCCTCCTTTCCATGAGTCCATTAGTTCTGTAAACTGGTCAAACAAGTCTTCAGCGTCATGTGGACCTGGTGCTGCATCCGGATGATACTGAACACTGAATACTGGATGTACACGGTGTCTTAATCCTTCTACTGTTCCGTCATTGATTTCAGTATGGGTTACGCGCAAAAATGCTGGATCTATAGATGCTGCTTCCACAGCATATCCGTGGTTTTGTGAGGTAAAAGCAATTTTCCCCGTGGCAATTTCTTTTACAGGATGATTGAATCCTCTATGTCCAAAATTCATCTTATAAGTCTTCGCACCATTTGCTAAAGCAATCAACTGATGGCCTAAACAAATACCAAAAACAGGTACTTTTTGCTGAATTTCTTTAATCATATTTAGTACCTCTGGTAAATCGGTTGGATCTCCTGGACCATTTGTCAGCATCACACCATCAGGATCAAGATTCAGAATCGTTTCAGCTTTCGTGTCATAGGGCATGACTGTGACATGACAAGCACGTTTATTTAACTCATTTAATATACTGTGCTTGAGACCAAAATCGATGACAACAACTTTCTTTCCTTTATCTGGACTTACGTAGGGTCTTGTTGTTGAGACTTGTGCCACTTGGTCATGGTCTAGTTCTGTATTCCGTAATCGTTCGAGAAGTGTTTCGATATCTTCTGTTTCATCCGTTAAGATTGCTTTCATTGCTCCATGTTCTCTAATCACTTTTGTTAACCTTCTTGTATCTACACCTGTTAAACCTGGAATCTCTTTTTCTTTTAAAAACTCGTCGAGGTTCATTTGACTTCGCCAGTTAGAGGGTCTTCTAGCAAAGGACTTCACGATAACAGCTTTGGTAGTTGGAAAAACTGATTCGTGATCATCACGATTGATGCCTGCATTTCCAATCAATGGATACGTAAATGTCAGTAATTGTCCATTATAAGAATGATCTGTTATAGATTCTTGGTAACCGGTCATTCCCGTATTAAATACAACTTCTCCAATCGTTTCTTTATCTGATCCGAAACCATATCCTTTAAAGTAATTGCCATCTTCTAAAATCAACATTCTTTTCTTCAATTACTTTTCCTCCTGATAAACGACATTTCCATCTACAATGGTGATATACGTATTTCCATATACATTCCATCCCATAAATGGTGTATTAGATGATTTCGAGTGAATATACTGTTCGTCAATAACCTTCTCTGCTTCCAAATTGAAACAAGCAAGATCTGCGGGTGCACCAACGGTTAATCTTCCTTCAGTTAAGTTGAAAACCTCAGCTGGCTTTACTGTCATCCAGTCAACAAGTTGCTTCAGTGTAACTTTATTGGTTTTCACTAAGTGAGTATATAAGAGCGGAAAGGCTGTTTCACTTCCGATTATGCCAAACGATGCGCCTAACATTGAACCTGATTTCTCTTTATCACTATGTGGTGCATGATCGGTTGCAATCATATCAATCGTTCCATCAAGTAATCCTTCTAATAGTGCAGCTTGATCTTCTTTTCCTCTCAAAGGTGGATTCATTTTAAACAGTGCATCGTCACTGGGAATGTCCATCTCTGATAATAGTAAGTGATGGGGTGTCACTTCTGCAGTTACCTTGATTCCCGCTCTCTTGGCATCTCTAATCACTCGTACGCTCTCTTTGGCAGATACATGACAGATATGATAGTGTGCACCGGTTGCTTCTGCTAGCAAAACATCTCTGGCAATTTGAGTCGATTCTGTCAGTTGTGTCATCCCTGGTAAGCCAAGTGCTTTATTGCGGATACCTTCGTGCATTGCACCGCCGTCAAACAAGAGAGAATCATCTTCGGTGTGTGCTACAATCGGCTTATTATTTTTGACTGCTTGTTCCATTGCTTTGTACATCGTTGCAGCTGTTTGCACTCCAACACCATCATTCGTAAATGCGAAAGCCCCCGCTTCTATCAATGATTCTTGATCTGTTAACTGGTCGGTGGTCAATAATTCGGTAATTGGTGCATACTGTTTTACTTTTACAAGGGCATCTTTTTTGATTAGGGTTTGTATCTGCCTCATCTTTACAGCCGTATCAGGTGTTGGATTAACATTTGGCATCGCACAAATGGTTGTAAACCCACCTTTTGCAGCTGCAGCCGTTCCAGTAGCAATGGTTTCCTTATACTCAAATCCTGGTTCTCTTAGGTGGACGTGTACATCGATCAGTCCAGGAACAACTAACTTCCCTTCAACATCAATAATATGCGCATCATCTGAAGATAAATCATCTTCAATTGATTGAATCTTTCCTTCATCAATCAATATATCTTTGGTTTTACCTTCTTCTGAAAGAATTGTTGCATGCTTGATTACTATCTTCATTTTGTCCTCCTAGGATTTATTTAACACATATTCAATAATTGCCATTCTTGCATAAACACCATTGGCCATTTGTTGAAAAATTCTTGAGCGATTACATTCAACCAATTCTGTAGCAATCTCTACTCCTCTATTCACGGGGGCTGGATGCATCACGATTGCATGATCAGCCATCTGTTGCTCTCTTTCTGCAGTTAAGCCAAACTGTTTTAAATAAGCTTGTTTTGAATAACTTTTTTCACCTTTTTCATGACGTTCATGCTGTACCCGTAGGAGCATAAATACATCTACTTCTTTTATACACTCATCTATTTCTTTGTATGTCCCAAATGCTTCAAGTGAAGGGTCCATCCACTCTGTTGGACCAGTAAAAATCACTTCGGCACCCAGCCGCGTTAATATCATCGCATTACTTTTTGCTACTCTAGAATGTCTAATATCTCCCGCAATCGCAATTTTTAACTGTTCGAATGTATTGAATTCTTCATAAATGGTCATTAAATCAAGTAACGACTGGCTAGGATGTTGACCAGCACCGTCTCCACCATTGACGATGGAGCAAGTTAAATCTGAACGCTCGAGTAGTTCATTGTAAAAAGCTTCTTGAGAATGTCTGACAACGATCATATCAACACCTATCGCTTCAAATGTTTTAACTGTATCGTATAAGGTCTCCCCTTTTTTCAAACTACTTGTTTCAGGTGTAAATTCTAATACTTGCATACCCGATTTTCTCTCTGCCATTTCAAAGCTTTTGTGTGTTCTCGTGCTATCTTCAAAGAAAAGATTGACTGCATATTGATTTGAAAGATCTAGGCTAGCTCTTTTAGCTTTAAATTGTAACGCACGCTGAATCATTTCATTGATTTGTTTATCTTCAAATTCATTTAAAGTCAGAAAATGTTTCGTATAGTTTTGAGTGATACTCATCATGTTTAACTTCCTCTCTAAACTTTCGTTCTACCGCAGAAAAAAAGACCTGAGCCAGTTGCGCATCAGGTCTGAAGTGTTCCCTTGTCCAGCCTTTGTCCATTTTTATAGGTATAACACTATACTTATAAAAATAAATGCTGCCTTTTAGGGTTCTTCAGTGACCTTTTGTGCCTCTCTGGGCTACCTTTAAAATTCACTTTTTATTGAGTTGGTTTAACAATCGAAACGGCATCTTTTCCGTCAATCTCTTTCAAAGAAACTTGAATCAATTCATCATTTGCTGTAGGAATATTTTTTCCTACAAAATCTGCACGAATCGGTAGTTCTCTATGACCTCTATCGATCAATACAGCTAAGTATATTTTTTTTGGTCTACCGCTATCAATGACAGCATCTAATCCTGCTCTTATGGTTCGTCCTGTGAATAAAACATCATCAACGATCACGACTTGTTTTCCTTCGGTCGACGTAGTCACTTCTGGTGTAGATACAGTTCTTTCAGTATTGTTTTTTTGATCATCTCGGTAGTTGGAAATATCTAATTCTCCAATTTCTATTTTCTTTCCCTCAAGCTGTTCAATTCTTTGTGCGATTCTTTGAGCAAGAAAGACACCTCTAGTTTTTACACCGAGCAATACCAATTGTTCAATCCCTTTATTTTTCTCAATGATTTCATAAGTAATTCTTGTTAAAGCTCTTTTTATAGCGACTTCATTAATGACTTCTATTTCTTGAGTCTTTTGCATACTGGTTCCCCCTGTTTTTTAGTTATCCATTTCAGTTAATTGATCCGAATCGAAGCTTAACACGAGTTCCAATAAACAAAAAAAGCTCTCTTATCCATGTGCGATAAGAGAGCTTCCTAATGATTGGTTAGGTTTAAAGACATGAAGGTACACTTCATCCCTTGAATCTTCAATTTAAGTCTAACTGCATGCTTAAATTGAAAGTCCTGCTCCTTATTAGCCTCACTGGACTACTTGTTAAAGGATATCTATTAACTTTAAAATAACTTTACAGGTTTCATTTTAAAATGTCAATATACAATTTTTTACTTTGAAAAATTGGTTTTGATTTCTAACACGATATCCCGTAACTGAGCAGCTTTTTCAAAATCAAGTTCTTTAGCCGCCTGTTTCATTTCTAATTCCATTGTTTCAATCAGTTCTCTTCTTTCTTCTCTAGACAACTGTTTGAATGTATCTTCAGTAAGATCTTCTCCATCTTCAATAATCGTAGAGATCTTAATCAAGTCTCTAACTTCTTTCTTGATGGTTTTCGGTGTAATTCCATGTTCAAGGTTATACGCTTCTTGAATCTCACGTCTACGTTCCGTTTCTTCAATTGCTCGATTCATAGAATCCGTTCGTTTATCGGCGTACATAATGACCCGTCCATTTTCATTACGTGCTGCACGTCCGATTGTTTGAATCAGTGACCTCGTACTTCTCAAGAAACCTTCTTTGTCAGCATCTAAAATGGCGACCATCGAAACTTCTGGAACATCGAGTCCTTCTCTTAATAAGTTGATCCCAATCAGTACATCATATTTTCCGACTCTAAGATCTCTAATAATTTGCGTTCGTTCAAGTGTCTTAATATCACTGTGCAGATATTGAACTTTTATCCCTACTTCTTTCAAGTAATCAGTCAGGTCTTCAGACATTTTCTTCGTCAACGTCGTAATAAAGACGCGTTCGTTTTTCTCTATTCGTACATTAACTTCTTCAATCAGATCATCAATTTGACCTTTTATCGGTCGTACTTCAATGATTGGATCCAATAATCCTGTTGGTCTGATGATTTGTTCGACAACTTGCGTTGAGCGTTCCATCTCGTAGTCTGCAGGTGTTGCCGATATATAAGTGATTTGAGGAACACGTTCTTCAAATTCCTCTAATCGTAAAGGTCTATTATCCAACGCACTTGGGAGTCTGAAACCGTGATCCACGAGTTGCTGCTTTCTCGCACGGTCACCATTATACATTCCTCGAATTTGGGGCATCGTGATATGAGACTCATCTACGATAAATAGAGAATCTTTAGGAAAGAAGTCTATTAATGTATAAGGCGATTGACCAGGCTTTCTTCCATCCATATGGCGTGAATAGTTCTCGATACCTGAGCAGTATCCCATTTCCATCAGCATCTCGATATCATAATTCGTTCTCTGTTCTAAGCGTTGCTCTTCTAAAAGCTTATTGTCTTCTTTTAGTTCTTTTAGTCTATCATCTAGTTCATATTTAATAGATTCGATCGCTGATCTTGTTTGCTCATCGTTTGAAACAAAGTGAGTAGCAGGGAAAACGGCAACATGAGAGAGATCTGCTTTAACTTCACCTGTCAAAACATCTACTTCTCTAATACGTTCAATCTCATCTCCGAAAAATTCTACTCGAATCGCTTCACTTTCTCTAGAAGCTAAAAAGATTTCGACGATATCGCCACGCGCACGGAAACGCCCACGCTGGAAATCAATATCATTTCTTTCGAATTGCATATCGACTAATCTTCTTAAAACCGCATCGCGACTGATTTCCATCCCAGCTCTTAAAGATAAAACATGTTCTTCATAATCTTTTGGGTTTACTAGTCCATAGATACATGAAACTGATGCTACTACGATCACATCTCTTCTTTCAAGCAAGGAGCTCGTAGCGGAGTGTCTTAACTTATCAATTTCATCATTAACGGATGCATCTTTTTCAATAAACGTATCTGTCGAAGGTACATAGGCCTCTGGTTGATAATAATCATAATAACTAACAAAATATTCGACAGCATTATCCGGGAAAAACTCTTTAAATTCTGAATACAACTGTCCCGCAAGTGTTTTATTATGCGCAATCACTAACGTCGGTTTGTTAACTTCTTGAATAACATTAGACATTGTAAATGTTTTACCTGTACCTGTTGCACCAAGTAAGGTTTGTTCTTTTTGTCCTTCTCTAATCCCTTTAGTTAGTTTTTTAATGGCCTCCGGTTGATCACCACTAGGCTCATAAACTGATTTTAATTTAAATTTATTTTCAGACATGCTGTATTCCTCCTAAACCTAAACATACATTCGTATATAATGATACCACAAAACGTCAAAAAAAGTTCTCCTTTAGACTAGTGTCTGAAAGAAGAACTTTATGATTGAACGAAAGGTCATTAACCTAATTTTTTAGATAAACGAGACTTGTCGCGAGCAGCTTTGTTCTTGTGAATTAATCCTTTAGATGCTGCTTGGTCGATAGCTTTAACAGCTGATTCGAATAATTCAGTTGAATTATCTTGTCCGTTCTCAACCGCAGTTAGATATCTTTTTTTAGCACTACGCATAGCGGAAACTTGCGCAACGTTGTTAGCATTCTTTTTAACATCTTGACGTTGACGTTTGATAGCTTGTACCATATTTGGCATTCTGAAAACACTCCTTTATAAGAATTTCTTTAAAATCCAGTTTAGTCTGCTAAATCAATTCATTTCTGCTTTGATTCTTGCGGTTTAAACCTTCTCTATTCAGTTGATTTTCAACATTCTCCATTCTACAGGATAATTGAGTTATTTGCAATATTTCAATAAAGAAACTTCTTTATTTCATTTGTAATTGTGAATGACCATCCGCAAATTTCATTATAAATAGTTCAACTTGTAACTCTGGATCAACTCTACCCGACTTAATTAAATAATCTGCATCTATGAGTTGATGATGTGCTTTAGATAAAACAGATTGTTCGAATTTTTTTTCTTTTTGCAAGGCAAGTTTCACTCTAAACGGATGGACTTTTAAAATTTTTGCAATATCCGCTTGTTGATAACCTTTCCTTCGTAAAATTTTCACCTGTAGCAATAGTCTGAATTGTCCAATCATTAATGCAATTATTTTAATCGGGTCTTCTTTTTGAGTCAATAGGTCCTGATATAGTTCAATCGATCGTTGTACTTCTTTGCTGAGCACTAAGTCATTCAACTCAAATATATTTTGCTCAAGCGTTTTAGGTACGAGTTCCTCAACACTGGAAAGACTGATCTGCTTGTCCTCTTGATGATAAATCATTAGTTTTTCCAGTTCCATCATACTTTTCGATAAATTACGATCTGTTAACTGAATCAATTTTTCTAACGCCTTAGTATCTATACTATAGCCTGCTTGTTCAGAAGTTGATTTAACTATATCTGAAATACCTTTTTCATTCATTGGCTCGATATTAATCAATTCAGCCTTTTTTAAAAGTGTCTTCGTTATCTTTTTACGCTTATCCAGCTTTTCATAAGGTGCAAATATGACTAAAATAGAAAACTCAGATGGATTCTGAAGATACGATTCTAGATAACTCATATCATGGTCCAAGCCATTAGCCATTGTTTTTCCTGTTAAAAAATAGGGTTGCTGAACAAATACGAGCCTCTTATCACCGAAAAATGGAAAAGACTCAGCTTCCTGAAGAGCAGCATCTATTGTAGTTTCTCTCATATCAAATTGTCCAAAATTGAATTCGGAAACTTCCTCAACTAGTACTGCATTCAATAAAGCAAATCTGACTTTTTCGCTTAGATACTGTTCTGTCCCTTGTACAAGATATACAGGTGAGAAGTTCTTTTTTTCAATCGACCTGATTTGCTTATTAATTTCGCTCATGATGAACTCCTTATTGATTTTATATCTTTTTTTAATTGACTTGATAAATTTCATCGCGTATTTGATTCGAAAATGGTCTTTTATAATATTGATATAGAATGGATCCTTTTTGATCCGTTCTATAAATTTTTATTTCTCTATTGTTTAAACGATTTAAAATTTCAGGATGAGGATGTCCATAGATATTATTTTTCCCACTAGATATCCATCCTATGTTCGGTTTTATTCCATCTAAAAATTTTTCTTGAGAAGAAGTCAAACTTCCATGGTGACCAACTTTCAATACATCTATCTTTAAGTTTGGATACAGAGCCAATAGCTCTTCTTCTCCTTCACTTTCCAGATCGCCGGTGAATAACCAATGATATCTACCAATTTTACCATATAATACTAACGAAACTTCGTTTTTATTGGATGCTGTCCTACTCATTTTTTCTTTAGGATAAAGTGGGATCAGGTTGGGCCCAATTGAACGATTTCCTTCAGCATAAATAGGACGTAACGTAATCTCTTTTTGTTTAAATAACGAGAGATATTGACTTATACTCTGATCTTCAAGCGTTAACGGCGTAGCTACGATTTCATCAACCTTCATACCATTAACGATGTCTTTAAGTGCACCCACATGGTCTGCATCAGCATGAGTCAGATAGATTTGATTTATCCTCGCTACTCCTTGAGATTTCAGAACTGGCAATACAATATCGTCCCCTACTGAATAAGGCTGGTTTCGCTTGGTCCACTCTTCTTTTTCTTGCCATTCGACTACTCCACCAGTATCTATCAAATAGTTTCCTCTACCGTATGGCTCTTTGATCATGAGAGCATCCCCTTGACCAACATCGATCATCATCACCTTACCTATGGGAGAGAATCGCTCAGAGAACAGCGAACTTAGTAAAAAAATACTGCCTAGTAAAAGCAATCGATACTGATATTTTTTACCTTTCATTTCTCTTTCTAAAAGGATAATGATAATACCGATACACAATAAAATCATTCCCAGAACAGAAAGCCTCCCAACAACAAAGGTGAAATGGCTAGCCTCACTGATTGTTCTGATCCCTTCTTCTAATACCCTCAATAGATTATTTGAGGTGGTGATCGTTAGACTACTCAGTGCCGTCTGTGGAAAAATTAATGATACTATAAGCACTGCTACCAACATAGGTAAAATGATGAACGAAAATAATGGGAGAAAAATTAAATTTAGTAAGACAACTATCCATGTAAATTCAAAAAAGTGATAACTCAAAATCGGTAAACTCACTAAAGAAATAGCACAATTGAGATACAAACTTTGTTTAAGCTTCGTTAATCCAATGATATTCGGATGACTAGATAGTAAGATCATTGTAAAGCTGAGTAGATAACTCAGTTGAAATCCTGCTGAATAGAGATGATAAGGCTGTATTGCCAAAGCCAATAGTAAGGTGATCGCCCAATTATCGAGAGAAGACGAGAGTTTATTTAATATAGTGAATAAAATGGACAATAAGGTCTGTACAACTGCGCGGAATACACTGATTCCTAATCCTGCTAATAAAGCATAAACAGGTAGTAAAATCAGTAAAACCATATTTGCTGTTTCTCTCGTTACCCCTATTTCGAGTAATATTTTCTTTATTAATTTAATTAAGAATTGTATGTGCAACCCTGAAATACTAAGTAAATGAACAATTCCCAAGGCTCGATAATTTTCCATTGTAGAATCAGACATATTTCTTTTGTCTGCAAAAAGTAAGGCTTTTATATAATCTCCAGCTTTTCCCTGAATCCGTCTATCAATCACGTTGAATAAGTCTGCTCTAAGATGATCTACTCTATAAGATATAGGATAGTGTCCGCTATATCCTTTATTTACTTCTATCTCATCTACTTCAAAAATCCAATGGGTTTGATTTCTCATCAAGTAGGTTTTGTAATCAAACTGGTTAATATTTCTCATTCCATCTGGACGGGTCAAATTACCGGACAAGGCAAGGAACTTAGGAAAGGAATGAGAAATAAGCCTTTCTTTTTCTTCATTTGATTTAATTTTATAGGTAATTACTAGATTTTCAGAATTTTGCCCATTTGTTAGCGTCTTGCCTACAAAACGTAACCGGTCGCCATCTATTTTAACTGAAGTAGCCTTCACAACTAAATCAAAGTACTGTTCGTTCCCATTGAGATTTGATGTGTTTTTAGAAGCTTGCAGTATCATTAGCGAACCTATTATTAAACTTACAGACAGAGAGCTCACGATAATTTTTTTATTTCTGGTTAACCCTATACGAATAAGCATGAATAGTACTAAACAGACCGAAATCCCTGTGTAGTTCTCTAAAATCATAATGGACAATAATAAAGAAAAGATGGCCGGGAATATTAAAGCACCCTTCAATAACTAATTAAGAGAGACGATTATCAGGAGTAAGATCTGAATTATAAAAATGACCGATATTTTCAAATAAATCTTTTGGAACCATTACTTGCTCTACTTCGATTTTTGCATGATCCAAAAGTTTCATTGCATATTCATTATTATGGTAATCACTTAAGTAGTAAATTTTTTGTATACCTGCTTGAATAATGGTTTTTGTACACTGTAAACATGGGAAATGAGTCACATAAATATCAGACCCTTCAGTCTTGACACCAAATTTTGAACACTGCAAAATAGCATTAATTTCGGCATGAACTGTTCTGACACAATGACCATCTACAACGTAACACCCATGATCAATACAATGGACATCTCCACTAACAGATCCATTATATCCACCTGATATTACTCGTTTTTCTCTAACAATCGTAGCCCCTACCGATAGTCTTGAACACGTACTTCTCATAGCTAGTAACATACTTTGAGACATAAAATATTGATTCCATGGAATTCTATCTGTCATTTATTTTCCCTCACATTCTCAACCGACTCATCATCGATCTATTATTACTTCGTTATACAGTATACAAGACAGCTTTTTGCATAGCAATCACTCATCGCTTAATCTACCATAATCTCATCTTTAATTGATTCAAAAATCTTTTCTCCGATACCCGAAATGTTCTTAATTTCTTCTATTTCTTTAAAACGTCCCTTTTCTTCCCGGTATTCAATAATCGACTGCGCTCTTGCATTACCGATTCCATTTAATTCAGTTAACAATTGTAGCTCAGCACTATTGATATTAATTTTATGATTTGCTTGATTTTCAACACTTTCATCTTCAGTTTCTTCCACACCTTCCTCCCCCACGAAAGGAATGTATATCATCATTTGGTCACTTATCTTTAAAGCCATATTAATTGATCGGTCATCCGCATTATCGGTAAGCCCTCCAGCAAGCTTCACCGCATCGATTAATCTATCGTTTTCTTCTACTTTATAAACGCCTGGTTGTTCAACTTGGCCTTTTAGTTCAATCATCACATCTTTATTTTCAGTTTCTATAGAAGAAATAGCACCCGCTTCATCTGCTTCTTCTATCGTATCATTACTACTCCTAAAAATATCTTCCTCGGGTATTTCACTTTCTTCTGGTCTTTTTAAATTGATTAGCAGGGAAAAGTAGACGATTACCATAATGATTAACATACCAATAATATAAATTTTTTTTACTTTTAACTGTCTTATCCAATCAATCAGTTCTTGCATATATCATCTCCCCTTTTTTGATTAATGCTTACGCTATATATATTGCTTAAAAAAATAAAAAATAACGAAAAAAAAAGGACTGGTCTAAGACCAATCCTTTTTTGTTAGGCAACGAATAGAAAATCGCCTTGACTCTGGCTCGATGTTTCAGCAACTGGACTTAAACTTTCAAGATACTCAATCGCGTCATTAAAGGTTTTAACTGGTACGATTTCCATATCTGTATCGATATCTTTCGCTGCTTCTACTGCTATTTCGTAATTCGTTTTGTAATCTGGAAAATCTTCTTTTTGTTCATCGGTCAGTTCATCATTAGGCGCAAAAAAGACGGTTGCGCCTTCTTCGTCAGCGGCTACTACTTTTTTGTCGATTCCGCCAATAGGTCCAACGGTGCCATCATCAGAGATTGTTCCTGTACCAGCGATTGTTTGTCCATCTCTGAGATTGTTATCTGTAATCATTGAATAAATTTGAAGTGAATACATTAGTCCTGCTGATGGTCCACCGATCTGACCCGCATCAATCGTTACCTCAGGGTCTGTGACGACCGTAGACTGGTCAACTAACGAAATACCAATACCAGGTTCACCTGTCTCTTCTAACTCGACTAATTGACCTTCTGATACAGATTCCACGCCATCTCGCTCATAATGTACTGTAATATTCTTACCAATTTCTTGTGACTTGATATAATCCATAAACTCTTCCGTATTTTCAAACAATAAATCATCAACCGATGTGATGGTATCACCCATTTGAAGAGATGACTTAAAATTAGAATTATCTGCAACACTCATGACATATACCCCATTATAGGTTAACTCGTAAGGCTTATCTGCCGCATCAAAAGCAGCCACGATTGCTGAATGAATTGAACTGTCCATATAATACTTTTGTAGTCGATTGTAAGCTTCATAATCATCAATGTCTCCAAATAATTCAGCTTCCGTTACAACATCGTTATAAGGTAAAAATTGAAAGAAATAAGAAAATGGTGTAGCTTGGAGAATTTCGACAGTAGTCATCATGTACTTCCCAGATTCATCCGATTTTTCACCACCAACTTCGATAACTGGATTAAGATCCAGTGCTGCACCGGGTCTCTCAATGTAATAAGGAATTGGTCTCAAAAAGACTAAATAAACTAAACCAATCAATAGGACTACTTTTAACCATAATGGTATTTTTTTCAATCACGCTACCTGCTTTCTTCCTGACCCAATCGATCAGTCATTTCTTTTTTTATATTGTCAGGGACGAGACCCTGAATATCCCCATTGAATTTAGCTACTTCTTTAATCAGGGAAGAGCTAACGAATCGATATTTTTCACTCGACATTAAAAAAACTGTTTCAATCTGGCTATTTTGGAAATGATTCATAGAAGCAATATCCATTTCGTATTCCATATCTTTAATTGATCGTAGGCCTCTAACCATTGCTTTGACACTTAACTCCTCAGCCATATCTATGGTTAAACCACCAGCGTGTTTGACCACTCGAACTCGACCACTCAGATTACTATCTTTTAGAGAAGTCTCAATCATTTTCATGCGATCTTCTGCGCTGAACATCGCTTTTTTTGATATATTTTCACTTACAGCGATAATCACTTCGTCAAATAGTGTTGCGGCACGCGAGACAATATCAAGGTGGCCATTTGTAAATGGGTCAAAGCTCCCAGCATATAAAGCCGCTACTTTCATAACACTTCTCCTTTATATACAGTGATACGAGTCATTCCGTAGACCTTCTCTTTTGTGACCGAGAATAATCCAACGGAGTTGGGAAGAATCGTATCTTTATCCGTTTCGCAGAGAATCATCGAATGTTCATTAATTAAATGACTCGTTTCAAGACTTTTAATAATCGATTCAATTTCCTGCAAAGCATAAGGCGGATCTAATATAACTAAGTTAAATACACTATGCTTTGATTCTAATTCTACAATAGCTTGACGATCTTTTTTCTTATAAACTATGAATTTTTCAGGTTCTTTTGTCATGCTAACATTTTCTTGAATAATATTGATGGCTTTAAAGTTTGAATCCACTAAAACCGCACTATCCATGCCCCGAGAAACAGCCTCAATACCTAGTGATCCACTACCCGCATAAAGATCCAATACTCTACCACCATCAAAATAAGGCCCAATCATATGGAAAACAGATTCTTTTATTTTATCAGTAGTTGGTCGTGTCGTTGTCCCCGGCACCGCCTTCAAGGGCCGTCCTCCATACTCTCCAGATATTACTCTCATATGATTCCTCAGTTCCAACCAGAAGAAAGTTGATTGAAGATTGATATTTCTTTACTTTCTTCTTCTTTGATTCTTTGTGCAGCCAGTACTCTAACTTCATCTAGTACACCGTCAAACGTTTTCGGCATATCACATTGGTGAGATTCTTCAACTTTTTTAACAAAGTGTTGTTTTGTAAGATTTTGTTGAACAGATTCTTTGTCTTTTTTATCAATATACAAGATAGCATAATTCATTTTTTTTGATACGTAATGGACTAACCCATAACGTTTTAATTTATTAATATACTTTGTTGTATAAACCCATACAACAAGACTTGTCCTTTCATTTTGGGACTCTAACATTTGTCTCTCTCCTTGATCCATGCAATTTCATTCATTATAACAAAAAAATCCACTCTATATGAGAGGATTTTTTATTTATCTAGTTTGATTAACCCTTTCATTCATCATACGCTTCATTTATTAGGTCATTTAAGTGTTTTTCTAACTCACTTAACATTAGATGGCCTTCTTCTTCTTCCAATATTCCCATAGAAGTAGCGAATTCAATTTTCTTTGAAAATCCAAACATTTGGGTATCTATGACCTCTTCAAAAGCAGGACAAGCCACACATAAGTGTTTCTGGTTTTCTATCAACGTAGATATTTTAGTCGCATCTTCCATCAGTATGTCCTTAGCAAGCGCGTTTCTCAGATGATCCACTTTGCAGGCCCCCTTAACTTTAAGTCACTAATAGTATATCATAAAAGCGCTTCTAGACAAGGAGGGAATTATTATTAGCACGTTCAATCTGATGGTAAATAAAAAGCCAATAGCAAATGCTATTGGCTTAGAGAAACTTATTTAGATTTTTTGCCTGCTTTTTCACGTAAGTTTTTGTCTAGAATTTTTTTACGTAAACGAATCGATTCAGGTGTTACTTCACAGTACTCATCTTCAGCTAAGAATTCTAGTGATTCTTCAAGCGTCATGATACGAGGACGTTTGATAACATTTGTCTGATCTTTATTTGCAGAACGGATATTTGTTTTCTGTTTCTCTCTAGTTACGTTAACAGAAAGATCATTATCACGGTTATGCATACCAACGATCATACCAGCGTATACTTCAGTAGTCGGTTCAACAAAGATAACACCACGGTCTTCAATGTTCATGATACCATAAGTTGTCGCTGCTCCATTTTCCATAGATACAAGTGCACCGTTACGACGTTCTCCAGCACCACCAGCAACTACTGGAAGATATTGATCAAATGTATGATTCAAGATACCATAACCACGCGTCATTGAAAGGAATTCATTTGTAAATCCTATCAATCCACGAGCAGGTGCAAGGAAGATCAAACGAACTTGACCGTTTCCAGTATGAATCATATCTTTCATTTCAGCTTTACGTTGTCCAAGGTTCTCGATAACTGATCCCATATATTCTTCAGGCGTATCGATTTGAACAAGTTCAAATGGCTCGTGTTTTTTACCATTGATTTCTCGAATGATAACTTCTGGACGAGATACTTGTAACTCATAACCTTCACGACGCAAGTTTTCAATCAGGATAGATAAATGTAACTCTCCACGTCCTGAAACAATCCATGCATCTGGAGATTCAGTTGGATCGATTCTTAAAGAAACGTCTGTCTGTAATTCCATGTTCAATCTTTCGTTCAACTTGCTAGAAGTAACCCATTTACCTTCACGACCAGCGAAAGGTGAGTTATTAACTAAGAAAGTCATTTGTAGTGTTGGCTCATCAATACGCAAGATTGGTAATGGATCTACGTGATCAACAGGTGTAACTGTCTCTCCAACGAAGATATCCTCGAAACCTGAAACTGCGATCAAGTCACCAGCTTTTGCTGATTGAATTTCATCACGTTGTAAGCCGAAGAAACCAAATAATTTTGTTACACGGAAGTTTTTAGTCGATCCGTCTAATTTACTTAAGGTTACGTTATCTCCAACTTTGATCGTACCACGGAAAACACGTCCAATACCGATACGTCCAACATAATCGTTGTAATCCAATAAAGATACTTGGAATTGTAAAGGCTTATCACTATTGTCCACTGGTGCAGGAATTTCAGAAAGGATTGTTTCAAAAACAGGATCCATTGTTCCTTTTTGATCATCAGGGTTATCAGAGAAACTACTTGTTCCATTCAATGCTGATGCATAGATAACTGGAAATTCTAATTGTTCTTCGTCTGCATCTAATTCAATCAATAGATCTAATACCTCGTCCAATACTTCTTTAGGACGTGCCGTAGGTTTATCGATTTTATTTACAACAACGATTGGGCGTAATTTTTGTTCTAGTGCTTTTTTCAATACGAAACGTGTTTGAGGCATCGTACCTTCATAAGCATCCACTACCAAAATAACACCATCAACCATTTTCATGATACGCTCTACTTCACCACCGAAATCGGCGTGACCAGGTGTATCCAAGATGTTAATGTGCGTATCTTGATACTTAACAGCTGTGTTCTTAGCTAGAATCGTGATTCCACGTTCTTTTTCAATATCATTTGAATCCATTGCACGTTCATCAAGCTTGTTACGAGCGTCTAATGTATCAGATTGTTTCAATAGTTCATCAACCAGTGTCGTTTTACCGTGGTCGACGTGGGCAATAATTGCAATGTTACGAATATCATTTCTTAATTCCATTTAATCAATTCACTCCTTAATTACTACGGTGAGGCTTTATCAAATTTATACTTCAGATCTTCAAAATCCAGATAATCATGATCAGGTTAAATGATTCTCATGAATGAGATTATATTAGATTTTCACACAAAAAAAACACTCACTCTTGGTGTGACTTCAACGCAAGAATAAATGCTTAAGTCATTGGACCTTTTTTTCCACTTCTTATTATAACAGTAATTTTCAGAAAAGAACAAGCTTTTTTAAAAGTATTTTTATTTATTTGTCACAATTTCGTCGAAGGCACGTGCTGTTGAGAAAATTGTTTGGTTCGTTTTCAATAAATTAACCGGTTCTCCCGAAAAATTAGAGATTTTGTAGCCAAACTCTTCTAGCATGATTTTTCCAGGTGCGATGTCCCATGGGCTAAGTTTAGTCGCCACATAAGCAATCACATTTCCTTTGATTAATTCAATGACTTCTAATCCGGCTGACCCTAACATTCTGACTCCCATTGATTTACCCGCGATCACTCTGTATTCACTGAATGCATCTTGTGTCATCAATTGACTGTTCGTTGCCATCAAGCCTTCTGATAAACCTTTATTCTCTGGCGCACTTAGTGGTTTATCATTACAGAAAACGCCTTGTCCTTTTATTCCGTGATAAAGTTTTTTTGAAGTGACATCATATATATACCCTTGAACGCCTTTACCTTCTTCATAAACTGCAATCATTACTGCAAAGTTCTCTTGTTGTAAAACAAAGTTAAGCGTACCGTCAATGGGGTCAATGAACCAGACAGTTCCATTTAAATCTTCTAAATTATCTCCAAATCCTTCTTCTCCGCAGATACGGTCTTCAGGAAAATTCGATCTAATTTTATTTGTAAGGGCTTCTTCAATTTGTTTGTCCATGTTAGTAACAAGATCATTTCTAGCAGACTTCTCTTCTACTTTTAAACTTTCCTCTTTTGCATCTTCAATCATTTCAGCTGTTTCTTTTATCCACTGCTTAATGAGTTGATCTCTCTTATTGATTTCAGACATCACGATTCCTCTTTTCTTTTATCTAATTCTATTATATAAGTTTTGAAGTATTCTATCAAAGTATATCGGTATTTTACCGATATGAGCCTATGTAAAAGAAAAAATCGAGTGAAGTAAATCTTCACTCGATTCGTCTTAATTCATTCTTACATGTGGATTGGTAATCCTAGAGCAGCTTCTGCTGCATCCATTACTGCTTCTCCTAGAGAAGGGTGTCCGTGGATAGTCATTGCGATATCTTCCGCATTCATACCACTTTCCACTGCTAATCCAAGTTCAGCAATTAGATCTGAAGCGCTGTGTCCAGCAACTTGAGCTCCGACGATTACGTTATCTTCTTTAGTTGTTACTAAACGTACGAAACCTTCAGTATCATTAAGAGATAATGCACGACCATTTCCAGCGAATGTGAATTTAGTCGATTTAGTATCTAGACCTTGATCTTTAGCTTCTGCTTCAGTTAAACCAACAGATGCAATTTCAGGATCAGTAAACGCTACTGCTGGTAAAGCACGATAATCAACAGCAACTTTTTTTCCTGCAATTGCTTCAGCGGCAATTTTAGCTTCATAACTAGCTTTATGAGCTAGTGCAGGACCAGGAACAACGTCACCAATAGCAAAGATGCTTTCGATGTTTGAACGTCCTTGGTTATCTACTTCAATCAAGCCACGATCACTAACGTTTACGCCAGCTTGTTCTAGACCTAATTCGTCTGTATTTGGACGACGGCCAACAGTTACTAATACATAATCAACGTCTAATGATTCTTCTTTTCCGTCAACTTCATATTTAACAGTTACACCATCATCGTTTTTAACGGCTTCTTTAGCCATTGCTTTAGTAACGATTTTAACGCCACGGTTTTTGAAGTTTTTCTCAACTAATTTAACCATGTCTTTGTCAAAACCATTAAGAATTGAAGGAAGACCTTCAAGAATAGTGATTTCAGTACCTAAGTTAGCATAAACACCCGCTAATTCAGAACCGATGTAACCACCACCAACAATTGCCATTTTCTTAGGCACTTCAGTAAGGCTCAAAGCTCCAGTAGAATCTAGTACACGATCGCTGAATTTGAAACCAGGGATTTGTACAGGACGGCTACCAGTAGCAATAATCGCATTGTTGAATGAATAAGTTTGAGCACTGTCTTCACCCATTACGCGTAAAGTATGCTCATCGTTGAAGAAAGCTTCTCCATAAAGGATTTCAACTTTATTCTTTTTAAGGAGCATTTCTACACCTTTAGTTAATTTGTCAACAACTTGAGTTTTTTTCCATTCTTGAGTTTTTGCAAAATCAAGGGTTACGTTTTCAGTAGTAATACCGAAAGCTTGAGAATCTAATGAATCTTGATATTTGTGTCCAGCAGAGATTAGTGCTTTAGAAGGAATACATCCAACGTTCAAGCAAACTCCACCAATAAATTCTTTTTCTACAATGGCAACTTTTTGTCCCATTTGAGCAGCGCGGATGGCAGCTACGTAGCCACCAGGTCCAGCACCGATTACAACTGTGTCTAACTCAATTGCGAAATCTCCTACAACCATTTAAATTTCACCTTAGCCTTCCATTAATAGTAAATCTGGGTCTGCCAATAATTTTTTCAATTCGTTCATTGCAGCTTGACCTGTCGCACCATCAATAATACGGTGATCGAACACAAGTGACAATGGAAGCATTGGAGCCGCTACGATTTCACCTTCAGCGTTAACGATAGGTTTCTTGAATGAGCGTCCTACACCTAAAATAGCCACTTCTGGGTGGTTAATAATTGGTGTGAAGAATTGACCATTTACAGAACCGATATTAGAGATAGAGATTGATCCATCTGACATATCGCTACCTTTAAGTTTTCCTTCTTGCGCTTTAGCAGCTAAATCATTGATTTCGTCAGCGATATCAAATACTGATTTAGTATTCGCATCTTGAACAACTGGTACATATAAACCTTGGTCTGTATCAGCAGCAATACCAATGTTAAAGTAGTTTTTGTAAACAACTTCATCAGTAGTATCATCAATTGATGCATTTAGTGCTGGGTATTTTTTCATAACTGAAATCAAGGCTTTAACAACATATGGTAAGAATGTTAATTTAGTTCCTCTTTCAGCTGCGATTGCTTTAAATTTAGTACGGTGAGCAATCACTTTAGTGAAGTCCACTTCGTCAAACAATGCTACTGAAGGAATTGTTAACGTGCTGTTAACCATTGCTTTAGCGATTGCTTTACGAGTTGTACTCATTTTCTCGCGTGTTTCTTGATCTCCACGACCAGATTTGAACGGTTTAGCATCAGCTGAAACAGTTTTAGATGATCCTGTAGATTTAGAAGCTGATGAAGCATTATCTGAAGTAGATTGAGTTGCTTCTTCTTTAGAAGATGAAGTATCTTCAGATTTCGCAACAGATCCGCCACCTGATACAAATGCATCAATGTCTTCACGAGTTGTACGTCCGCCTTTACCAGTTGCTTCTACAGCACTGATATCAACATCTTTTTCACGTGCATATTGACGAACTGATGGCATAGCCAAAACACGTTTGTTAGGATTGGAATTTTTAACTACTGATCCTGAAGTTGTTGATTCAGAGCCAGCTGCATCTGTTTTTTCAGAAGCTGATTCAGTTGAAGTAGCACTTGATTCTGAAGAATCTTCAGATTCGTGTCCCTCAGCAGCGATTTCAACGATTGGATCGCCAACTGCTGCTACAGTACCTGGTTCAACTAAGAATTTCTTGATTGTTCCATCTACTGGTGATGCTAGTTCTTCTACTGATTTGTCGTTTTGGATTTCAGCGATTGAGTCGCCTTCTTCTACTGTGTCTCCTTCAGAAACTAACCAGCTAACGATCTCGCCTTCTGCCATTCCTTCTCCAACGTCTGGAAGTTTGAATGTGAAAGTACCTGTAGAACCTTTAGATTCAGACTTAGTTTCAGCTGGTTTTTCTTCAGCTTTTTCTTCAGCAGGTGCTGAAGCTTCAGATTCCTCAGATTCGTGTCCTTCAGCATCGATTTCAACAATTGGATCGCCAACTGCTGCTACAGTACCTGGTTCAACTAAGAATTTCTTGATTGTTCCATCTACTGGTGATGCTAATTCTTCTACTGATTTATCATTTTGAATCTCAGCAATTGAGTCGCCTTCTTCTACTGTGTCTCCTTCAGAAACTAACCAGCTGACGATCTCGCCTTCTGCCATTCCTTCCCCTACATCAGGGAGTTTAAATGTAAAAGCCATGTTTGCGCTCTTCCCTTCTCGTTTATGATTGTTCAATCATCTGTTTTATAGCTAGGCCAATCAATACATACAACAATAGGAAGAAAAACCAATACAGATACTCGAGATACTGAACTAGTTTTTCCCCTTTTGTTGAAAGACCAATAGTTAGCTTACTAGCTTAAAGATCTTAGTGTTTTAATTAAAAGTTTACAGCTGTATTGATTGCTTCAGTGATATCGTCTGCACTTGGTAACCAAGTGTTTTCAGCTTGACCAAATGGATAAATCGTGTCTGGTGCAGATACGAATCCGATTGGTGCTTCAAGTGAAAGTACAGAACGTTGAGAAACTTCAGAGATTACAGTATTACCAACACCTGCTTGACGCTGTGCTTCTTGTACCATAACCATACGACCAGTTTTCTCAACTGATGCAACGATTGTTTCGTAATCGATTGGTGAAACTGTACGTAGATCTACTACTTCTACAGAAACGCCATCTTTTTCAAGTTTTTCTGCTGCTTTAAGTGCTTCACGAACCATGTAACCATAAGCTACAACCGTTACGTCAGAACCTTCTTTAGCAACAGCAGCTTTACCGATTGGTACAGTATACTGTTCTTCAGGTACTTCATCACGGAATGAACGATATAGTTTCATGTGCTCAAGGAATACAACAGGATCGTTTTCACGAATAGCTGAAGTTAATAATCCTTTTGCATCGTAAGGGTTAGAAGGGATAACAACTTTCAATCCAGGAGATTGAGCCATCAATCCTTCAAGTGAATCAGCATGCATTTCAGGAGTGTGAACTCCTCCACCGAATGGAGAACGAACAACTACTGGCATGTTCATGTTTCCACCCATACGGTAACGTGTACGAGCGATTTGTCCTACAACTGAATCCATTACTTCGAATACGAAACCGAAGAATTGAATTTCCATTACTGGACGGAAACCTTGTACAGCTAAACCAAATGCCATACCACCGATACCTGACTCAGCAAGAGGCGTATCGTTTACTCTTTCTTCACCATGTGTATCGAAAAGACCTTGAGTCGCACGGAATACTCCTCCGTTTTTACCAACGTCTTCTCCGAAAATCAAGACTTTTTCATCACGAGCTAATTCTTGATCTAAAGCTTCAGTGATCGCTTGAATCATTGTTAGATTCGCCATGCTTATTTACTCTCCTTTGCTTGGTATTTCTCAATCTGTTCAGTAATGTTTTGACCTGGTGCATCAAACATACTTTCTAAGAATTTAGAGACTTTCATTTTTGGAGCTTGATCTGCTTCTTTAGCAGCTTGTTTAACTTCTTCTCTAGTTTTTTCAATCAATTCTTCTTCACGTTCTTCAGTCCAAAGACCTTTTTCAGTTAAGAAGTTACGGAAACGGATTAGTGGATCGCGTTGTTCCCAGTAATCGAATGATTCTTGTTCACGGTAACGTGTTGGATCATCACCAGAAGTTGAGTGAGGTCCGAAACGTGAAGTAATCGTTTCAATAAGAACAGGACCATTACCAGCCGCTGCCCAGTCACGTGCTTGTTTAGATACAGCGTATACTGCTAACGGATCCATTCCGTCAACTTGGATACCAGGAATTCCTGCTGCTGCTGCTTTTTGAGCTAGTGCATTTGCTGCAGATTGTTTTTCACGTGGTGTAGAGATAGCATAGCCATTGTTTTGGATGTAGAAAACGACAGGCGCTTTGTAACGTCCAGCAAAGTTCATACCTTCATAAACATCACCTTGTGAAGAACCACCATCACCAGTGTAAGTGAACGTAACTTCATCTTGTTTACCAGAGAATTTTTGTCCAACTGCATTACCCATCGCTTGGATGTATTGCGCTCCAATGATGATTTGAGGTGGAATTGCGTTAAGGTCTTCTGGGTAATTATTTCCTTCAACATTACCTCTTGACCACAAGAATGCTTTTGATAATGGTAAACCGTGTTGAATCAATTGTGGAACATCACGGTAACCTGGATATAGCCAATCTTGTTTTTTGAATGCGAAGTGACTTGCTAATTGAGAAGCTTCTTGTCCCATAGTTGGCGCGTAAAAACCTAGACGTCCTTGACGTGCTAATGCCATAGAGCGATCATGTAACACACGTGACCACACCATTCTTTCCATTAATTCTACTAACTCGTCATCTGATAAATCAGGCATAATGTCTTCATTTACGACCTTACCATCTTTATCAAGAATCTGAACCATCGGAAACGAAGCTTCGATTGAACTTAGTAATGCTTCGTAATCAACTGGTTGCTTTGCCATAGACTACCCATTCCTCTCTTTTAATTAAAAGTTTTATTAGTTGAAACAGCTGAAAATAACTGTATCATTTTTCTCGATTCCTTGTTAAATTTACCACGCATCTCCTTATTTTGCAAGCATTAAAGTTTCGGAACAAGCTCTAAAACATTGATAGAATAAGGTTGCAGCACTAATTGTGAAGTAAAACACTTTCGGTGTGTATCTATCAAAAAATGATGGTCCTATGCAGTAATCAAAAAAAATAGTAATACAGTCTTTTGAACTGTTATATAATATACCTATAAATGAAAACTGTGTTTTTCAACATGCTATTAAATAATAAGTTGTGACTAATTTCACTATCTGATTTTATTTATTATGCTTTAAAATCCCCTAAGGAATGCTTATCTAAACGTGCATTTCTGGATTAAACCTGATAAACTTATGAAGTTGAATAGTATAATAGTAGAATTTAATATACAAGGAGTGCTTACTATTGATTACAATGGACGATGTTATCCGCGAAGGTCATCCTACTTTACGCGAGATTGCTGAAGCGATTACGATACCTGTGCCAGAAGAAATGAAACAGCTTGGCGAAGAAATGCTACAGTTTCTCATTAATAGCCAAGATCCAGAGATTGCTGAAAGACACGCACTTAGAGCAGGCGTGGGTATTGCTGCTCCACAAGTGAATGTTTCAAAACAACTTCTCGCTGTACATCTTCCCTCTCAAGATGAAGAAGATGATGAGCCTGAATACAGCGTGATTATGGTTAATCCCCGGATTATCAGTCACTCTGTGCAACAAACTTGCCTTCCTGATGGAGAAGGTTGTTTATCCGTCGATAGAGAAGTAGAAGGGTTTGTGCCGCGGCACAAACGAATTACTGTTGAATACGTTGATCTAAATGGTCATAGTCATAAAGAAAGATTGCGTGGTTTTCCAGCAATTGTTGTTCAACATGAAATCGATCATTTGAATGGCGTCATGTTTTACGATAGAATCGATCCCGAAAATCCATTGGCACTTCCAGATGGTATAGATATTTTAGGGGCCAATTAAGACCATAAAAAAAGCTGAACGCGATGTTATCAAGTAGACAATTTGTCTGACTTCAAACATCGTGTTCAGCTTTTATTTTTTAACCTCGATTGATTCAGCAGGATCAATGGGTTCTCTGAGTTCTCTTCTTTGTTCTCTATGATAATGGACAGCCTCTAATAATGGAATCATCATCGCTGCGACAAATCCGCCCGCAAATCCATTATTGTACAAATTGATGCCTCCGTGCAAATAACTAGTATTGCTGACTACAGTCAAGTGTAGTCCACCAGCCACTATCCCCATCAACGTCCCATAGCGACCTGCTATAGGCGCAATTGTCGTCCCAAATAAACCAGCCATAATCACAGATGTATCACTCATATCATAATGATTAATATAACCGATAAGCGTTACACCAATCAAAACAGGAATAACGTTTTTTATATGTTTACCAAATGCACCAAATCCTACCACAGTCAACACACCGCCAATAACAGGGCCATTGAGTTCTCCCCCTAAAATCAAGACAAAGAAGAGAGAAATAAATCCTAAACCAGCCATGTTAATCAAGGTCAAGCTAAACCCATTTCTTTTGATGAAATCAGTGGAAAGTTGACCCGAATTTCTTAATAGGCGGTTGTATCCTTTAAAGGACCAACCGTTTAGATATACCCCATAAAGTAGCATACCAGCGAATAGTGGAAAAAAAACCAGTGACATCGGTGTATTATTCCCTTGAGAAATCATAGAGACAGGCTCTATGTTGACGCCCATCGCTCTTAAGATGGATGTAGCAATCGTTCCGATTACACCGCTTGTAAACCCGATATTATATAGGCTGAATCCTTTAGTGAATGCGACAAAATGATGGGCCAAAGGCGGCAGAATAAAGCCAACGATAAATCCAGCACTACATCCCATCAACAGTCCATATCCAAAAGGTAGTCCAATATTAAAAGTGATTTCATTGACAATCGGTCCCAAGGCCGTACCAAACAGTGCTGCTAGTAGCGACTTTTCTGTCGGCACCTTTGTGGCCCATGCATATGTAAAGGCACCTATAACGATTGGCGTAGAGTTATATAGATTTTTCCCGAAAAAAGAAAAGGCAGCAACTGTGAATATCGCTGCAATCAACGGTCCATTGATTTCAGCTTTAGTTAACTTAATCAACACCAGTGCGTGTAGCGTGAGAATACCCGAATTAAAGAAAGTTGCTCCCACACTCGTCAGTTCAAAATAATCAGTGGTTAGATTGGAAGCAGTCGTTAAAATGATCCCTTGCCCTTTGAAAATTTCCGAAGGTGAATCGAGTAAAAAAGATACCCCGATCAAAAACAAGCTGAATCCTACCAACATCCAATATTTCTCAATTTGAGAGAGTTGGTTATCAAGTGTTTTGCTTATCGTTTTCTTTTTTTCCATGAACATCTCCCTTCCTAAATCATTCTATTTATCATTTTATAATCCGTTATATCGATTGTTGATTTAACTTTAATTATATCTAAAGGTTATCCTAGTTGCAATATCCTAAAACATGAATGTTTTTAGCAAAGTGTATCCAGAAAAAATTAGTTATTTCAGCAATGTATCTTCAATTAGTGAAAAAGAATCAAATCAACTTTAATTCTTTTAAAGCTTTGAAAATACCATCTTCATTATTCGTAGCAGTGACCATATCCGCCACTTCTTTCACAATCGTTTCTCCATTACCCATCGCAATGCCTAGACCCACATTGGCAATCATTTCATAGTCATTTAATCCATCACCGAATGCAATGACATCTTGTTTTTCAAAACCTTTCATCGAGGTCAATTTGGCAATCGTTTCATACTTCGAACCATCTGCAGGTAAAATATCCATGCCTGCTTCGTACCATCTAACAAATCTAAATTCAGGAAATTGTCCATTTTCATATAAGTGTTTATCTTCCTCTGTATAAAAAATCAACATCTGTGTTAGTGTTTCTTTTTCATGGAAGTGATGGTTTACTTCAGGAACTGGAAACCCTACATGCTTCATTCCTAAAGCAACTTCATCATTAATCGTTTCGCTACGTCTTTTAAGATCTGTTGCTGTTTCGTAAATGATTTGGTGATTATGTTTGTCTGCAATATTGATCAGTCGATCAATCGCTTCTTTATTTAACGGGTTAGCATAAATTTCCTCATGATGAAAGAATCCCGCTGCACCATTACACACGATATAATTAGGAATGTTCAATTCATCTATCAATTCTTTAGCCATTAAAGCGTTTCGTCCTGTCGCAATAGCAACTTCATGACCATTTTTTTGTAAAGTAGCAATCGCTTCTCTAGTACTTTCTAATATCGTTTTTTCATCAGTCAATAAGGTGCCATCTATATCGAAAAAAATCATTTTTTTATTCATTGTTAATCTCCTAATCAAATGCTGATTTTATTTACAGTCTTAGTGTACCCCGTGTAATCCATTCCATACAACCGTAAATTGATGTATTTAATTAAATCTCTTTATATAAGTGTGGTTTAGTAAGAATGTAATTTTCAGTCATTCGCTTCTTCTATACTTATTGATACTAGTATGGTAAAATTATACTAATCATTGGCTGAAATAGGCCAATTCATCGGACGGATATTAAAAGTGAAAAATGAAAATTCGAGCCAAGTCATGATTGACACTCATCCAAGTGGCTTTTTTTCATATTATACAAAAAGACGGAGATTCGAGTCTTTGCTGTATTAGTTTGTTCTGAATAGGATGAACGCTAACTATACAATCTGAATGAAAACAATTTTAAAAGGAGATTTATGATGAAACCGAATATTAAAAACAATGAAGCGGCAATTTTCGCTTTAGGTGGCTTAAATGAAATTGGTAAAAACACATATGGTGTTCAATTCCAGGATGAAATCATCCTGATTGATGCAGGTATTAAATTCCCAGAAGATGATCTACTAGGTATTGACTATGTTATACCTGATTACTCATACATCATTGAAAATAAAGATAAAATCCAAGGACTTTTTATCACCCATGGTCATGAAGATCACGTAGGTGGTATTCCTTTCTTGCTAAAACAACTGAATATCCCGATTTATGCAGGTAAACTTGCGCTGGCACTTATTCGTAATAAATTAAACGAGCATCAATTATTACGTTCTGCTGAGCTGAATGAGATCAACGAAGATACTGTTATTAAATTCAGAAAAACTTCTGTATCATTCTTCCGTACGACTCATAGTGTTCCTGAATCTTACGGTATTGTTGTAAAAACACCTAACGGTAATATTGTTCAGACAGGAGATTTCAAATTTGATTTCACACCTGTTGGAGAACCTGCAGATTTGCATAAAATGGCTAAAATTGGTGAAGAAGGCGTACTAGCGCTCTTATCTGATAGTACAAATGCTGAAGTTCCAAACTTCACCAAATCAGAACAAGTTGTCGGAGAATCCATTCAAAGTTTATTGAAAAAAATTGATGGTAGAATTATATTCGCTACCTTTGCATCGAATATTTCTCGTGTTCAACAAGTTGTTAAAGCAGCTAATGAAACAGGTCGAAAAATCGCTGTATTCGGTCGTAGCATGGTAACCTCTCTAGAAACTGGTCAAGAGCTAGGTTATATCGAAGCTGAGGAAGGTACGTTCATTCATCCAAATGAACTGAAACGCTATAAAGATAATGAAGTCCTCATTTTATGTACAGGTTCTCAAGGAGAACCAATGGCCGCTTTAAGTCGCGTAGCCAACGGTACACACCGCCAAATTACGATTCAACCTGGAGATTCAGTGGTCTTTTCAAGCTCACCCATTCCTGGTAATACAGTGAGCGTTAATCGAGTAATTAACCAACTATTAGAAGCTGGCGCAAATGTTATCCACGGTAAAGTCAATAACGTCCATACTTCAGGACACGGTGGACAAGAAGAACAAAAATTGATGTTACGTTTGATGAAACCAAAATTCTTCGTACCGATTCACGGTGAACACCGCATGCAAAGAATCCACGCTGGATTAGCTCAGAAGACAGGTGTTCCAGAAGATCATTGTTTTATTCTTGATAATGGTCAAATTGTCGCTTTCACCGAAGACTCTGCTAGACGTGCTGGTGAATTTAACGCACAAGACGTTTATATAGATGGATCTGGTATTGGTGACATCGGTAATGTTGTATTGAAAGACCGTAAATTACTTTCAGATAATGGTCTTGTCGTCGTCGTTGCAACGATTGATACTGAGAAGCGTACAGTCTTGGCTGGACCAGATATCATCTCTCGTGGTTTCATTTACATGAGAGAGTCTGAAAAACTGATCCAAAGTGCTCAAAAAGTTGCTTTCGAGAGTATCCAACGTTCATTTGAATTCAAACAAGTCAACGAATATAAAATGCGTAATGACTTGATTGAAGATATCAAACAGTTCTTATTTGCTGAAACAGAACGTAAACCGATCATCTTGCCTGTAATTTTAACTAAATAATAAAAAAACGCCAATTAGCTCATGCTAATTGGCGTTTTTTGTCTATTTTCTTAAAAGCTGATGCTACTCTTATTCGACTAAATCATGTCTAAAGGCGTAGATAGCCGCTTGAGTCCGGTCATCAACTTGAAGTTTAGATAAAATATTGGATACATGTGTTTTAACTGTTTTCAATGTGATAAATAATGCATCTGCAATTTCTTGATTAGAATAACCTTGTGAAATCAGCTGAAGTACTTCTTTTTCTCGATTAGTTAATTCGTCATGCAAGATAATTTGTTCTTTACTATTTTCGTGTTCGATTAGTTTCTCAGTAACTTCTGTCTCAAAATACGGATCTCCATTATATGTAGAACGAATAGCTTCTGCTATTTCTTTAGCTGAAGATGTTTTAAGAAGATAACCTGATGCTCCAGCTTCCATGGCAGGAAACACTTTTTCATCATCTATAAAACTTGTTAGGATAATAATTTTTGCTTCTGGCCATTCTTCAAGAATTTTTTGTGTAGACTCTATACCATCCATTACTTCCATCACTAAATCCATTAAAATAATATCTGGTTTTTCTTCCAATGCAATCTCGTAACCTTTAAGACCATCTTCGGCTTCTCCAATAACAGTCATATCATCTTGAATTGAAAAATAGGATGATAACCCTAACCTAACCATTTGGTGATCATCAATTAACAATAGTCGTATCATTTTTCTCCTCCTGCTACAATTGGTATGCTGATTTCAATACTCGTACCTTTTTCAGGGAAAGAGATTATTTTCACATCTCCACCAATTCCATTAATTCTTTCTCTGATATTTTCCAATCCATAACTACCCGATTTTTTCTTGTTCATATCAAATCCTACACCATCATCAATCATTCTAAGCAATACTGTTTCATGTGCTCTTTTTAGATAAACTTCCAATTCATCTGCTTTGGCATGTCTTAGCACATTAGACAGTAACTCCTGAACAATTCTAAATAAGTGATCTTCCACACCATGAGCCAATCGAATATCTTCTATTTCAAAGCGTATATCTGTATTAATTTTTGTACATAATTCTTTCAGCAATTGTTCAACACCTTGTTTAAGCGTTTTTCCATCTAATTTAACCGGTCTCAAATGCAGTAGCAATGCGCGCATTTCTGTCTGAGAATCATTGATGATTTTTTCAATTAAGTTAAGTTGTATACTAAATTTTTCATCCAGTTCATCAGACTGTTGATTTACAGCACTCAACATCATAGAAGCTGCAAACAACTGTTGACTAACAGAATCGTGCAACTCACGCGCAATACGATGCCGCTCATTTTCTAAGATCTCAATTTTAGTTTCATTACTCATCTGAGTGGATCTTTGACTTGCTATAATCGCTTCTTCTGCCATCCGCATCAGTTTTTCATGTAATTTTATAAACTGTCTATCAATTTCTTTATTCACTTGTAAAGGGGTATCCAAAGAGTACATATCTAGAAAAATTGAAGCTGAATAATGTCCTTTAGACATCATTTTCAACCCTTCTTCTACTTTTTTTAACTTTTTTCTCTCAAATGATTTCATATAAGCTAGCATCGTAAAGGTTAAAAAAACTGAAAAAGAAATTAGGTAAATAATAAGTGGGAATCCTGAAAAAGTATACTGAAAAATCATATAAAACCATTCTTCATTTGTGTAAGTAAAACATATAAATAAGGTGAACAAAAAAATCATGGCGAAAAACAAGAAGAAGTATTTGGCAAATTCTTTGGCATTTTGTTTCATATAAAAATCACCTCAACTTCTCCTATCAAGGCATTGAGTACTACTTTTATTTTTCTAGAACTTTCCTGATAAGCGGGTGATTGCCATTTAAGCGTTTCATTCTTCAAGTCCAACAGGTCTTCACCAATTCGCACTTTTCCAATCAACAATGAAAGATCTAAAGATACGCCAACTTCTTCTGGTATAAGCAATTTTGTATCGCCAAGTCCTTTACGGATCATGACAATATTTTCTTGTTTTGGAAGGATCGTATTTCCTAAGTCTATGACTGTATCTCCCATTGCTTTAGAAAAATTAATATCGTTCCACTCGTAAATATCGTATCCTATCGAATCGTCGCCAAACCATTTCTTTCTATGCAATTGAAGTGTCTCTTCTTGATCTTCTTTAAATTGAACAGAAACGTAATCTTTTTCTCTCCATTTAGGCTGTTTTTTTGTCAAAGGATCTTTAACCGTTTTAAACATCTTATGATCTTCACCGAATTTAAAAATTAATAGTACGATTAAAATCACCCACGCTGCAGATGTAAAAAGGATGGACAATACAAACAGTATTAGGCCCAGCCAAAATATATTTCCTTGCTTATGACTCGTTTTAAATAGTTTTTCAGGAAATACCATCAATATGATTCCTAATCCAAACAAAACAAGTATAGAAGCACTTGAAAAAATATCATATAAAAGCCATATTCCTAGTAGGCCCATAACTAATTTAAATAGTGGACGATTCATTTTACATACCCCTTAAGATTGATTGTATCTATAGTATAATCGATAATCGTACTTACCGCACTACTGTTTGAGAAAAATCAGCCTTAAGTATGAGTTATTAAAAAAAGGAACAAAAGATTATTGTCTTTTGTTCCTTGATAAGTTTTCTATTAAAATACTTTCGTGATTTGGACAGTCATCGAACCACCTGGTGTACTGATTTCGACCTTTTCCCCTACTTTTTTACCAAGAAGCGCTTGGGCGATAGGAGATTCATTAGAAATTTTTCCAGAAAATGGATCTGCTTCTGCTTTTCCAACGATTGTATACTCTTCATCGATGCCATCTGGTAATTCTTTAAAGATTACAGAACGTCCAAGAGAAACTTCATCTGTCTTAGCTTTAGAATTATCGATAATTTCAGCATTTGCTAACATGTTCTCAACAGTGCTGATTCGTCCTTCGATAAATGCTTGTTCATCTTTTGCTGATTCATACTCAGAGTTCTCGGATAAATCACCAAAACCACGCGCAATCTTGATACGCTCTACAACTTCTTTTCTTTTTACTGTTTTTAATTCTTCTAATTCTTTCTCCAAATTTTCTTTACCTTCTAAAGTCATTGGATATACTTTTTCTGTCATCACGTGCTTCACCCCATAATATATTTCGTTATAAACCTGATCAAACATGTATTCTGATTAGTATACTATACTTTGCTATATCGATTCAAACACGAGATCAGAATCTCAATGGAATCAAGATACCACGAACTTAACATCTTGTAAAGCGTTTTTTTATGAAATAAATAACAAGCATTTTTCAATTAAAGAGAACGGTTTTTGAAAATCGTATCAATTTTTGTCGTCATTAAATCTATGGCAACTTGATTTCTTCCACCTTCAGGTATGATGATGTCTGCATGTTTTTTAGTCGGTTCAATAAATTGTGTATGCATTGGTTTGACTACTGTAAGATATTGCTCGATTACATGGTCTAATGTTCGTGCACGTTCTTCAATATCGCGTTTAATTCTTCGAATAATTCTAATATCATCATCCGTATCCACGTAAACTTTAATGTCCATCATGTCTCTTAACCGAGCATCTTCAAGAATAAGAATCCCTTCAAGGATGATAACTTCTTTAGGGTCTTGCACGACAATTTCATCGCTTCTAGTGTGCTTAGTATAATCGTAAACAGGCTTTTCAATCTTTTCGTAATTCACTAATTTATTTAAATGTTGAATGAGTAAATCTATGTCAAATGCAAATGGATGATCATAATTTGTATTTAATCTTTCTTCAAATTCAAGATGATCCTGGTTTTTATAATAAGAATCTTGTTCTAACATCATAATAGAACGCCCTGGGAAATGATTATAAATCGCCTGACTTACACTCGTTTTACCGCTTCCTGATCCACCTGTTACGCCTATTACAATTGGTTTAGTTTTCTTCATATTTAATTTTCCTCTCAAGTGAACACTCATACGACAGAGTTGATTCGATTTTCTCAATAAAAGCACTGAGCCATTAAGGCTCAATGCTTTAATTTAATTCATTTTGTAATTCTAAATGTTGCTGGTACGTTTCAGAAAAGTATACTTCTTTTGTAGATAGATCAGCAATAAAGTAATAATAGTCTGTCTCAGCTGGATTGACACTCGCTTTAATAGAATCTTCTGCTGGACTATTTACCGGTCCCGGCCCTAAGCCTCTATGCTGATAAAGATTGTATGGAGAATCCGTTTCAAGATCATCATAAGTAATCCTCTCTTGATGTTCACCAAGCGCATATGTCACACTGACATCCGTTTGCAAAGGCATATCAATCGCTAATCGATTATAAAATACACCAGAGATAATCTCTCGGTCTTCAAACGTTATCCCTTCTCTTTCAATGAAAGATGCCATTGTCAAGATAGCGTGAACGGTCGTCTCTTTGTCTTGAATATCTGCATAATAAGGTTCCATAACTTGATCCATTCTGGAGATCATTTGTGTAACAACTTCCTCCAGTGTTGTATCATCGTTAAACTCATAAGTTGCCGGATATAAATATCCTTCTAACGCATAGATCGTTTCTTCCCTAGCCTCATAAGCACTGGTCAATAAATCAGGAAACTCATCTACCTTTTCTTTCAAAAATGATTCACTTTTGATCAGATCGAAAAACTCGTCTTCAGTAAAGTCAGTTTGATCATCCATCACAACAGCAATTTGTTCAACCGTATACCCTTCAGGTATCGTTAGTCTACCCGCTGATTCTTCAGTTATTGGAGATCCGCCTTCTTTTAAACTCTGAACGATTTCGTCAGAAGACAGCGCTGGAGAAAACAGGTAATATCCTGCCTGAAATCCTTGCTCACCATTAAATCTAAGATGATAATTAAACACAAAGGCACTATTTATGATACCTTTTTCTTCCAATATTCTGGCAATATCTGTTCGGGACGAACCAATAGGAATTTCAACAGGTATCTCTTCATTACTATCTGGATCTAAAGGTTCTAGAGAAGAAGTATAGTAGTGATAACTCGAAAAGCCCAATACGATAAGTAACACGATCAGAATTGCTACAATACTCAGTACGATTTTACGTACAGTATGTGTTGACTCCTGGTCTGGCATATTTGACCCATTCCTTTTCAAAATGTTTATATCTGTTTTATTATACACAATACACACTTTAGATTAAAGGTTATTTTCTAATCGTTCCGTTTTACTGGAAATCTTTAATGAGATTTTCAGTAACTACATATGTATATAGTAAAATAGCCATGTGAAATCATACTAATCATTTCTCATGGCTATTTTCTTATTTATTATGCTTCTTCGTCTTCTTCTTCGATGAAAGTATTTAGGACTTCTTCAATCATTTCCCATTCTTCATCAGAATCGATAGAACTCAATGTTCCTTCAAGTCCACCGTCAGCTTCTGTATAGGAGAAAGCAGATAATTCTACTTCTTCCCCTTCGTTTGTGCCTGCTGGGTATACAAGTACATATGATTTTTCAAAATCATCCGAATCAAACGTAAATAAAATTTCGAATAATTCTTCATTACCCTCTTCATCAATCAGTGTAATATGTTCGTGACCGTGTTCATGTTCGTGTTCGTGGTCATGTTCGTGTTCGTGGTCATGGTCGTGGTTATGGTCGTGTGCCATTTTTTAACATCTCCTTAGTATTAGTTGTTTGCTAGTCGATCTAGATAGCCTTGCAGAATCATCACTGCTGCTAGCTTATCGATTACTTGCTTTCGTTTTTTTCGAGACGCATTTCCTTCTTCAATCAACATACGATTGGCTTGCATTGTCGTCAGACGCTCGTCTTGATATTCTACTGGAAGTCCAAAGGTCTCTTCAAGTAGTTTACCATATTGAAATGACGCTTCTGCCCTCGGACCTATCGAACTATCCATATTTTTTGGTAAGCCTACAATGAATCGCTCGACTTCATACGTCGTAGCCAGTTCTTTCATGCGTTCAATACCATAATCACCTTTATCTTCATTGATTTTGATGATTTCTATCCCTTGTGCTGTCCAACCCAGTGGATCACTCACAGCAATGCCGATCGTTCTAGAACCGACATCTAATCCCATTATACGCATGCTTATTTATCACTTTCCAGATACTTTGTCATTAACTCTTCTAAAATCTCATCTCTTTCATGTCGCTTGATCAGATTTCTAGCATCGTTGTGTCTTGGTATATAAGCTGGATCTCCAGAAAGTAAATAACCCACGATTTGATTAATTGGATTATACCCTTTCTCTTCAAGTGCCTTATACACCATTTTGAGTGTATCTTCTACATTGTGTTCTTGATTATTATCTACACTAAAGCGTACTGTATGATCGTTTGAAGTCATTGATCTCCCTCCGTACTTCATAAGCAAAGTCTTTAATTTTGTCTTTGGATAAAGCTTATGTGTTATTATTTTACAAGAAATTAGTAGAAAGCACAATGACCTTTCACGCGGTTTATTCTTTTATCTTTTCAAGTATTGTCAGGTCCCTAGAAGAAAACTTTATATAATAAGGGACCTCACTTACTTCTTCTCATTTAGGAAATTATTGTTTTTCAGAAATCCAATCGCTGACAGACGCTAACGCATCTGCTAAACCTTCTGGATTCTTTCCACCAGCTTGCGCCATATCCGGACGACCACCGCCGCCGCCGCCAACTTTCGGTGCAATAGCTTTAATCAAATCTCCAGCTTTCAATCCAGCTTTTATTGCTCGATCGCTCATCGATACAATTAGATTTACTTTATCGTCATTTTTCAATCCTAATACCAGTACATCAGAAAAAGCTTCCTGTTTCCATTTATCTGCTAACTGACGCAATTGGTTCATATCTTTAACTTGAACTTCTTGCGCGATATAGGTTGTGCCTGATACTTCCTCTATTTGTTTGAAAACATCATCCGCTTGCGCGTTTGCTAGTTTAGCATTTAACGATTCGTTTTCTTGATTTACTGATTTTAAATCAGCTAACAATTGTGATACTTTATTAGGCACTTCTTCAATTGTCTGTGCTTTAACAAGCCCGCTTGTATCTTGAAGTAATGCTAATTGATTTTCCATCCATCTATAGTAACCTTCACTCGTTTTTGCGATAATTCTTCTTGTTCCAGCACCAATACCTGATTCAGATATGATTTTAAATAAACCGATGTCTGATGTATTTGAGACATGCGTCCCACCACAAAATTCTTTAGAATATTCTCCAATCATGACAACACGTACTTTATCACCATATTTTTCGCCAAACAACGCCATTGCGCCTAATTTTTTAGCTTCTTCAATAGATGTCACAACTGTTGAAACAGGAATAGATGCAAATATTTTTTGATTCACGATTTCTTCCATATTTTTCAACTCTTCTGGTGTCACTTGTCCAAAGTGAGTAAAGTCGAATCGCAACTGCTCAGGCGTTACAAGTGACCCTGCTTGGTTAGCGTGATCTCCCAGAACATCTTTAAGTGCTTGGTGCAACAAGTGCGTTGCCGTATGATTTCTTTCAATTAAATGGCGACGACTGCGATGCACTTCCAGGCTATAGCTTTGGCCAGTTTTTAGCGTCCCAACAATTTCAGCTTCATGCAATGGTTGTCCAGCAGGAGCGGATTTCACACCCGTAATATTCGCGACGACTTCTCCATTTTCGTCTTTAATAACGCCAGTATCTCCAATTTGTCCACCTTTTTCAGCATAGAAAGGTGTCTCATCAAAAATCAATTTCGCTACTTGACCTTTTTCAATGGACTGTTTAAATGATTCATCTGAAAGAATCGTTTCAAGTGTTCCATCCGCTACAACTTGTCCATACCCAATAAATTCACTCTCTTTGTCTAATGCTGTTAAAAGATCACTTTGGACTGACATTGAACCTTCATCGCTACGAGCAGAGCGCGCACGTTCTCTTTGTTTTTCCATTTCAACTTGGAAACCATCAAGATCAACTGTTAATCCTTTTTCGCTCGCAACCTCTTCTGTTAATTCAATCGGAAAACCAAATGTATCATATAATTGGAAGGCATCTGAACCATTAATCACAGTACCTTTATCACTAACAATTTGCTCAGTTATTTCATTCAATCTACCTAAGCCTTCAGCAAGTGTTTCATGGAATCGTTCTTCTTCATTTAGAATAACTTTAGCTATAAAATCTTCTTTTTCAGTTACTTCAGGGTAATGTGCTTTCATGATGTCTCCAACCACTGGAACCAGTTGCGCTAAGAATGGTTTTTCAATTCCAAGCTTACGTCCATGCATGATTGCACGTCTTAATAATCTTCTTAAGACATAGCCACGGCCTTCATTAGAAGGCAAAGCACCGTCTCCAATAGCGAAAGTAATTGCACGTACATGATCAGCGATCACTTTGAAACTCATACCTTTTTCTGGTGCTTCAAGATAATGTTTTCCAGAGATTTCTTCTACTTGCTCAATGATTGGCATAAACAGGTCTGTTTCAAAATTAGTCGGTACATCTTGAATAACTGACAACATTCTTTCAAGACCCATGCCCGTATCAATGTTTTTATTTGGAAGAGGATCATAGGTATTATCTGGTTTATGGTTGAATTGTGAAAAAACTAAATTCCAGATCTCTAACCATCTTTCATTTTCTCCACCTGGGTAACTCTCAGGATCATCTTCTGTCAAATCATTATATTCAGGGCCTCTGTCATAAAAGATCTCTGAGTTCGGACCACACGGGCCTTCTCCGATGTCCCAGAAGTTTCCCTCTTCTTCAACAATATGATCTTCACTTAGCCCTACTTCGTCTCTCCAGATTTTATGTGCTTCTTTATCTTCCGGATAGACAGTAACGTAAAGTTTCTCTGGATCCATAGCCATCCACTTTTCATCAGTCAAAAATTCCCAAGCCCATTGAATGGCTTCTTTCTTGAAATAATCTCCGATAGAAAAATTCCCAAGCATTTCAAATAATGTATGGTGTCTTGCTGTTCTTCCAACATTCTCAATATCATTCGTACGAATACTTTTTTGAGAACTTGCGATTCTAGGGTTACTCGGTTTTACGGTACCATCAAAATATTTTTTCATGGTTGCTACACCTGAGTTCACCCAAAGTAGTGAGGGGTCTTCAATCGGAACAAGTGATGCACTTTTTTCAATTTTATGATTTTTTTCTTCAAAAAAATCAAGATACAGTTGTCTTAATTCGGCACTATTTACTTTTTTCAAAGTGATCAATCCTTTCAATCTCATAAATTTTTCAACAAAAAAACTGAATAGAGTTCATTGCTACAAGGACGTCTACGCGCGGTACCACCTTGTTTGCAATGACTCTATTCAGTCTGTCATTACCTCTTTAGTCTTGTTAACGCCAAGAAACGGCATGATTTCTCATACAATCCATTAGGGAGCAGTTGATGATGTGCTATGATTCTTTTTCACCTTTGCAAGAATCTCTCTTGAATAGCTTGGTTCATGAACTATATCCTAAAGTTTATTCAGACTGAGTATAGCTTAGTTTTTATCATCAGTCAATACCTATCAGCCTTTCAGTTAAACAATCATTTTACCGGATTGTATCGTCCGTGTTAAATTGTTTGTGTAAAGAGAATCCTCTCCCCAGTACCTCACTAGCACTCATCGCTACAACAAAGGCATCTGGATCAACTTCTAAGACCGCTTCTTTCAATAATGTAAATTCTCTTTCTTGAATAACAACCATTAACATGTCTTTTTCTGTATTTCCATATCCTCCACGTACACCAAGATTGGTAACGCCTCTTTGAAGGGTATGCAACACTTCTTCTCTGATTTCTTTTGGATTATCTGAAATGATGAAGATATTTTTATTTCGATTAAAGCCAAGTTGAACCAAGTCGATCGTTCTAGAAATAATAAATAGAGAAATCAATGAATACATGACTGTCTCTGGATCAAATACAATCAAGGCTAGAAAAATAACCGTGCCATCAACTAGTACCGTGCTGAGTCCAAATTGAAGGCGTGCGTACTGATAAAGAATCTGAACGATAATACTTGTTCCACCAGTAGTTGCCTTCGCACGAAAAACAATCCCTAGACCTAATCCAGTAAATATCCCTCCAAATAAAGCCGCTAATAACGGATCAGTCGTTAAAGGGGTTAGGTCTCCTAGGAAAAACAGATAAAATGGCAGTAACATACTTCCAAGTATTGTTTTATAACCAGCTGCTTTCCCTAGTAATACGAAACATAAAATTAATAACGGAATATTAACAGCATATTGAAAAATCGCAGGTGTCCATCCATATAGATTATTCGCAATGATTGACAGTCCTGTTATTCCTCCAGATACGATATCGTTTGGCAATAAAAACACTTGAAATGCCACTGCTGTAATTAAGCATCCGATTACAATATAAACGTAATCCATTGCACTTAAGGTAAAGCGTCTTGCCATTTTTAACATATAATGCCTCCTCAGTTAATTGTAGCTCGAGTCATTCTATCATTATATAATCCCTTTTCTCAACCCTGTTGGCGGATTCATGAGTAATTTATCATTGTCTATTTACTTCCAAAAGATATAACGTATACTGATTTTACTAACTGAATGGAGCTAAGATATGAATCCAGTAAATAAACTTATCTTTATCTTAAATGAGCATTCTCGAAATGGACGAACAGCTTTAAACGACATTAAACGCTATTGTTTAAAAAATACAGTTGATTATCATATACATCTCACAGAATATTCGGAGCATGCTACGGCATTAGCTAAGCTAGCTGGCGATGCTTTATTAGAAAACGAACGACTGGTGGTTGTTGGCGGAGATGGGACACTTAATGAAGTAGTCAATGCTTTAGAAAAGCATCATATACGTGTACCCATTGGCTATATCCCTACCGGATCAGGTAACGATTTTGCACGTTCTCACAAGTGGATGATAGGAATCGAAGCCATTCTTGATGAGATCTTATCACTTGGTGCTTCTAAGCAATTAGACATCATAAAGGTCAAACACGAAGACGGTTATTTCTATGCAGTGAATAGTTTTGGTGCCGGAATAGATGGAATGGTTAATTACCAACTATCCAAATCTAAATTAAAAAGGCTAACGGGTCATGCTGCTTATTTCATTTCAATCATCGCTGCCTATTTCAAACAACGAACATTTTCTTTGAACATCGAGTCTGCCGAAACCGATAAAAGCTATTCTAACTTATTACTAGTCGCATGTGTGAATCATAAATTTTTTGGTGGCGGTATTCCAATACATCCTACTGCTGACCCAACAGATAGCTTGCTAGAAATTGTACTAGCTGAAAAAGTAACTTTTTTAGAATTACTCACTTTATTGTTTAAGGTACTCACTAAACAGAATCACTTATCTCATAAAAAAATGCATGCCTTTCGCTTGCCAAATGCTCAACTAACATTCTATTCAACTCAACACGGTCAGAAAGATGGCGAATTGTTAGACATTCATGGTGATTATGCGATCAGCACAATAAAAAGAAATTTCTGGATGCCATAATTATACGCGTGCAAACTAAAGCACACAGTAATCGAAAACCGATACTGTGTGCTTTTTCACTGACTATAAGGTGTAACATCAACCATTCCGATAAGCGGGTCCACTTGATCCTTTTCCACCATTAATGGTGTAAGATACTTGGGCTGACTGTGATCGATCAATTTTTCTTCCGCTATCGTTTCTTTTTCCTGTTTGACCGGTTTCACTATCGGTGTTTTAGTTACGATTTCTTCTGTTTCCTTTTTATTTTCTACGACTTCTTCGACATCGAAATCAGTATCCGCCAATAGACGTTCTTTCAGTGTCGTTTTTCGCAACATACTAGTTGAATGGAGACTATTTCTATAAGCTTCTTCTTCCCCGCATAAAATCAAAAACTGGCTTGCTCGCGTGATTGCGGTATATAGCAAATCTTTCTTGAGCATTCTTCGGTATCCATTGACCATCGGCAAGATAACCATCTTGTATTCACTACCTTGTGCTTTATGGATAGAACAACAATAAGCTAATGTAATTTTGTTCCATTCATTTCTAAGGTATGTTACTTCATTACCTTCGAAGTCGATAACGAGATTGTCAGTTTTAGTTTCAGATTCTTTAGCTGGGATGATGCCTGTAATCATGCCCATATCCCCATTAAAGACATTTCTTTCAGGATCGTTAACGAGTTGAAGCACTTTATCTCCTATGCGATAAACATTGTCTACAAATTTCATTTCTTTTTTTTCACCATGTTCATTGGGATTAAACAAATCTTGTAGATGTTTATTCAAGGTGTTGATTCCGGCAGGTCCTTTGTACATAGGTGCCAAAACTTGTATATCTTGAGCAGTAAAGCCTTTCTCAATCGCACGTGAAACGACCTGGGTAATAATATCCAGTACTTTACCCGTTGAGCACGGAAAGAAACTTCTATCAATTTTCTTTTCTCGAAAATCGCTAGGTAACTGATTTTCTTTAATACTATGTGCTAACGGAATAATTGAAGAATCATTCCCCTGTCTATAGATATCTTTCAATTCCTTTTGCGGAACGACATCACTTTCCAAAAAATCTCTAAGCACTTGGCCTGGTCCTACAGAAGGCAGTTGGTCTTTGTCTCCTACCATAATCACTTGCATATCGCTCGGCACAGCTTTAAACAATTGATAGGCTAACCATGTATCAACCATAGACATTTCATCTATCACTAGCAATTTCCCTTTGAGACTACGATCATGTTCTCCTAGCTCTTCTTCATCATCTGTTGCCGTCAATCCGAGTAATCGGTGAATGGTTGAAGCTGGGAGACCGGTCGTTTCTTTCATTCGTTTAGCTGCCCTTCCCGTCGGAGCAGCTAATAAAATGGGGTAGGCTTCGTCTTTATAATCTGTAGGATCTAATGATAAATCATTTAACTCTGCAAAAAGTGTAACGATACCATTCAACACAGTTGTTTTACCAGTACCTGGTCCACCGGTCAATAAAAAAACTGGGGATTTCAAAGCGTCTTGGATGGCTTCTTTTTGAGATTCACCATACGTAATCCCCGATGTCTTTTCAAGTTTAGCTAATTTCTTACTTATTTTTTTTATAGAGTGTGGGATATCACTCGCATGTTCAATGAGTCGCTCGACTGAATGTGCAATTCCCCACTCCGAAGCGTAAAGAGACGGAATATAAAAACGATCATCATCTTGAATGATTTCTTGTGTTTGTACAAGTTCAATAATATTATCCGCAGCTAATTCTGGATCGATAATAAAGGGTCTGCTTTCTTCTAAGACCTGAATACATCTTTTCAAAAGTGGCTTTCCTAAAGCATAAGTGTCACCATCACTCAGTGTCAATTCTTGGATGGAATATAAAATACTCGCTTGTATTCTTGCGGGAGCATCTGATTGAATCCCTATTTCTTCAGCAATCAAATCCGCTCGATTAAATCCAATCCCTTCTATCTCTTTAATGAGTTGATAGGGATTTTCTTGGATAACTGCTAATGTTTTACCCTCATACTTTTGATAAACTTTGTAAGCTAGTTGATTACCTAAGCCGTATTTGTTTAAAGCCAATACGACTCTTTGCATTCCTTGTTCTTTTTCCAAAACGTCCATAATCATTTGTTTTTTTGTGTCATTTAATCCTGGGACTTTGTCCAGTTGATCGGGATCATCTAAAATAAGATCTAATACACCCTCACCCAGTGTCTCTACAACACTCTCTGCTGTTTTCTTTCCTATTCCTTTGAAACGACTACTTGATAAGTATGAAATGACAGCCTGACCACTTGAAGGCTGCTCTTTAGCATATCGGTCTGCTAGGAATTGTAGTCCATATTTTGGATGATCGGTCAATTTTCCGAAAAATTGGTAACTCTCACCTTCATGTACTTGCCCAAAACTACCGGTAACAACAATTTGGGTACTATCATACGTTGTATTTGTTTCTGACACAGACACCAACATCACTTTAAAAAAGTTAGAAGAACTGGAAAAATAGATAGCGACTACCTCTCCGTTCACATATTTTTCTTGTTGTTCTTCTGACTGAAGTATGTTCTCTTCCATATCGACCCTCCTTGTTTTCGCTTTTACCATTCTATCGAATTCAAGTCCACTTTTCTAGTACCTTCATCGAAAGATTCTAACGTCAAAAAAAGGATTGTTGGTTGACCAACAATCCTTTCAATCAATTTACACGTATTGTAATTCTGTTTCTTTACTATATGCAGCATCGATCAGACCGCCACCGATACACTCTTCTCCATCATAAAGAACAATCGCTTGACCAGGTGTAATTGCGCGCGCTGGTTCGTCAAATTCAATTTGAGCTGTCCCGTTTTCTTTATCCAAGTGAACAGTAACGCCTACATCTGTTTGTCTATATCTAAATTTAGCAGTACAGTGGAAAGTTTCCGGTTTTTCGTCTCCATTGGTAAATGAAAAATCACTTGCATCCAAATGTGTTGCATAAAGTGTTGGATGTTCGTAACCTTGACCAACATACAATTCATTTTTCTCAAGGTCTTTTCCAATGACAAACCATGGTTCATTTGACGTACCGTTTCCGCCAATGCCCAAACCTTTTCTTTGACCGATCGTATAGTACATCAACCCATCGTGTTGTTTTACAACTTCACCATCGAGCGTCACTATATTACCAGGTTGCGCAGGCAGATAGTTCATCAAAAATTGTTTGAAGTCTTTTTCACCGATAAAGCAGATACCTGTTGAATCTTTCTTTTTAGCCGTTGCAAGATCTGCTTCTTCTGCAATTCTACGGACTTCTTTTTTATCCATTCCCCCAAGTGGGAACATCACTTTAGCTAATTGTTCTTGCGAAAGTTGATTCAAAAAGTACGTTTGATCTTTATTATTATCTAGCCCTCTGAGTAGGTGCGTCACGTTATTTTCATCGCGTCTTACGCGTGCGTAGTGTCCTGTCGCAACATAATCCGCACCTAGTTCCATCGCATAATCAAGAAAGGCTTTGAATTTGATTTCTTTATTACACATTACATCGGGATTTGGTGTTCTACCTTTTTTATACTCATTTAAAAAGTACGTAAACACTTTATCCCAGTATTCTTTCTCGAAATTAATTGAATAATAAGGGATTCCGATTTTGTTCGCAACTAAAGCAACGTCTTTATAATCTTCCGTTGCCGTACATACGCCAAATTCATCTGTATCATCCCAATTTTTCATGAATACTCCTATAACTTCATACCCTTGCTCTTTAAGTAGCAAGGCTGTTACAGAAGAATCCACTCCTCCGCTCATTCCGACGACGACTCTTGTTTTAGAGTTGTCAGTCATAAAATCACCATCATTTCAGTTTAGATTCTGAACTATACACGAATTGAAGGTTCGTCAGTTTCAGTCTTTATCATTATACTTACTTAAAGAAAGAAATCAAGATATCTAAAAGTATTTTAATTGGCTATTGAAAGTTATGTGTCTATTTAGACTTTTTCTAGCACTGATTCTTCAACAAATGTTGCAAGGATATTCTCAACCATAGCTTGAGCTTTTGACATTTCTGAATCTTTATAGATATCAACCTTCTTTAAGCCATTAGCTGTAACGGTTACTAACTTTAGTTCTTTAAGGTCTTTTGATATCGTGAGTTTCAACTTGGGAGCAGTAGTATCAGATACAGTACTACTGAGGGTTCTTTCATATTGGAAAGAACCCTTCTTATTTTCGATAAAGCCATGATCTTTAAGGGTATATCTTTTTGCTTCAGAATTAACCTTGTATTGGTCTTTACTGCCTAATAGTTGGTCTGTCGATTTTGTCGCCATCATTTTCTTCCTTTCTACATTGACTAGATTTTTTTATTTAGTTTGTAGCTTTAACAGGTTTACTAAGGCTAAAATATCTTGCTCCGTTGTTTCATGTCCCATACTGACTCTAATCGTCTCGCTGATTGCTGGATGATCTTTTTGATACATAGCAGTCAATACATGACTAGGATCGATCGTGCCAGCTGTACAGGCTGATCCAGCAGAGACTGCGATGCCTGCGATGTCCAGTTTAACTAACAGCCTCTCTGCACTCAACCCTTCCAAATGTAAACTAACAATTTGAGGTAATGACTGCTGCAATGATCCATTAACTTGATAATCAATACGTTCTGATGTCAGTTGATCAATTAAAGTGGTTTTCAACTGCTGATAGTTACGCACACGCTCTTCTAGGTTATCCATCATCATTTCAACTGCTTTTTTAAAGCCTACGATAGCAGGAATATTTTCTGTTCCAGCTCTTTTCTTTGTTTCTTGTTCGCCGCCCATCAACAGACTGGGTAGCCCCGTACCTGCTTTAGAATATAGAAATCCAATACCTTTAGGGCCACCAATCTTATGAGCAGACACTGAAAGCAAATCAACATTTAAGTCTTCAACATCCAGCTTGACCGTGCCATACGCTTGAACAGCATCTGTATGAAAAAGAATTTTCGGATCTCGTTCTTTTAATAATTTGCCGATTTCTGCTATCGGCATGATTGATCCTACTTCATTATTTCCATACATAATCGAGACTAAAATGGTGTCTTCTCTGATGGCTTCTTGGACTTGATTTGGACTAACAATACCCTTTTGATCTACGGGTAGATAGGTGACCTCGTACCCATGCTCTTCCAAATACTTCATGGGTTGTAAAACTGCTTGATGTTCAATATTTGTTGTGATGATGTGCTTTCCAATATCTTTCATTTTCTCAGCACTTTTCAGTATGGCCGTATTATCGCTTTCTGTTCCACCACTTGTTATGATGATTTCATTTGGTTTAGCTTGAATACTTTTTGCGAGAATCATTCTAGCTTCATCCAACAATCCCCTACTTCTTCTACCAAAGCGGTGCGTACTAGAAGCATTGCCATAATCATGACGCAAAGCATCTATCATTACGTCAATTACTTCAGGATACATTGGGCTAGTCGCTGCATTATCTAAATAAATTCCTTCAGTCATTTTTTCACGTTCTTTCTTTTTTCCTTCAGTTTACGGTCGTCTATTTGTATAACTCTGGAAAGAGCATCTTGAGAATTTCTACAGTCAGTCTTCTTCCTTTGCCTTCAGATACAAACGCGTGCATATGCATTGCCGGATTAAAGTTCGCTTCTATCACAGTATAACCCGGTTCATTTTCAGTACTTGGTTTGGTGTAATCCGGTATGATCAAATCCACACCCGTAACTTTCACCTCTAACGGTACCGCCATTTCCTCTGCCAATTTCTTGTAGCTCTCGTCCATCTCATCTGTGAAATCAATTGAATCTCCACCCGTTGAAATATTCGAATTTACTCTAAGATAGACGATTTCACCTTTTTCTGGCACACTTTCTAAGTCATATCCTTGCTCTTTAAGCGTAAGTTTTTCGATATTACCCATTTGTATTTTTTCAAGTGGTGCTCTGTGTTTTCTTCCTCTGAGCGGATCTTGATTCTTTCGCTCGATCAATACGCGAATAGAATGTTCCCCATCTCCAGTGACATTTGCAGGCACTCTCAGCAATACAGCTTTTACTTTTCCGTTGAGAACAAAGAAGCGATACTCTGTTCCTTCAGCAAACTCTTCCACAAGAACTGAAGTATCTTCGCTGAATGCAATATCTAGGGCTTCTTCAAAATCATCTAAACTTGGCGCTTGTTTGAATACCGTAATGCCTAAACCGTAATTGGTAGACTTTGGTTTAACCACGATGGAACGATTATCATATTTGTAAAATGCTTCTACTGCTTCTTTTTTTGTCTGGTATTCTTCTCCTCCTGGAACATTAAAACCTTTACTAGCAAGTATTTTTTTCGTAACGGTTTTATTCTCCATGATCCAGTGTGAGATATAGGAATCTTTCGCTGTCATATTCCCATTTTTTACGTATTCCTCATGTCCTTTATGCGTGAGTTTCAAGAACTGGTCTACTTCATCCAACACTTCTAATTTGATTCCTTTTTGTAGCGTATCGAAAATCAGTAATTGAGAAGACATTTCCATCGTCTCGAATCCTCGCAACAAGTAGGGCTTATCATTTGCCTCTTTTTTATATGATTGTCCCAGTTTTCTACCCACTTCAAGATACTGATCAGCAGACGCCATTTCCTTTGTTAACCTAGCTGACAATGTTTGTTCAGGATTTTCTAGTTGATTCAAGGCATCATTGACTACAGTCATGTACTCCACATCTACATCAAGCACCTTAGCCATCGCTAACATGTTAGTGAGTAACGCAAGACCTTCTTCATGGTACTGCGTTTTATTGAATGGATGTTCAGCAGCAACTGTTTCATTCTTCAAGTTACCTTCTTCAATAAACGAACTTTCTTTCGAATCTTCAATCCATATCATCAAGATGAAAAATAAATGAATGAATTTCGCTTGTGACATCGTTATTCCCTGACTACTATAGGGATTCAGATCAAAAGGTCTGAATTCGACATATTCTATTCCAGATGTTTTCATCTGATTGATTTTTTTTGTTTTACCTCTTAAACGTGCGGCTCCGTAAAACTCTCTTTCTTCACTGAGGATTCCTTTGCCGACCATTGCCTCAATATCATCGACGTAATGATCGATTTCATCATAACGAACAACAATATCATTTGTATTATGATAACCAAATCGACTATTTCGCACACTACGAATCGGATCTTTTAGAATGACTTCTCCCTTTTCTTCTTCAAAGAAAGAATCATGCGCAAAAGGCGCTGCACCAAATAGATAAGTTAATAGCCATTGATACCTCAAAAAATTTCTCGCTAATTTCAAGTGCAATTCGTCTTTAACAGCTTGTTTAGAAGCATATTCATTTTGTTGTTCATACAATTTAGAAATAAAGTCTTCTGAAAAAGCAAAATTGTAGTGAACACCACTAATCAGTTGCTTTTTCTTTCCATATTTGACCGCAAGTTTTTCTCTATAAGCTATTTCATTTTGATCTTTCACTCTAATAATTGGAATCTGTTCAGTGTCCGGTAAAACAGCCGGCATACTAAAAGGCCAGATATATTCTTCGTCTTTAATCGTACGTTGAGTCACATCATTTAATGCGCTCATCCATTTGAAAGCCTCCGTTAGAGATGTCATTGGTGGCGTTACAATCTCAAGTTGTGCTTCACTGAAGTCCGTTTGTATATAAGGATGATACGATCGATCTCCGAAACTAGCTGGATGATCTGTCAACGATAAATGCTCATGCTCATCTACTCGTATTCCTTCTTTTTCAATACCAAAAGAACCTTGCATAACAATTTTGTTTAGCAGGTTTTCGTTAATTATTTCTTTTACATTCATCATAGTATGCCCTCTTTTATTCCCTTTTTGGAACTAATTCACTATACATAGTATCACAAAGTGTAGCATCGAGACAGTAGAAGATTGCAAGAGTTTTCCGCAAATACAAACGAGCGTTCATTGTAAATAGAGATTCTTGTAGGTGCATGTTATACTAGCCTTATTGAAAACTGGAAGGAGATGCTAGTTTGAGTCAACCGTTAGCTTATAGAATGCGACCCACTTCTATAGAAATGATCGTCGGTCAGGAACATTTGGTAGGTAAAGAAAAAATCATCTGGCGAATGGTCGAAGCAAAACGCCTCTCTTCAATGATTTTATATGGCCCTCCTGGTATAGGTAAAACAAGTATTGCAAGCGCAATTGCTGGTTCTACTAAGTACGCTTTTCGCATGTTGAATGCAGCAACTGATTCAAAAAAAGATCTACAAATCGTTGCTGAAGAAGCCAAAATGAGCGGTACCGTTATTCTTTTGTTAGATGAGGTTCATCGTTTAGATAAACCAAAACAGGATTTTTTGCTACCTCATTTAGAAAATGGGCGTATTATATTGATTGGTGCAACTACCGAGAATCCCTATATATCTATCCATCCTGCTATTAGAAGTCGTTCACAAATTTTTGAACTACAGCCGTTATCAGAAGAGCAAATCAAGTCAGCACTCGAACGGGCTATAAAAGACAAAGAAAAAGGTTTAGGAAATTTAAAATTAACTGTAGAGAATCAAGCCCTTACTCACTTTGCAAGAGCAACGAATGGTGATTTAAGAAGTGCTTTAAATGCATTGGAATTAGCCGCGGAATCTACCACCAAAGACAGCGAAGGTAACACAACGATCACTATGTCTATAGCAGAAGAGTGTTTACAAAGAAAAGTACTCACTCATGACAAAGACGGTGATGCACATTATGATGTTATCTCAGCCTTTCAAAAATCAATCAGAGGTAGTGATGTTCATGCAGCTTTACACTACATGGCTCGATTAGTGGAAGCAGGAGAATTACAAGTTATCTGCAGAAGATTGATGGTTATCGCCTACGAAGATATAGGTTTAGCAAATCCTGCTGGCGCAGCTAGAGCTGTAACATCTGTACAATCTGCAGAAAAATTAGGTTTTCCAGAGGCCAGAATTCCTTTAGCCACTGCTGTGATCGAATTAGCTTTATCTCCAAAATCAAATTCTGCTATATCTGCAATTGATCAAGCACTCAGCGATGTGCGCAATGGAAAAAGCGGCTTCGTTCCTAACCATTTAAAAGATAGTCACTACAAAGGTGCAAAAGAACTAAATCGCGGTGTGACGTACAAGTATCCTCACGCATATCCTGATGGATGGGTCGAGCAACAATATCTGCCAGACAACTTAAAAAATGCGACTTATTACGAACCAAACGCAAGTAGTAAGTTTGAACAAGCTTTAGCTAAACAGTACGAAAAATTTAATTAAAATTTAAATCATACGAACGATTACATGGCACATTCACGCTCAATTTGTTTTAACCAATCGTTTAATGTTATTGACAATTTATCTAATCGGTGCTATTATAAATATAAGATTTCTGAGGTGTACGCGTTGTCGGCTAATGTGTTGACCGAACATATTCTTTAAAAACCGGGATTCTGAAAGAGGAATTTATGACATGCCTTATCACTTGGTAGTCAGACATTTCGCTGGTGAAGCCCACCTGCTTATATTGCGGGTTCAACCAAATACGACAATCTACCGGCACCATCGGATTTCTTATACTTAGCTATTAAACCACCCCATTTTTGAGGGTGGTTTTTATTTTGTCTTTATATCAATTAGATACTTCTAATACTATGGTTATTTTCGATTTTCTTGTATAATAAGGTATAAAATACTTTACCATAAAGGAGAGGATTTTCTATGTTACAAGAATACAGTAAAATACTCGTTGCAGTCGATGGTTCCAAATCCGCCGAAAAGGCCTTCAAAAAGGCAGTTGCGGTCGCGAAGCGGAATAATGCGTCACTCGTTTTAGCACATGTTATTGATACACGTGCGTATCAGTCTTTTTCCACTTTTGATGGGTCAATTGCAGATAATGCCCGAGAAGAAGCAGAAACTACGCTTCAAGATTATAAAAGCGAGGCCGAAAAAGAAGGCGTAAAAGATGTAACTGTCGTGCTTGAATATGGATCTCCAAAAATCATGGTAGCTAAACAAATTCCTGAGTCACATGAAATAGATTTGATTTTACTTGGTGCTACTGGTCTAAACGCTGTCGAAAGAATCTTTGTGGGTTCTGTTTCTGAATATGTCATCAGACATGCAGAATGTGATGTGTTAGTTGTTAGAACAGACTTAAAAAATAAAACCATTCAATCTTTTAATGAATAAAAAATCGAGTAGGAGGTAAATCATTAGTTGATTTACCGTCCTCTCACACCACCGTGCGTACGGTTCCGTACACGGCGGTTCAATACCTTGCGTAA
>NZ_JAGFVM010000002.1 GCF_017599325.1 Marinilactibacillus kalidii | reverse complement strand
AATGAAACCTAAAAAAAGAAGACCTATCGAATGAAACCGATAGATCTTCTTAAGGGTAACTAATGTTACCAACACCAGTTGACACAGAGCCAAAATATCTTAAAAAGCCAATAATACTGGGAAGCTTTTCCCGGTATTATTGGCTTTTAAATGTTTCATTGTCATAAAAGAGAATTTATTCAGATTCGGATTGTTCCGGCTTTTTGGAGCGTTCACCGGAATCGCCTTCTTCAGAAGAAGGCTTTTTAGGTTCCTCGTCCTCACGCTCATCTGAATCATTGGGTGGAGGAGAACCACCATTATCATTATCGTTATTTTCAGGTTCTTCTTCCGGCTGATCAGGAACGGTTGTTTCTTCTTCAGGTTCATCCGAAGTGTCATCACCATTACCATTTTCTGGTTCCGTATTCTCCGGAGGTGTTGGCTCAGGCTCAGGATTTACTGGCTCCGCCGGTTCAGATTCGGTTTCTTCTTCAGGTTCATCTTCCGGCTCAGGGCTTGCTGCCGGTTCGTTAGTGTCGGTCGTGTTTGGAACTGGGGAAGGATCCTCGTCTTCATCAGTATTCGTTGCATCTGAATCGTTAGTATTGGATTCTGTTGAGCCAGCTCTGTTCCAAAATTGACTTAATTCGGCATCAGTAGCGCCGATAGCAAAATCATAAGTTGTTGTCTGTGGTAAATACGCAGTGTTGAAATATTCATTAAATGTTTCCCCAGAGATTGATCGTTTACCGCCATTAGAAAGTGTTACAGTACCAGGTAGCATACCGGTTTGCTTAAGAACGGATTTTTGAACGATATTATCTGGTTGTGTATATTGTTCACCGGCTCCTAGGAGTTCTGGTTTTGTTTCGTATACGCGGTTAACAACTTTAGCCCAAAAATTTCTATTTCTTAGACTAGCAGACTGACCAAACTCGTCAATTAAACCAACGACTTTATCGTCATAACCAATCCAAGTACCAAAGGTAATTCTAGGAGTACTACCGATGTACCAAATATCATCGACTTTATCGGATGTTCCGGAAGTACCAGTTTTAGAAATCCAATCAGAATTAAAATTAAGTTGGCTGATTGTACCTTTAGCTGTACCATCAGTGTGAACATCTCTTAAAATATCAAGTAAAAGATAATTTGTTTGAGGGCTCCAAACTTGCGTTTCTTTTAATTCATGTTGGTAAATAGCTTCACCAGCACTATTCTCGATTTTTTCAATAACATAAGGATCAACATGTGCACCATTATTCGCAATACTTGAGAATGCACTGATTAAGTCTACTGGTGTTGGCCCACCACTTACGCCCCCAATAGCAGTAGATAGGTTCTGACTGTAATCATCAGCAGGGATCTCATCAATCCCCATTTTGTTCATATACTCAACTGGATTAATACGCTGGATCAATTCATTGTAGATTTTAAGTGTTGGTATATTTTGTGAAATCGTCAAAGCTTCTCTGGATGTCATCCAACGATTAGTTATTGAACCAGCATTGGTAGGTTCATAATCCTCTCCTGGCAGTGGAAATACAACTGGTGTATCAGGAATAATGGTTGCAGGTGTTATTAAACCAATGTCCAAAGCCGGACCAAAGGTTGCTAGAGGTTTAATAATTGAACCTGGACTTCGATTTGCTTCGAATGCTCGATTATATACTGATGAATCATAATCTCGACCACCTATAAAGGAGAGCACTTTTCCAGTAGCATTATCGATCAATGAGCCACTGACTTGAATCGGGATAGTTGAAGTTTGAGTAGCACCGTCAGCATCTACATAAGTATAAGTTCTTTCTGAACCTAATGTACTGACTTGTTCTTCAACAACTTTTTCAACTGCTTGATGAACATCTCGGTCAATGGTCGTATAAACTTTGTAACCACCATTTCTCAATGCAGCTTCTGCTCGTTCAGCATACTCATTTTTTAAATTCTCATCTTCAGCGAGTGCATCAGCAGAAATTTCATCTTGTTTAAGGAAGTAGGATTTCAAGATTTTAGTAGACTCTTTTAGTGCTAAATCATAAACATAAGAAACATCATCATTATCACCAGTTTCTCTTTGGATAAAGTCTTCCGTCACATCGTAAGCAGAAGCCTCATTATACTCATCTTGATTAATGTATCCTTCACGATACATTCGAAATAGTACTTCTTTCAATCTTCCTAAGCCGGCTGATTGGTCTTCTTTTATTTCTCCAGTCTGAGAGTAGGGGCTATAGGTTATCGGGCTTTGCGGTAACCCAGCAATGAATGCTGCTTGAGGAAGTGTTAATTCAGAAGCTGGCACACCAAAAATACCACGAGCAGCTTCTTGTACACCCGCAATATTTTGGCCTTTATTATTTCTACCAAAAGGGGAGATGTTTAAGTAAGCTTGTAAGATATCATCTTTGGATAGCGCATTTTCCAATCGCATAGCAAGTAAAATCTCGTTTGCTTTTCTTGAATGTGACACTTCACTACCAACTAATTGCTGTTTGATCAGTTGTTGGGTAAGCGTAGAGCCACCTGAACTAGAAGCGCTATTTGTAAGATCCTGCACTAATGCTCTAGCCACAGCCTTAGGGACGATCCCATTGTGCTCATAAAAATACTCATCTTCAGTAGCGATAATCGCATTTTTAACATATGGCGACATTTGATCAAGTTGGACACTTGTACGAATCAAATCGCTCCTGACGTCGCTAATGATCTCTCCACCGGCATAGTACATGGTAGATTTTAAGGAAAAATCGTCAATTTGAGATTCCATATCTTCATATTCTGGAATTTCACTATCATCTACTAATGATGCAAAATATCCAAGAGCAGTACCTGCTCCAAGAGAACCACCTATTAATAGAAAAACAAATAATATAATGATAAGCGTTTTGATTACTCGATAAGAGATATCAAAATAATAAAAAAAGCTTTGTTTCGAAGAAGTCTCCGATGTTTCCACTGTTTCTTCTTCATTGTTCTTTCGATCAGATCGATTCATTTTAGACTCCTTTATTGATAGTTATATATACAATGTATGGCTTGCTACATTATAGCAAATAGGTAACAAAAGTAAAACTAGTACGATAGAATATAAGGATCAATCTAAAGTATAACATAATGAAAAGGGAATTTACGTTCGTGATTATTTAATAAAAAACTTTATCAATGAAGCAGTCAATCAATCGACAAGCTTATTGATAAAGTTTTAAATGGTTAAACGGTTTCTGGTAATTTTTCACTAATAGCTGCAAGTCTTTCAGCTACTTCTTCTCTACTTAAGTGATGTTCTTTAACATAACGGTTCTCAGGGGAGACACGACATTCGTGTGTGCAGCCTCTTAAATACTTATGTTCATTTTCTTCAGAAGTAATGATTTGACGGTTACAAAATGGATTGCCACAATTAACATAACGTTCGCAAGGGGTATTGTCGAACCAATCTCTAGCGATGACAGTTTTCTCTTTACGATTGATGTCAACGCTGATTCTTTCATCAAATACATACATTTTCCCATCCCATAGATCACCTTGAGTATTGGGGTTCGTACCGTAATTATGAATACCACCATGGAGTTGTGCGACGTCTTCAAAACCTTCTTTAAGTAACCATCCGCTGAATTTCTCACAACGAACGCCACCTGTACAGTAGGTAACAACTTTCTTATCCATGAATTTTTCTTTGTTTTCTTTAATCCAATCAGGCAGTTCACGGAAACTTTTGATGTCAGGACGAATGGCGCCTCTAAAGTGACCTAAATCAAATTCGTAATCATTTCGAGCATCTAATACAATCGTGTTCTCATCTTCCAAAGCTGCACGAAAGTCTTCTGGTTCCAAATAAGTACCCGTTAATTCATTTGGATTAAGATCATCTTCTCCCAAGTCAAGTGAGACAATCTCTGGGCGGTAGCGCACATGCATTTTTTTAAATGTATGCGCATCAGCTTCATCAATCTTGAACATCGTATCTGAAAAGCGCTCATCAGTACGCATTGCTTCCATATAACGCTCAGTATCTTCAACAGTTCCAGAAAGAGTGCCGTTGATGCCTTCTTCGGAAACAAGAATACGGCCCTTGAGATTTAATTGATTGCACAGTGTGTGGTGTTCGTCTCTAAATTGCTCAGGATTTTCTATATTTACATATTTATAATAAAGTAATACACGATAATCACTCATTGTCGTTCCTCCTTGTTAAATGGTTCTACGTTTCAATAACGATTTCGTAAACATTAGAATTATACAAGATTAGTAAGTAGATTGCAAGATATTATAAAAATGAAAGAACCATAGGATAGTCAAAAAGAAATTTAGTTGTAATATTACTGAAATCTTTTCATCAAAAAAGAATGCTATACTCTGTGTAGTCCTAAAGAGGACGAGAACAATTAGCATCTTTTAATAAGATGGAACGATAAATAACTTATAAATTAAACATTAGACAAAATCGAATCAGTCATTTCTCTGGAGGGAAGCAATAGTGAAAAGTAAAGTCGTATTATTTTCAGCAACAACAACATTGTTATTAAGTTCATTAATTTCAGCTCCAATCGTATCAGCAAGTGAATTCGATGGTCAAATTGATGAAGCACAAACAGAAGTAGAGAAAAATGGACAGCAAGTTGATTCTCTAAATCAAACAATTGATTCACTAAAAGAGCAATCAGACAAAACGGCTGCTGAACTTTCTAAAATCAATAATGATATTTCTAAAAATCAAACTTTTATCAAGGATGCAGTTTCTCGTCTTGAACAAGCACAAGTAGAATATGATACATTGCAAGAAGAAATCGCAAAACTTGAGACATTGATTGAAAAAAGAAATGGTCAATTAGAAGAACAAGCGCGTAAAATTCAAGTAGACGGTCAAACAGCAAATTACATAGAGTTTATTTTAGACTCTGAATCAATCTCTGACGTTATTGGTAGAGTAGACGTAGTCTCTAACCTTGTTAAATCAAACAAACGTTTAGTGGAAGCACAATTAAACGATAAAGAAGCGGTTGTTACTAAACAAAATCAAGTAGAGCAAACAATCGTTCAACAAAATGCTTTAGCTGAAGAATTAGAACAAGTTTCAGCAGATTTAGAACAACAACAATTAGAGCAAGAAGTATTGGTAGCTCAATTGGCTTCTGAAAAAGCAACAGCTGAATCTGATCGTGAATCTTTCTTAGCTCAAAAAGAGGCTGCTGAAAAACAAGTTGATCAACTTGTAGCATCTAGAGACGAAGCTGCAAAAGCAGCGCAAGAGGCTCAAGAACAACGTCAGCGCGAAGAAGAAGAAGCTGCTCTAGCAGCTGCAGATGCAGAGGCTGCTGCAGCTGAAGAAGTACAAGAAGAAAGTGTTGAAGAAGTTGTCACAACTTCTTCAAGCTCAAGCCAAGCAACTGAGTCAACTCAAAACAATGAGTCTTCTGAGAATGCTTCATCTACGACACAAGCGAGCGCTCCTGCTCAAAGTTCAACTGCTAGTGCACCTTCAGCACCAGCTTCAAACAACAACAGCAGTAACAATACAGCTGCACCAGCTCAAACTGAACAAGTAGCAGCACCTAAGAAAAAGGAAACACCTAAGAAAGTTGAAGCACCAGCACCTAAACCAAGCGGAACTTCTTGGAGTTCAATTCAAGCTATTGCAAACAGCAAATTAGGTTCTAAATATGTATGGGGTTCTAAAGGACCAAATACCTTTGATTGTTCTGGCTTTACTAGCTGGGTATTCCGTCAAGCTGGAAAAAGTATTCCTGGTGATTCTAGATCTCAATATGCTGGAGCTACTAAAGTATCTAACCCTCAACCAGGTGATTTAGTATTCTTTGGTACTAACGGTAGTGTTTCACATGTAGGAATCTATGCAGGTGGTGGACAGTTCGTTGGTGCACAAACAAGTACTGGCGTTGCTTACACGAGTGTAAACTCAAGTTACTGGGGACCAAGACTGATTGGTTACGGTAGATACTAAAATAAATATTAAAAAGCAGTGATCAGATTTCTGATCACTGCTTTTTTAGTTTGAACTATTTTAAATACTTTTCGGTTAATGTCATAAACGTTTCAATATCTTTTTTAAGAATGTTTATACCGTTGATCCAAAATGACGTATTTGTAAGATCCACATTCAAATGTTTTTGAGCAAGATTTTCTGTACTCATAGAACCGGTATCACGTAAAAGAGCGATATACTGGTCTTCAAAATCTGAACCAGATTCTAAAGCTCTAGCGTATATCCCCAAACTGAACAAGTAACCAAATGTATATGGGAAGTTATAAAAAGAAAGATCACTCATATAGAAGTGGAGTTTACTTGCCCAAAAACTAGGATGATATTCAGATAAACTGTTATCGTAGGCTTCTTTTTGAGCATTTTCCATCAATTCATTCAATCGTTCAGCAGATACTAGACCATTTTGACGCTCTTCATAGAAGGCCGTTTCAAAAAGAAAGCGTGCATGAATATTTAAAAACATTGCCAGAGCATTTTGAATTTTATTGTCTAACAAGGCAATTTTGATTTCATCACGTTCAGCAGATTTTACAGTTGCGTCTGAAACAATCAGTTCCGCGAAAGTAGAAGCAGTTTCAGCAACATTCATAGCATATGTTTGTTTCATGTACGGAAGGTCATACATAACATGGCTATGGAAGGCGTGACCAAGTTCGTGTGCCAAAGTTGCAACTTCTCCAGGTGAATCAGAATAGGTCATAAAGATGCGCGATTCTTTTGATACAGGTAAGTTGGCGCAATAGCCTCCTGGAGATTTACCAGGACGATCTTCTGCTTCGATCCAACGATTTTCAAAGGCATGTTCAGAAAAATCAGCCATTTTATTACTGAATTTTCTGAAGTTTTCTACGATGAATTTTGCACCTTCATCGAACGAGTAACTTAGTGGTTCGCTATCCCCAACAGTAACAGGTGCTTCAACATCTACCCAACTAAGGGTATCTTTACCAAGTAGGGCTGCTTTTCTAGAAAGATATTGAGTGAATGGCTTTTTGTTTTCAGCAATCGCTTGCCACATTGCATCTAATGTCTCTTGTTTCATTCGACTAGTTGCTAAAGGCGTTTCTAGGAAATCAGTAATGCCATGAACCTTATAATCCGTTAATCTAAATCCAGCGATATGATTCAAAGTGTCAGCAAATAATTCTGACTGTTCACTCCAAGCCTTTTCCCACTTTTTGAATAAATCAGCTCTGACAGTAGGGTCGGGATCGTTGTACATCCGATTTTCAGCTTGACCAGCTGAGAGATAGTTTGTTTCACCTTTGTCATCTGTTACAGGAATCTGTATTTGAGAAACAAGACTATCATAATGTTGGTCCCAGCCTTCTATACCATCAACAGACAGCTTTGAAAGCAAGCTTTCTTCTTCTTCACTCAATAATTTTTCAGCTTTTTCACGTATCTCGTTTAAATTGAATGTAAAAGGAGAAAAAGCCTCTAATGAAAGAAGAGAATCCCAGTCAGTAGCATTAATAAGCGTAAATTTTTTGAAAAATGGAACGGTGATTGTTTTATACTCACTGAACAGTACGGATAGTAGACCCATATAAGTTTTAGCCTTAGCATTTTTAACATCTGCTGATAATATTCCTTCAATAAATGTCCCAGCTTCAATGATTTTGGGTTCTAATTCATTTAATTCGTTTAATATATGTTTCATTTTCTCGTAATTAGGTTTATCCGTTTCAGGATCCCATTCTTTGATTTCCGTACTCAGTTCGTAGATTTTTTGAGTCCATTTCTTAAAGTCTTGTCCTAATGTTTTAGAATCGATACTTGAATAGACAGATTCCAAATCCCATTTCATACTATAATGCATGCTCCTCATTCCTTTCAGTTTTTAAACATATTTTTTTGTGATTTCTAAATATTCATCGATATCTGTATGCACCATATCGATTGCAGATTGCCAAAATGCCGGTTTTGTTAAATCTACATTAAGATGTTTTTGAGCAAGCTCTTCAGTAGTCATACTGGCCGTGTCTCTGAGTAAAGCAATATATTGATCTTCAAAATCAGCACCTTCGTCTAGTGAGCGAGCGTATACGCCAAGACTAAATAAGAATCCAAAAGTGTAAGGGAAGTTATAGAAAGGCACACCCGTGTTGTAGAAATGTAACTTACTTGCCCAGAAAGTTGGATGATAAGTTGATAAAGAATCTTGGAATGCTTCTTTTTGTGCACTAACCATTATTTCTGATAAGCGGTCGTCTGTTACGATACCTTGTTTGCGTTCTTCATAGAAGGCATTTTCAAATAAATAACGTGAATGAATGTTCATAAACATTGTAGCAGCACGTGCATTTTTGCTATCTAACAAATTGATTTTTTCTTCTTCAGACTTCGCTTCTCGAACAGTTGCATCAGAAATGACTAGCTCTGCGAATGTAGAAGCTGTCTCAGCAACATTCATGGCATAACGACGGTTTAAAGCAGGTAAGTCGTGCATAACGTAACTATGAAAAGCGTGTCCTAGCTCATGTGCTAAAGTAGAGACATTTCCTGCAGAACCAGAGAAAGTCATAAATATACGAGATTCCTCAGATTCAGGAAGATTAGCACAATATCCACCAGGTCTTTTAGCATCTCTATCTTCAGCTTCTATCCATTCATTTTCAAAGGCTATTTTTGTTAAATCTTTCATTTTCCCACTAAATGAAGCAAAATTATCCATGATAAATTCAGCTGCTTCGTCATAAGAATACTCACGAGGTTCGAAATCACCCACTGAAATCGAAGCTGTAACATCTGCCCAAGATAATTTTTCTACGTTCATCAATTGAGCTTTTCGTTCTAAGTATTGAACGATTTTAGGTTTGTTTTTTGTGATGGTATCCCACATAGTATCCAAAGTTTCTTTTTTCAAACGATTGTATTCAAGCGGTCGATCCATGAAATCTTCTTTACCATGTAACTTATAATTTTCTAGACGAAAGCCAGCTAAATGATTTAATGTATCTGCGAAAAGTGATGATTTTTCACTCCATGCTTTTTCCCATTCACCTAGCATTTTTAGACGTGTTTCAGGATTTTTGGCTGATCCCATAATATTAGCAGCTTGACCAGCTGAATAATGTTTTGTGGTTCCTTCTTCATCTTCGAATGCTACCTGGACACTTGCTACGAGTGAATTATAAAGATCTCCCCAACCTTTGAATCCATCATTTGAAAGTGCATTGATTGCGGTCTCTACCTCTTGTGATAGAAGAGACTTACCCTGTTCTCTTTGTTCATTCAAAGGAAAGGCACTAGCTTTAAATGGCTCTTTCTCTAAAAGAGCAGACCAGTCGGTATCACTCATATTAACAAATTTTTTCGTTAAGACAGTAGCACTATTGTTCATTTCACTAGAAAGCTTACTTAGTTCGGTCGTTAATTTTGCAGCGAGCTTGTCTTTAACATTTGCAGATAAAAGTCCTCTAGAAAATGTCATCGACTCAGAGAGACCATTGCTGATAGTTTCGCCCATTTTCAATAGCTTCGTCAATGATTCGTAGCTCGGTTTATCTTCCACAGCATGCCATTGATTGACTTTCTCAGCATATTCTTCGATTTCTTGTTGCAGAGTTGTTATTTTATCTCTTAATGCAGTAGATTCGCTTCCCCCCGCAAAAATCGATTCCATATCCCAGTTTATTGAATAACTCATAAAATATAACGCCCTCTCATATAAATTGTATACTCTTTTATTCTACAAGTTTTCGCTTTCCATATCCATATACATAAGCTAGAATATGTATATTCGAAGGAAAGCAGGGTAGTATGGATGAAAAAAAATCATGATACTAAAGGCACTATATTCATTGTTTTAGCTTTTTTGATTATGGGGATTCTTTTTTATAGTTCGAGTATGACGTATCAAGAACAGAACGTTCAGCCATTCCTTTACAAGTTTTTAGAGGGAGAACCACTTGTAGGAATATTTGAAAAGGTTCGGTTTTCATATGCAGGAAGTGAGGTGAGTGTAGCGGCCTCTGGTTATTTAGGCTTCATCGAATTTTTCCTTAGAAAAGGTGCACATTTCAGTATTTTTCTTTTATTAGGAGTGAGTTGGTTTATGGGGTTGAGAAATAAGACAACTAGTTATTTTCTCACCGCGATGCTTGCCCTATTATTAGCAGCAGGGTATGCAAGTTTTGATGAATTAAGACAGTCATTTAATCCTGAAAGAACGGCTTTGTTGGAGGACGTTTTTATAGATTCAATGGGTGCCTTGACTGGTATTCTTATCACGTGGCTTCTGACTGCTAGGTGGAAGGGAAGTCGTTTCAAATATAAAAAATTAAAATTCAAGTAAAATAATCGCTTTACTTGGAAGCGTTCAATATGAATTTGAACAATAGCAAAATTTTGCTATAATAAGAAAGGTTCTAACTTTGATTGATAAAGCAGATTAAGAAAGTAGGAATAGATAATGGCAGGACATTCTAAGTGGAAAAATATTCAACACCGTAAAGGTGCTCAGGATGCCAAACGTGGTAAAATTTTCCAGAAACTATCAAAAGAAATTTATAAGGCAGCAAAAGATGGCGGATCGGATCCTGAAATCAATGCAGCATTAAGACTTGCTGTAGATAAAGCGAAAGCCAATAACATGCCGAATGACAATGTAGATCGTGCAATCAAACGTGCAACAGATGCAGGTCAAGGAGCAAACTATGATGAGGTAGTTTATGAAGGATACGGACCTAACGGAATTGCCGTATTAGTTAGTGGACTGACCGATAACTTAAACCGTACAAGTACAAATGTGCGTGTGGCTTTTAATAAAAATGGCGGATCACTTGGAGAAAAAGGTTCAGTCAGTTATATGTTTGATCGCAAAGGATATATAGCTATTGCTCGTGAAGGCTTAGATGTTGATGAAGATACAATGTTGATGAGTGTGCTTGAAGCAGGTGGAGAAGAATTAGAAACTTCTGATGATGTATTTGAAATCTATACTGAACCGCAAGATTTTCCAGAAGTTAGAGATGCACTTGAGGCAGCTGGCTATACATTAGATCAAGCTGAGATTACGATGGCTCCTCAGACAATGGTTCCAGTTCCTGAAGACAAATTAACGACATTCGAAAATATGATTGAGGCACTAGAAGACGATGACGATGTCAGTGAAGTCTACCACAATGCTGAAATCTAAAAATGAATAACTTACTAAGAGGATGACTAAACGTCATTCTCTTTTTTTTATAAAATAAGATTTTTACTTATTACATAGTATATATAAGTGTACACAAAATAACCGGTCTATTTGAGGCTGAGAAAGGACAAAATATGGAGATAGAATCTTTTGTACAACATATGCTCACCTTAGCTGATTCATTTGATACGAGCGATATCCATATACTTCCGGAGGAAAGTCATTATGCCGCTTATTATCGATTGCATGGACGGATGGACAGGCAATTCGTCTTAGATAGAGAAGAAGCAAACCGATTGATTGCTTACTTTAAATTTGTATCGAATATGGATGTGGGTGAACGCAGAAAACCACAAAGTGGGTCGCTTTCTTATCAATTAAAAGATCAAATCATCGATTTAAGATTTTCTACCATTTCAAATTATCATGCCCATGAGTCACTGGTTATTCGCTTGTTGAAGCAAAAAAATCAGAAGGATCTTACGATGAATGCTTTTTTTGATCATGAAGTAAAAGAATTGAATCGCTTAGTTTCTCATAAAAGTGGGCTGATTCTCTTTTCAGGGCCAGTGGATTCTGGAAAAACGACTACGATTTATCAGTTGATTAAAAAAAGACTGTCCGTAGAAAAACTGCAAGTCGTTACTGTAGAGGACCCAGTAGAAATACATGAGGAACAGTTTCTACAGACTGAAGTAAATGAGAAAGCAGGCATCACCTATGAACGATTGCTTAAATCTAGTTTGCGGCACCATCCAGACGTTTTGATCGTAGGAGAAATTAGAGATGAAGAGACCGCTAAGATGGTCATTAGAGGGGCATTGACCGGTCATTTAATGATCGCTTCTATTCATGCTAAAGATGCTAACGGCGTTATTCCAAGGATGATGGAGCTGGGTATTTCGCTTGAGTTATTAAAACAAACATTAATAGGAATAGTTTTTCAAAAATTATTACCTTTATATTGTCCACTTTGCATTGGGCACTGTCATACATTCTGTCATAACTATCGGCATAGTCAAAAAAGAGCAGTACTGTTTGAAATGATCATGAAAGAGAATCTCGAAGAGGTCTTTATACAGGACAAACCGTTTGTAGCAGAAAGTTCAGTATCAGTGAAAAGAAGATTTAATCATTTATTGAAGAAGGTGCAGTTATATGGATACATTTCTGAAAAAACCTACCAGCAATATCTTATTCCTTAAGAGTAAAGAAATAGAGATGCAAGGAAAATTCTTAAAAAGAATAGGTACATTGCTATGCGAAGGACTCTCTCTTAAAGAGACCATTGCTTTCTTGCAGAAAATTACAGATAAAAAGCAAAAGAACTGGTTAGATCAATTAGAAAAAGGCATCCGAAGTGGTCAGTTACTACATCTTGAATTGAAAAAAATTGGATTCAGCGAGCGAGTTTGCACACAAATATACTTATCGACTATCCATGGTGATTTCGCGAAAACGATCAAGCTTTCAGGTGAACAATTGATTGATATCGCTAGAAGAAAGAAAAAAATACAATCGATCTTGCAATATCCTTTGATGCTACTGCTGTTCATCACCGTCATGCTCTTTTCAATGCGTTATGTTTTAATGCCACATATTCAAAGAATCGCGACACCAGAAGAAGTTTCAGTTGGAATAGGAACACGTTTAATCATGATGATTGTATATACTGCTCCTTATTGGTTAATTGGTTCCGTCATATGCATATCAGGTTTTGTGCTAACGATTCAGTATAGAAATCAAAATAAAACAGCGGTTGAACAATTGAATCTTTACTGTAAGAATCGTCTTTTTAAAAAGTATATTCAATTATATTGGACACAGTTTTATGCTTTTGAGTGGAGTCAGCTGTTAAAAAGTAATAGTAGTATGAATAAAATAACCCAAATTTTAAAAGAGGATGAATCTGCTAAATTATCTAGAGAAGTCGGTTCATTAATTGAGAGCGAAATGTTGAAAGGCAACTCTTTTCAAGCGGCGCTACAATCCTTACATTTTTTCAAAAATGATTTAGGCGAAATCATTCAGCATGGTGAACAATCTGGAAAGCTAGACAGTGAATTGATGCTTTATGCATCTGAGTGCGAAGATGAATTAAATGATCGTATCGAACGTATGATGGGGAAAATTCAGCCAATAGTATTTGTATTCGTTGCGCTGATGATTATTGCAATCTATGCAGCTTTATTATTACCAACATTCTCAATTATGGAAGGACTGTAAATGAATGAACCGTTTGCGCTATCTTTTTAAAAATAAACTCGAACAAGAGAACGGTTTCACGTTGATCGAAATGTCTCTTGTACTTTTTATCATTTCAGTACTATTATTATTAATCATTCCAAACATAAATACACATCAAGGAACAGCAAAATCGAGCGGAGATTCAGCGCTTGAAAACGTAGTACAAACGCAAATAGATCTTTATGAAATGGAAAAGGGGTCAAAACCGACTAGCTTACAAGTTTTAAAAGAAGAAAAGTATTTAAATAATCAGCAATACGAGGAAGTACAAAAGCAATTTTCGCTTGATGCTAAAGGGAATTTAGTTAGAAAAAGCGGAGGCTAAGTGATTAAATGATGAATAATTTAAAAGATCAAGAGGGCTTTACATTGATCGAATCACTGATTGTATTAAGTGTTATTGCAATACTACTAACACTGCCTGTCATCCCCTTTAGAAAAGTCCAAAAAGAAATTGAAATGGCACTGTTCTTTGAAGAGTTGCAATCATCAATTACCTTGCTACAACACCATGCTATATTGGCGAGAGAATCAACAGTCGTCGAAACGCAACCTTCTGCTAGGAATATCACTTTCATAGTTGAAGGACGAAAGGATAGCAAACTCAACCGATCACTCTATTTGCCAGAACACATTGAATTGGTTGGGGGATCGAAAAGGTATCGGTTCAATTCTGCATCTGGTAATTTGGGAAACATATATCCTATCGTATTTAGAATTGATAACGAATTAGTAAATCTTAAATTTAGCATGGGGAGTGGACGATTTGAAATGGAATAAATGGTTAGGGTTGCTGAGTCAGCAAAAAGGCTATATATTACTTGAAAGTCTTATCTGTTTAAGTCTGGTTACTTACGTATTACTGGTTACGATGCCTGCTACTATTTCGTTGTTAGATAAGCATGAAAATCATAAGATAAAAACAGAAATCACCCGTGCGCTACTCGATCATGCTGAATCCTGGCAGCCGGATAGACCCTATAAAAAAACGGTAACCTCATACAATAAGTTGATTAACGTTAAGACTACGGAAAAGGGAATAGAGGTGGATAGCGATCGAAACCAAGAAACAAGGGTGGTTATTCAAGGCGTTAATTGGCTTCCGTGAAGATGGGTTTACCTTAATAGAAGTAATGGTTTCGGTTAGTGTGATCAGTATGTGCCTATTACTTGTCTCTTTTTTTGGTGGACAAATCATCCAAATACAAGACAGAGTGAAAATGGACCGGCAGATAGAATGGCATTTATTTCTCAATCAGTTAGAGTATGAGCTGACAGATAGCACGCTTGAAGGGCTATACGAGGATAGCCTTGTTGTAGAAAAAATGCAAAAGGATGGCAAAATTAAAAAAGTTTCTTATGAAAGATACCAATCATTAATTAGACGACGCGTAGGAGGCGAGGGGCACCAGCCCATGCTTACTAAAATAAGGCGTTTAGTTTTAAAACCCGATGGTCAACAAATTAGATTAGAAGCCACTTTTTTAAATAACGAAAGGTACGTTGCATTCTTAACTATGCCCAAAGAAAAGGTTTTAAGTGACCAGCAGGAGGCAATAAATGATAAGTAAAATTAATGGCAAAGATGAAGCCGGTAGTATACTCATTTCAGCATTGCTCTTTGTTGCAGTCTCGTCATTATTTCTGACAGGGCTTGCCTCAATCGTTCGAACACAAGCAGCCCAATTAACGCAAATTCAGCATACTTATGAGGCGAAAAGTATGATAAAACTAACGGAAAATCTGTTAGAAAATTCAAGTAAAGAGCGAGAGAAGTCTACAAAAGGAATCGTCTTTTTTGAAAATGGCCGAGCAGATTGGGAGAAGTTTTCCGAGAATCAGTATAATGTAAAAGCTATCCTAAATAACGACTATGTCATTTCAAGCCGGATCATACTTAACGACTAAAGAGCGTTGAAAGGACTTTTTCTGAAGGCAACTCAAAAGATAACAGTCAACACTTTATTATTCTGTAGGTATAAACGAAGCCATACAGAAATTCATATTAATCTAAACTGTTACGTATCGAATAGGCAGTATTAAAAATTGAAATACTTTTTAGACTTATGCCTAGCGCATAAGTCTTTTTTCTGTAAAAAATTTAATTGGCCATTTCATATTGATGCGAAACATCAGAGGTGTTAGACCATTAAATTTCAAAGTCATTCTTCGCTTATTGTAGTAATTGATAAAACGATTAAATCCTATTTCTAAATGAAAAGTTGTACTGAATTTTTTACGGTAATAAGATTCTGATTTAAGTAATCCAAAAAAAGCGTTCGATAACATGGTTATCTAAACAATAATCAGTTCAAGGCATACGCTGCTCCCTTTTACATAACTTAATACAGCTTCATGTCTTTCTTCAGCTGTCCATTTCTTATTTTTGTGCATATAAAACTCCTAACAAAGTAGTAGAATTTTTATTATTTCTACTGTCTACTTTATTAGGAATATATCAATCATCTGGTTACGTTTCTTTTTTTTTGTTCATTTGTTATACTTAAATGGATGAAATCATTCTTTTAGCTATACGATAAGCACACTATGCTTGAACAGATTATACTGTAAATAGTTTAACTAAAAGAAAATAAAATGATAATAGAGATAGGATGTTTTGATGTCAAGAATTGAAAATATTCAAAGCGAGTTAGTCGAAAATTCTTTAGACGCTATGTTGATTACGAGTCCCTACAACCTAAGATATGCTTCTGGGTTTACTGGTTCTACTGGTCTCAGTGTAATTACGAAAGACCATGCTTTCTTTGTAACGGATTTTAGATATACAGAGCAAGCAGCGGAGCAAGCGGTAGGATTTGAAGTTATCCAAAACAAAGGATCGATTTATGATGTAGTAACAGAAATCATAACAGAACAAAATATAACTAAAATAGGATTCGAAGAAAACCATGTTAGCTTTTCAACCTATGCGTCCATTAAAGAGAGCTTCGAATGCGAACTTGTACCTGTAAGTACACTTATAGAAGATATACGTGAAATTAAAGATGATGCAGAAGTTGACTTAATTCAAGAAGCCATTTCAATCACAGAAGCGGCATTCGAACATATTCTGACTTATATTAAGCCAGGTATGACTGAAATTAAAGTAGCTAATGAACTTGATTTCTTTATGCGTGAACGCGGAGCATCTGGCGTTTCTTTTGACACGATTGTTGCAAGTGGTGTTCGTTCAGCAATGCCTCACGGTGTGGCGAGCGATAAAGTCATTGAGATCGGTGATATGATCACAATAGATTTTGGCTGTTACTATAAAGGGTATGTGTCAGATATGACGCGTACATTTGCGTTAGGTGATCCAGGTGAGGAATTGAAAAAAATTCATCAAATCGTTCTTGATGCAAACCTTAAAGTTTCGGCAGCAGCCAAAGCTGGCGTAACAGGTGCAGAACTTGACAGTATTGCGAGAGACTACATCACCGAACAAGGTTATGGCGAGGCGTTTGGCCATTCAACTGGACATGGTATCGGATTAGAAGTGCATGAAGGACCAGGAATCAATTTTAAAAATGATCAGCCATTAGTTGTAGGTAACGTTATTACGAATGAACCGGGCATTTATATTCCAGGATTAGGTGGTGTCCGAATAGAAGATGATCTACTGATAACAAAAGACGGTAACCGAAATCTGATGCAATCAACGAAAGAACTAATCATTATCGATGAAAAATAAAGTTCACAGTAATAAATAACGCTTTCTTGTCCTTGGATAGTAAGACTTATGACTCAAATCGTGGTACAATAAGCATGTATATAACTATGAGATAGTGTAGAACGCTTTCAGTGAGTTTGACTGATTAGAAAACACTTCGGGAGGAAATAAATAGAATGATATCAACAAACGATTTTAAAACAGGCCAAACGATTCAACATGATGGGAATATCTGGAGAGTATTAGAATTCCAACATGTAAAACCAGGTAAAGGAGCAGCATTCGTACGCTCTAAACTAAAAAACTTACGTAGTGGTGCTGTTCAAGACAAAACATTCCGTGCTGGTGAAAAATTAGAAAGTGCACATATCGAAAACAAAACCATGCAATATCTATATGATAATGCTGGTACGCATGTATTTATGGACACTGAAACGTATGAACAACTTGAAATCCCAGAAGATCAAATTACAGCAGCGCTTAAATTTATGAAAGAAAATATGTTAGTTGAAATCATGATGTTTGGACACGAAGTATTAGGTGTTGAATTGCCAACTAAAGTAGAACTTAAAGTTGTTGAAACTGAACCAGGTATTCGTGGAGATACAACATCTGGAGGTTCAAAACCTGCTACACTTGAAACAGGTGCAGTAGTAACCGTGCCATTGTTTGTAAATAAAGATGACGTATTGATCGTCAACACATCAGAAGGCACTTATGTTTCACGTGCCTAGTAGGCTAAAATCTATAGATAAAATAAAGGAGGAATAATCGTGGCTGAAGAAACACACATTAATAAACCACACATCAATCCATTTGGTGAAATAGAAGTTGCACCTGAAGTCCTGGAAGTTATCTCCGGAATAGCTGCTAATGAAGTTGATGGCGTATACGCTATGCAAGGAAGATTTACGACTGAAGTGAAGTCGATGTTTGGTAGAACAAGCCATAATAAAGGCGTTCATTTAGTCTCAGACGAAGAAGGATTGAAGGTTGAAGTATATTGTTACTTTAAGTATGGCGTTAACGTGCCTAAAGTGGCAGTGGATATTCAACAACGAATTAGAGAACAAGTCTATCATATGACTGAGATTGAATTATCTGAGATTAATATTCATATCGTAGGCATCGTACCAGAAAAAACAAATATCCAAGATTTATTTAAATTGGAATCGGAAGAAGATGAGACAGAGTGAAAACTGTAAGGCGTGTGATTCGGGAAAAAGCCTTTCAGTCTCTTTTCCAGCTATCCACTGATATTGAATGTACCAATCAAGAAGTCATCCAATTTTCGCTTGAAAGTGAATTGGATATGAAACAAGTATTGACTCCAGAAGAAGCAATGAAAGCAGTCTTACCTGAAGATAAAAGTGGGAGTCAAATCGTACGCGATGCCTTGAATTACCTGACAGTCATTGTAGATGGCGTTAAGGAAAATGAACAAGCAATCGATGAGACGATTACAAAACACTTGAAGAAGTGGACATTGAACAGATTAGAAAGAACAAATCTTTTGATTTTGAGATTAGCGACGTATGAATTGCTTTTTCAAAAAGAAATTGACAAAAGTATTGTCATCAATGAAGCGATTGAATTAACAAAAGACTTTAATGATCAGAAAGCAAGTAAATTTGTTAACGGTGTATTGCAAAGTATTGTAGATACACAAGATGCTTAGGTTGACGGCAAAATAAAATAAAAAATGAACTTCTAAAATCAACGTTGAACTGTCAATAGGTCTTACTAAGTGAACAGGTTAGCGAATATGAAGAGGGAAGAAATAGGAGTGCAAGATAGACGAGCATTCCTATTTTTTCGCTCTCTTTATTTATTAAGTCACTTTTAAAGGAGGTCAACGATGGATGAGAAATATTTGACCGTCTCACAGATTACCAGATACGTGAAAAGAAAGTTCGATCACGATCCTTATTTGGAGCGTGTATTTTTAACAGGAGAGATTTCCAATTTTAATCGTAATCGTAAAAACGGTCACCAATATTTTAACCTTAAAGATGACCAAGCTAAATTATCGGTAGTGATGTTCTATGGAGATTTCAAAAAGTTGAAGTTTCAACCTGAAGAAGGCATGAGTGTCCTTGTAGTTGGACGAATATCTGTATATGAAAAAACGGGTTCCTATCAAATGTATATTGAACATATGGAGCCTGATGGAATAGGTGCTTTGTATCAAGCCTATGAAGAATCTAAAAAAAGATTAGCTGCAGAAGGACTTTTTGATCCGTCCATTAAAAAGGTATTACCTAAATTTCCTAAAAAAATTGGTGTCATCACTAGCCAAAGTGGTGCCGTTATTAGAGATATCATCACGACAGTGAAAAGGCGGTTTCCATCAGTAGAACTCTTTCTATTTCCTACGCTAGTTCAAGGAGATAAAGCAGCAAAATCCATTGCACGCAATATTCAAAGAGCTGAAGAGAGAAATGATTTAGATATATTGATCGTGGCAAGGGGGGGAGGATCCTTTGAAGACCTGTGGCCCTTTAACGAAGAAATCGTTGTAAGAGCAATTGCTCAAGCCAGTACCCCGGTGATTTCCTCAGTTGGTCATGAAACGGACACGACCCTGTCAGACTTGGTAGCTGATGTAAGGGCAGCAACACCAACTGCAGCAGCAGAACTTGCAGTTCCTGTTCTTTCAGAAGAGCTAATGAAGATTGAACAACAAGAACATCGTATATTGAGAGCCTATCAGAATCGTATTCAAAGCTTGAAAGACCGTTTAGCAAGAGTGGAAAGGTCTTATATCTTTAGACAGCCACAACGACTGTATGAGGGTTATAGTCAAAATTTGGATCAGTTACAACAACAGTTGATTCAAGTATTTAAAGATAAAGTCGCTAAGAGTGACCAGACACGATTATTACTAGATCAACGCCTTCGTGCACTCAGTCCGGCTAATTCAATTAAGCATTATGATAAAGAAGTGCAACAACTTGAGAAAAGTTTGATTAGAGCCCAACGTCAATTGTTAGAGCAGTCGGATAAACAGTTGAACTACTATATACAATCCTTAGAGCATCTATCGCCATTGAAAATTCTTGGCAGGGGATTTGCCTATGTTAGAAAAGAAGATGAAGTGATAAAATCAATAGAACAATTGAATGTTGAGGACCAGATTTCAGTACAATTATCTAAAGGATCATTTAAAGCAGAAATAAAAGAAGTCAATTATTCATCAGAAAGTGAGTAATTAGAAGAGGTGGGATCAATATGGCAGAAGAAATGAATTTTGATAACGCATTAAAAGAATTAGAAGAAATCGTTTCGAAATTAGAACAAGGTGATGTCCCGTTAGAAGAAGCATTAGACCAGTTTCAAGAAGGTATAAAATTAAGTAGATTATGTAAAAAGACACTCCAAGAAGCAGAAGAAACAATGACAAAAATCGTTGATGAAAATGGAAAAGAAGCTACATTTGAAAGTGATTTAAACCAACAAGAGAACTAGGAGTGGCTATATGAATTTCCAGGAATTTTATCAGAATGAATATGAACCATTTGAAACTTATAGTCTGAACTTGATCAAAGACCGCAGTGGTACAGTGATTGAAGAAGCGATGAAGTATTCTTTAGAAGCCGGTGGAAAACGATTACGTCCACTCTTATTATTAGCAGTGATTAAAGCGTTTGATAAAGAAATCAAAGTAGGTTACCCAGTTGCTGCAGCGCTTGAGTACATTCATACGTATTCCTTGATTCATGACGATCTTCCTGCAATGGACGATGATGATATGCGTAGAGGAAAACCAACAAATCATATTCAATTCTCCGAATCTACAGCGATTTTAGCTGGCGACGCGCTACTAACATATGCTTTTGAAGTGATTACTTCAAGTGAAATCGAACCCAGCAAGCAAATAAGACTGATTAGGGAATTAGCTGTGACTTCGGGTTACGAGGGAATGATTGGTGGTCAACAAGCAGATATGGATGGTGAAAATGCTTCTCTGACGATTGAGGAACTCGAGTCGATACATGCGAGAAAAACAGGTGAGCTGATTCGTTATGCTATGTTTGCAGGTGGTGTGATTGCTGATTGCGAAAGCTCTGAACGAGTACTATTAGAAAATATCGCAAAAAAAATTGGGATTGCTTATCAAATTAGAGACGATATTTTAGATGTCGTGGGCGATGCAAATGAATTAGGAAAAGCTACTGGCGCAGATAGCAAATTAGGAAAAAGTACGTACCCAGCTTTGCTTGGTCTGAAAAAAGCAAAAGAGAGATTGCAAACAGAGTTGGACACAGCGAAAAAATCAGTCGACCAAATCAAGCAATTAACCCCTACATTTGATGCCAGACTATTACATTCATTTATAGATACATTATCAATGGATGTTTAAATTAGTAAATTTCTGTAACTAAAGTAGAACAATAAAGTGAGTAAGGAGACGTGTGTTGAAGAAGCAGCGAGCAGATGAACTGTTAATACGACAAGGTTGGGCAGAAAATGCTGAAAAAGCTAAAAGATTTATCATGACAGGAAAAGTATACACCCGTGAGGAAGTTCAGATTCTAACCGCTGGTGAAAAGTGGGCGATGGATACAGAACTTTATATTAAAGGGAACGAGCTTAAATACGTCAGCAGAGGTGGCTTGAAACTTGAGAAAGCAATAAAGTTGTATGAGCTAAAGTTGACCGATAAAGTGGTTTTAGATATCGGTTCTTCTACAGGTGGATTTACAGATGCAGCCTTACAAAATGGTGCTCGACTAGTCTATGCATTAGATGTTGGAACCAATCAACTTGCTTGGAAACTGAGGAATGATTCGAGAGTAGTCGTTATGGAGCAAACCAATTTTAGACATAGTAAGCTAGCAGATTTCAATCATGGCCAACCTGACCTTGCAACTATCGATGTTTCTTTTATTTCTCTCAAGCGAATATTACCGGTCCTTAAATCTATTATAGCGAATGAAGGTAAAGTCATCGCGCTGATTAAACCACAATTTGAAGCATTAAAAGAAGAGGTTGGAAATAAAGGAATCGTGACGAACCCTCAAGTGCATAAGCGAGTACTTGAAAATATTTTAGAGTTTGCATACAAACATGAATATACACTAGAAGGATTAACGATTTCGCCAATAACAGGTGGAAAAGGTAATATCGAATTCTTAGCTTACCTTACAAATCGCTTGCCGAAAAATCAAAATATGCAAGAAATGATAAATGCTGTCTTATCAGCTGAAGAATACTTGGGTAAAAGAAATAGTGCAGTTGAATCTCTAGAATGAATCGTTTACAAAAATATCGATGACTACTAACTTTTGGCTTTTATCCATAACGAATCTAGGGTATACTTAACGATGAACGAATGTATAAATATACTGTATAAAAGTATAAGGACGAATAAACTGTTAAGGTCTTTAAATGTCAGTTCCTTTTTATCGAAGCTCCTTAATGATTTGTTCATATCGTTGTTTACAGAGGTCGTGGCCAGAGCCAAGAGTAGGAGTGTCGTATTGTATGAAAAAGAAAGAACGTCACCAGCTATTGAAACAGTTAGTACAACAAGAAATGATTCAAAAACAGGAAGATTTTGTTAGTATCTTAAAAGATAGAGGCATTGAGGTTACTCAAGCGACAATATCCAGAGATATAAAAGAAATGCAACTGATTAAAGTGCCTTCTCAATCTGGAGGCTATCAGTATAGTGTGCCACCTGAAATGAATTTTAATATCTCAAAAAAATTGTCTAGATTGATGAAGGATGCTTTCGTTTCGATCGATACTCAAAAAGAATTCGTATTGATCAAAACATTACCGGGTAATGCATTTGCATTAGGCGCTTTGATCGAGACAGCTAATTATGAAGAAGTATTTGGGTGTATATCAGGAGATAATGCTGTGTTGATTATTTGTCGATCTGAGAGTCAGGCAGAAATATTGCAAAGACGAATGATATCGTTTGTATAAATTGAGTAAAATGGTTATTCATAAATAGATTGGGAGGGTTTGCTTTGCTACAAGCATTGCATATTCAGAATTTCGCGATAATTCAAGAGTTATCATTAGACTTCAATCAGGGCATGACTGTACTGACCGGAGAAACTGGAGCAGGGAAATCAATCATAATAGACGCCGTAGGATTATTAGCAGGCGGAAGAGGATCGGCTGAATTTGTTCGATACGGGACGAAGAAATGCCTTTTAGAAGGACAGTTTCTGTTGAACGACAATCAAGATGTAATCAATCTTTTAGATAAACACGCTATCGATTCTGAAGATCAGGTCATATTGATTCAAAGAGAAATTCATGCAACCGGAAGAAACGTTTGCCGAATCAATGGGAGCATCGTAACAATTGCAGTGCTTAGAGAAATAGGGAATGCCATTATTGATATACATGGTCAAAATGAACATCAGGAACTAATGGATCCTGAAAGCCATATCGATTTACTTGATCAGTATGGGGACCCCTCTCTAGAAACGTTTAAGCAGCAATATCACTTACTGTATAAAGAATATAGAACAGTAAAAAAAGAACAAAACAATTGGCAATATAACGAACGTGAATTAGCACAACGATTAGATATCTTGAAATTCCAAGTGGAGGAAATTGGGGACGCGCAGCTAGAGGATGACGAAGACATCACCCTTAAAGAAGAAGAGCAAAAGCTATCTAACCATCAATCAATTGTCGAAGCTTTATCTAATAGCTATAATGCCCTTCAAGGAGACGAAGAGTCTAGCGGTATAGACTTAGTAGGTCAAGCAATGGATAGTATGGCGTCTGTGGAATCTATGGATGATAAGTTCAGACAAATATACGATACGATTTCAGCAGCTTTTTTTCAAATTCAAGAGGCTTCTAGTGATATTTATAATGAAATGGACAATCTTGAATATGATGAAGCAAGGCTCAACGAGATTGAAGAACGATTAAATCTGATTCAACAACTTAAACGCAAGTATGGAACATCTATTGCTGAAATCAAAACTTTCCATCAAAATGCACTGTCTGAATTAGAAAAGATTGAAAATCGTGAAGGACAAATGGATCACTTGAATAAAAGAGTAAAAGAACTAGAAATCGAACTCTCTCAAGTGGCTAAGCAACTATCCAACGCGAGAAGAAAGACAGCAGGAAAACTTGAGAAAGCTATTCATGAACAATTAAAAGAGCTATTTATGGATAAAGTTGTCTTTGAAGTTCAGTTTATGAGAAAGACTGATAGTTTCAATATTTCTCATGCAAATGAAACAGGTATGGATAAAATTGAGTTTTATGTATCTACAAATCCCGGAGAACCACTGAAACCGCTAGTAAAGGTAGCTTCGGGCGGGGAATTATCTAGAATGATGCTTGCCATGAAGACGGTGTTCTCAAAAGAACAAGGCATTACGAGTATTATTTTTGATGAAGTCGATACTGGTGTCAGCGGTAGAGTGGCACAAGCAATCGCGGATAAAATTTACTCCGTCGCATTCCATTCTCAAGTGCTTTGTATCACCCATTTGCCACAAGTTGCAGCGATGGCAGATCAGCATCTATATATTAGTAAAGTAATCGTAGAAGATCGCACAAGCACACATGTCGAGCAATTAGCGGATGAAGCGAAAGTGTCTGAAGTAGCCAGAATGTTAGCGGGTAGTGAGATTACAAAGTTGACGCTTGATACTGCAAAAGAACTTTTATCGCTGGCATCCAAGAAAAAAAAGGCATAAAAAAAGGTCATGAGTAATCAACTCATGACCGCTATATTTTCATTGCATGATGATACCAAGTAAAGAAGCAAATGCTGAAAATGTCATTAGAAAAACCATTGTCCAGATAATGATTTTAGAAACTAAACTTGATTTCTTTTTTTTGTTGTCTTTTTTTACCACTAGTCTACACCAACTTTCAAAAAGAATGGTTGCTTGTTCGTTAATAGTGTACGCAATTTAAGCTTTTTTTTCAAGAGGGTAGAAGATTGTTTTAAAAGTTGTCAAAGTTTGATACTATTAACCTAAAGATTATAATAGAGTTATGGATGAGAATTGGCTTTAAATGCCTGTTCTACTTTAATTAACTAGAATAATGAGAGTGGGTACTGAATGAGAAGCTGATTATGATCAGTTAACTCACACAGACCCGAGAGGAGAATGAAACAATTGAGTAAACAACAAGTCGGCGTAGTCGGAATGGCTGTAATGGGGAAAAATTTAGCATTGAATATTGAAAGTAGAGGATACAGTGTATCGATCTACAACCGTACCAATGCAAAAACAGATTTAGTCATTTCTGAGAATCCTGGAAAAAATCTTGTCGCAACATACGAATTAGAAGAATTCGTTCAGTCGCTCGAACAGCCACGTCAAATTCTTTTAATGGTTCAAGCAGGAAAAGGAACGGATGCAGTTATCCAACAGTTACTTCCTTTCTTAGATAAAGGAGATATCCTAGTAGACGGTGGAAACACATTCTATAAAGATACAATCCGTAGAAGTGAAGAGTTAGCCGAATCAGGAATCAATTTCATCGGTACAGGTGTCTCTGGTGGTGAAGAAGGTGCATTGAAAGGACCGGCAATCATGCCAGGTGGACAAAAAGAAGCTTACGATCTTATTGCACCGATTCTTGAAAAAATTGCGGCTAAAGCACCTGCTGATAATGAACCATGTGTTACTTACATTGGCCCTAATGGAGCTGGGCATTATGTGAAAATGGTGCATAATGGTATCGAATATGGAGATATGCAATTAATTGCAGAAGCTTATCACTTATTACGTGATGTAGCAGGTCTATCTAACGAAGAAACTTCAGAAGTCTTTAAAGAGTGGAACACAGGTGAATTAGATAGTTTCTTGATTGAAATCACAGCTGATGCATTGACTAAAAAAGACCCGGAAACTGGCAAGCATATGGTCGACATCATTTTAGATCGTGCTGGAAACAAAGGTACTGGTAAATGGACTTCTCAAAGTGCACTTGATTTAGGTGTGCCATTGCCATTGATAACAGAATCAGTATTTGCAAGATATATCTCAGCACTAAAAGATGAGCGTGTAGCTGCAAGTAAAGCCATCCCTAAACCAGAAGTGAAACCATACGATGGTGACAAAAAAGAATTAACTGAAAAAATTCGTCAAGCACTTTACTTTAGTAAAATCATGAGCTACGCTCAAGGATTCGCTCAAATGAGAACAGCTTCTGACGAATATAATTGGGATCTAAAATACGGTGAGATCGCGAAAATTTTCCGTGCTGGTTGTATTATCCGTGCAGGATTCTTACAAAAGATCACAGATGCTTATGATAGAAAACCTGAACTTAAAAACTTGATTCTAGATGATTACTTCATGGATATTACGACAAACTATCAACAATCTGTTCGTGATCTAGTTGGATTAGCTGTACAATCTGGCGTGCCAGTTCCAGCATTCTCATCTGCGATCTCTTACTATGATTCTTATCGTTCAGAACGCTTACCAGCAAATATTATTCAAGCGCAACGTGATTACTTCGGCGCACACACGTATGAACGTACAGACAAAGAAGGAACATTCCACTTTGACTGGTACGGAGACAACGGACAAGAACAGTGGTAAAATAGCAAGATAGTTAGACTTAAGGCACTGAATACGGAAAATGTGGATTCCACTTTTTTGGGATCCGCATTTTTTGTGTGCTGAATTAAATAAGCGAGAATTGCAAGCTTGTGAGAAAAAAATTAGAAAAATGTTCAAAGCTTGCATTTTTTCTACGTATAAACTATGTTAAACTGATTGTGTATAAGTTAAAATGATGTTTAAAGATTTTTTTCTTTAATGGTTGTGTACAACCGAGCGTCAAACTTACATCATTAATTATAGTACGAATAAATTAAAAAGATTAGAAATGAAAACCGGGAGCTGAGATAATGGGTAAAATTTTAATAATCGAAGATGAAAAGAATCTTGCACGTTTTGTAGAATTAGAGTTGAATCATGAAGGATTTGAAACGGAAGTCCGTTTTAATGGACGCGCTGGTCTTGAAGCTGCTCTTGATGAAAACGAAGAATGGGATATTATTTTACTCGATTTAATGTTGCCAGAATTAAATGGTATCGATGTTGCTAGAAGAATTCGTCAAGTCAGCAATGTACCAATTATTATGATGACAGCAAGAGATTCTGTTATCGATCGTGTATCTGGTTTTGATCATGGTGCAGATGACTATGTCGTTAAACCTTTTGCTATAGAAGAATTGCTTGCGAGAATGCGCGCATTACTAAGACGTATTGAAATTGAAACAGAAGAAAACGCGAATAGACAAACGACTGTTACCTACAAAGATTTAACAGTTGAAAAAGAAAACCGCGTGGTTCGTCGTGGAGAAGACGTCATTGAATTAACGAAACGAGAGTATGAACTACTCGTTGAATTGATGGAAAATGTCAATGTAGTCTTATCTCGTGAAGTATTGCTCAACAAAGTATGGGGATACGAAACAGAAGTAGAGACAAATGTAGTCGATGTATATATTCGTTACTTGAGAAATAAAATTGATGTACCAAACCGCGAAAGTTATATTCAAACGGTTAGAGGTACTGGTTACGTGATGCGTACGTGAATCAAGTCATCACAAATGAAAATGACATGAATCAGAAAAGAAGAATCTCGCTACGGTGGAAATGGACAATGGGTGCCGCCGTTGCGATTTTTCTGACTTATACTATTTTCTCTACCATCCTTTATGTAAGCTTTCAGCAAAGTATGCTGGAAAATGAAGAAATTGCTTTAAGAGATACGGTTCAAAATTTAACTGATCAGTTTGGACAACAATATTATGCACTAACGGAAGAGTCTGTGGCTGACACTTTAGAATTAAGTCAATCAAGATTGTTTCCAACACTTCCAAGTCCAGAAGGTACTGAGGAATCCTCTGATGTTGAAGAAATGCAAGCGCCTTTGAGAATTGGACAAGGGGGTATGTTTGTACGGGTATTTGACCCTGAAGGGAAACTGTTATATGAAACGACTAATTTCCCAACAGCATTCTCGACAACCAGAGAACTGAGAATTGACACGATAAAAGGTCCTTATGGAGAAGCTTTTTCGGCTAGAACACCGATTTATTCTTATTTGAATAACGAACAAATTGGCTATATTCAAGTGGTGAATTCTCTCTATTCCTATCATAACCTTTCCGACAGCGTATTAATGGCTATTTTAGTTACCGGTGTTATTGCGTTGATGTTTAGTGCGATTATAGGATATTTCATTGCTCGTAAATTTTTACAACCCATTCGCAAAATAACGGATGCGATGAAAAGTATCGAGTTAGATCCCGAATCCGTCGAAAGAATTGACGTTGGAGATGGTGGGGATGAATTGACGGATCTTGCGAATGCATATAATAATATGTTAGACCGCATGCAAAGAAATATCGAACATCAAAAACAATTCGTTGAAGATGTATCTCATGAACTACGTACGCCAGTTGCTGTAGTAGAAGGTCATTTAAAACTGCTGAATCGATGGGGCAAAGATGATCCGACTGTCCTTGAAGAATCACTTGATGCCTCTCTTCAAGAGATTGGTAGAATGAAAAGTCTAGTTCAAGAAATGTTAGATTTATCTAGAGCTGAACAAGTAGAAATTCATTATAAAAATGAACAGACACCGGTTCGTCAGATTATCAGTGCGACGTTCAATAACATAAAGCTTGTTCATCCTGATTTTGTCTTTATTTTAGATGATGACCTAAGAAAAGAAGTTTACGTTAATATTTATCGTAATCACTTGGAGCAAATTTTGATCATTCTCTTAGATAATGCCGTAAAATATTCAACAGATAAGAAAGAAGTACACATTTCTGTTTCAATAGATAACAGAGAACTTCAGATTGCAATCCAAGATTACGGAGAAGGCATGACAGAAGAAGATACAGAGAAGATTTTCAATCGTTTCTATCGTATCGACAAAGCTAGAAGCCGTTATAAAGGCGGAAATGGTCTAGGATTATCGATTGCGAAGCAACTCATAGAAGGCTACAAAGGTCGAATCTGGGCTGAAAGTGTATTGAATCATGGTTCGATTTTTAGAATTACCTTACCAGTTCTACAATTGCCAACAGTTGAAACTGAATATAAAAATAAAGAGTCAAAAGTTGAGGAATAATCCTCAGCTTTTGACTCTTTTTGATTAATGATTATTTTTGTTGTTTACCTTCATTACGTCTATTTTTACTTTCAAAAGGACTAGCGTTTTTGCGATTACGAGTAGATGATGCGTTTGTTGCAGTAATTCCCGCTGCTGGTTCTACTTTCTCAGCCATCTTGCGACCTTTTTTCTTACGGGCAACCACTTCTACATCTCCATGCTTATCTTTTAATTCTCTTTGAATTTTTGGTTTGTAGTAGAAGGTTGTGATCGCAGATTGTGCGATAGCAACGAATCCACCAACTAGCCAATAAAGACCTAGACCAGCAGGACTGGTAAATGAAATGACCATTAACATGATTGGACTCATCAACATCATAGCATTAGATTGTTTTCTTTGTTCTTCTGGCATTCCTAATAGCATGACTCTTGATTGAGCATAGTATACAGCACCCGTAAATAGAGCTAAGGGTATGCTTGGGGTACCTAATTCGATACCTAAAAATGTTGCGTTCTGAATGGATTCAGACATTCTGATAGCTTGGAACATGGCTGTAAATACTGGCATTTGGATGAGTAGTGGTAAACATCCTGCGATTCCGCCAAGCATATTTACATTATTTTCACGATATAATTCCATGAGTTCAGCTTGCAGTTCTTGTTTCTCTTTTGGATCAGTAGCTTCTTTCATATCAGCTTGTATTTCATCAGCGGCTGGTTTAACAACAGACATTTTCACTTGTTGTTCTAACGTCATACGCTGCTGTCTAATACTTAATGGTAAGATAATAATACGGACAATAATCGTTATTGCAATGATTGCTAGTCCATAACTTCCTAAAAGACCATTCAAAATCTCAATGAAATTTTGTGTAGGTATAACTAGATAGTCATATAAGAATTGCGAAATACCACCAGCAGGTTCGCCTGTAGCTTGATCAATTCGAATACACCCTGACATAAATACAACTAAAGATAACATTCCTAGAGAAAGTATCCACTTTTTTGCTCTATTTTTCAAAATAATCCAATCCTTTAAATGAGTTAGTAGTGTTAAAGCACTAATTCTCACTATACCTTATAAAGTAAGAGATTTCAATTGGCCTGAGAAAAATTTGATTTTTCTTCAATGTTTTGATCGAATTTAACCACAACTCTGTCAACACTAGCTGCAGGACTCGGTCCTTTTTTTAATACCTCTATAAATTGATCGATTTGATCAGGTGTACCAATAGCTTCCGCATAAACGGAACCATCAGACTCGTTACGAACGATTCCGGTAATACCAATTTCATCAGCTGCTTGCTTTGTGGTGAATCGAAAGCCGACGCCTTGAACATTTCCGTATATGTGAATAGAGACTTTATTCTTCTCAGCTTGCTTGTCACGTTCATTTACGAATTCAACTGAACCAACAGTTTTATTATCTTGTCCTTTTTTGAAGAAATCATCAAAGATTGATCCCATATTCTTTCCTCCTATTATTTTTGTTAGCTTTATTTTACAGCGAAAGAGCAAGAAAGGTCAAAAGTAAAGTTAGATAGTAAGAATCAGCTAACGAACTATCGTACCCCTATTTTTCATGATATAATATTTAAGAATGAAACGAGATGAGGGAGTAACGATTATGGCACAAGCACGTAAAAAAAGAGGCAGACCTAAAAAGAAACAGTCGAAAATTTCTTCTGAATTAATTGGTGTTATCCTATTGATCACGCAATTTCTAGCTATTGGACAGTTTGGCTTTGTCGGACGATTTTTTGCGAATTTACTTCGTCTATTTGTTGGAGAAACGTACATAATTGTTTCGATAGCGTTGATTATTATTGGTATTTTTCTTCTAATAAAAGGAAAAAGTCCAAATATGCGGAGTCCGAAGTGGATTGGCGGATTTTTAATGTTTTGTGCGCTGGTTGTCTGGCAACATGCTGAATTATTTTCTCCAATTATGAACGCAGATGTAAACATCATCAGTGCGACTTGGCGTATGTTTTTACCACAATTTACTAGTATTACCATAGGATCTAATATTGGTGGAGGAATGATTGGTGCAGTCCTTTATGCATTTAGCTATTTCTTATTCTCATCAGTCGGAACATACTTGGTAATGGCGGTATTGTTATTTGTAGGGATCATGACATTTTTCCAATTTTCATATAAAGCTTTACTTGATCGTATTCGAGTATCTGGTCGCAAAGGAATCGAGGCTGTAGGAAGCGGTTTAAATCGTTTCAAAGAAAAACGTAAAGTCGGGAAAAAGAAAAAATCAAATAAACCAAAAAAACAACAGAGTAAAAATGATGCTCCAGAAGTCATAGAAGAAACGCCAAAGGCAGAAGTATCCCAGGCTGATTCTCTTGATAAAAATGATGAGGTAGAAGCAACACCTGTTGGTCAAACTGCACTCAAAATCGAAGGTTTCCAGCAAAATACTGAATCTAAAAAAGAAGAAGTAGAAGCACCGGAATCTGGTCCAGTTGATTTTGAAATTGGAGAAGAAGAAAATGAGCAATACAAAATGCCTCCGATTACATTATTAAATAAAAGAGAGCCCATTGATCAATCAGACGAATACACAATCATTCAGGGCAATGTAACAAAATTAGAAGAAACATTTGAAAGCTTCGGTGTGAAAGCTAAAGTGACTAAAGCGAATTTAGGACCGGCAGTAACAAAATACGAAATACAGCCCGCAACAGGTGTCAAAGTTAGTAAAGTCGTTGGATTGACAGACGATATTGCATTGGCACTTGCTGCTAAAGATATTCGAATGGAAGCACCGATACCCGGTAAGGCTGTGATTGGGATTGAAGTACCTAACTCAGAAGTCAGCATGGTATCATTTAGAGATGTGATCGAAGGACAAATCAAGAACAAAGATCAATTACTGGAAGTGCCACTTGGGAGAGATATTGCTGGAAACGTGGCAATGGCAGATTTAGCAAAAATGCCTCATTTATTAGTTGCTGGTGCAACAGGTTCGGGTAAGTCTGTCGCAATCAACGGGATTATTATTAGTTTGCTGCTTAAAGCAAAACCAAATGAAGTTAAGTTGATGATGATTGATCCGAAAATGGTTGAGTTGAATGTATACAATGGTATTCCTCATTTATTAACACCTGTCGTAACGAATCCTAAAAAAGCTTCACAAGCATTAAACAAAGTCGTTCAGGAAATGGAAAGACGTTACGAGTTATTTGCTGCTAGTGGAACAAGAAATATGGCTGGATATAATCAGTTTGTTAAAAAAAGGAATGAAGAAAAAGGGGAAGCATTACTACCACTACCTTATATCGTCGTGATTGTGGATGAGTTAGCTGATTTGATGATGGTTGCTTCTAATGATGTGGAAGATTCGATTACACGATTAGCGCAAATGGCAAGAGCAGCTGGAATCCATATGATCTTAGCAACGCAACGTCCAAGTGTTGATGTTATTACTGGTATCATCAAGGCGAATGTCCCTTCAAGAATTGCATTTGCTGTTTCCAGTGGGACAGATTCTAGAACTATCTTAGATAGTAATGGTGCGGAGAAGTTACTGGGTAGAGGCGATATGCTATTCCAACCGATGGGAGAAAATAAACCTAACCGCGTACAAGGTGCTTTTATCTCAGATGAAGAAGTTGAAGCTATTGTCAACTTTGTTAAAGATCAACAAGAGGCCAATTATGTAGAAGAAATGATTCCTAAAGATGAACCTGTAGCAAGTCAAGGTGAGGCTGAAGATGAGCTTTATGATGAGGCTGTTGCGTTAGTGGTCGACATGCAGACCGCAAGTATTTCATTGCTTCAAAGACGTTTTAGAATTGGTTATAACAGAGCCGCTCGTATAGTAGATGAGATGGAAGTTAGAGGGGTAGTTGGACCATCAGAAGGATCTAAGCCAAGAGAAGTACTTGTTCAACCACCTACTGAATCTCTTGAAGATAACGGACCACTATCATGATAATAATGTAAATATACTGTAAAGAATCCGCTAGGAATGACGAACTAGTGGATTCTTTTTTTATGCAAGAGTAGATGATTTAGGAATAAATCCGATACCAAAATTAGAATGTACGGGTATATAGCGGTTTCATGTGAACGATCTGAATAAAATATACAATGATTAATCGTATTTAGGGTTTATTTTTCTTTACAGAAATGTTACTATTAGTTCGAGATAAAAAATAAAAGAATTGTGGAATGAATTTGGTGGATTAAGCACAGTCTGTTAAATACTGATTCAGGAGCAGCTCTACACATACTTTAATTGGAGGAATTTCGTAATGACTACTAAATTAAGAAATCTTTTTGCAATTGGAGCATCTGCTATGCTATTAGCAGCTTGCCAAGGACAAGACGCAAGCGATACAGGTTCAACAGGTACTGACGATAACGACAGCGCAGATACTACAGAAACAGCAGATTTCACTCTAGGAATGGTAACAGATGAGGGTGGAGTAGATGACCGTTCATTTAACCAATCAGCTTGGGAAGGTATGCAAGTATGGGCAGAAGATAATGGTTATAGTGACGACGCTGTAGCTTATTTCCAATCAAATGATCCTCAAGAATTTGTACCTAACTTAAATCAAGCCGTTCAAGCTGGATTCGATATTATATATGGTGTTGGATTCCAATTAACTGATGCTGTAAAAGACGTAGCAACAGCTAACCCTGACCAACATTTTGGGATTGTTGATTCAGTAGTAGAGGAAGATAATGTTGTTTCATTAAACTTCCGTGATAACGAAGCCGCATATCTAGTAGGTGTTGCAGCTGCACATTCTACTCAAACAAACAAAGTTGGCTTTATCGGCGGAATTGCTGGACCAGTTATTGATAAATTCGAAGCTGGATTCGTAGAAGGCGTTAAGTCAGTGGATCCTTCAATTGAAGTAGATGTTCAGTATGCTGAGTCTTTCTCTGATGCAGCGATTGGTCAACAAATTGCAGCAGGTATGTACTCTGCAGGCGCAGATATTATCTACCACGCTTCAGGTGCAGTAGGAAACGGTGTATTTACAGAAGCTACCGACCGTATGGAATCTGGCTCTGAAACAGAATTATGGGTAATTGGTGTTGACCGTGACCAAGAAGAGTTGGGCGAGTACGATGGCGGAAACTTAACATTAACATCTTCACTTAAAGGTGTAGGTACTGCGATTCAAATAGCTTCTAACGAAACGAAAGACGAAGGATTCCAAGGTGGAGAAAACTTGATTTACGGATTGGCTGAAGATGGCGTAGGCGTTACTGAAGGAAACATGTCTGAAGAAGCTTGGACTGCTGTGCAAGAAGCACAAGAAGCAATCATCAATGGAGATATTGAGGTTCCAGAAGCTCCAGTAGCAGAATAGTCTTTATTCTTTGAGTCATCGCTCTAACAAGTAAATTTAATAAAAAGCGCTAGTCGGGTGACTGGCGCTTTTTTAGAGCCATTATGTATTTTTGAATTTTTTAGCACAATCTCTGTGAAATACTATGTTTTAGCACATATTGTTTCCAGACGAACTTGAATACGCGTTCATGATGTAAGATAATAGGAGAAACATATAAACTTTATAAAAAAATATGAATCAAGGAGGTCGTCTTTTGTCTGAATTAGAACATGTCATTGAAATGGTCGGAATCACGAAAGAATTCGGAAATTTTAGAGCGAATGACAATATTCATTTAGATTTGAGAAAAGGAGAAATACACGCTCTTTTAGGTGAAAATGGTGCGGGTAAGTCGACTTTAATGAACATTCTTTCTGGCTTATTAGAACCAACGTCAGGAGAAATTAAAGTAAATGGAAAAACTGTTAAAATTTCATCTCCAGATGTAGCAAATGAGCTCGGTATTGGAATGGTCCATCAACATTTCATGCTCGTTGATAAATTTACTGTAGCTGAAAACATCATGCTTGGTAGAGAAAAAACTAAATTTGGTTATATTGACCGTAAGAAAGCAGAAAAAGAAATTCAAGCATTATCTGATCAATATGGATTGAAAGTAGACCCATCAGCTAGAATTGAAAATATAAGTGTAGGAATGCAACAACGGGTTGAAATTTTAAAAACATTATACCGTGGTGCGGATATACTAATATTTGATGAGCCTACAGGGGTATTGACACCGCAAGAGATTAAAGAGTTAATGGGAATTATGATGAAACTCATTAATGAAGGTAAATCCATTATTCTTATTACTCATAAACTCGATGAAATCAAACAAGTTGCAAATAGATGTACAGTTATTCGTAGAGGGAAAAGTATCGATACGGTAGATGTAGCATCTACTTCTCAACAAGGCTTGGCAGATATGATGGTAGGTAGAACAGTATCATTTAAAGTAGATAAAAAGCCAGCTAACCCTAAAGGAACTGTGTTAAAAGTCAAAGATTTAACGGTCAAAGAAACACGTGGATTTGATGCTGTTAAAAGTATCAGTTTTGAAGTACAGGCTGGAGAGATACTTGGAATTGCCGGAGTAGATGGAAATGGGCAGTCCGAGCTCATCCAAGCTTTGACGGGATTGACAAAGTCTTCCAGTGGAACGATAGAACTGGCTGGAAAAAATGTAACGAATCTTAAACCTAGAAAGATTACTGAATCTGGTTTGGGTCATATACCTGAGGATCGTCAGAAGTTTGGCCTTGTTCTGCCGATGTCATTAGAAGAAAATATTGCACTGCAAACGTACTACCAAAAACCATTTAGTAATCATGGCTTTTTGAACTATAAAGAAATCAAAGTACATGCTAAAAGACTGATTGAAGAATTCGACGTTCGCACACCTAGTGAAGAACATACTGCTGCGTCTTTATCAGGGGGAAATCAACAAAAAGCAATTATTGCTCGAGAAGTTGATAGAGATCCTGCACTTTTAATTGCTGCTCAGCCAACTCGTGGTTTAGATGTGGGTGCTATCGAATATATCCATAGTCGACTAGTTGAATTGAGAGACAATGGTAAAGCTGTTTTACTGATGAGTTATGAACTCGATGAAGTCATGAATGTCTCAGATCGAATCGCAGTGATGTACGACGGCAAAATCATCGCAATCGTTAATGCTAAAGATACGAATGAATCTGAATTAGGATTATTAATGGCGGGTGTATCTTTAAACGATGCAAAAGAGCAAGTCGAAGGCAAAGAAAAGGAGAAGGATGCAGTTGATTCGACAACATAAAAGTTTTTTAAGTGGTTTAATAGTACCGCTTACGTCCATATTATTTGGTTTTATTTTCGGCGCAATTTTAATGTTAGCATTTGGATATAATCCAATACTCGCTTATCAAGCTATGATTGTAAGTGTGTTCCAAAGTCCATATTTTATTGGTGAAGCTTTAAGACAAGCAACTGCATTAACCTTTACTGGTCTTGGATTTGCATTGGCCTTTCAAGCTGGTTTCTTTAATATTGGTATTGCTGGTCAGGCATTAGCAGGATGGGTCAGTGCCGTTTGGTTTGCGCTAGCTTTTCCTGATTTACCAAGAATTGTACTTGTAACACTCAGTTTGATTATTGGATTGATCATTGGTGCATTATGGGCTTCGATAGCTGGATTTTTGAGAGCTTATTTTGGTACAAGTGAAGTAATCGTCAGTATCATGCTGAATTATACAGCCCTTCAAATAACAAATTATCTAATTAGAAATGTCTTATCCGAATCTGGAAATTCAACTGAAAGAGTTGGTGAAAATGCGAATATGGGCTTTGCATGGTTATCAGCATTGACTCAAAATTCTCGTTTAAATGTAGGCTTCTTCATTGCAATCATTGTGGTTATTTTATACTGGGTTTTCATGACCAAAACCACTGCTGGATTTGAGATTAGAGCAGTAGGATTGAACGCTTCAGCATCAAGATATGCTGGAATGAGCGCTGAAAAGAATATTATTTTATCTATGTTCTTAAGTGGTGCTTTAGCTGGTTTAGGTGGTGCAGTGCATGGTCTTGGAACGTTCGGTAATATCTTTACACAAGGTGGCTTACCAGATATCGGATTTAACGGTATAGCGGTAGCACTACTGGGTCTTGGTAATCCAATCGGGATATTCTTTTCTTCTATTTTATTTGGTGTATTGAATATCGGTGCTGGATTTATGCCTAATCAAGCGGGTGTGCCAGATGAAATGGCAAATATCGTAATTGCGGCTATCATCTTTTTTGTAGGAGCAAACTACATTATTCGCTATTTTTTAGATAAGATTGCTGCTAAAAAAGAAGTAACTAATTCAGCATCGCAAGGAGGAGACGTATGAACACCTTAAGTATTATTCAATTAATCGTTTCGAGCTCGTTAATATATGCTGCTCCTTTAATTTTAACTGCCTTGGGCGGTACTTTCTCTGAACGTAGTGGTGTAGTAAATATCGGTCTAGAGGGCATCATGGTTATGGGTGCATTTATGTCAGCTGTATTCAATATTCAGTTTGCTGCTGCTTTTGGTGATTGGACTCCATGGATGGGCTTGCTTGCTGGTGGATTCATCGGTGTGCTGTTTTCTATCATTCATGCAGTTGCAACAATCAATTTAAGAGCAGATCATATTATTTCCGGGACAGTCATCAATTTAGCTGCTCCAGCGCTAGGTGTCTTTTTAACAAGAGCAATGTTTGGGGCTGCTCAAACTGGTCCTTTACCAGTGTCTTTTGGTAGAACGAATATTTTCTTATTAGATCGAATTCCGGTCATTGGACCTATTTTCTTTGAAAATACTTCTGGGCCTGCTTACTTTGGTATCATAGTTGCAATCCTTTCATGGTTTATTTTATTCAAAACAAGATTTGGATTGAGATTACGTTCAGTAGGAGAACATCCTCATGCAGCAGAAACACTCGGAATCAAAGTCTATATGATGAAATATTCTGGTGTACTTATTTCTGGTTTGTTAGGCGGAATGGGTGGAGCAATTCAAGCTCAGGCAATTTCTAATGAGTTCGGTATCTTAACGATTGCTGGTCAAGGGTTCATTGCAATGGCTGCAATGATTTTTGGTAAATGGAATCCGTTGGGTGTTATGGGCGCAGCGATTTTCTTTGGTTTTGCACAAAGTTTAGCTCGTATTGGAACTTATATTCCAATCATCCAAGATATACCAACAATCTGGCTTTTGATCATGCCTTACTTGTTAACGATCATCGTGCTTGTAGGCGTCATCGGACGTTCCGAGGCACCCGCAAGATTAGGCGAAACTTATATTAAAACGAAATAGAAACACGAAAGACCATATCCTGAGAAGGATATGGTCTTTACTATTTTTTCTTTTCGATCGCAATGAGAAAAGGCGGTGTGTTTACTTGATTGATGAAACCATATTTTAGTATGGCGTAAGAATCTTGGGATAGCGTTTCTAGGTAATGCTCTACGGCATTTTTTTCATCCTCTCCACCGGCATGTCCGTAATAGACCATGATGGTTATGATGCCACCGGGGGTCAATATGTTTAAGCTTTGTTCTATAGCTGCTAAGGTTGTTTCTGGAAGTGTAATAATAGACTTATCGCTTTTAGGTAAATAGCCTAGATTAAATATAACTGCCTGGATGGATTTTTCATCAACGGATGTATGAATGGTTTCATGACCTTGCTGAAAAAGTGTGACCTGTTCCGTTAATCCAGTTAACAGTAACTTTTGTTGTGTTTCTTCGATTGCTGATTGTTGGATATCGAATCCATAAACGTGACCTGTAGGGCCAACCAATTGAGCTAATTTGATTGTATCATGACCATTTCCTACTGTAGCGTCAATAACTTTATCGCCAGTTGAAATATAATTTGATAGTAATTGATGACAAAATCGCAGAGGGGATTGTAAAATGTGACACTTCCTTTCATAATTTATATGTTTATAAATTATTTTATTGGTGGTTACTAAAACTGCACAGAATACCTAGTTAAAGGTTAATATTTCTAATTGAATATGAGCAATTGTAAAATATTACAACATTCTTAAAATTACAAACGTTGTTCTATGTTACAGCAATATGACATTTAATAAAAATCATTACTAGACTGTTCCTTTTGACCAATACTAACTGTATAATATGAGAACAAAGAAACTTTTAAGGGTTTGTTTTTTTGAGAGGAGAATTAAATAAATGAGAAACCAGAAAGACTTATTGGCTTTATACACAAAGCGAGCAAAGAATCGCTCACTTAAAATGACAATGTCTTCAAGCATATTAGCTGGAGTAGTCGCTATATCCGGATTTGGAGAAGCTGTCCAAGCTGAAGAAGTAGACTTAAACACGGAAGAAATCCAAGCATTATATGATCAGTATAACGAATTGCAAACAACTGTCAAAGAACAAGAAGATTTTTTGGATGAATCTGAAGGTTCAGAAGTTGAAGCACCTACAAATGAAGAACTTGAAGAACTCGCATTTGTTAAAGCGCAACTCATTAGAATGATTGAAATGGCTGGTGGAGAAAATCTACTTGCTCAATTAAATGTTGAAGAATTATCGTATGATGACTTAAATATAGCTTTTGAAGCATTACTTACTTTTCAATTAGAACAATCTGAGCGTAATGAAACCATCGCTCAAGAAGAGCCGCTTTCAGACCAAACTGAAACACCAGAAGAATCTACAACAATTGAGGAAGAAGATTCTGAAAACATAGTTGAAGTTGTCGTCACAGAAGATTTAAAATCTACAGAAACAGAAACAGAAACAGAAACAGAAACAGAAACAGAAACAGAAACAGCGCCTGTTTTCTTACAAAAGAACCTGACCAATACAGTTTCGCCTACTGAAGATACTGTGACAGAGGCGGCTGACACAGAGGAATCTGTTGAAGAAGCTCCTGAAGATACGGGTGAAGAAGTCCAACCAGTCAGTGAAGTTACTGACGAAGAAAAAGAAGAAGAAGTAAAAGAACAAACACCAACGCCTAAACCGGTAGAAACCAAGCCGGTAGAAACGACACCGGCACCGAAACCCGTGGAAACAAAACCAACACCGAAACCTGAAGTCAAGCCAGCACCCAAAACGGCAAAAACTGAAACGAAAGCAATTGTCCATACCGTTAAAAGTGGGGATACACTAAATAAAATTGCGAAGTCTTACAATACAAGTGTTGCAAACCTTATTGCTTTAAATAAAATCTCAAATCCAAACGTTATTAAAGTAGGACAACAAATTGCGATTAATCAAGCAGGGGTTAGTGCAGTAAGTTCATCTAACAGTGGTTCGAATACGAGCACAGGTAATTTAAGCCAAGCTAAAACCTCTTCTGAATTTATTAACCAGATTGCGGGTCATGCTCAGAAAATTGCCAAAGAAAATGGCATTTATGCTTCAGTTATGATTGCTCAAGCAAGTTTAGAATCAGGTTATGGTAAAAGTGCACTAGCATCACCACCCAATCACAACTTGTTTGGGATAAAAGGTTCTTATAATGGTCAATCTGTAGCGATGCGTACCAAAGAGTACTATGCAAGTACTGGTTGGATCACGATCACAGATTACTTCAAAAAATATCCTAGCTATGCTGAATCACTTCAAGATAATGCTCGTCTAATCAGAAGCGGTACAAGCTGGAACAACGAATTCTATGCAGGAGCATGGGTTGAAAGAACGAATTCCTATAAAGATGCTACTGCTTGGTTGCAAGGAAGATATGCAACAGATCCAACTTATGCGAATAAATTAAATAATATTATTGCCTTATACGATTTGACTCGTTTTGATAGCAATTATTCTGGTCCTGTAGATACAGGTAATGGCGGTTCAACTACACCTGCGCCATCAACTCCAGTGACGCCTCCTGCTTCTGGTAATACAACAAACAGTAAACATACCGTGGTTAGAGGAGAGACACTGACTTCAATCGCTAGAAAATATGGTACAACAGTTGCTGCGCTCAAATCCGCCAACAACTTGAAGAGTGACTTGATTTTTGTGAATCAAACTTTGAATATACCAGGTGGAGCAGCTAATAATGGTTCAAACACGCCATCAAAACCAGCTCCAGTAACACCTAAACCAGATACGAATAATTCTGTGACTACAAATTATACAGTCGTGAGTGGCGATACATTAACATCTATAGCCCGTCGTTTTAATACAACAGTTAATGCGATTAAATCTTTAAATAATTTGAAGAGTGATCTGATTTTCGTGAATCAAGAGTTAGTTGTATCAGGTACTTCAAATGGTTCAGGATCTACAACGCCTAAACCAAGTAATCCCGGTAATGCAACAACATCAAGTTATAAAGTCGTTTCAGGTGATACGCTTTCTTCTATTGCAAGAAGATTCAACACTACTGTGTCAGCGATTAAATCTCTAAACAACTTGAAAAGTGATTTGATTTATCCGAATCAAACATTGAGAATATCAGGTACAACGAGTGGTTCTGGGTCAACAACACCGACACCATCTAAACCGAATCAATCAACAGCGTCTAGTTATACAGTTGTTTCAGGTGATACATTGACATCTATCGCTAGAAGATTCAATACGTCAGTAGCTTCAATCAAATCATTAAATAATTTAACAAATGATTTGATTTTCGTGAATCAGACCTTGAAACTTTCTGGTGAGGCACCTAGTACATCTACACCAGTCAATAATGGAAACACACAAGTGACAGCACCTTCTAGTTATTCAGTCGTTGCGGGTGATACACTTTCTGGTATTGCAAGAAAATTCAATACAACAGTCGCAGCCATTAAAACAGCGAATAATTTAAATAGTGATTTAATCTTTGTTAACCAAAAATTGACTATTTCTGGAAAAGGAACAACAACACCGAAACCTGGAAATTCAAATACTTCTAAACCGCAAGAATCGGCGACTTCAAGTTATAAAGTCGTTTCAGGAGATACACTGAGTTCAATTGCCAGAAGATTTAACACGTCGGTTTCTGCCATCAAAGCAGCTAATAACTTGACTTCAGATATGATTTATTTGAATCAAACATTAGTAATTAATGGTAAAAGTGCGACACAAGCACCAGTTGTTACAAAGCCCGTTGTTACTAAACCGACTACAACTAACGGTCAGTACACGGTTGTGTCAGGAGATACCCTTAGTGGAATCGCTCGTCAATACAGCGTGACGGTTGATCAGTTGAAAAAAGACAATAACTTGTCTTCAGATAAGATCTTCGTAGGACAAAAATTGCGTGTTGCTGGTGCTCAATCTAGCCCTAAACCAGTTGTTAATGCACCGAATCCTGTAAATGACCAGACTAATCGTATCGTTGTTGTCGTAGGAGACACTTTATCTGGCCTAGCTGCGAAATATGGTACAACAGTTAGTCAGTTAAAAACTGCTAACAATTTAGATTCAGATACTATTTATGTGGGTCAAAGACTGGTTGTTCTGGCAGAAAATACACCAATTGTTTCCGCACCGTCACAACCTAAACCATCACCTCAGCAAACGGTATCTGGTAAATATGTTGTCGCTTCAGGTGATTCGTTATTTAAGATTGCAAAACAATATAATACTACCGTGGCTCAAATCAAAGAATGGAATCAACTATCTAGTGATATGATCTTTGTTGGACAGACTTTATCAATCAATACCACTTCAACGAAGCCAGTCACAGAAGCTAAACCATCAACTTCTAAGACTTACAAAGTTGTCAGTGGCGATACGTTATCTGCTATTGCTTTGAAAATGAATACAACGGTACAACAGTTGAAAGAAAAAAATGGTCTTGAATCAGATATGATTTACATTAATCAAGTTTTAGCTGTTTAATATTGATAAAGACCGTTTGGCTTAAGGCTAAACGGTCTTTAATGTTTGTACGTCGATGTGAAATTGCTATTGCGACAATGGCGTGGTTTTGGTAAGATAACACTAATCAATAACTTTGAACAGGAATAGTACGTGAATCCTTTAGCCTAGAGAGCACATGGTCGGTGGAAATGTGTATAAAGGGGAACAGAACTCGCCTGGAAGTTGTTTGAGTGAACAAGAATGTAATCTATTTCTTCTAAACTTGAACCGTAAATCTGCGTTAAAGATTTGAGGCTGCTTTTATGCAGTGAACTTAGGTGGTACCGCGAATATTTCGCCCTATGCGCTATACAATTGTATAGTGTATAGGGCTTTTTTTAAAATAAAAATAGAATAAAGAGGAGTAATCAACGATGTCTTTTAATCATAGATCCATTGAACCAAAATGGCAAAAATTTTGGCAAGATCACCATTCTTTTAAGGTTACAGAAGATGAACATAAAGAAAACTTTTATGCACTAGATATGTTTCCGTATCCATCAGGACAAGGGCTTCATGTAGGCCACCCTGAAGGGTATACAGCCACAGATATCATCTCTCGGATGAAACGCGCTCAAGGATACAATGTTCTACACCCGATGGGATGGGATGCTTTTGGTCTTCCTGCTGAGCAGTATGCTCTTGATACAGGAAATGACCCGGCTGAATTCACTGAAAAGAATATTCAGACATTTAAACGTCAAATTAATGCACTTGGATTTAGTTATGACTGGGAAAGAGAAATCAACACTACTGACCCCGATTACTATAAGTGGACGCAATGGATTTTCATTAAGCTTTATGAAAAAGGTTTGGCATATGAAGCAGAAGTAGCGGTTAACTGGTGTCCGGCATTGGGTACGGTTTTGGCTAATGAAGAAGTCATTGATGGAAAGTCTGAGCGTGGAGGGCATCCTGTTTATCGTAAACCGATGAAACAATGGATGTTAAAAATTACAGCTTATGCGGATCGTCTACTGGAAGATCTAGAGGCTGTCGATTGGCCAGAACACATTAAAGATATGCAAAGAAATTGGATCGGTAAATCAGAGGGTGCGAACGTTAATTTTGCAATTAAAGACACTGATCTTGATTTCACTGTCTTCACGACTCGTCCGGATACTTTGTTTGGCGCAACTTATGCTGTGTTGGCCCCTGAATCGGACTTGATTGAACAAATCACTTCAGATGAACAAAAAGAAGCAGTAGAAACGTATGTTAAGGAAGTTAGTTTGAAATCAGATCTTGAACGAACTGACTTGAACAAAGATAAGTCGGGTGTCTTTACTGGTGCTTATGCTGTTAATCCAGTCAATGGTAAAGAAATACCAATCTGGATTGGAGATTACGTTCTAGCATCTTATGGTACTGGTGCGATTATGGCCGTACCGGCACATGATGAGCGTGACTACGAATTTGCAAATAAATACGATTTGGAAATCATTCCTGTATTAGAAGGCGGTAACGTTGAAGAAGCAGCTTATACTGAAGATGGTAAGCATATCAATTCAGACTTTCTAGATGGATTAAATAAAGAAGCAGCAATTGAGAAGATGATTGCGTATTTGGAAGAGAAAAAAGTAGGCGAGAAGAAAATTACGTATCGCCTGCGTGACTGGTTGTTTGCTCGTCAGAGATATTGGGGAGAGCCGATCCCAGTTATTCATTGGGAAGATGGGACAACAACGACAGTTCCAGAATCGGAGCTACCAATCGAGCTGCCTAAGACAGACAAAATTCAACCTTCCGGTACGGGGGAGTCACCTTTAGCCGTCATCGAAGACTGGGTTAATGTAGTTGATCCAGAAACAGGCAAAAAAGGAAAACGTGATACAAACACTATGCCGCAATGGGCAGGCAGTTCTTGGTATTTCTTGAGATTCATCGATCCTAAAAATACTGAACAACTAGCTGATCCAGAGAAATTGAAGAAATGGCTACCAGTTGATCTGTACATTGGTGGAGCGGAACATGCCGTACTTCACTTGCTATATGCGCGTTTCTGGCATAAATTCCTTTATGATCTTGGCGTGGTTCCAACGAAAGAACCATTTGAACGTCTTTATAACCAAGGGATGATTCTTGGGGAAAATAACGAGAAAATGTCTAAATCAAAAGGAAACGTAGTCAATCCTGACGATGTAGTAGAAGAGTTTGGTGCTGACACTTTGCGTGTTTATGAAATGTTCATGGGGCCACTTGATGCAGCAATCGCATGGAGTACAGATGGTCTAGAAGGATCTCGTAAGTTCCTTGACCGTGTCTGGAGACTATTAATAGATGAAGAGGACCGTTTAAGAGATAGAATCACAACGATCAATGATGGTTCTTTAGATGTTGTTTATCACCAAACAGTCAAAAAGGTTACACAAGACTTTGAAAATCTTCAGTTTAATACTGGAATTTCACAATTGATGGTATTCGTAAATGCTGCTTATAAAGCAGAAGGCCTTCCAGTTGACTATATTAAAGGCTTCCTGAAAATGCTATCGCCTGTAGCGCCACACGTTGGGGAAGAACTATGGAGTCGCATTGCACAAACAGGAGAAAGTATCTCCTACGAAGCATGGCCAATCTATGACGAAGCAAAACTAGTAACAGATGAAGTAGAAGTGGTTTTCCAAGTAAATGGTAAAATCAGAGGAAAAGCAAAAGCTTCAAGAACGATTACCAAAGAAGCATTAGAAAAACTAGCCATGGATAATGAAAATATTAAAGAGCATTTAGAAGGAAAAACAGTGCGAAAAGTAATTGTTGTCCCAGGAAAACTCGTTAATATCGTAGCACCTAACTAATTGAATGATAATTTTGAAGCGATAGGATAATCTCCTATCGTTTCTTTTTTGAATAAACAGTGCAGTTCAAACGATAATTTGATAAAATAGACTGTGCGTGTATCCTGAGAGGTAAGAATTTTTTACAAACATAGAGAGATTTTATCGGCACTAAAAGAATTAAGTTTTTACTAAAAACGCTATTTCTCATGAAACCACATTGCAACAGGTAGGCTAAAACAGTAAAATAGAGTCTAGTTGGAAATGGGGCATTTCGATGCGCCTTTTTCTATGTTTTTTCACGTATCTATTGATTCAAATATAATAAACAAAGGTGTTTACTTGTTGAAAGAAGGTTTCTTTACACATGGATAATCAGGCTTCGAAAAATGTAGTTAAAAAAGAAATGTCAAATGATCAGAAAATGGTCAGTGGATCGGCTTGGATGACTGCATCCAGCATGATTTCAAGAATATTAGGAATTGTCTATATTATTCCTTGGATGGCCTGGATGGGTGGACGTGGAGATGCCAATGCGGCAAATGCATTATTCCAAATCGGCTACAACCCCTATGCTTTCTTTCTGGCTCTAGCGACAGCTGGAGTACCATCAGCTATCTCCAAACAAATTAGTCATTATAATGCAATTGGAGAATATGAAATTTCAAAAGCTATTTATAAACAAGGTTTAAAATTAATGGTTTTCACTGGGGTAGTATCGGCGATAGCTTTATACGTATTAGCACCAGTGCTGGCTAGCACAAGTCCATCAGCGAACACAGAAGATGCGGTTATCGTTATGCGTGCGCTAGTACCTGCTCTTTTGATTATCCCAGCGCAAAGTGTGACACGTGGATTCTTGCAGGGACACAATACAATGGCTGGCCCCGCCATTTCACAAATCATTGAACAATTCGCTCGTATCTTGTTCATGTTAGGATCAGCTTATGCGATTACGCAAGTATTAGGTGGATCAAATGTTACAGCTGTTGGTTATTCAACTTTTGCAGCTTTCATTGGTGCAATTTTCTCATTACTTTATCTAGCATGGAAGATTAAACGTCTGGATACGGCTTTTAATTATGAGCCTGAAGATAGTGCTAATAAGGTAAAAGTTTCTCCTAGAGCTTTATTAGTCGAGATCGTTAAAACGTCTATTCCATTTATTATCATTGCAACAGGTATTACATTATTTCAACAAATCGATCAAAATACCTATAAGCCAATCGTAGAATTTTTCTCTGATATGGATAATGATACGATACAAGAAACGTATGGTGTAACCCAAGCAAATGCACATAAACTGATTATGATTTTGACGTCATTTGGTACAGCATTGTCGATCACAACAGTACCGTTGATCAGTAATTTGATGGCAAAGAGCAATGTGAAAGAAGTTAGCAAACAATTCTCAAAAGGTGTTCAATTATTATTTTTTGCAATGTTCCCGGCAGCAGTCGGCATGGCAGCAGTCGCTGAACCGTTATACAATGTTTTCTTTTCTGCAAGTTCATTAGGAACTTCTGTAACACAAGTATCTGCTTTTATGAGTATATTTATTGCACTCTATGCAGTACTAGGAAACATGCTACAAGCAGCCAATCAGACAAGACCTGCAATTTGGGCATTGATTATTGGTTTTGTTGTTAAAATTATTACCCAGCCATTATTCGTTGGTGTATTAGGGCTTAACGCTTATGGTATGTTGTACTCAACAATTGCTGGTTTTGGAGTGACTTGTTATCTAATGATGCGTATCATGCATAAAGCGACTCGCTTCTCAGCTAGCTTGCTCTTTAGACGCTCAGCGCTCATCATGATTTTATCGTTGATTATGGGCGTATTCACGCTACTAACTAAAATGGGATTAGGAATGGTACTAGATTATGATAGCAAGATTCAAGCAGGCTTATCCCTACCAGTCATGGCCGCAGTCGGTATCATTGTATATGGCTATTTAGTTCTAAAAACACGTTTAGCGGACAGACTAATTGGTGAACAAGCAACTCGTGTCCGTAACAAATTAAGAATCAACTAATCCTCTTTTCAATTCTACTCCAAATCAGCTACACTAGAAGAGAGGTGACAAGATGAGAATAGATAAATTACTCGCACATAGTGGGTTAGGTACAAGAAAAGAAGTAAAGAAATTACTGAAAGCGTCGATGATTGAAATCAATAGTGAGGTTATCAAAGATCCTAAAACACAAGTTGATCCTGACGTGGATGTTATCTTGATTGCTGGAGAAGCACTTGATTATCAAGAGTTTGTATACTTTATGTTGAACAAACCTGCGGGTGTGATCAGTGCTACTGAAGACGATATGCATGAGACGGTTTTAGATTTATTACAACCAAGTGATATCGTTCAAGAGCCACATCCGGTTGGTCGGCTAGATATCGATACAGAAGGATTGCTTTTGTTGACGAACGACGGCGCATTAACGCATCGATTGCTATCGCCTAAACGCCATGTTGATAAAACATACTTCGCCGAAATAGAAGGACTTGTTTCAGACAAGGATATTACGCAGTTCAAAGAAGGTGTAACATTAGCTGATGACTATGTTACGATGCCTGCTGAACTAACGATCTTATCGATTGATGAAGAAACACAAACCTCTAAAGTGGAAATTACGATTCAAGAAGGTAAGTTTCATCAAGTGAAGCGAATGTTTCATGCAGTAGGAAAAGATGTGCTTTACCTTAAAAGATTATCAATGGGAAAACTAACATTAGATCCTCACTTAGAACTTGGCGCATATAGAGAATGTACCAAGGCGGAAATAGCACAGCTAAAAGCCTAAAAAATAACCCGAATCCCTTCTACATGAAGGCATTCGGGTTATTCGTTTACTCAGACTACAAAGAAAAGTGCAATAATACCAGAAGAAACATAAAACGCACTGATCCACATTAGCTTGATCAATCTAACTTGATCCTTTTTGAAACGTTCTTCATTACCGTCATCTCCAAGTCTAGGACCTGCACCGAATGCAAAAAGAACGATTCCAGCCATACCAATCAAAAAGAGTAGGGATTGGTTGAAATACATTAGCGCAAAACCGAGCGCAAAAATAGCTAAACAAATCACAAATAGTTTCTTATTCACTTAAATCGACCTTTCTTCTTTATTCCTTTTCAGTATAACGAAGAAAGCTAGGAAAAACTAGTTTGGTTCAGCAAATTCTTTCATGACTTTGGGAATCTCATTTATGATCATAGTTGGTAGGGTTACATAATGGGTCTCGGATAACCGATTTGCAATCAGACTGTGAAGATAAACAGCCGATAAAATCCCTTCTTTACGAGAAGCAAACTGTGCACTAAATCCGCCAACCATCCCAGCAAGTGTATCTCCCATACCACCAGTTGCCATTGAAGGGTTTCCGGGAATATTTTGCCATACTTCATCTTGAAAATAAATTTCACTTTGATCTTTCTTTAAAACGACTGTTGCATCAAGTGCTGCCCGTTTTTCTTGATTCAAATCTAGGTATTCTTCATCAGGAGACAGGTCAGATAATGTTTTCCACTCCCCAAGATGAGGTGTGAAGATGATGTCAGCTGCTGGTCTGTTCATAGATTCGTTGATAAAAACTGATATCGCATCACCATCTACAACGATAAACTGTTCAGTTGAAGTAGCTGAAAGGACGGTTTCTAGCACTTTATTGGACCGGTCATCCTGCCCAAGCCCAGGACCAATCACGATCCCATCCATGCCTTTCACCATTTCCTGTAATGCATCCAAGTCATACATATCTAAGAACATCGCTTCAGGAATTCTAGCATGTAGTGCATGAACATTGACAGGTGCACTAGCTACTGTAACAAGTCCAGCACCAGAGTGTAAACCAGCAGCTGCTGAAAGAATGATCGCACCACCCATTTGTTCATTTCCTCCTACAAATAATAAGCGCCCATAAGTACCTTTATAGCTCTTTTTTTCTCTTATCGGTATGGATTGTCTAACCATAGATTCCTCTATTTTCTTCATGAAAAATCCTCCTTTTTATTTATTTTACGCTCGCTTATTGAATTATGCACATCATTTACCTATCGGAAAATTGGTATTCAAACAAAAAAGTGATAAAATGGTAAATAGAAGTGAGAAGTGGTGCATGACGACTTCTTCACGAACAAGCTAGTATTATAGGAGGAATAATGAACATGGCAAATCAATCAATAGATTGGAAAGCAGAAGCAGCAAAACGAAAAGACGATTTTTTAGAGGATCTATTCACGATTCTAAAAATTGATAGTGTTCGCGATGATTCAAAAGCGACAACAGAAGCACCTGTGGGACCTGGACCAAAAGAAGCGCTTGAAGCATTTTTAGCAATTGGTGAGCGAGACGGTTTCAAAGCTGAAAACTTTGACAACTGGGCTGGCCACATTGAATATGGTGATGGTGACGAAATTATGGGCGTGTTGGCTCACGTTGATGTCGTTCCAACTGGAACAGGTTGGGAGACAGATCCATTTGAACCAGTCATTAAAGATGGTCGTCTTTATGCTCGTGGATCAAGCGATGATAAAGGACCAGGGATGGCCGCTTACTATGCGATTAAAATGATCAAAGAATTAGACTTACCGGTTTCTAAAAAGATTCGTTTCATTTTGGGAACAGATGAAGAAAGTGAATGGAAAGGCATTACGCATTATCTTGAAACACAACCTGAACCAGATTTTGGATTCTCTCCAGATGCAATGTTCCCTATTATAAACGGTGAAAAGGGGAATGTGTCAGCGAACTTAACGTTCAAAGGAAATGCAACTGGTGGTACACATACATTAGTTGAATTTGAATCTGGTCTTCGTGCGAATATGGTTCCTCAAGATGCTGTAGCGGTGATTGACTCTGAAAATCCTGAAGCATTACAAAATGAATTTCAAGATTTTCTATCAGGTCAACCGGTAACAGGCGAACTTTCAGTAGAAGAAAATCGTGTAACGATTACAATCGTTGGTAAAGCAGCGCATGGTAGTACACCAGCTAAAGGTGTAAATGCAGCGACGTATCTTGCACGCTTCTTGTCTGAATATAACTTTGGTGGAGATGCTAAAGACTTTATAGAGGTAGCAGCACTTTACCTGCATGACGATCCTTCAGGAGAAAAATTAGGCGTTGCACATACCGATGAAGTAATGGGTGAGTTGACTTCAAATACAGGAATATTTAAGTTTAACGCTGAAGAAGGCGGTCAAATGACAGTCAATATGCGTTATCCTCAAGGTACGAGTGAAAAGCAAATTAGTACTCAGATCAAAAACAAATTATCTCAATATGCTGTAGAAGTTTCTTTACCAGAAGGTAAAACACCTCACTATGTTCCTGGAAATGATCCACTTGTTCAAACACTTCTTGATGTATATGCACGCCAGACAGGTCTTGAACCAAGTGAACAAGTCATTGGTGGCGGTACGTATGGTCGTCTGATGAAGCGTGGCGTTGCTTATGGCGCGATGTTCCCAGATAGTATCGATACAATGCACCAAGCAAATGAATTTATGGCTGTGGATGATTTAATGAATGCTATGGCGATTTACGCAGAAGCGATTTATGAACTAGTCAAATAATAAAGTAAATAAGTGAGTGGACCAGTTAATAGGTTCACTCACTTTTTTTGTAGAAAAAAGAGATTCCTCATTTGTTGTGAGGAATCTCTTTAGGAATGTTCAATTATTCTATATTTGAAAGATCAACAGACATGGTCTGTCCTTCTTCAAACGATAAGTGCCCTGAAGCGTACGGTTGATCTTCAACAGTTAATAAAACTTCATCAACTTGGTAAAGCGATCCAATCGTATTGACAAGGCTTTGAATCAACAGACTTTCAATACCCGCACCAGCATTCATTTCTGTAACGAGCTCTTCAGAAAAATCAACATGAACGATCTGATCATTACCTAGATAAAGATAGTTGATCATTGCATTATCTGTCAAAGTAGGAATCGTCATATCGTCAGTTTCGCCATTTAAAATCTCAGTTAATTGTAAACGAGCAGGATCATTCGTACTGAGTACCAGTGAAGCATCTTTTGTTGTAAGCGCCGTAGCCATCTCGTTTAATTCATACAAGCTGAAAGGAATCTCTTCCTTCGTATCTGCTTGAATTTCACTTAAACTTGATGTGACAGGTGAGTCACTATCAGGCTCTGAAACCTTTTGAACCAAGCCGATATCTTTAGCATAATAAAGTTTGGTCGTCTGGTTATCCAAAGTACGGGTGATTTCAAGTGCCGAATACGTGCCAGAAGGGGTATCGATTTCGACATTAGCATCTGAGATTTCAGAAATAGACCCAGAAGGACTTTCCCAACTTTTCCCAATTTCAACAGGTGCTTGTATAAGAATCTCGAAATCTTCCTGTTCACTGCTAAGACCAGTGTCAGCTAAATCATCCCTGAAATAAGTTTCATCTCTTACAAAAACTTCCCTTACTTCATTTTCACTATACTCATATAGTTTGACGTTGGTTGTTCCACCGTTTGATTCACTAAATTGTAGCGTATCAGAATGGATAAATTGAGGATAAACCTTGAAGGAGGCAAATTCATCCCCTTCACCGTCATAAACAAAAGTAGTGTCTTCTTTCATAGGCAACCAGTCGAGTAAATTCTGTGATAACGTAGATTGATCATCTGTATCCGTATCCGCATTTGAATCTGTATCGACAGGCTCGCTAGTAGATTCAGTCGGATCCTGTTCAGTCGTTTCTGGTTCAGACGCTGGTGAACATGCTGCCAGCACGAGGCCTGATAGAGAGAGTACAAGTAATGTCTTTAATTTGGTTGGCTGATTCAATAAGATTCCTCCTTATTTTCTGCAGTCCTTAAAATTCTAGTTCTAAAGCTTTTTCAAAGATAGCTCTTGAAACATCTAATGTTTGATCTCCACGTTCAGAAAGCTTCGCATTACCATGCTTGTCAAGCTGCTCAATCAAGAAATCGATATCGCTAGCAGAAACATTGATTTCTTTCAATGTAACAGGCATGTCGATTGATTTTAGGAAAGCAACAGTCTTCAAAATAGCAGCGTCCACTTTTTCTTCATTGGAACCAGTATTAATATTCCAGACGTTCTCTGCATATTGTACGAGCTTATCAAATTTCTGTTCTTTTCTAACGATCATAACGGCTGGTAAAATAGCAGATAAAGTTTGAGCATGATCTGTGTGATTTAAAACAGTTAATTCATGTCCTAGTGCATGTGTTGACCAATCGCCTGGAACACCCTGAGATAAAATCCCATTAAGAGCTAACGTTGCTGTCCACATAAAGTTAGCGCGGATCGTATAGTCGTGAAGATCTTCCTTAACAACATCAGGGCCAATCGTAATCAAAGTTTTCATTAAACTTTCAGCAAAGCCGTCTTGAACCATTCCACCGACAGGGTAAGTTAAATATTGTTCAATGATGTGAACGAATGAATCAGTCACGCCATTTGCCAATTGTTTTTTAGGAAGGGTATAAGTTAATTCAGGCTCTAGAATAGAGAAGGTTGGATAAACGTGTATACTACCAAAGCCGATTTTTGCTTGTTTTTCTTTAAACGTAATAACACCGCCTCCGTTCATTTCAGAAGCTGTCGCTGGGAGCGTCAATACTGTACCAAGTGGAAGAGCCTGTTTGATTGGTTCACCTTTACCGATGCCTCTACCAAAGATATCGATAGGATCGCCTTCAAATACAGCACCAGCTGCGATAAATTTAGAACCGTCGATAACTGAACCGCCACCAATGGCTAGGATAAAATCGTAGCCATCTTTTTTGATCAGTTCAATGGCACGCATGCAAGTCTCGAATGATGGATTGGCTTCAATACCACCAAATTCTCCAAAATTGTAACCCTCTAAAGCTTCACGTACACGGTCTAAAGTGCCAAAACGTTGGACACTTCCGCCGCCGTAAGTGATCAATACCTTTTTATCTTGTGGAATCAAAGAAGATAATTGTTTGATTTGATCTTTCCCGAAAACGATTTTCGTCGGATTTTGAAAAGTATAGTTCGCTATTTCTTGTTGCATAAATGAAACGCTCCTTTATAAGTGATTGATTCCATTATAGCACAAAAGACGAAATGAAGATTCTAAAGCAATTTTTAAAAAAAGGATTTTATCTTAAGAAATTAGAATTTTAACGATTAAAATATTGTTTTATCGAACAAATTGAATGAAATTATTTATAATGTTCGTTAAAATTAATTAGTAAGCGTTTTTCTTACTAAACATTAATGAATTATTTGTTTGAGAACGAATGAAATCATGATAGAATTAATCTTAAGAAATCAACCGAACAAGTGAATCGATAGAATAAAATAAATGGTAATTTTCTATCTATATGAAATTTGTTCAATTAAATGTTGGAGGCGTTCGATGGTGGATATGGAAAGCAAAGAATTAAAACAGACACCACTGTATGAATACTATCAAGAAAAAGGACTTAAGCTGATTGATTTTGGTGGGTGGGCATTACCGGTTCAATTCACCAAGATAGCAGAAGAACATGAAGCAGTACGAACGCATGCAGGTATTTTCGAAGTTTCTCATATGGGAGAAATCGTTGTTAAAGGGAAGGAAGCAACGCGCTGGTTAAACCAACTTGTTACCAACGACGTATCCAAGATGACAATCAATCAAGCACAATATAATACCATGACGAATGAACAAGGTGGGACATTAGATGATTTATTACTGTTTAAATTTTCAGATGATCATTATTTAGTCACTCCGAATGCAGGTAATACAGATAAAATTTACAAATGGATGATCGCTCATGCTGAATCAACGGTGAAAATTGAAAATGTTTCTGATGATTACGGCTTGATTGCTTTACAGGGTCCGAAGTCAGAACGTATATTGAAATCCATTACCCAGACAGATTTAGCGTCACTTAACACATATCACTTTCTGCCCGCTGAACATTTCAGTGAGATAAAAGATGTGATCGTGGCACGCACCGGTTACACCGGTGAGGACGGATTTGAATTATACGTCAAGAAAAATGAGACACAAGCTCTCTGGGAAAAACTTGTACGAGCTGGTTTTATGCACGGATTGAAAGAGTGCGGATTAGGTGCTAGAGATACACTTCGTTTAGAAGCTGGCATGGCCCTATATGGTCAAGAACTTACAGAAGAGATTACACCCCTTGAAGGTGGCGTTGGTTTTGCAGTCAAAGTAGACAAAACAGAACCATTTATCGGTCAAGCGGTATTGCAAAGTGAAAAAATCAAAGGATCAAAACGAGTATCCAGAGGGTTTGAATTATTAGAAAAAGGTATTGCAAGACATACTTATCCAGTATTCAATCAAAATCAAAAAGAGATCGGTGTAGTGACGTCTGGTACACAGTCACCCTCTCTCGGTAAAAGTATTGGAATGATGTTGATTGATAAAGCAGAATCGCAACTAGGAGAGACTGTTTTGATCAAAGTAAGAACAAAACAAATTCCAGCCAAGTTGACAAAAAAAGACTGGTTAAAGTCAATACACAAAAACTAAAAGAGAGAAGGCAATATAATGGCAGGTAAAGAAACATTGTATTTTACTAAAGAACATGAATGGATAGAAGTAGTTGGAGAAGATTACGTTAGAATCGGTATTTCTGATTATGCAGTAGAACAGTTAGGTGACGTTGTATTTGTGGAACTGCCTGAATTAAATGGACAAATGACCGTCGAAGAAGCCTTTTCGACAGTTGAATCAGTAAAATCTTCTTCTGAAATTTACGCACCCGTACAAGGGACCATTACGAAAGTAAATGACTTATTAGAAGATGAGCCGGAAAAACTGAATGATTCACCGTTTAATGAAGGTTGGATCGTAGAAGTTCAAGCAAGCGAAAAATTGAATACGGGTGAATGGATGGATGCAAAAGCTTATGATCAGTACGTAAGCGAGCTTTAATCTAAGTATTGATCTGTGAAAGATGAATAATAGAGAAACCATTGAGGAGATTTCTCGAGTAAAGAGAAGTCTCCTTTTTAATCCTATAGAGGCATCTATTTTTGATACAAGGAGCGATCATGATGACAAAGCAACACAGATATCTACCAACAACAGATCAAGACCAAAAAGAAATGCTAAAAACAATTGGTGTAGAATCAATTAGTGATCTTTTTTCTGATATTCCAGTTTCTACCAGAGCAACGAACGATAAATCAATCGACTTACCGGATCCATTAAGCGAGTACGAATTGACAAAACATATGAAGAAATTGGCAGATCAAAATAAAACAGCGACAACCTTTCCCTTTTTTTTGGGTGCAGGAACATACGACCATTTTATTCCGAGCGTCGTCAATCATGTTACACTCAAATCGGAATTTATGACTGCGTATACCCCTTACCAGCCAGAAGCCAGTCAAGGGGAATTACAAGCATTATTTGAATTTCAGACCATGATTTGTGCATTGACGGGAATGGATGTATCGAATTCGAGTTTATATGACGGCTTTACTTCTCTTGGTGAAGCTTGCAATTTAGCTACTTCTGTAACCAAAAATAACACAGTACTCATGTCAGCAGGTATCCACCCGCAAGCGAAAGAGGTCGTACGTACATACGCTTATGGTATGGAGTACAAGATTAAAGAGGTTCCCTTAAATAAAGACATTACAGATATTTCGCAGTTGAAAACAGCACTTTCAGAAGATACAGCTGCCGTGATTGTTCAGTATCCAAATTTTTTAGGATCGGTTGAAGATCTAGCGGAAATAAAAGAAACCCTAAAAGATACTAAAGCGTTGCTCATTGTTGTAGCGAATCCTCTAGCTTTAGCAAAACTAGAAGCTCCGGGTAATTTAGGAGCGGATATCGTCGTTGGTGACATGCAACCACTCGGACTATCCATGTCTTTCGGTGGACCACATTGTGGCTATTTCACTGTGACTAGTAAATACATGCGGAAAATCCCTAGTCGAATCGTTGGAGAAACAGTCGATATCGAAGGGAAACGTGGTTTTGTTATGACGCTTCAAACCAGAGAGCAACATATTCGCCGGGAGAAGGCGACTTCTAACATGAGTTCTAATCAAGCTTTGAACGCACTAGCAAGCGCTGTTTTTATGACGGCTTTGGGCAAAGAAGGCGTACAAGAAATGGCACAACAAAATATCAATAAAGCACATTTCCTAGCAAAAAAACTTAAGCAGTCTGGTATGGACATTTGGAACGAGAAGGCATATTTCAACGAATTTGTCATCGAATGTGCGAAATCCGTTTCAGCAATCAATCAAGGGTTGTTAGAAAAAGGTTTCATCGGTGGATATGATGTTTCAGAAATCGTTGATCGTCCAAACGCTATGCTTCTTTGTGCGACTGAGAAAAGAACGCGAGAAGAAATAATTTCATTTGTAGAGGCATTAGTGGAGGTGAATCAAGCATGATCGAGAAAAAAGAAATGCTCATTTTCGAGCAGTCTAAACCAGGAAGAATCGCTTACAGTCTTCCAGATAACGATGTTGAAACATACGATTTAGCTGCTGAATTGCCGGAACACTTATCAAGAAAAGTAGCTGCTGAACTTCCTGAAGTTTCTGAATTACAGTTGATGCGCCATTATACCGCTCTAGCGAATAAAAATTTCGGTATTGAAACAGGATTTTATCCGTTAGGGTCTTGTACGATGAAATATAATCCTAAAATCAATGAAGATGTAGCACGTTATGACGGTTTCACTGCTATCCATCCATTACAAGCTCCAGAAACGGTGCAAGGTGCATTACAGTTGCTGTATGAACTGCAAGAAGATTTAAAACAAGTGACAGGGATGGATGAAATTTGTCTTCAACCAGCTGCTGGCGCGCAAGGAGAATGGGCAGGCTTGCTTGTCTTCAAAGCATACCATGCAGCAAATGGTGAAGGTGCACAAAGAAGAACGATTCTTGTACCTGATTCAGCACATGGAACAAATCCAGCAAGTGCAGCCGTAGCTGGGTACGATGTTGTCGAAATCAAATCAAATGAGAATGGGACTGTTGGTGTAGAAGCACTTAAATCAGCGCTTGGACCAGACACAGCTGGGCTTATGCTGACGAATCCTAATACGCTAGGATTATTTGAAATCGATATCGTTGAAATAGCAGAGATCGTTCATGAAGCGGGTGGACTACTTTACTATGATGGTGCTAACGCAAATGCGATCCTTGGTAAATCGACGCCAGGTGAAATGGGATTCGACGTCGTTCATTTAAATTTACACAAATCATTCAGCACACCACATGGGGGTGGCGGTCCAGGGTCCGGTCCAATCGGCGTTAAATCTTTTTTAACACCGTTTCTCCCAAATCCAAGAATCGAAAAGAAAGAGGCGCAATTTGTACTAAATAATGATTACCCACAATCTATTGGTCGTGTGAAAGGGTATTTCGGGAACTTTGGTGTTAATGTAAGAGCCTACGCGTATATTCGATCAATGGGTGCACAAGGATTACAGAAAGTTTCTGAGTATGCGGTGTTACACGCTAATTATCTGAAAGCTAGATTAGCCGATGCCTACGATACACCGTTTAAACAACACTGTAAGCATGAGTTCGTGCTCAGCGGCTTGCGTCAGAAAAAACAAGGTGTTCGTACATTAGACATTGCCAAACGATTGTTAGATTACGGATTCTATGCACCGACTGTATACTTCCCGTTAATCGTTGAGGAATGCATTATGATCGAACCAACAGATACGGAAGCAAAAGAAACCCTTGATGAATTTGCCGATGCCATGATTGCTATTGCAAAAGAAGTAGAAGAACAGCCAGACTTACTCCATAACGCGCCAACGACGCAATCTGTCAGACGCTTAGACGAAGTTATTGCAGCTAGAAAACCCAAAGTTGTTTACCAAAAATAACGTTTGATCTATAATAAGAGACATTAAATCGATCATACGGGGGATAAAAAAGATGGATATGAATCTTAAAGGTAAAACGGCTCTGGTTCTTGCTTCGAGCGCTGGATTGGGAAAAGCGATTGCAGCACAACTTGCCGAAGAAGGGGCCAACGTCATGTTGACAAGCCGAAATAAAGACAAGTTGGAAAAAGCAAAGACCGAAATTAAAAAGAATGCTTTAGGTTCAGTTGATTATACAGTCGCTGATATAACAGATGCAGCAAGTATTAAAAATCTTGTCGAAGTCACACGTAATACGTTTGGGCCTATCTCTATCCTCGTGAACAATGCAGGTGGACCCCCAGCTGGGAAATTTGAAGATGTTGATGACTTAGCTTGGCAAAAAGCTTTTGATTTAACATTGTTCAGTTTTATTCGCACGATTAGAGCGGTTTTGCCAGATATGAAGAAAACGGGCGGTCATATTTTAAATAATGCTTCTTCGTCCATCAAACAACCCATTGATGGCTTAATCTTGTCGAATGTTTTTAGAATGGGCATTGCCGGATTATCGAAGAGTCTTTCACAAGAGTTAGCACCCGATAACATTCTAATCAATACAATTGGTGCGGGTCGAATCGAGACAGATCGTTTAGTCCAATTAGATGCTGCGAAAGCTGAAAAACAAGGGAAGAAAACCGAAGACGTTACCAACGAGATGCTGGAATCTATTCCGATGGGTCGTTACGGAAAACCAGATGAATTCGCTAAAGTCGCTGTATTTCTTGTTTCTGGAGCCAATACTTACGTCACCGGTCAGAATATATTGATCGATGGTGGAATGGTAAAATCATTTTAATTGAAATTTCTTAAAGTACTGAGAATGGACGGTTAACGTTCAGCACTCAGTGCTTTTTTTGTAGTAAACGAAAAAAAAAAAATCGAAAAGGTTGGTTTAATCAGCTTTAAAGAAAGCGATTGATTGAAATTGTTTCTTGCAATCTCTGTTGATTCCTTGTACACTAATAAACGTTAAAATCAAATACAGATAGAGGCGCGAAGAAAATAAGTATGATTCAGTAGGGTGACACCCGAAGATCGAATCAGAAAGGGTTCTTTGCCGAAGTGGATAAAATGAGTCGCATTTTACCTGCTGGTGGTCCGTTTAAGAAGCGGAGCATTGTCACGATTATATCGTGGAGCACTATCAGCTAACTGCGTATATAGAGCATTTAGGGTGATCGTGCCTTAAGTGCTTTTTTTGTATAAAAAATGGCTCTGTGTCAACTGGTGTTGGTAACATTAGTTACCCTTAAGAAGATCTATCGGTTTCATTCGATAGGTCTTCTTTTTTTAGGTTTCATTTTT
>NZ_JAGFVM010000001.1 GCF_017599325.1 Marinilactibacillus kalidii | reverse complement strand
GAATTCGCTTCAGACAAGTTTTCTTTAGTTGTTGTTAAGTTATTGATCGTGTGATCTAAACGGTTTTGGTTCGCACCTAAGTTTGAACGTTGTTCTGAAACAGATTTGATTGCATCATCAATTGAATCAATAGCTAATTGAGCACCACTTTTACTCGTTGCATCTGCTGCTGGTGCAGTAACATCAATTGCTCCAGCACCTGTTACGTTTACGCCTAAAGCATTTGAGTTCATTGCTTTGATTTCAACATTTAATGTATCAGCAGTAGCTGTATTTGCGCCAATTTGTAAACCAAATGACTTAATTGATCCTTCTGCCCCTAAGTCTTCTCCATCAGCGGGGACACCATTTAATAATGTTTTACCATTAAACTGTGTTGTTGTAGAAATTCTATCAACTTCAGAAGATAATTCTTTAATTTCAGCTTGGATAGCAGCTAAATCGTCAGTACTATTTGTTTCGTTACCCGCTTGAACAGAAAGATCACGCATACGGTTTAGGATTGAATGCGTTTCGTTCAATGCACCTTCTGCCGTTTGGATCAATGAGATCCCATCTTGAGCATTACGAGTAGCTTGGTTCAAACCTGAGATTTGGTTTTTCATTTTCTCAGAGATTGAAAGACCTGCCGCATCGTCGCCAGCTTTGTTGATTCTTAGTCCTGATGATAGTTTAGCTAATGAACCACTCTTCGCAGTATTTGCTTGTGACAAACGAGAGTAAGTATTCATTGCTGCTGTATTTGTATTTATACGCATGTTGTTTTCCTCCGTTTTTAAGTAAGTTGGTTGTTGTCTAATTATACTATCGTCATGAACCTCATTTGTTTAAGGATTTGCTAGAAGAATATTTAGAAAATTTATCTTTTCGCCCTGGTAGATTTCTAAACTGTTTTATGGTTACGCTTAAAATATATGGACCTCAGAAATAGTTTTCATAGATATCACTTATCTTGTTCAAGTCTTAGCTTTGTGTAGAGACCTTTCCTAAAAAAAAGGGCTCTGTGTCAACTGGTGTTGGTAACATTAGTTACCCTTAAGAAGATCTATCGGTTTCATTCGATAGGTCTTCTTTTTTTAGGTTTCATTTTT
>NZ_JAGFVM010000055.1 GCF_017599325.1 Marinilactibacillus kalidii | reverse complement strand
CAAGCAACGATCCCTGGTTATGAATTGGATCAAACGCCACAAAGCTTTGAAGTGGTGTTAGGACAAACCGAAACGATCGAGCTAAGTTTTGAAAACGAACGAACACCAGGATCCGTCGAGTTGATGAAGGTGAATCCAGATGGAGAGGCATTGGAAGGGGCAATATTCCGCTTGGAAGATGCCGAAGGCAATGAACTGGAAATAGGATTGACGACTGATGAAGCTGGCTTGATAAGAGTAGAGAATCTACTCCCAGGTGATTACCACTTTATCGAAACCCAAGCGCCATCTGGTTATATATTAGATGAAACACCACTTGAATTTACAATTGATTTTAACCAGAGCGAAACAATTGAATTAGTTGTAGAAAATACACCGGACATACCGGACATACCGGATATACCGGACGAAAGATTACCACAAACTGGTTACCTAGATCTTTTGGTGTATAAATTAACAGGGTTGTTCTTACTTTCAAGTGCGGTTAGTTATCTACTTTATAGCAAATCAAAAAAGCGAAATACTGGTAATTAAAAGATGCTTATCTTTTGCTTTTCAACAAAAGATAAGCCGATTATTTCATACAAAATTAAAATAAGAAAAGCCACTTGTTACCAAAAAAGGTAGCAAGTGGCTTTTTTACGTATGACATTAAGAAGTAATGTAGTTATAGGTACTATGATTTATAGTGAACACTTTTAGTGAAAGACAATAGTTTTAAAGATGTGGTTCTAACTCGGATAGATTTTTCTGCCCAATATTCTTTTATAAAATAAAAAATAGAAATTTGTCTTAATTTGAGATTGTAAATTTCAAGTTTAAGTTAGCCATCTAGTTTAAAAGATAACCGCAATCGATTGTTAAATTTGTCATTAAAAGATATCAATTATATTTGATAAGCACTATTGTGCTTAGACTGCTTGAGACAAAGAGCGCAGCGCATTGGCAAAACAGCCATGCGATGTTTTATAGCCAAGTATTTTCCGAGGATAGTCATTCATCCATTGCTGGATTCTCAAGTATTGTGTTTCACTAAATTGATCGATAGCTTTTCCTTTTGGAATAAATCGGGGAATAAATTTATGCCGGTTTTCGCTCGTCCCTCTTTCTCAAGAAGCATAAGGATGACTGAAGTACACATCAAGTGTCTCTTGAAGCGCCTCATGAAGACCAGCAAACTCAGATCCATTATCAGAGGTGATTGTCTTAAATACTTTAGAGAAAGTATCACCGGCGCTTTTTCGCAATTGACTGATTGTCTGATTAACAGACTCTTTTTCTTTACCCTTGAGTTTAAGGATGATTTCAAAGCGTGTTTGACGTTCAACTAACGTCAATAAAACCGAATCGGTTTTCACTTTATTCCCGACAACTGTATCGATTTCCCAGTGTCCAAAGTTCTGTCTATTATCAATTTCTAGAGGTCTTTATTCAACAGATTGTCCTAAAATCAGTTTGTTTGTTCCTCCTCTATAAGAAGTGTCTTTTGGTTTTCGTGATAGTTTTTCAAGTAGATCCATATTTTTGGTTCTCACGATACCTTTGTCAATCCATCCATAAAGAGTCGTTGTACAAGGAATAATAGAAGAGTCAAACAAGTCATGTGTTTTAGCAAAACCAATGACTACGTCCGGAGACCACTTTTCTAGTATCAGTTTATCATCTGCCCATTCAATAAATGCATACGTGTCAGCCTATTTTGGCCGACGGCCACAGTTCAATCGAAGCCTATCGCAAGCTGCTTGTCCGGTATCAGGATCGTAGCTAGTCGTATAGTAATCATAAACTTTGCCGTTTTGCTTTTGGCGTTTAAGTTGAGTGATGGTTCCACGATGGATTTCACTATTGATGGTTTGCGGGACAC
>NZ_JAGFVM010000054.1 GCF_017599325.1 Marinilactibacillus kalidii | reverse complement strand
TAGTTTAAAAAGATAGCCGCAACTGATTGTTTAATTTGTTATTGGAAGACGTCACTTGTTATTTGATAAGCACTAACGTGCTCAGGTTGCTTGGGACAAAGAGCGCAGAGCATTGGCAAAACAGTCATGTGGTGTTTTATATCCAAGTATTTTCCGAGGATAGTCATTCATCCATTGCTGGATTCTCAAGTATTGTGTTTCACTAAATTGATTGATAGCTTTTCCTTTTGGAATAAATCGGCGAATAAATTTATGCTGGTTCTCGCTTGTTCCTCTTTCCCACGAAGCATAAGGATGACTGAAGTACACATCAAGTGTCTCGTGAAGTGCCTCATGAAGACCGGCAAATTCAGATCCATTATCAGAAGTGATGGTCTTAAATACTTTAGAGAACGTATCACCGGCTCGATATCGTAATTGACTGATTGCCTGATTGACAGATTCTATATCTTTACCATTGAGTTTAAGGATGATTTCAAAGCGTGTTTGACGTTCAACTAACGTCAATAAAACCGAATCGGTTTTTGTTTTGTTTCCAACAACTGTATCAACTTCCCAGTGACCAAAGGTCTGCCGGTTATCAATTTCTGCGGGTCTTTGTTCAATAGATTGGCCTAGCATTCGCTTGTTTCTTCGGCTTCTATAAGTAGTATCTTTTGGTTTACGCGATAGTTTTTCGAGTAGATCCATATTCTTTGTTCTCATAATGCCTTTGTCAATCCATCCATAGAGCGTCGTTGTACAGGGAATAATAGATGAGTCAAACAAGTCATGTGTCTTCGCAAATCCAATGACTACATCTGGAGACCACTTTTCCTGTAACAATTTATCATCTGCCCACTCAATAAAGGCATCCGTATCAGCCCATTTTGGCCGACGGCCACAGTTCAACCGTAGTTTATCGTAAGCTGCTTGTCCGGCATCGGGATCGTAGAGAGTTGTATAGTAGTCGTAAACTTTACCGTTTTGTTTTTGCCGATTAAGTTGCGTAATGGTTCCACGACAGATTTCGCTATTAATGGTTTGCGGGGCACATCCTAATGCCTTTGCAATTTGACGATTGGAGTACTTCTGAGTCTTTAAAATAGCAATTTGAGAACGTTCTGAATGAGATAAGTGTTTTCCCTTACGTGCTGATATGTTATCGTTAGAGTGCGTCATGTGAATTCATCCTGTCTATTGAGAGTTAGCGGTAACTTCAATATAACATGAAATTCACATGGCGTTTTTTTTGTGGGTTAGCCTAAGTGGCTAACTTCATTATAAAATCCAGCTAATTATTATAACAACAGATTTGTTATAAATATGGAAACAACTACACTGGAGGAAATATTAGAACCTTTGGAACAAGATGATAATTACCAACAGAAAAAGAAATTAATTGAGGAAAGGGATAAGGGGGAATTAGAAAATCTACGTCACTCTATTGAAAATCTCCAATTAGAAAAAAAACAAACCATAGTAACTCCTATATCGGAATTGTTTGACGAAAATATATTTAAAACAAAATTAAATTCAGAAGATTTTAAAGAAATTAAAAACAACGAATATTATAACTTGTTAAGCTTCCTCATAAAAGAAAGTTTTATCGACGAGAATTACAACAGTTATATGAATTATTTTTATGATAATGATTTAAAGAAAGAAGATATTATCTTTCTAAGAGAACTTTATGCAGGCAAGATTAATGAGCCTGAGTACGAATTAAACTCTCTAGAGTCTATAATAGAAATACTAGAAAATGAAGATTACTCTCGCAAAGGTATTCTCAACTACAGTATTTTTGAATTTTTGCTAAAAAAAGAAGCATTTTTAAACGAAAAGTCTTCAAAGCAAATAAACCCTTTATTACATGAAAAACTTTTAGAAAATATTGAAAGTATTTTGTATGTGGCTTCTCAAGAGAAAAATATCAAATTTATACTAGGATTAGATTCTTATTTATTTTATAACTACAGGAATGAAGGTAATATAGATAAAAGATGGTATGAAATTTTATTCACTACGTGGTTGGACTTTTGCGTGGACGTGATTGATTATCCAACGTCAGTAAATATTTCACTTAAGTATACACGAATGCGCTTGTTATTTAGTGCCTTGAAATATTTGGATTCGAAACAAATAGACGTACAGAATAAAAATCAAAAATTAAAACAATATCTTGAAAAAAATATCAATATTCTCAGAATTTTAGATGATGGTGATAACAACATCATACCAGTAAATTTAATCAAAAATCTAAAAAGTTTAAACATAGAGTTTGTGGATATTGGTATAGAGTTCTTGGATCACGAATTAATAAGTATGATTATAGGTAATAACTTTTACGAATTAAATTATATAAATCTAGAAAAAATTGCTAAATTTTCAGGGATAATCAGTGAAAATTCTGATCTCGAAAGCTTTAGAAGAAAAAACTTGTCATACATTATGCAGTCAAATAATAAACCACTGAAAACAAGGGTATCTGATAATCTGAATGACTATATAAAACTGTATTTAGAGTTTTCTAACGGAGTTATCTACGATTCTGATATAACAATGCTTCATGTATTGAATGATGCTAGCGTTGAGAATAAAAATTCTTATTTAAAAGCTACTAAGCATAGAATTGAGAATATCAAAGATGTAATTGATCAAAGTATATGGAGTATTTTGTTGGAAAATGACAGCGTACAAGGAAACTTTGCGAATATAGTCTACTATTTCATTTTTTCTAAGAAAAAATGGGAGTCTGAGTTAATAGAATTTGTAAATCGGTCTCACAGTGAGATACAAGTGAACATAGAGGAAATAAGTGAGGAAAGCTTTGAATTTGAAGAATTTGTAGACGCTACAATTAAATTAAACGATTTAGATAACGATCGCTATAGAGAGATAGTTGGTTATGGCGGTCATAAGATAACAACATTAGATAAGATGCCTAATGATCTCCCAGAGAGCAAAATAGAAACGCTCATTGATTGTTCGGTACTTCCAATGAGGGGTGACGTTTTAGGTTATGTAAGAAGGCATTATCCAAAACATATGACCCATTTTGCATTGCACAATATAGAAGGATACATGGAGCTAATTAATGAAAATTACGATGAAAAATATGAATCTGAATTAAGTAGTATATTAAATTCGAATATTATAACAAATACGAAAAAAGAAATTCTTTCTAAATTAGATACTAAAAATAAAATAAGCATTAGAAATATTAACATTAAATCCGATATTCTTTCTATCATATTAGACCGGCACTTAAAAGATTCTGAGATTCCGACTTTGTTTGAAGTGTATTCCCAATATGAATTTGAAGTAAGGTACAAAATACTTGAAATTGCTAAAGAAAATATAGAATTAATGAAGTCTAACGATTGTGATAAAAGATTAGTTATTAAAGTTTTAAAATCAGATTTGGATATAAAAATAAGGCGAAGTTTATTTGTAACGAAAATTTCGATGATGGATTATGAAGATATTTTAAATTTGGTTTCGACGATTGATCTTTCAAAAGCTTATGAATACTTAACTACTAGTGCACAGATGGAATTTGAGAATACCGGAATAAACGTTGTAATTATTAATCATTTAGAAAAAATTGGGATAATCTCTTCACAATTTTTAGAAGACGATTTTATTATTGTTAAAGTAGAAAAATAAAAAGGGAAGCAACTTGTATGAAAAACTCTAATTAGTACTATTCTGTATATTATGCTAAATAAAAAGCTGTCAAGTAGAGGATAAAGTGATCCTTACTCGATAGTTTTTTTGTTTTTCCTTAATCTAATCTGTTTCTTTTTGAAGTCCTAAATGAAACTTTATTAAAAATTATAAACAAGTTATTTTTGGTCAACTTATTTTTTACGACGTCGATATTTTTATACCAGTAATAAAAGTTGCCAACGATGAAGTATACCCTGTTGTTACATACGAGCTGTAAATTTAGGTGTTTTGAAGAAAGAACCCTTTGCAATTTTTTCTTTAATTGAAAAACAAGATTTTTTACTAAAATTTTACAATTAAATGTATACTTAGTGATTAACAAATGTTAAGATAACATTATAAATCGATTAGATTATATTTTTTGTTAATAAAAAAAATATTATAAAGAGTATAAAACAAGCAAAATGGTTATAATTTTAGAGAAAAAGTCTAATTGAATTATTTTTTAGAAAATTACTATTGTATATATATACAAATATAATGAATTATATTTGTAAGAAGAGGGGATTTTATGAAAAATATAAATACGAAAAACAAAATATACTTACTCACATGTCTGCTATTTCTGATTATAAGTTTATCCTATGTGATTCTTTATGAAATACTATTGGAAAATATAATAGATACCAATTTTAATTTACTGTATAGGCATATTTTTATTGTTCTTGCTCGACCAGTATTTTACATGATGTTATCCGCCATTCTAGGGAAATTACTTCTTATATTTTCTGATATAACAATACAAAATAGATTTAGAAAATATTCATTCTATTTACTTATGATTTTGATATTAGTAAATTTCATACTAATCTTTGTACACTTCTTTGTGGGGCTACCATTTTTGCTATTTCAGCTATCACTTAATAGTCCCGTCTTATATATATTATTGGGAGTTTTATTGAGCATTTCAGTATCAGACAAACAGAAGGGAATTGAAAAATGATAAAAAGAACAGTAGCTACATTTATGCTAATTATCTCTTTATTTTTCTTGACAGCACAAACGAAAGTATCTGCAAACGAGAATGGTAATATAAATCAACCGTTCACTGCACCACAAACTGCGGTAGGTACTTTGACTTCAGATACTGGTGAAGTTGAGAACGTAGTAGGTACTTTGGTAGAAGAAAATCAAGGTTTTTCAACTTTTTCAGAATCAAGTTCTGATACATCAGATGGTTCTGCAACGTATGAATACTCAGTATATGCTAATAGAACTGGGAGTCTCAGTGTAAGCCAAACTGACGGGGCTGTTGCAGTAAGAGTAAGACTTGTTATTAACTTTACAGAAACAACTAGTGGTCTTAGACAAGGTAAGATTGATATGGTCTCAGGATCATGGACTCGTATCGATCCAACGGTAAGAGTAACTTCACAAAGACTTATAGTCGGGACCACAGGGTACACACCTTCACCTGTACAACAATCTCGCACTTTCAATAATGTTCCTGCAAATTTTGCTTATAGTACGGGTTTCACTCGTATGACGGGAGCATTACAAGGTAGCGCAGGAGCGAATCTGACATTAAATATTGCTAGAGGAACTGGAAGTTATACTTTTAGAGTTACTAACAACTTATTCTAACAACGATAACTGAAATTCACTCAATATCATCTCTCCAATGATAAAGTAAATTCCGAAATCAAAAGCCTATTGAGCTTTAATTTCGGAATTTTTTTACGTGGTAGAAAATAACAAGATGCTGTTATACCAGTAGTAAAAGTTGCCAACGATGAAGTATACCCTATTGTTAAGTATAATCCTTAATAAAAAGCAGTCCATTATGGTGCCGACCCCCAGAAGTTAGAGTAAACATTCTAACTTCTGGGGGTTTTTGTATGGCAAAATATAGCTACGAATTTAAAAATAAAATTGTAAAAGAATATTTAGATGGTCCTTTGGGCTATACCTTGTTAGCTAAAAAATATGGTATTCCTAGTATCTCGCCTATCAAAAAATGGGTTCACCGCTTCAAGCATTTAGGTAATGAGGGATTAAGAAGGAAAGAGTCAAAGGAGGTCTACTCTGTTCATTTTAAATTAGATGTAATACAATTTATGAAACGAACAGGTGCTTCTTATCAAGAAACAGCTCATTCCTTCGGAATCAGAGAAGATTCCATTATAGCGAACTGGAAATAGAGCTTTCAGTAAAGAGGGAATAGAAGGCCTGAAACCAAAAATTAAGGGGCGACCTTCTATGTCAAAACAACCTAAAAAACAGACAGAAAAAGATCTTCAAAAGATGTCTAGAGAAAGAGAATTAGAACGAGAAAATGAGCTTCTCCGATTGGAGAATGCCTACTTAAAAAAATTAGAAGCTTACGAGAAGAACCCGAATGCCTTTCTCGAAAAGCACAAGCAACAGTGGCATTCGAACTTAAAGAAGAAGGATACAAATTAAAAGATGTGCTTGTAGTGATAGGGATTCCTGAGGCTACCTACCACTATCATATGAAATATTTGAATAATAAGAATGATGATTTATCCTTAAAGGAACTTATTTCAAAGCTTTTTTACCAATTCAAAGAGCGATATGGATACAAAAGAATTACAAAAGAATTGAATAAATCTGGCATAACGATTAATCACAAAAAAGTTTATCGATTGATGAAAGAACTTAATCTGAAATGTATAAAATTCACACGCAAAACACGTAAATACAACTCGTACAAAGGAACAGTAGGCAAACTAGCAAGAAATCTTTTAAACCGACGGTTTTCTACACCATATCCTTTACAAAAATTGGTAACAGATATCACCGAATTGAAGTGTCTTAGAGACGAAAAACTCTATCTCAATCCTATTATGGATTTATATAACGGAGAAATCATTTCCTTTGGCATCAGTAAACGTCCTGTGTTAGATCTCGTTGTGCAACCTTTAGAAAAAGCGATTCAAGTGATTAAAAATAACGCTACCGTTCGAACGACCATCCACTCTGATCAAGGATGGCATTACCAGCATAAAAAGTGGAGAAATTGCCTGAAAAAAAATAAAGTATTTCAAAGTATGTCTCGTAAAGCAACTTGTTCTGATAACGCTGTGATAGAAAATTTTTTCGGCATTATGAAACAAGAAATGTATCACGGAGAATCTCTATTGACATATGAGGAACTTAAGAAAGAAATCGAGGATTATATCGAATGGTATAATACAGTTCGTGGAAAACAAAAATTGGCTGGTTTAAGTCCAGTTGAATACCGAACAAAAACCAGCCAAATGGCTGCATAATATTAAACTCTAACTTTTAGGGGTAAGCACC
>NZ_JAGFVM010000053.1 GCF_017599325.1 Marinilactibacillus kalidii | reverse complement strand
GAGAATCGAACGGGACAGCGGAATGGCTACTACGAAAGAGCATTAACAACACGCGTAGGAACGTTGGAACTTAAGGTTCCGAGGACAAGAGACGGTGTCTTTTCTCCGACTGTTTTTGAACGGTATCAACGAAATGAAAAAGCATTGCTAGCTTCTATGCTAGAGATGTATGTATCCGGCGTCTCCACTCGTAAAGTCTCTCAGATCGTAGAAGAATTGTGTGGAAAATCGGTCTCTAAGTCTTTTGTTTCTTCTCTGACCGTTCAATTAGATCCGATCGTTAAAGACTGGCAGAATCGAACACTAGTAGGAACGAAGTTCCCTTACCTTATGGTAGATGTTCTCTACATAAAAGCACGAGTAGAACAGCGCGTCCTCTCTCAAAGCTGCCATATCGCTATAGGCATTACTGAAGACGGCGATCGCCAGATCATTGGCTTTATGCTTCAAAATGAAGAAAGTCGTGAAACCTGGTCGAAATTCTTCGACTACCTGAAAAACAGAGGACTAGCTGGCGTCAAGCTCGTGATTTCTGATGCGCATAAAGGACTTGTGTCCGCTATTCAAACTTCTTTCACGCACGCTTCATGGCAGAGATGTCAGGTTCACTTTATGCGAAACATTTTAAGTACCGTTCCTAAGAAAGGTTCTAAACCTTTTCGAGAAGCAGTCAAAGCAATCTTCAAATTCTCAGATATCCATTTAGCCCGTAAGGCTAAAAATGCGTTGATTGAAGAATACGTTGATCAAACAAAGTATCAAAAGGCCTGTAGAACACTAGATGAAGGTTTCGAAGATGCCTTCCAGTACACTGTTTTAGGCAAAAGCCATAACCGATTGAAGAGCACAAATTTACTCGAACGATTGAATGAGGAAGTCAGACGGAGAGAAAAAATCATCCGTATTTTCCCCAATACTGCTTCAGCTAATCGCTTAATTGGAGCCGTCCTGATGGACGTGCATGAAAACTGGATCAGTTCTCCGAGAAAATATATCCAGTTTGAATCAAACTAATCAGACTGAAACAAAGTATCGTACATTTTACACAGAAGTCTGGACTTGACTTTTTTTCTCTTTATGAACCATACAAACTATTCATTCTGTCATTTCTCAGTTAAAAAAATTTAAAAACTATATATAGTTACTAGATATATGTACTAAAAAAAGAGATCTTTATGTACCTGATGTAAATTTTAATACGATTAATTTAGCTAGATTTTATAGGTTAGCCACTTAAGCTCACCAATAAAAAACTCATATGAATTTCATATTATATTGAAGCTCCCCCTAACTTTCAATAGACAGAATAAATTCATATGACGTGCTCTAAAGAAAACATATCAATACGTAAGAGAAACAATTAGCTTATTCAGAACAATCGCAAACTACCATTTTGGAAGCCGATAACTAGTCCACTCATATAATTTCGAAGACTCTGGCAAATTTTCCGCAAACGATTAATAACAAGGTTCATCGTGGAACGATTACTCAACTTAACCGTCAAAAGCCAAATGGTAAATTTTATGACTATTATTCGACTAACTACGATATTAGTACAGGATAAGCAGCATACGTTTATTAGTCGATTTATTCCAAATGGGACGTCAATTTAGTGAACCCCACTACTTGAGAATAGATGAACAACTACCAGTAAAAAAATTTAGCTGTAAAACTCTACACGACTATTATGCTCGTGCTCCACGCTCTTTATGCCATATAGTCTAAGCAAGTTAGTGCTTCCAAATGACGAGTAACTTCTTCCAATAACTGATTGAACAACTGACAATTAAGTGGAGATATTTTTTTGAAAAAGGTGGCTAACTACAGATAGAAATTTATATCTATTCAATAACCTCTAATCCTGAATTGAAAAATACAATCTTAAAATCATTCCCAAAAAAACCCTTTCTATTCATGTGCACGTAATTCATTTCATCTACTTCAAACTCACTCCAGATCTCTTCAATTAATATCTCTTCACCTATATTAGAATAGATATCACTCGTATATTCTAATTTGTTTGACTTAGCCATTTTTATTTGAAATTCTTCACCAGGATAATCAACTTTTATTACATACTTATCTTTAATAAATCTATGTTCAATTACTTGCTTATCAGTAATCTTAATAAATCCATGATAGCTTTGAATAACTCTTCCTCGGATAAGTAAAGCTATGAAAAAAATTAAACATCCTAAAAGAATCAGACGTATGAATTTTTTCAAAATATATCACCAGCTTTCAAAAATATTATGTTCCATTTCCTATTAATATTTGTATAATAACGTTGTTTTATATGAAATTTATGTAAACAATCTTAGCTCAAATGAACATACATCATTGAATGAGTCTGTTTATTCTAATTAAGCCCATCATTATCTTAGACATATACTCTTAATCCCTAATTTCTTTCAAATCTTTTTTCATCATATAATTATTTTTGTGAACTTTACAGACATTTTGATTGATGTTCGTATTCATAAGAGCAAGGTGCATTTTAGTATCTAAAGATGGTGTTTAAATACTACTGGATTTAAAGCACACTGCAGCACATATTTAGACATAGATAGGAACAAATTTATACTCCAAAATATCATCAAATTCCATAACTTCCTCCCCTTTAATAACAACAATATCTACTAATTTATCTACCTTCAAGTAATAAAATAAAAAATCATATAAGAAATTTCCTTAAAAATAAGAGTAACCTCGACAGCTATACAAACCCCTAAATAAAATAGCTTATAAGTACCAAGCCAAAACTAGAAAAGATAACAACAATAAAAAGCACCATAAAAGAGACAAGACAGTATAACAGTATACTAGAAATAAGTAATAGGCAGTTCGTCCCTTTTAATCATCAAGAAGTATTGATGATCTCTAAAGGGTTGTTTGGATTCCAATTTCTCTTTTTAAATTGAATGTTTTCTACTTCTTCAATGATTCTTTCTGCTTTAGGTAGACTCTTCACCAAGTCCTTTTTCTGTTTCGCATACTGTTCTTTCTTTTGCCCTAATAAACTAATGACGATACTTTTAGTTGTCCCTAGACGTGTGTAGCCGCCTCTTCCTGGCTTTGTTTGAATAGTAATGTAGTGATCTTCCTTCAGCATTCTTAAAAGGTCTTTAAGGCTTGATTCAGGGATATTTAGCTCTTTCATCAGTTCTTTTCTTGTCATCTGAATAAAGGCTTGTTGGTTTTTGGTTTTTTTTTCGATTAACTGAATTAAATCTTTTCGCCATTCTGAATAATGCGTTTTCTCACGTTCTTCTCTGGGCTTTGCGAACTTATACCATACGCCTTTATTTAAGCTCTCAGAGCGATCTTGAGAGATCCCCCACTGTTCTTCTAATACTTGAATATACTGCGCAGAAGCGCCACTATAACGCCCAGAATAAGCGGATCTAACGATCTTCTTCACTTCTCTATCAGATAATGGGTTCGCCAAAAATGTATTGAACTCGTCCATTAAGTCAATACAGTCCTCTTTTTCCATTTTTGAAGAGTAGCACGCCAAAGAAGCCGTAAAAACTGCGGAATTTCGTCCCAGCAATCCTTTACCACCTTTTATGGTCTTCACGTTCAATAAGCTTCTAAACCAGCTCGTTTTTGTTTGTTTAAAATCAGTGTTTCTAAAATTGTCTTTCTGAAGTAACTGTCTTTCTTGTTTTTGATCATCACTAATTTTCATGGACCAAGCCATGAGCTTTTTGAAATCGAATACGTTCGTCGGATCATAGTAGACAATATTATCTTCACGTGGGAATCTAAAAATGCCAAAAGGATTGCAGCCAAAGTCCACCCCTTCAATTTCTTTTGAAAAAGCTACTTTTAAGGATCTCGCAATAGCCTTATTGGTTCTCAAAGACTTGAACTCATTTGCTTTAGAAATATAGCTCGGTTGGTCCAACACAAAGTAAGCTTGATAGCCGTTAGGGGTCTCTAGGATCAACGTAGGGACCGTATTGAGTTCAAGCCCAGCTACTAAGATATCGTCACTGCTTACATTCTCTTTAGAACAATCAAAATCAATTACGAACGTATTGATCTGTTGTAAGTTTTCTTCAAAGAAACCCATAACATGTTTTCTATTTGGATCTATGTATCCACCCCAGCTGTAAACATTTGGTGTCCAGTGAGATAATTTTTCTTTATTCTCGTAAATGGCCTCTTCTGAACCAATGATGAACCCTTTAGCTTGGATCATACTTTCTTTATTACGAAAAGCAAAAGTCACGCCTTTTTTACCAGGAGCTTCTTTAAAGTTGGGTGGGCAACCTTTGCTGTTCTTAAACTTATATGTGAGTAAACCTTTTTTCAGGATTAATTTATATGTATTATTTTCTTCAATCATGTACTTATCCTTCCCAAAAAAGAGAACATATACTTACTGTATTCTCTTCAAAGGTCGATAGGTCTACACTAAATTCAAATAGACCCTACTAAATTGAAGTGCTCGCCCTAGTATGCTAGAATAAGTAGCGAACGGAATACCATCCGTCCACAAACTAAATTTCATAAGTGGTTACCAGCCACTTATAAACCCTAGAGGCGAGCAGGAACACATAAAGTTGGTTATGTGATTCTGGAGAGTATGATTCTCATAAATCATATTCTTCCGTCTCTTTTTTATTTTTCTATAAGCACACCATAACGGACAAAAAAAACTATGTAAATAGAGATAAGTCAAAAAAAAAACAGGAGAAAAAGAGAAAAGTCTCTTTTTCTCTTTTAATATTATTCAGGAGAAAATTCTCCTTTTCTCCTTTTCTCCTTTTCTCTTTTAATAGACATTTGTAATTTTTTTTAAGTAAACAATACTAATTTGAAAGTTATTTTAGGAGAAATGTAATTAGGAGAAAAAGAGAAACGAAATTAAATTTTCTCTTTTTCTCCTTTTCTCTTTTTCTCTTTTTCTCTTTTGGTAAATCTTATCTCTATATTTTGAGAAATTTCTCCTTAATACATTTTCCTATTGTAATCATTTACAACTATGATATACTGTTTTTAGGAGAAACTTTACATTATACGGAGGTACTTTACATATGACAGCTAAGACTATAATAAATGCAAATCAGAAGGGCGGCGTTGGCAAAACAACTTCTACATCCTTTGAAGCCATCATCGCTTCTTTACCCAATGAAGAGTTCAACAATAAATGTCTTTTAATAGACTTTGATAAGCAAGCGAATGCAACTAGTATTATGGGAAAAACATTCGACAAAGGTTTCCCCTCTACGGTTATCAGTGCCGTAAGAGATAATGACTTAAAAAGTGCAATAGTGGAACTAACGCCTAATCTACATATGATAGCCGGTGGTGGTGATATGGCAAAGTACGGGTTATATCTAGAATTGCTCTATCCTTTTAAAAACGATACGTCTCAGCACGTTGCTGAAGTTACAAAACAACGTACTTTTCATTTTTCAAAAATGCTTGATCCTTTAAGAGAATTGTATGATTATATTTGGATTGACGTTGGCCCAAGTACTGATATTAAAGTTGATAACGCAATGGTATGTGCGGATTACTTCGTTATACCTCAGGAGACCAAAACCTATTCCTTTGAAGGATCTTTAGATATTATAAACGTATATTTACAAACTTTAATAGACGACTTCGGAGAGGATTTTAAAGGTGAAGTATTAGGACTATTACCATTTTTACTTCAACCTAAAAGAGACTTACACGAATCAATTATTGCTCAAACGAAAGAAGCATTTGGCGAGAATTTCACTTTCAATGCAATAGTGAATAATCAGAAGCGAATTGACGATTATCCTGAGTATGGTATTACAGTAATAGACCACCATGATAGAAAAGTTTTCGCTTTGTTTGCTGATATTTTTAAAGAGCTTGAGGAAAGAATTAAATTATTTGAAAAGTTAGGGGATATACCTGAAGACTACAGTTATCAACCTACGTATCTAGACGGCAATAAGCTAACTGACTTTTCTCGCAGATTAGATCTAGGAACATTCGAACCGAAAGCAGGTGCTTAAAATGGCTCTTACTAATAGAAAAAAGAAGGAAAGACCCATCGTTGAAAACCCAGTATCAGAATCTCGATTTAGTAAATCTTTAGATTCTGATACGATAGCTAAAGACAAAAAAGAGACTATTACTAAAAAGAAATCAACTAAACATTATTCTAAAGTAGAAACAGATATAACGAGCATTAACTTTAATGCAGAGTATTCAGCTAAAGATAGAAAAACTATAAAAGCAGATCCTGATATTAAATCTTTAATCGAAATTTTTTCTGACTTTGAAGGTGCAAAAGCATACGAGACTTTGCGTAATATGGCAGAGTTTTACTACGAAAACAATTATGACGAAAGAGCTCAAAGGATTATTTCTAGTATTCAAAATAATAAATTTTTAGGATAAGAAAAAGAGATCAGGATTTTCCCTGTTCTCTTTTTCTCTTTTTCTCTTTTTCTCTTTTTCTCCTTATTACATTTAACAAATCATTTTTTAATTAACCTTTATGAACTTTTCAGTACAATGTATTACTATACATGAATTTCTCTTTTTCTCTTTTTCTCCTTTTCTCTTTAATACAATTATCCAAATCGCCAAGTTGGGCGAAACTCTTGCACGAGAGTATTACAAAGTATATAATACAATTATAGTCAATGACTACATGTAGTCATTGTACACAAAAAAGATACTACGATTGGTGCGGCACTTAGCGTCCCTCACAGTAGTATCCTCGACAGTTGATATATAGCAAAGTTACACCACACAGCCTTCGGAAGCTTAATCGTGGTGTTTTTTTGCGTCTCCTAGCTTACCTTAACGATTGTTAACATAAGCCATATACGCAATACTAGCTGCTATAATTGCAACAGCCAGTACTGAGTTGGCGTTTAGTAAAGCCAACGTTTCGTAAAGCGACATGCGGTACTCCTCTTTAAGAAGAGGAGATTTCTGTTTGTATGTTTGTTGTTGATTGTATTACCCTCTCTCCTTTGACATCTGGAAAATGGGTTGCTAAGTGCACTACCAACGTACCTATTATTCTACATTATCATAGAAAAAATTCAAGTCTAAAACACTGTATATAGTAAATTCAACTCTATATATACCGCTTACACACAATATGTTGTGGTTTAATTTAAAATCTTAGGTTTAGAACCTCTTTTTCACTACACTTTGCGGTAACTTGTGCTGCTAATGCAAATCATTTTTTTAGAATATAAGTGGATTTGCCAGCGCCATCGTCTCCATTAATATACACTTAGGTACGAATGTTCCAAAAATAAAGTTACTGTCTTCATAGTCACATATATATATAAGAACAGCACGTTTGTACTGTTCTTTCTTGAGTTATCTTTTTCTACTCCATTTCAAAACATCATAAAATTCAACATTTCTAATCCAATCAAGAGTCACTCTTTTAACGACTTCTTCCCCATCTTTTTTCTAACTTGTAATATTATTTTATCATTCAAATATCCAACCACAAGCGCTTATACATCAGGATAAAATTTTCTGTTCTTTAACACTTTAACTTGTATTACAATTGGCTTTTTAGTTACATATGCTATATAAAGCACTTCAGATACTGCTTTCATCGACATTTCTTCTTTAGCTTTTACCTCAATATCTGCATACTCCTGATTTAAGGCTTTTATAGCTTCTGTTTGATGTGTGAGTATAAATATCCTGCCATTTCATTTTACCTCGATCTTTGTAACCTAATTTTTCTGGATTTAAAAGGATCACCTCTTCTTTTTTCATTACATGATCTCCTTCCTATATTATTATACCAAAACAAGAACGTTTGTTCTTATTTTTAATCTCGAATTATGTCAGTAGAGAATATAAGTTGGCTATTGTTTGATAGTGATAGAACAAATGAGGATATTTTTAAAAGCTCAGGTGTCTCATTACAGATTGTTTCTGATCTGAAGGAGAAAAAGTTAAAACTCCTAGAAGTAAGTTTTGAAGCGGTTATTAGATTGATAGAACAAGCAGATTGGGATTTTGCAGCAAGAAGACAAATTATAGCTTGTGGTGGTTCGGAAAAAGATTGGTTACCTAATTAAAAGGAGAGAATTATATGTTACTTAGCGAAAACACAAAAGGTGCTATTATCAGAATTAGATTAATGAAATTGACCGAAACAGAAGGCTACTTTTACGAACATGCTGAATACTATCAGGAAGACTTAGATACTAAAGAACTCGCTAGTGAATTCAACGATAGCTATGATAGCGAATTTAAAATTATTAGTGACGAGTCACCAACTGACCTTTACAATAGAATTAGCGAGTGGATTGACGAAGAGGTGGGGTAGAGCCTTCCCTTCGTCTTTAAAGAAGGGAAATTTGTTATGTTAGCTGATAAGAAATTGATTGAGTGGTTATTGCACGCTAGCGGAAAAAGCGTTTATAGAATTCATAAAGAATCAGGCATTCCTCAGGCGACAATACATGATTTAAAAAAGAAAGTCAGTAGTATAGAAAAAATGAGTTTTAAAAATGCAGACCTCTTAACTAAATACGCTATAGAACTCAAATATGTAGAAACAGTCAATTCTGACAAGGTGTTTCTTGAAGATTATGCGAAAGAGATTCAAAAGTACATTGCTGAACAAAATACTGAAGAAGATAAGGAGTTGCTATAAATGAATAAAGAAGAAGTAAAAGCAAATAGCTGGTTTTAGTAAAGTCTTGCAGAACAGCTCTGTTAGGCTCTATAAATGAATCTCCCGAGAAATTTTTAGAAAGAATGAAAGTAGATAACGAATTAGCAACGTTTGTTAAGCCGTACCTAAAAAGTACGAGAATCTGGTATGACGATTGTGCAGATATTTTTGATCAATTTAATGACTTGTGAGATTCAAAATAATACCGATAATAAATAAGTTCAATAAAACTAAAGAAAGGTTTAAGTGAAAAAAATAGTATGTCTAAAGAATATGTAACTAAAAAAGAACTCAAAGAATTTATTGAATTGAAGATCCAACAATTAAAGTATCTAATCGACAACATACAGCCCATGCCGATTAAGATGATTATCGTAAATGGAAAAATAGAAAAATATTATTCATATAAAGAAAATACAGAAATACTTAGTTTTCATGAAAAAATCCGATCTTTAAAAGAGTTAATCTCTACTATTGAAAAAGAAGAAACTAGCGATAGATACTATTCTCAGGAAAGATAGGTAATTTAATTGGAAGAGATAGAGGAAGAACTCAACTTTGCTTTGACTGTATATAAAATGACTTTTAAGAGAAATCATGGTGAGCAAGCGTTATCTGAAATGCTGAAAAGATATTTTCCAGAAAGGAATTTATCAAGAAAAGAATTGAAGAACTTATTGTAGTGTTTTTTATCAGAAATTGATTAATGAGAAGAATATACATGTATAACCTTTTGGTTAGAAAAAGTGACACAACTTTAGTGCTTAAAAAAGTAACTAAAACAACGAAATTAGATACCAATTATGAAGACGAGCCAAAAAAATTTAATGATATCTATTGGATGTGCGCTAAAAGAGAACCGTTAAAACAAAAAGCACTTGAATTTAAAGCTGAATGGATAACTGATACAGAAGAACTATTACAGAAACTTAATGATTTAGAGATATAAAATTACTCAAAAAATACTAAAAAAATTACTATATGATTTGTTAATAGTACTTAAATTTTTGAATTGAAAATATGACTCATAATTTAAATCTAAAATACATCTTATCTTTAACTCTATCTATAATCGCTACTACAATTACAGCGTTATGCGGTATTTTCTCTCTTTTTTTCATACTGCTTTTACATCTATTAGTTGTAGATTTATCTGACATTACTACAACTGCAAAAATCATTGTAGTTATACTGGTATTTGCTACACTTTCTCTTTTAATAAAAAAAAGAGCAGGCGAAATGATAGAAAAGCATGGTTTATATCTTGCTCCTGAATTAGAACTTACACTCTATCCTTGCGCTGGAATTTTGTTCTGTCTTAGTTTATTGGCTACACTATCAGATTCGTTGACTAAAATTATATAAATCGTTATTAAATATTTTTTCAAAATAAATGATATTTCAAAATATATAAAGAGGAGAAACTAAATGCAGTCTCAATATAATGTAGTTAAGAAAAATGACAAGTGGATAGCGACTCATAAAGTAGATACTAAAGTGATTAAAGAGTTTGATTCAGAACAGACAATAGCTTCTTTCTTAGCCATGGAACATATTTATGTAGAAAAATTACATGCTATCAAGTTGTTAATGAATCCCTCAGAAAACACTATAATTAACGATCAAGCTAAACCAAACGAAGAATCTTCATTAGAATTCGTCATGTTTCTTTCTTCTATCGCAGGAGATACAACGTTTAAGAAATATTATGCTAAAATTGACAAAAAACTAAATGAACTTTTAGTACTCAGATAATATAAAAAAGCAGTCTACATAAATTCGTAATGGGTGCTTACCCCTAAAAGTTAGAGTTTAATATTATGCAGCCATTTGGCTGGTTTTTGTTCGGTATTCAACTGGACTTAAACCAGCCAATTTTTGTTTTCCACGAACTGTATTATACCATTCGATATAATCCTCGATTTCTTTCTTAAGTTCCTCATATGTCAATAGAGATTCTCCGTGATACATTTCTTGTTTCATAATGCCGAAAAAATTTTCTATCACAGCGTTATCAGAACAAGTTGCTTTACGAGACATACTTTGAAATACTTTATTTTTTTTCAGGCAATTTCTCCACTTTTTATGCTGGTAATGCCATCCTTGATCAGAGTGGATGGTCGTTCGAACGGTAGCGTTATTTTTAATCACTTGAATCGCTTTTTCTAAAGGTTGCACAACGAGATCTAACACAGGACGTTTACTGATGCCAAAGGAAATGATTTCTCCGTTATATAAATCCATAATAGGATTGAGATAGAGTTTTTCGTCTCTAAGACACTTCAATTCGGTGATATCTGTTACCAATTTTTGTAAAGGATATGGTGTAGAAAACCGTCGGTTTAAAAGATTTCTTGCTAGTTTGCCTACTGTTCCTTTGTACGAGTTGTATTTACGTGTTTTGCGTGTGAATTTTATACATTTCAGATTAAGTTCTTTCATCAATCGATAAACTTTTTTGTGATTAATCGTTATGCCAGATTTATTCAATTCTTTTGTAATTCTTTTGTATCCATATCGCTCTTTGAATTGGTAAAAAAGCTTTGAAATAAGTTCCTTTAAGGATAAATCATCATTCTTATTATTCAAATATTTCATATGATAGTGGTAGGTAGCCTCAGGAATCCCTATCACTACAAGCACATCTTTTAATTTGTATCCTTCTTCTTTAAGTTCGAATGCCACTGTTGCTTGTGCTTTTCGAGAAAGGCATTCGGGTTCTTCTCGTAAGCTTCTAATTTTTTTAAGTAGGCATTCTCCAATCGGAGAAGCTCATTTTCTCGTTCTAATTCTCTTTCTCTAGACATCTTTTGAAGATCTTTTTCTGTCTGTTTTTTAGGTTGTTTTGACATAGAAGGTCGCCCCTTAATTTTTGGTTTCAGGCCTTCTATTCCCTCTTTACTGAAAGCTCTATTTCCAGTTCGCTATAATGGAATCTTCTCTGATTCCGAAGGAATGAGCTGTTTCTTGATAAGAAGCACCTGTTCGTTTCATAAATTGTATTACATCTAATTTAAAATGAACAGAGTAGACCTCCTTTGACTCTTTCCTTCTTAATCCCTCATTACCTAAATGCTTGAAGCGGTGAACCCATTTTTTGATAGGCGAGATACTAGGAATACCATATTTTTTAGCTAACAAGGTATAGCCCAAAGGACCATCTAAATATTCTTTTACAATTTTATTTTTAAATTC
>NZ_JAGFVM010000052.1 GCF_017599325.1 Marinilactibacillus kalidii | reverse complement strand
TAGTTTAAAAAGATAGCCGCAACTGATTGTTTAATTTGTTATTGGAAGACGTCACTTGTTATTTGATAAGCACTAACGTGCTCAGGTTGCTTGGGACAAAGAGCGCAGAGCATTGGCAAAACAGTCATGTGGTGTTTTATATCCAAGTATTTTCCGAGGATAGTCATTCATCCATTGCTGGATTCTCAAGTATTGTGTTTCACTAAATTGATTGATAGCTTTTCCTTTTGGAATAAATCGGCGAATAAATTTATGCTGGTTCTCGCTTGTTCCTCTTTCCCACGAAGCATAAGGATGACTGAAGTACACATCAAGTGTCTCGTGAAGTGCCTCATGAAGACCGGCAAATTCAGATCCATTATCAGAAGTGATGGTCTTAAATACTTTAGAGAACGTATCACCGGCTCGATATCGTAATTGACTGATTGCCTGATTGACAGATTCTATATCTTTACCATTGAGTTTAAGGATGATTTCAAAGCGTGTTTGACGTTCAACTAACGTCAATAAAACCGAATCGGTTTTTGTTTTGTTTCCAACAACTGTATCAACTTCCCAGTGACCAAAGGTCTGCCGGTTATCAATTTCTGCGGGTCTTTGTTCAATAGATTGGCCTAGCATTCGCTTGTTTCTTCGGCTTCTATAAGTAGTATCTTTTGGTTTACGCGATAGTTTTTCGAGTAGATCCATATTCTTTGTTCTCATAATGCCTTTGTCAATCCATCCATAGAGCGTCGTTGTACAGGGAATAATAGATGAGTCAAACAAGTCATGTGTCTTCGCAAATCCAATGACTACATCTGGAGACCACTTTTCCTGTAACAATTTATCATCTGCCCACTCAATAAAGGCATCCGTATCAGCCCATTTTGGCCGACGGCCACAGTTCAACCGTAGTTTATCGTAAGCTGCTTGTCCGGCATCGGGATCGTAGAGAGTTGTATAGTAGTCGTAAACTTTACCGTTTTGTTTTTGCCGATTAAGTTGCGTAATGGTTCCACGACAGATTTCGCTATTAATGGTTTGCGGGGCACATCCTAATGCCTTTGCAATTTGACGATTGGAGTACTTCTGAGTCTTTAAAATAGCAATTTGAGAACGTTCTGAATGAGATAAGTGTTTTCCCTTACGTGCTGATATGTTATCGTTAGAGTGCGTCATGTGAATTCATCCTGTCTATTGAGAGTTAGCGGTAACTTCAATATAACATGAAATTCACATGGCGTTTTTTTTGTGGGTTAGCCTAAGTGGCTAACTTCATTATAAAATCCAGCATATTTAAAATTTGAAAGAATTCAGTAGTTTTTACAGTGCCGAACAATTATCATTAAAAAAAGGGCCCCTAAAGGCCCTTTTTTACCGATCGTCGCTCAAAATTTTTATGCAATTGCTGATTGATCTTGTTTGTATGCTTTGTAAGCAGCATATAACGCTACCAATGCTTGAACGCCGATACACACACTAGCAAACGTTATAATAGTCGAATCTGAATTTTCAACTACAATCCCTATGAATGACCATACAAATACAAGTGGATAAAGCCAATCTCTGTATTTCAGTGTGATATAAACACATATTACCGTAGCAACAACTAACAAGATAAGCGTCCAAGTCATTTCATTCAACCCAATGACTTCTTGAATACCTGCAGAAACTGCCCATGTACAGATATTTACGATTGTCGCAACAGTAACCCATGCAAAGTAGATAGAAAATGGAAAACGATCAAAGAAATTATACTTGATTTTAGATATCGTGCGATAGATCATGACGAGTGTAAAGAGTAATCCGACTATAACTAAAGTTGATAAGCCAATCAAATCTCCCGTAAACATAATAATCCAAGCACCATTAAGCGCAAAATTTAGTAACAACCAGACTTTGACCTTGTCATAGATTGTACCGTCAAATTGACGGATAAAAAATAATCTAACGATCCATATCAATACACTTAGATAAATTAACCCCCAGATTGAAAACGCAAACCCAGCTGGTTGAATCAGCGCTTGCTGACTATCTGCTGTTGATCCCACATCCGTTGCTGACCAGTAATTCAAAAAAATCATAATAGCAAATACAATGAGGTACAAAATACCGAATTTTTTATTTTTTGTCATTTTTCTTCTCTCCTTTTTCACTTTTAAAACTCAAAATAAAGTGATTCTAACATGGCTTGTTGCTCATATTTAGAAAGCATTCGTTTCAAAAATGTCTTCACTTGTTTAATGTTCTTCTTTTCTTTAGTCAATTCTTGACTTATTTTTTTGTACTTTACTCTTTCTTTATCCGAAGCAATACCCTCTACATGATTCCATATCTGATTTGCAGCATTTACAGCCGTTTGATTAGTCGGTTCTTGTGCAAGCGCTGCTTCAATTAATCTGTAGAACTTCAACACTGGATAGTCTGACTGATTTGTAAGTAGTGACTGTATACTCTCGTAAATTTCGTTTGATCTTTCTAATACGACGTATTCATACCGACCCCACTCTTCTTTCAAATCCTCCATTTTACCATTCTTTTTTGTAGCAAGAATACATTTGACAGCTGATAAATTTTTATCTTTAACTTCTAGCATGATATCGATATCTAATGATTCAACTTCAGCGTAATACCCCATAAATTCATCAATACCGATAAATTTGGAATGTGAGCCAGTCCTACTGTTGATTTGTTGCTGTGAGTAATGTGTTTTTTGTCTACCGTCTTTTGGCTGCCAAGTCTTTTTAGCCTTTTTTATCCAATAAGTATCGGATTTATCATAATCGCTTGAATTGATGGCGTTATGTAGATTGTCATATACAGCCGGTGCACCCGTTCTTTCACAGATCTCCAGTACTTCTTCAATCGTGTACGAACGATCATCGTTTTCAATCACTAATCTATTTTTAATCCCTTCACTCAATGTCTGATATACAGCGACAAATCGATCCATTGCTGCCTTCTTATCTCCGTACATACCTCCAACATGTAAAATTAGTTTACTACTAGAATCCGCGCCTACACAATCTAAAAAAAGCGTGTGGTATTCAAGATCCGCAATTGCTCTTTCAACAACATCAGGATTAGGAGAGTTGAGTACGGTATATTGTCCTGGGTGCATAGAAACTCTTATGCCTTGGTTTTTAATGACCTTTTCTATTTCTTCAAACTGATCTGAAAACTGATTAGCCCAGTCTAACGTATTGACAGATTTATCTGAAGCAAACGGGATAATGTCTGAACTGATTCTAAATAATTCAATCTCGTGTTCACCATTGAATTCCATAATATGCTTTAATGCCGTTAAATTATGCTCAATCAATACACTCAAATGTTCTTCCGTTGCACTCGCTTTTCTACAAGTTTTTTGATTCGTTTCACTTACGCCTACTGTAATACACGGATATCCAATACTCACTAATCGGCACTCCTTAGAAAAATTAGTATTAAAAACACAGCTGTCCTTCTACATACTATCCTACATCATAATCATCATTTTTTGAAATCATCCGACTGCTTTAATCTACTGCCTATTCGAATTTAAAAGCGACATGATTTGTTTAAATCAAAATAGTTTAACATACTAATGTCATGATTATTTTCGTCTCTGTAATCAGCATTGAAATGCGGTAAATCGATTTAATTCTCTCCATTTAAAATAACACTTATTACTTAATCTATCATCTATTTTATTCTTTAAACATGTGATATGATTAAGAAATCAATCATCTCAGCTTCGGAGGAATTCAAATGGTTTGTAAAAATTGTTCTACTTTTGGCCAACGTATTACTTTTAAATTAACTGATTCATTGATTACTCTTATTGACGAACACTTTCATAGAAATAACCACGATTATGAAATTAAACAATCTACCATTATCACTAGTGAATCTGGTGCCATTGACTTATATGATTTCCTAAGTGAGATGAGACTCACAGAAGGCATTGAATTTCGTATCAATCAATTAGATTGGAATCCTATCGAAGATTTTCATGATTATACGGAAGCTTCTTGGATCGATCAAGTTATCAATGAAAAAAATCTTCATATGCATTTTCAGCCCATCATCATGAGCGATGGTACAATTTATGGATACGAATTACTTGCTCGTTTCAAAAATGACGCTGGTGAGCCTATTTATCCAAATGAGATTTTTCCTGCAGCTAAGGTCAGAGGTCGAACATTTGCATTGGATAGAATTTGTCGTATCAACGCTGTGAAACAAATTGATCGTCTTGAGGAACATTTAAAAGCATTTATTAATTTTATTCCTACTGCCATCTATTCCCCAGAGCACTGTCTTCGTACAACCACATTGATTGCTAAACGATTAGAAGTCGATCCGCGGAGAATTATTTTTGAAGTTGTTGAAACAGAAAAAATCGCAGACATGAACCATTTGAAAACCATTTTGAATTACTATCAAAAAAACGGCTTTCAATATGCCCTTGATGACGTAGGTTCTGGATACAACACTTTGGATGTATTCGAGGAACTGAGTCCACCATATATGAAATTAGATATGGCATTCGTTCAAGGCGTTTCAACGGATTTAAAAAAACAGTTTGTTGCTTTAGCTTTTCTTGAAAAAGCAGATAAGCTCGGTTCTATTCCACTTGCAGAAGGTATCGAATCAGACGAAGATTTCCAATGGTTAAAAGAAAAAGGTTATCAGTTATTCCAAGGCTATTTGTTTGGAAAACCTGAACCTGAACCGCTCTTAACTAACAAAATCCAGCTAGCCTAATGAATAAAGAGTAAAGACCATTAGTGCTATAATCATATCATTACCTATTCACTGGCGTAGCTGTTATACTTGTTAGTAACAAATCATAAAGGAGTGTTTTTAATGCTTTGGACTATCATTGGGTTGCTATTATTATTTTGGATATTAGGTCTCGTATTTGAAATTGCCGGTGGACTTGTACATATCCTACTAGTCATCGCTTTACTTGTTTTCATCTACAATATGATTACAGGTCGTAAAAAAACCTGATTGCTTTATTGCGAACAAAAAGACATGGACAAATCGTCCATGTCTTTTTGTTTATTCAACTATCTGTAAAAATGACTTAACCACTTCTTCAAGTTGTTCTTCCCGTGTGTTCTCACTCTTACCGTCGCCTTTTTGAAATCCGTAATACCCAAAATTGGAGTGATTGCCACCTTCAATTACTTCATAAGTCGTATCCTCAGGAAGTAACGCTCTAGCTGCTTCATATCGCTCTTCATTGATTACTTGGTCGTTCGTTGCATATATAGACAATACCGTTAAATCGGATTGAGATAAGTCGGCGCCATCACTTGGATACGATCCCATTAATAATGCACCTTCGATTTGATCTAGATGATCTATTGTATATAGTAACCCACTCGTACCGCCTAAAGAATGACCAGCGATATACCAGGGTTGGTCTGATGGATAAGCTTCTATCACATCTTCAAAACGATTAATCCCTAAAATCGCTAGATTTAGTGGCATGTGCGGAATGTATACATTGTAGCCTTCTTCGCTCAATCGTTTAGCTAACGGTAAGTAAGCTTCCGGTTCAACAAAACCACCTTGATAGAAAACAATATTCCCAACTACTTCCGTTTCCGGCTCGACTCTAATCATATTATTCTCTATACTAACCTCTTCATCTTGGAGTATAGCTAATGCTTCTGGCATCGCTTCATAAGTAGCGCTCCGAACATAGGCAAAGCCCGCACCCAATATAATAAAAATGAACAATACAAAAAATAAGACGATTCTTTTCCAGTACTTTTTTATCCAGTTCTTCATAACAAAACTTCCTTCTAAAATAATATCCTTAATAGTATAACATCGTTTATTTTACGATGCACACTAAATTTTCCTACTCAAGAAAGGAAAGATCAAAACAGTCTTATAAAGCTGAATAAATCAAGTTTATTTAAATGTGATTATTCTATTGAAGCTACAATTCTCAACCTTCAGATGGCACATAAGGCACAATTTGAGAAGCAAGTGTACTGATTGGCATCGTTTGTAACGTAACTTTACCAGGGCCAACGAGTTTAACGAGAAAAGCGCCTTCTCCTCCAAACAAAACGTTTTTTAATCCTTTTACTGTTTCGATTGAATAAGTAATACTTTCATCGAACATGAATACATGTCCCTGATCAACGAGCAAAATCTCCCCATGACTTAATTGATAATCAACTAAGGAGCCGTCTGCTTCTAGAAATAAATCACCCTTACCTGAAAATTGTTGTAAAACAAACCCTTCTCCGCCAATTAATCCAGCAGAAAACTTCTTCGTAAGGGCTACTTCAAAATCCACATGCTCAGTGGAAGCAAGAAAGGCACTCTTTTGAGCCATCACGACTTGACCATTCATGACAATATGAACAATTTCTCCAGGTAAAGAGGCTGCAAATACAATTTCTTGTTGATTGCTTACCGCTCTATAAGTATTTTGAAACATACCTTCACCCGTTATTGCACGGGCAAATCCCTTGAATAATCCACCACGGCTAGATGTTTCAAGCTCAAGGCCCTGTGTCATCCAAGACATATTTCCTGAACTCGTTACCACAACGTCTCCGCGATCTAGCTTGCAACGGAGTGCTGGATACTTTCCAAAAATCTCAAATTCCATACTTTTCTCCTCTTTCAGGAAGCACGAATGAAATAATCTACGTAACACCTTAACCCGTTTTCTATGATTTTCCATTTGTCTTCATTCAATTGACTTAATTAAGATGATTATATCTTTTAACTGAGACATTTACAATCTGTTGATGTAACAATCAGCCAACATCTAGTTTAGAAATTATCTTTTTAAATATAAACTTTTATTTTTACTAAAAAACGGCAGGATAGAGCTGAGTAGCTCTATCCTGCCGTTTATATATGGGTCAATTGACTCTATAAAACTAATCTAAATCTATTTCTAAAAGCAACGGTGTATGATCTTGACGTTTTCCTGAGTCAATGATAGCTGATTTCAATACTTTATCAGCTATTCGATCACTTACTAGCCAGTAATCGATTCTCCAACCAGCGTTATTGACTTTACTTGTTTTGACGCGTTGATTCCACCATGAATATTGACCAGTTACATCTCCATGCACATGACGGAAAGTATCTGTAAAACCTTTATCTAAAAGCTTTGTAAATCCCTCACGCTCTTCATCCGTAAACCCGGCAGAAAAACGGTTATTAGCAGGATTAGCTAAATCAATTTCCTTATGTGCCACATTGAAGTCACCAGTAGCTAAAACCGGTTTGTTTTTATCCAACTCAGCTAGATAGGCTGCATATTTTTCATCCCAAACTTGGCGCTCTTTCAAGCGAACAAGTTCAGATCCAGCGTTAGGTGTGTACACTTGTGTAACGTAAAAGTCTTCGAATTCTAATGTGATCATCCGTCCTTCTACATCCATTGTATCGGGCGCTCCGATTTTGGGATAGGTCACAATGGGATCTAACTGTTTCTTATACAAAAACATGGTTCCTGCATAACTTTTTCTAGCAGGTTCTTCAGAAATTCGCCAGACATAATCGTAATCCGGAAACATTTCTTCCAATATCTCAGCATGTTTCTTAGAGGGACCTGTTCTCGGCAATTTTGTTTCTTGTATAGCAAATATATCTGGATCATGTTCAATGATGGTCTTTACTACTTCTCTAGACATTATCGCTCGAGCTGAATCACTTGTAAGTGTCGCATTCAATGAGTCCATATTCCATGTCATTAACTTCATTTATCATTATCCTCCATCTCTTCTTACAGTATCTCTATTATACCAATAGACCATGCTATTTTTCAAAAACTGTACCATGATTTTTATCTAAATCAGTATGAGGATTCATTTCAAAGAAAGCCCACCTTCCATTCGCTTATCCAGCGAATAAAGGTGGGCTGCATATTATACGATTATTTTCTTCTCAATTGAACCACTGTTTCAATATGATGTGTTTGTGGGAATAGGTCAACCGGTTGTGCTCTAACGATTTCGTATCCACCTTCGTGCAACAGCTTCAAGTCTCTTGCTAAAGTAGCAGGATTACAGCTTACATAAACCATTTTCTTAGGTTTCATAACAAGAACTGCATCCACAAATTCTGTCGCTAAACCTTTTCTCGGAGGATCCACAACGAGTACATCCACACTGTCATTACGGTTATTCCACTCTACCATTAGTTCTTCAGCAGCACCCACTTTGAAGGATACATTATCTACATCATTGACTTGGACATTACGGTTAGCATTTTTGATTGCTGTATTAACGATTTCTAAACCGTACACATGCTTCGCTTTTTTAGCTAAACCAAGTGTTAATGTTCCAATTCCACAGTAAGCGTCGATGACTGTTTCTTCTCCAGTCAATTCAGCATAATCAATTGCTGTCTGATACAAGATTTGTGTTTGTACTGGATTGATTTGATAGAAAGATTCATGAGAGATAAAGTATGTATCTCCAAGTAACGTATCGTGGTAGCCATCTTCTCCATATAATACACGGTGATCTCTTCCTAAGATAACATTTGTCTTATCTGGATTAATGTTTTGAATCAAACTCACTAACTCAGGTAATTTCTCTTTGATACTTTCAATAATTTCTTGTTCTCTAGATAGATCACTCGTACGCGTGACCAATACCACCATCAATTCACCAGTATAGTGACCTCTTCTGACAAGGATATGACGGATATCACCTTTATGGTTGATTTCATCATATGGTTTAATATGATATTTCTTCAAGATATCTCTAACTGTGACTACAGCTTCATCTATTTTAGGATCTTGAATAACAAAGTCTTCTAAAGGAATTAAGTCGTGACTATTCTTTCTAAAAAAGCCTGTTTCCATTTTTCCGTCGATTTTTCGAACAGGAATTTGAGCTTTATTTCTGTAACCATAAGGTTCGTCCATTCCAATAACATCAGCAATAGGAACTTCCGGCAGTTTTGCGATTCTTTCAAATACTCTCACAACTTGATCTTTTTTGAATCTTAATTGTGCATCATAAGAAAGATGTTGTAATGGCATCGTTCCAGTTTGAGCATATACTTTATCCATAATTTCTACGCGATCCGGACTAGAAGTGTGAACCTCTAATAACTTTCCGAACCCAAATTTCTTACCAATCTTAACAACTTTGAATGTGACTTCCTCTTCAGTCAGTGCACCTTCTACAAATATAGGGAAATTTTCAATTTTAATAACGCCAAATCCCTCATGTGTTAAATCTTCAACCGTACCTGTATAATCTTTGTTCTTAGAAACGGGGGCTACCCAGTTTTTCTTATTTTTACTCAATTGTTTACTCCTTTTTATATGTTCAGTTTTGTAATAAAGCCGAAAAGCGCACAGATACAAGATTCTGTACGCTTCACATCATCATTTTACTGACTTTGATCTTCCAATTCAGATACTTGTTTGATAAAGTCAGTTTCTTTTTCTTCCATAGATGGGTCGCGGGTATCAATGTCTAGTTTCATTCCATCAATATCTCCAACCATTTCGATATGTTGTCGATAATTAATAAAGGTTGCAGGAGCATTTCCGCCGTATTCACCATCAATATTGATCATTAACTTATGGTCACCAATTGGTTCAGCGATGACTTTGCTTGTTTTCGTATAGACGATATTGGGGCTGTTGATATGTTTTCCGTCATTCATCAGCATCGTGACCAATCGCATGATTTCAACGAGATTAGTTGCTTTAACGATAATCAGTGTAAACTTGCCGTCTCCCAATGTTTTATCGGGCGCAATATCTTCGAATCCACCAACTGAGTTTGTTAATGCTACAAAGACCATTGAAGCTTGACCCTCGTAAACACCTTCGTCATACTCAACACGGATGGGCACTTTACCGACTCTTGGCAACAATTCTGCTCCTTTAGCAAAGTAAGCCAGAGAACCAAATAGTGATTTCATATTTGCAGGGACTTCATAAGATACTTCAGAAAGAAAGCCTGCTGCACCAATGTTCATAAAATAACGTTCTTCTGAAGCTGTACTGACCTTACCGATATCCATAAAAACGGATTGATCTTTTTCGATTACCTTAGCTGCATTCACTAAATTTCCTCTAGGAATATGCAAAGCTCTCGCATAATCATTTGTTGTACCAGCTGGGATGATTGCTACTTTTGGCCGTTTTTCTGCTATCGCGATTCCATTGATAACTTCATTAATCGTTCCATCACCACCTGCTGCAATTACAAGATCGAAGGCTTCATCAGCGCATCTTTTCGCTTCTTTTTGGGCACAAAGCGGTTCTGATGTCGTACAGTACGCACTAGTGTCATAGCCAAAATCTTCATAAACTTTAAGAATATCCGGAAGCGATTTTTTTACAAGTTCTCTTCCAGATGTTGGATTATAAATGATCCTTGCTCTCTTTCTCATACCTAGGATTCCCCCTATAAACATATGCTTTCAATGTTTATCGTTTTTCAATTTCTTCATTTAGTAATTGGTTCACTACACCCGGATTTGCTTGCCCACGTGTCTGCTTCATAATTTGTCCAACAAGGAATCCAATTGCACGATCTCTACCATTTTTAAAATCTTCAATTGATTGTTCATTGTTATCCAGAATGTAATTAATAATTGGTAACAGCTTGCTCGGATCACTCAATTGTGCCCATCCTTTTTCTTCAACAAGTGCTTTGACATCATCACTGCCGTTGATGATCAATTCACGGAAAACCTTTTTCGCAATTTTAGATGAAATCGTTCCATCTGCGATAAGATTGATCATTTCTGCTAGTGCTTTAGGCGTTAGAGCTGTTTCATCGATTGCTAATTTCTCACTATTCAAGTATGCAGAAACTTCTCCCATCAACCAGTTAGAAGCTTGTTTAGCATCTACATCATGGGAAAGTACACCGTCAAAGAAGTCAGACATCTCTTTAGAAGCGGTTAGAACTTCTGCATCATATTCTGGAATACCTAATTCGCTAACGTAACGGGCTCTTCTTGCTTTTGGCATTTCCGGTAACGATTGTCGAACAGATTCTACCCATTTGTCTTCAATGACTAATCTTGGTAAGTCTGGCTCTGGGAAATAACGGTAATCGCTCGATCCTTCTTTGACACGCATCAACAATGTTTTTCCTGTTGATTCATCGTAACGTCTTGTTTCTTGCAGTAACTCGCCACCTGCAACCAAAACTTTTTCTTGACGCTCTACTTCATGAGCCAATCCTCTACGAACAAAGTTGAAAGAATTTAAATTTTTCAATTCTGATTTCGTCCCAAATGCTTCTTGCCCAAATGGTCTAAGAGAAATGTTCGCATCACAACGCATAGAACCTTCTTCCATCTTAACATCGGAAACGCCCGTAAATTGAATAATTTGCTTTATTGCTTCTAAGTAAGCATAAGCTTCTTCAGGAGAACGCATATCCGCTTCCGACACAATCTCAATCAATGGTGTCCCTTGACGGTTCAAGTCTACATAAGAATAGCCATCTGTTCCGTGCGTATTCTTCCCTGCATCTTCTTCTAAATGCACACGTTCGATTCTAATTCTTTTAGTCTCACCATTCACTTCAATATCAACCCAGCCATCATGACCAATTGGGCGATCAAACTGAGAAATTTGATATGCCTTTGGATTATCTGGATAAAAATAATTTTTACGATCAAATTTTGTATCTTGGTTAATTGTACAATTCAATGCTAGTGCTGCACGCATACCAAATTCGATTGCACGTTCATTAACGACTGGCAAAACGCCTGGATAACCCCAATCGATGACGTTAGTATTCGTGTTCGGTTCAGCACCAAAATGTGCTGGTGAGGGAGAAAACATTTTAGAATCTGTTTTTAATTCTACGTGTATTTCCAATCCTATAATTGTTTCTAAATTCATGCTTATTTTCCTCCCTTGAAAGCTGGTTTCTGTTTGTGGAAATCTGTCGCTTGTTCAAATGCATAGGCTGCACGATATAATGTTTTTTCGTCAAAATGCTTACCAATCAATTGCATACCTACTGGCATTTCTTCAGAGAATCCGCAAGGTATAGATACAGACGGTACTCCAGCAAGATTAACTGGGACAGTCAAAATATCAGCCATGTACATTGTTAAGGGATCATCGATTTGACCACCAATATCGAACGCAGTTGTTGTAGTTGTCGGAGCAACTAAGAAGTCGACATCTTCAAAAACTTTTTCGAAGTCTTGACGAATCAAGGTTCTTGCTTGTGCAGCTTTTTTGAAGTGAGCATCATAAAAGCCCGCACTCAAGGAGAATGTTCCAAGCATAATTCTACGTTTTACTTCTAAGCCAAATCCTTCAGAACGTGATTTAACATACAACTCATCTAGATTATTGACGTTATCTGCACGGTAACCATATCGAATACCATCAAATCTCTGTAAATTACTTGAAGCTTCGGATGAAGCAATAATATAATAAGCCGGAATACCATATTTAGAATGAGGTAAACTCACTTCGACAATTTCTGCACCTAATGACTCATATGTTTTTAATGCCGCGCGAACCGATTCAACAATTCCTTTTTCTTTCGCATCTTCGTGGAAGTATTCTTTAGGCACACCAATTCGCATACCCTTAACTCCTTTTTCGATTCCTTTAGTGAAATCAGGTGTTTCTCCGTCGTAAGAAGTAGAATCGCGTTGATCATAGCCACTAATGGCATTTAATACAAGTGCATTGTCTTTTACAGTTCTAGAAAAAGGGCCGATTTGATCTAAACTAGATCCAAACGCAATAAGACCAAAACGAGAAACACGTCCGTAAGTCGGTTTCATTCCTACAATACCGGTGAATGCAGCTGGTTCTCTGATTGAACCACCCGTGTCTGATCCAAGAGAAACTGGAACCTGACCAGCTGCTACTGCTGCTGCTGATCCACCTGAAGAACCTCCAGGAACTTTAGATAAATTCCAAGGATTGCGCGTAACTTTGAACGCTGAATTTTCAGTAGAACCACCCATAGCAAACTCATCCATGTTTAACTTACCGACCGAAATCATGCCGATTTCATTTAGTTTTTCAACAACTGTTGCATCATACACAGGTACAAAATCTTCTAACATCTTAGAAGCTGCTGTAGTAGTGATACCTTTTGTTACAATGTTGTCTTTGATGCCAATTGGTAATCCGCTCAAGATATTATGAGGATCGATGCCTGCTTCATCTATTTCTCTTGCTTTAGCTAATGCTTCAGTCTTACTCAATGCTAGAAAGGCCCCAACTTGCTCTTCTGTTTCTTCAATTCTATCGTATACAGCTTCCATGATTTGAAGGGAGGTTAACTCACCGTTAACAAGTTGCTCATGTAATGCTTCTAATGTATGATCTAAAATAGCCATTATGCTCCACTCTCCCCGTTATCCATGATTGCTGGTACTTTGATGTATCCATCTTGTTGTGTTTTGACATTCTTGAAAAGTTCTTCCCTTGTTACTTCAAGCTTAGCTTTATCCTCACGCAAGACACTGTGATGTGTAATACCATGGTAAGTACCTTCAACACCTGTCGTATCCAGATCTTCTAATTGCTCTACTAACTGAATGATTTTATCCATTCCTTCTGTAAAGTCGTGAATCTCTTCTTCCTTAAATTCAAGTTTTGCTAGTTTAGCAACATGCTTTACTGTCTCTTCATTTATAGCCATGTGATTGATTCCCTCCAAGTTAATCTGATTATTTTGAGCTTTAATTAAATACGTGTGTATTGAATTCCGTTTCTCCTGCATCTCTTTTTAGGAAGGACTCAATGCCATTCAAGGATTCAACCTTTATTTCTATCGGTAAATTCTCTGACAAGTAGGCATTTGCTGCTTCGTTTAAATATTGTGTAAATGCAACGATTTCACCTTTACCGTAAAATTGTGTGACAATATCTATTTGTAAACTAACTAAAGCATCATCTACATAATGAGCGATACCTGTAACACCGCTTAGATTAGGGAAGAAATTTTCTACTTCTGATTTAAAGTTGGCAAAGCTGTTCCCTTCGGCACTTTGCATTCCTTCAACTGGAAATACAAGTCGTTTTTCATTTAAGTCAGTCCAATCTGACACTGCTTCAGCACCATCTTGACTAATACCTTGAGAAATATAAACGCCCCCAGCAAAGTTATCACGAGTGGATTGTTCATAAAGTCCTACCATAATCGGCACAGAACCTACGCCATCTAATTGGCGCATTCTAGAAACCACTTCGCTTCCGATTCGTTGACCTTCTCTTTTCAAAACATCTCTTGGGATTGGTTGCTGCTGATTATCTCCGTAATATTCTACTGAGTTCAATGCCAAACCAATACTAATACCGGATAGTTTTATACCGTCATCCGTTTTTGTATAGAAATCTTGTTCAAGAATCGAGCTCAAATAATTTGGCGCTCTTGATTCTGGATCTTCACTACCATTATCTTCTGGATTTAGTCCAAGAATCGTTTCCCCGTTCTCTATTTGTTTTTCTGTTAAAGGTTCAGCACGGCGCAACCAACTCGTTGCTAGATCTGCTGGTAAAAATTGACCTTCTTGGAAGTAATGGTCTTCTGTCGAGAAATACTTATGTGACAGGCGCATCAAGTCATTCTCGAATGTTTTAATATTGACATTAGAATTCAAAGATCTCGTAATACCACGGTTTAGACTTGGCTCATATGATCCATCTTCAGTAATCAACGGGCGATAATAATTGTCATCGATTCGCGTTTCAACCACTGTATCCGTACTATCTACAGCTTCTTCTCCTCCTTCAGTCTGTTCAGACACTTGTTCATCTGATTCATCTGAATTTGGAAGTCTGTCGCAAGAAGCCAAAAACATTGCTAAACCAGCCATACTGGTCAATAGCCATTTTTTATTCATAGGATTTACCTCACTTTCAAACTCACTGACCGATTTCTTTCATCAGCGATTCTTCGTCCCAAACTGGAACATCTAATTCTTTTGCTTTTGATAATTTACTCCCAGCATCCGCACCAGCAATCAGTATATCTGTTTTTTTAGAAATACTTCCTGTCACATTAGCGCCAAGCAAAGTTAGTCGTTCTTTCAAATCATTTCGTTTGAAATGTTCTAATTTCCCCGTAATGACGACTGTTTTATCATAAAATACAGAAGATTCATCCATTGTTTCTCTTTTTTTAGCACCTGTGTATGTTAAGTTCACACCATGCGTTGCTAGCTTCTCTAATAAGTCTCTCGCTGCTTCCAAATCGAAAAAGGCCACAACACTTTCTGCAATGATTTCCCCTATCCCATCAATAGCTTGTATATCTTCTTTAGGTGCTTGTTTAAGTTGATCCATCGTCTCATATTTTTCAGATAATAATCTAGCTGCTTTTGCACCAACATGTTTGATACCTAGGCCAAATAGTAATCGCTCCATAGAGTTACTCTTGGAAGCTTCTATAGCCTTGAGTAAGTTTTCTGCTGATTTCTCTGCAATTTTATCTAGTGTGAGCAATTGTTCTAGCGTTAACTCATACAAGTTTGAGACGTCTTCAACTAGCTGCTTTTCAAATAATTGTATGATGATTTTTTCACCTAGTCCATCAATATTCATAGCATTTCTGGATACAAAATGAATTAATCGCTCTTTTGCTTGAGCCGGACATTTCGGGTTCAAACATCTCAATGCAACTTCATCTTCTAAATGTGCTAATTCACTCTGACAAGCAGGACATTCGGTCGGAATCTCAAACGGTATGCTACTTTCTGGACGAGAATCAAAATCAACACGAACAACCTCCGGGATAATGTCCCCAGCTTTCCTAACAAAAACTAAATCATTTATTCGGATATCTCTTTCTTTAATGAGATCCACATTGTGCAAGCTCGCTCTTTGTACCGTCGTTCCAGCTAACTGTACTGGATTCATGATTGCTGTCGGTGTCACTACGCCAGTTCGACCAACTGACCACTCTATAGCCAATAATTTGGTTTTAGATTCCTCGGCAGGAAACTTATAAGCAATGGCCCATCTAGGTGCTTTAACCGTATACCCAGCTTGTTCTTGTTCTTCGAACTGATTGACTTTAATCACAATCCCATCAATTTCATAAGGTAACGTCGTTCTTTTTTCTTGGTACTTTTCTACATAAGTCCACACTTCATCAATTGATTGAAAGACTGCTCGATCTGGGTTTGTCTTTAGCCCTAATTCAGTCATTTTTGAGAGCGCCTCACTTTGAGAATCAATTTCCAATTCTCCATATTGTACCATGGAATAAAGAAACACACTTAAATTTCTTGAGGCCGTTACTTTGGGATCCAGATTTCTCAATGTTCCAGCAGCGGCGTTTCTTGGATTGGCAAAATTAGCTTCTCCTTGCTCTTCTCTGTCTTCATTTAGAGCAACAAATGAAGCTTTAGGCATATAAATTTCACCACGCACTTCGATTGTTACAGCTTCTTTAAGTTTAAGTGGAACAGATTTAATCGTCTTCACGTTACCGGTGACGTTTTCTCCAATTCTTCCATCACCTCTAGTGACAGCTTGCACCAAACGTCCTTCTTCATACTTTAACGATACTGCCAAACCATCAATTTTCAGTTCACACTCATATTCTATATTGTCACCAACTAGTTGACGAAGTCGAAGGTCGAATGCACGTAACCCCTCAAGATCAAAAGCATTATCCAAACTTAGCATTGGTAAGTCATGCTCAACTTTCTCAAACCCTTGAAGCAATGTACCGCCCACTCGCTGTGTTGGCGAATCTTGTTGTACTAGTGCAGGATACGTTTCTTCCAGTTTTAGCAGTTCTTGATACAGTTTATCGTATTCACTGTCTTCGATTGTAGGGCGGTCCAGAACATAATATTCGTGACTATAACGATCTAAAAGTGTAATCAATTCATCAACTCTTTTTTGAGCTAATTGAAAATCATCATCTAATACCACAATATTACTCCTCTCGGTCTTTTCAATCTTATACTTTTTCAATCGGTGCGAATGTTGCAAGAAGTGGTTTAATCCCAATCCCTGGGAAGGCAATATCCAATTGAAGGTCTTGTCCTGTCCCACTGATTTTCACCACTGTACCGATTCCCCAAGCTTTGTGGTTTGCTTTATCGCCCACGGTCCATTCAAGACTTTCAGCACCACTGTTCCCTGTGGGGTGTGTATAGACTGTTTTCACTTTCTTATTGGACGGTGTATGATCATTTGAGCGATTACCAAAGCCTTTATTGATACCATTTGAGAATGGTCTTAAACTATTGGATTCAATGCGTTCTAATAATTTTTCCTCGATTTCATCAAGGAATCTTGAAGGTCGATTCATCTGTGTTTTACCATAAAGCGTTCGATTCATCGCATTAGAAAGATAGAGTTTCTCTTCTGCTCTCGTAATTCCAACATATGCTAGCCGCCGTTCTTCTTCCATCTCATCTTCATCTAGTTCTGCTCTGGATAATGGAAATAAGCCATCTTCCATTCCAATGAGAAAGACGATTGGGAACTCAAGGCCTTTAGCTGCATGCAAAGTCATCAGTGTGATTTCGCTGGCCGGTTCCTCCTCTTCATCACGATCCAAATCAGATAAAAGGGCTAAATCGGTAAGGAATGATATCAAACTCTTGTCTTCTTGAGGATCTTCATCAAATTGTTGTGTTACGGAAAGAAACTCATTGATATTTTCAATCCTTGCTTCTGACTCTAGCGTACGCTCTTTTTTAAGGCTAGGAAGATAGTCACTTTTTTCAAGTATTTCTTCTGTCAACTCTGTAACAGTCAAATATTCAGCCATTTTTCTAAAATCATTAAGCATCGTTGCAAAAACTTCAAGCTTGTTCGCAGCGCGACCAGCCAGGTTCGTTACTTGCGCATTGAGGGCAGCCTCATAAAGCGACCAACCCATCTCTTCAGCAGATAATCTTAGTTTGTCTACCGAGCTGGCGCCTATTCCACGTTTAGGTACGTTGACGATCCTACTGAAACTTAAGTTATCGGACGGATTTGCTATTAATGTCAAATAAGCGAGTACGTCTTTGATCTCTTTTCTGTCATAGAACTTATGTCCACCGACCATTCGATAAGGAATATCGGTTTTGATCAGTGTTTCCTCCATCACCCTGGATTGTGCATTTGTTCGATAAAGTACTGCAAAATCATCGTATTTCTTTTTAGAATCTTTTTCCATTTCTTCTTTGATTTGCTGAATGATATATCTAGACTCTTCATGTTCATTTCCAGCTCGATAATAAATGATTTTTTGACCATCTTGATTGTCTGTCCATAGGTTTTTATCTTTACGATTAATATTATGGGAGATGACATGATTGGCTGCATTCAATATGTTTTTGGTTGAACGATAATTCTGTTCTAAATAAATAACTTTTGCTTCGGGATAATCTTTTTCAAAATTCATGATATTTTCCATGTCAGCGCCGCGCCAACCATAAATACTTTGATCTGCATCACCTACAACACAAATGTTGCGGAGACGATCAGCAAGTAGTTGTACCAATCGATACTGAGCATGGTTTGTATCTTGATACTCATCAACATGAATATATTGAAATTTTGTTTGATAGACTTTAAGTGTTTCTGGATGCTCTTCAAATAATCTCACTGTTAGCATAATTAAGTCATCAAAGTCGACAGCTTGAGCTGTTCTTAATTCACGCTGGTAGTCATCGTAACAATCTGCAACGATCTTCCCAAAATAATCATTTGCTTGAGCTCTATATTCTGCTTCATTCTGCAACTTATTTTTTGCATTGCTGATTTCAGACAAAATTGCTCTAGGATTATATTTTTTAGGATCAATATTTTGTCTTTTCAATATTCTTTTCATAAGTGTTTGTTGTTCGCCTGGGTCGCTGATTGTGAATGCACGATTGTAGCCTATTTGATCCGCTTCTCGTCTAAGAATGCGTACACACATAGAGTGGAAAGTGGATACCCAGACATCACTACCACCTTGTTGAACGAGATTTGACACTCGAGCTTTCATTTCAGACGCTGCTTTATTCGTAAACGTTATGGCTAAGATGTTCCAAGGATTGACACCTTGTTCTTCGATTAAATAAGAGATACGGTGAGTCAATACTCTTGTTTTCCCTGATCCAGCTCCTGCCATGATCAAAAGGGGGCCTTCAGTATACGCTGCTGCTTCTTTTTGTTTAGGATTCATTCCATTTAATATATCTTTACGCAGTACCAATATTGTCATCCTCTCGGGTAGTCATACATTCCTACATTATACAGAAAATACGAACTGCTTTCCATAAAACTAGGCATTCCATCATACAAATCTTAGATAATGAACTTAACTCTTTTTATAATAAATAGTCAACAAAAAGTCGCGTCTTTTAAAAGCGTTTCATCGCACAAAAAAGCGCACTAATCTACGACGATACGATCAATCAGTCTCAACCACTGATAAGCAGTTCTACTGATTTGGTATCCGCGATAAATTAATACGCTTCTTGATTAAAGTGAATCTTTTTATTCTTGATTCTGAATAATGTTGAGCCTGATCTGATTCAACATTATTCTCATTTCTCTTCTAGCATAGGGATAATTTTTTTTAGTAAGAAATTCTAAAAATATCCGGTAATGTTTTAATTTAGTTTGACGACTCTTGTAAAGGATACTTTGAAGCTTTCCTTCTTGCGTAAGTAATTCCTTAAAGCAATTCACAACGAGCGCATACTGATATTGATTTTTTTCGAGCGTTAAGATCGATTGCCAAAATTGCCATTCTTGTGTTTCAAATAGCTGGTTAGTCATTTGACTTGATTGCTCCATATCGTTCAATCGCTCACTGCTTGTCACTAACACCAGTTGTACTTCTTCTTTTTCAAGCTTCATAAGATAATGCGTAATTATTAGTTCAATAAAACCTAATCGATCCTGATAAGCTTTAAAATCAATTTGAACGGGTAAGACCTTAGCGCCTTTATAGGGTTCAATGACAATCACTTTTTCTTGCGCTAATCGTAGAAAGGCATTTCGAATCGGTGTACGACTCATATTTAGCTCAATGGCTACATCTTGCTCTCGCAAATGTTTTTGTGGCAGCCATTCTTTTGATTCGATTTTTTCTTTGATGTACTCATACGCTTCTATTTCTCTTTTTTTTGATTTTGACATTTCTTCAGTCCTTGACCTTCTACTGGTATCGTAATCTTTACCAGTAGAATCTTCATTGGGTTACATACCGATATCAGACAATAACGTTAACGTATGATTGACGTTGTCCGTCTGAATCGTCATATGACCTTTCTCAGTGAAAAGGTCTTCTGGATCACCTTGATAAAAAGCAAACTTCCAGTCTTGCTGGATTCTCGCTTGCGTATAGGCTTCTTCTAGTTGACTTTGATTGAACAATCTCATCACTGTAGAATTAGGATTATTAATTGATTCAGGTAATGTCCATCCACATACTGCCCTTATATGGGCATCGTATTGAGATAATGCTGTCCAATCTGTAGACTGATGGTACGCTTGGTGAGGATGACCAACAATTTCATTTACATATAATGATCCAGTTGATGTTAGCAATAATTCTAATGCAATCACACCTTGAAACTCAATATTTCGAGCAACCGTTTCTGCAATACGGGTAACCTCTTGTTGGATATCTTTATCAACCCTTGCCGGAATAATACTTTGGAAAAATTTATCTTGTCGGTACATCATTTCTGAGACCGGATACGTTAAGATATTACCTGTCGAATCTTTGACGACCGCCACACATAGCTCTCTCTCGAAAGGTATCCAAGCTTCTAACACACTCGCTCCTGAACGTAAGAGACCGTCTGTTTTTTCTATATCTTTATCTTCATATAATAAGGTATGCTGGCGGTAACGCTCGTCTGTACGATTCGCTTTCAACACACATGGATAACCAATACTTTGAACAGCTTCTTGAATATCTTCTTTTGATACGATGGTAGCAAATGGCGCGATATTGATACTATGAGACTCGAGAAAGGCCTTTTGCAATACCCTGTCTTGGGAGATGGCTAACAAATCTTCCCCTTGTGGAACGGGTAATGACCGCTTCATCATTCTTAAGTAATCTGAATGGAAAGCTTCTGTCTCATAGATAACGATATCACTTTTGATCGACAAATCGTGAAACGCCTTCTCATTGGTCAACTCAGCTCTTAAATGCCAATCTGCGATACTACTTGCAGAACAAAGTGGATCCGGATCCAGTATGCCTATTCCATACCCCATCTTTTTAGCAGATAGTGCGAGTAAGCGTGCAACACTTCCACCACCTATAATACCAATCGTCTTGCCTGGTTGAATCCATTCATTCATGGTGATCGCTCCTTATTTCTGTATAATCCTTTAGTGTCAGTTTGTTGGACTAAATTAGGATTTTCTTGATTTTGTTAATTTGTTTTTCTTGATTTTTTTCGTCCAGAAACCGCCATTAATATATCGTGGTTCATACGAAACAATAAAAGCTTTCGGTTCAATCTCATGTATTTTCACATAAAGATCACGTTCATTCGATCTCGGTGTTAAAATTTCTAATACATATCGGTGTCCTTCTCTACCATATGCTTGTGTAGTGGTAACGCCATAGCCATATTCTCTCAATCTATCTGCGATTTCCCAACCGTCTTCTGGCACGATCGTAGTTACGAGTATATAACCGAGCGCAAGATAATTTTCAATTTTCATTCCTGCAAAGATTCCTACGCCGAAACCAAGTGCATAAACAAAAATATTTACGACGTTGTCAAGATTATCTAATACAAGCCCAAGTCCAACAACATATATGGATATTTCAACCATAGCAATAAACGGCGCAATCGATTGATAGCCTTTCATCGTCAACATCATTCTCAGTGTATTTAAAGTTACGTACACCACATTAATCAAAAATATTGTTAATAGCATTGTCCAATCTAAATCCACAAAATTCTCCTAACATTTTTTATCCTACTTTAAAGTCTTACATACTATAATAGCTGAGACAAGTATGACCCATCTCAGCTTTTTATTATACTCAATTTTCTTAATATTTCTTAAACAACTAACAGCTATTTTTTAAGAATGTTGTTCATTTAACAATTCTTCAGATACTTCTTCTAAAGATATTTTTTCTACACGTAATGTTAAAATTCTTGAGCCTTCTAATGTCTCTACTTGCATCAACAAGTCTTCAAGTTTTAGGAAAGCTTCATCATTTTTACCAGGTACACTACCGAATTCAGTGATAAAGTAGCCTGCTATCGTATCGACATCTTCAGATTCAATTTTCTTATCAAAATAGTCATTGAATTTCTCAATAGGCGTCGATCCATCTACAATATATTCTTTTTCATTGATTTGTTCAAATAAGCTGTTTGTTTCATCATACTCATCATCAATTTCTCCGACGATTTCTTCTAATAAATCCTCAAGCGTTACGATACCCACTACACCACCGTATTCATCATTTAATACAGCCATTTGATTTTGTGTACGTTTCATTTGAAAAATCAAGTCATCAATATAAATTGATTCTGGTACGAACAATGCTTCATTACTGACTTCTTTCAAATCAATATCGTAAAGCGGTGTATCTTTGGAAGCTTTGAGTAAATTTTTCACGTGCACGATACCTAAAATATTATCTTTATCCTCAAAATAAAGTGGTACTCGTGAGTGCGGTGTATTGAGCATTGCTTCAATATTTTCTCGACTAGAGGCTTCGTAATCAAGCATAAACGAATCGGTTCTAGGAACCATTACTTCTCTAGCAATTTTATTGTCTAAAGAAAGTACACCTTTAAGCATTGAAAATTCTTCTAAATCAATGACATCGTGATGGTGACCTTGTTCGATAAACGTCCTAAACTCATCTCGCGTCATTGTATCTTCATGTGCATCAAAGTCAATGGGTATAATTTTTTTCATAACCTTTGTGGTAATCTTTAATGTCCAGACGATCGGTATAAATAGTTTACGTACAAGAAGAACGATCCCGACAAGTAACATAGCCGTTTGGTCAGGGTTTTGTGCAGCTATCGCTTTGGGTAACTGCTCTCCAAAGACAAGAAACACAGATGAGACGATTAAGGTAATCAAAATCATACTCAAGCTTCGAGCAGAAGAAAAAGTGCCTAGTACTTCTGCGAGATAATCTGTGTAGTAAAAAGAAGCTAAGGCACTACTGAAAAGCGCAGCGAGTGTTAAAATGATACGAACCGCTATCAGATAATCATCCGACTTTTCAATCAACAGTAATACTTTCTTGGCTTTTTTATTTCCTTCAATGGAAAGTTCAATGATTCTCGTTTGATTCAACGAAATCAAAGCCATCTCAACTGCCGCAAAAACTCCATAAACAGCGGTCAATGAGACTATGAGTAAGACATGCCCAATTAAGGGCTGCAGACTCCCGGGATCAGCATTCATTATATTATTTTCTCCTTCTTCATACGCATATTTTATTGTCATTATCAAAATCAAAGCCACTATATCACATATTTACTTACGGAACAATAGTATTGTCATGCCGGATTCCAAAGGCCGGATGGTTACTCAGCCTCTTTTAATGCCGGTAAGATCGGTAAGAAACGCTCAACAACGTCGCCACTACTCTTTCCTTCTAAGAATCCTATAAATGAAAATTCATTATCATCCGCATCTATTGCATAGACAAATCCATTTGTGACATTTACGCCATCTTTTTCTACTTCAGCTGTTCCCGTTTTTGCACCCACCCTAAAAGGCAACGATGCAAATGGGTGTGCGGTTCCATTAGAATCTTCAACAGCATTGATCAAATCTTCTTTTACGATTTGAGCAGACTCGACTTCTACAGGATTCAGCTGGTTCGTTTCAGTCTCTTCATCTAATTCAAGTGAAGGAAACGTCATTAATCCTTCGTTAGCGACTGCTGAATAGAAAGATATTTGATGAATGGGACTCATCAGTAGTTCACCTTGTCCATATGCTGTATCTGCTAGTAAGGTCGGCTTGTCCAGTGCACCACTATTTGATATTTGAGCGGGCTGCATACTGAAAGGCAAGTTCATACTTGCGCCAAATGGAAATTGACTTAACTCTTTAACAAATGCACTCCCACCCATTTCTAATGCTTCCATTGCAAAATAGATGTTATCCGAATACGTAATAGCCGCTTGTAAATCAACTTCTGTAACAGCATCACTGACTCTGGTAATTTGATGGCTCCCGAACGAATCATCTTGCGGACTCCACTGGAGACCTTCAATGGTATGTGTCTTTTCAGGAGTGGTTACATTAAGATCTAAGCCAATCATAGCCGTCAAAATCTTAAATGTAGATCCTGGGGCATATCTTGCAGCGTATCTTGCCACAAATGGTGTATTGGAATCCTCGTTATACGCTTGAAATGCCTCAGAGGATATGCCTCTCACAAATAACTGTGGATCGTAAGAAGGGGAACTAGCTGCTACTAGAATTTCTCCAGTTTCTGGTTCCATCACTACTGCCGTACCTGGCTCTCCTTGTAATTGATCATAATACATTTTCTGAAGATCAACATCTATTGTCAGACGAATGTTTTCGCCATCTTTAATGTCAGATTCAATCAATACTGATTTTCTTTCACCATCTTCTGTTTCTATAAAGATTTGTCCACCTTTGGTTCCTCTTAATCTTTGATCAAAAGCTGCTTCGAGTCCAGATTTGCCGATTATATCTCCAGCTTGTAATGTAGGGTTTTTTTCGACATCTTCGGCTGTGGCTTGCCCTGTATAGCCTGTTAGATGCGCAGCAGCCTCAGAAAGTGGATAAATTCTTGTAGAAGTTTGCTGATACATGACCCCTTTAACCTCAGGCGTGTTTCCTTCTTCAACGATTGTAAAAGGAACAAAGCTATCAGGTGTTACCCAAGATTGTTCTAGTAAACTTTCTAAAGATGCTTTGTCTTGGCCAAACTTATCCGCGATCGTACTTAACGCTGTTTCACGATCACCGCCTTCACCTAATGCTGATGGGTGTAGGCCTGCTTGCCAAGCATCACCATTGCCGGCTAATAAGTTTCCATTACGATCATTTAGGCTACCTCTATTTCCCTCTTCATATTTAAGTTTAACAAGGTCCCCTTCTTCTAAATCAGGGAAGATAAGATTTGTGCGCCAATCAACTAACATCTCATCTTCTTCTTCGCGAAGGGTCGTCTCATAGTTCAAGTCTTCGATCGTCCCAAGAGAAGTATCCATAGAAAGTGTATAAGCAAAATGGTATGTATCTGTTTCTTCATCTAATCTCAACTCGGTCATTGATTCATTCAGATTCGTTGCACCAATAGCTGAAAATACATTTTCATATCGTTCTGTGATTTCCTCTCTGGAGTAAGGAGATGCTGCTATAGAATCTTCAGATAAAAGTGCAACGTAATCAGTCATCTCACCTGATCTTAGTGCATCTAGGTAGTTTTGCGTCAACTCTTCAGCAAGATTTTGTCTTCTTTGGGCCTCTTGGCCTTCTTGCCATTTTGAAAACCCGATGAATCCTACGACACTGATTAAAATAACAAGCAAAATAGCCAAGGGTATCATCCAAGTTTTTTTACTGTTCCCTTTATTCATAAATCCCTTTGAAGATCGCTTCATTTTCCTACCCGCTTTCTTATTTATTTGATTGGACTCTTATGATTTATTGCATTTATTGGTCAATGGTTAACTATCAAAAATATCTTTCTCTATTTTTCTATATTTATCCATTTTCTTGCTGAATAATTTTCCATTAGAAGGTGGTGTATACGTAATCGCATTAGCACCAGCATCGATTGTTTCTTGGATACTTTCTTCTGTTGGCCCACCGGTCGCAATGATAGGCAATTTCGGATACTTCGCTCTGATTTCTCTTACAAGCTCGGCTGTATTCGCTGCATTCGATATATTTAAAATATCCACACCAGCCGCTAACCTTTCATCAATATCTGTATATTCAGATACGATCGTCATGATGATTGGAATATCGACGACATCATTGATTGCTTCAATCGTATCGATAGGTGTGGGTGCATTTACAACAACTGCTAGACATCCATGAGACTCTGCAAATAGGGCCATGTTCGCTGATCTCGGTCCTTGTGTTGTGCCGCCACCCACTCCAGCTAGAACAGGTATCGTTGAGACAGATGTGATGGCTTCAATAATGGCTGGATGAGGCGTAAAAGGATAAACAGCCATTATCGCATCAGCATTGTTATTCATAATTATCGCAATGTCCGTCGTAAACATCATTGCTTTGAATCGTTTCCCATTTATATTAATACCACTTGCGTTTCTAATCACACTCGGTACTGCAATATAGTCTTTACGTAAATTGGTTTCAACAATGGGCATTTCTTTTCTATTAGTCACTCGCTTGTCCCTCATTTTCATTAGTATCTGTATCAAATCTTTGCAGATTGTAGGTTTCAATCAGCGATATGACTTTTTCTGGATAATCTGGATCGGTAGCATACCCAGCTTCCTTTAAAGCTTGAGCAGCTTGTTTATAATCCGGCGCCTCAATCACTTCTCTATAGAGATTCCCATCCCATTCCGTACCATCTCTTAATAATTTTGCATAATCTTCCATTGAAGCTAACAGTGAATCATAACTTCTAAACTCTGCTCTAATTTCTATCCATTCGTCCTCTTCAAACTCTTTTGTTGAATAGGCCGTCTGGTTCGATCCTTTAATACCATAATAATTGTTTTCGCGCGTTGCAAGTTTGCTTCTTCCCCAGTTCGACTCAAGAATGGCTTGCGCAATGGTCACACTTGGTCTGATACCATATGTTGAATGTAATAGTACTGCTTTTTCTCCAACTTCATCGATAAATGCTTCTTCATAACTAACCGATACACCATCCGGTTCTTCCATTAATCTTTTCCCAACAAATGTAATTGTAAAAATAAAGAAGAAAAGAAAAACTAAACCAATTTTAAATACTAGCAGAAAAGGATTCTGTTTTTTCCGACGTCCTAAACCAACTTTTTTTCTTTTAGCCAAACCATCTACTCCTTTAGGTTGAATCAGCTAGATAGTGGATCAGTTTGCTTCTTTTTCTTTCAACAACGCGACAAACTCTTCTAACACTAAATCGTGCTCCGTCATAAACATAGCATTCTCTTTTCCCACATACCTGAAGTGCCAAGATTCGTAATGAATATCTGTTAAATCTTCTGCTCCTTCGGGGTATCTTAAAACAAAGCCATGATCAGCCATAGTTTCTAAGAGCCAGTGCTGCGATTCCTGCGTGTCATAGTCCGGAGTCAAACCATTCCCATCCGCTATCCATTGTTGATCAACGATGTCGACCGCTAAACCTGTATGATGTTCACTTCTTCTGGGTATTGCAATATATTCTTCGGTCTTAGAGATTGCTTTTTCTTCAGAAAAGCCTTCTTGTTTAAACTTATCAATACTTCGATCATAATTACTTTGCTGTCTTTCAACAGATCTATAACCAGATGCAAAATAAAGTTGATGACCAGCTTTCTGACCGGCATCCATCCAATTTTTAAACGGTTCGACAATTCTAGTATCCACCGACTTTTCAGGTTCTACTTCTTGAAGATTTGGCTCAAAACCCTCTGGTAGTGGCGTCCAGTTATTCACAAGAAGAAGGTTCCAGTCATCAGAACTTGCATCTTCCGGCAGTGATTCAATCAGTGCTAAATGTGCTTGCTCCTCTTCAGTAAGTTCTTCATTATGCTCATTTTTAGTGTCCGGTTTTTCTACTTCACCCACTGGTGCTAGTGTTTCTTCTACTTGCCTTTGATTTTCTGTTGTACAACCAGAAAGTAACGATAACCCTATAGGCAATATTAACCATTTAATCTTCATCAAAAAAATCTCCTACTTAGTTTGTCCATGAATCTTATTTTACCACAATGCAAAGTCTTATAACAAAATACTCACGAATATCTAAACATTTTTAAACGGTTACTTCATTTTATTTGATATAATTGAGTTATAAAGTTTAAGATTTTATTAAACATTCGTCCTCTGGATTTTTATTTAATATCAATCCAGATAGATGAAAAGAATTTGTAGGGAGAAGGAATGGATATGACTAAAATCAAATGGGGAATCATTGGATTAGGCGATATCGCACATGGATTTGCAAAAGCTTTTACGATTGAAGATGCGGAATTGACCGCTGTCGCTTCTAGAAATTTACAAAAAGCACAGGAGTTTGCTACAAACTATGGGGTACCAAAAGCTTACGGGAATTATGAATCAATTTGCTTTGATCCTGACATTGACATCATTTACATTGCTACGCCGAACAGCTATCACGCTGAACATATCAAGCTGGCATTAACTGCTGGAAAACATGTATTTTGTGAGAAAGCAATGGTGATGGATGCTAGTGAATTCAAAGAAGTCCATGATTTGGCACAAGAAAAAAATCTGATTTTGGCAGAAGCAATGACAATTTATCATATGCCCCTTTATCGAACATTGAAGTCAAGAATTGACTCTGGAGAATTCGGTCAATTAAAGATGGTCAATGCTATGTTTGGTAGCTTGAAAGATGCAGATCCTACCAATCGCTTCTTTGCTAAAGAACTAGGTGGTGGCGCACTTTTAGATGTTGGTGTATACGCCCTTTCTTTCGTTCGTTTCTTTTTAAGTAGTCAACCGACTGAATTACAAACATTGGCTAAGTTATACGAGACTGGCGTGGACGAGATGAGTACGATTCAGATGCGTAACGATCATGACGAACTTTCTTCTGTAACGTTATCTTTTAGAGGAAAAATGCCCAAGCAAGGGGTTATCGTATGCGAGAATGCCTTCATTACTGTACTAGATTATCCAAGAGCGGATACCGCCTTGATCACCTATGCAGATGGAAAAACGGAAACGGCTCAGGCTGGAGATAAAACTACAGCTATGACTTATGAATTGGATTCTTTAACACAAACATTGCTGAATCAAGAAAATCAGTCTTATATTACTCTAACCAAAGATGTTACAGACTTGATGGATCAGTCGGCGAAAAGCTGGGGAATGGATTTAACACATTAATCTACATTTCAATATATACAAAAAGAGATAGTCGCAGATTTTGCGCCTATCTCTTTTTTCAGTTCACTTCTTATTCTTGCGCTTTTAGTGCTTCAATCATATCAATATATTTTAATTTAAAATGCATCAAGATCATGACTAGTCCTGAGAATAAGAACGTCAATAAGCCTGAGTACAAGTAGCTTGTCAGATTGATCTGTCTACTAAACCTCATGACGTCAATCTCCGCCGTATTCAATACGAATCGATGCATGATGACTCCTAATGCGAGACCTACTATGATGCCCATCAATGTAAGGACTAGGTTTTCTCTGTAGACATACATGGTTACTTCTCGATCGTAAAATCCGAGAACTTTTATCGTTGATAATTCTCGTTCTCTCTCTGAGACGTTGATATTTGTCAGATTGTACAAGACAATGAACGCTAATGTTGCTGCTGAAATAATAATGACCAGCGTTACAACATCCAAACTATCCAATGAACCTTGCATCGTATCATAGATGACCGATACGAAAGTCACTCCCTGAACAGCTTCTTCTGCATTCAATAACTGACCGATATCACTATCTTCTACTTCAGTCGTATCGTATTTCAGTAATCGCGTATTGAAAACAGGGTCTTCTCCAGTAGCCGCTTGATAGGCTGACGGGGATAGATAGACAAAGTGTTGGAAGTAATGTTCGACGGTCCCAGTCACTTCCACATCATAGACTTCTTGATCATTTCCATTGATTTGAATGGTGTCTCCAACAGAGATTCCTAACAGCTCTGCTAGTTTCTCTGTAATGACGGCTCCTTCATCAGGCAGATCATACACCATTTCTTGATCGTGTTTATCTCTCAGCACAACAAAGTCTTTCAGTATCTCTTTGTCTTCGGGTACAAATACATTTACATCTTGACGGTTGTTGTCAACTTCTGCTGTAAATGCATTTTGTTCTACTCTTAAATGATTTTCTAACCCTTCAATACCTGAAAGTGTCTCTTCGTAAGCTTCTTGGTCACCTTGATCAGCATCTGTATTTTCGGATACGATTGCTTGGTAAAGGTTGATCTCACCGTACTGGATGTCACCGATATTGGCGATAGAATCTGATAATCCGAATCCAGTGAGTAAGAGCGCGGTACATCCGGCTACACCGATAATCGTCATGAACATACGACCTTTATACCTGAATAAATTTCGTGAAGCCACCTTTTGCGTAAAGCTAAATCGATTCCAGAGGAACGGTCTTCTCTCTATTAGAATTCTTTTTCCTTTTTTTGGTGCTTTAGGTCTTAGCAAATTGGAAGCATTACTCTGCAAGGAAATTCTTACAGCTACTAAAGTAGCTAATCCCGTCGCACACAATGATGCGATAATCGAGATGATAGAGTAACTCCAGTAGAATTGGACACCAATATCCGGCAAGTTATAGAGCGCTCCATAAGCATCCATAATAACAGATGGAAAAATCCAGTAACCAACGCCTAAGCCGATTAAAGCGCCTAAAACAGTAGCTAAGAACGCATAGACGAAATACTTCAATGAAATATCCATGTTCTTATAACCGAGTGCCTTCATCGTACCAATTTGACTTCTTCCTTCGTCAACCATTCTTGTCATCGTTGTTAAAGAAATCAACGCAGCTAACAAGAAGAAAAAGACTGGGAAAATTTTTGCAATAGCCCCGATACGCTCTGCATTCTCACCATATTCGTCATATCCTGCAAAGTAAGATCGATCATTAATTAGATATTCAGGTAATTCTAAACCATCAAGATCCGCTTGCGCTTCTTCCAACTCAGTTCTAGCATCTGCAATTTCTGCTTCCGCCTCTTCTCGTTCATTCTCAAAGGTTTCAAGTCCTTCTTGATAGTCTGCTTCACCTTCTTCGAGTTCTGCTCTTACATCAGCTAATTCTGTTCTGCCAGATTCGAGCTCAGATTCCAATGTTGCTTCAGCTTCATCAAGCTGTTGTTCACCAGATACGATTTCTGTTTCTCTATTTTCAAGCTCAGCTAGATTAGCATTAACTTGTTGTTGGGACTGCTCCAACTCAGCTTCAGCTGCGGCCAATTGTTGTCGACCTTGAGCAATTGCTTGCTCTGCTTGTTCGATTTCTTGTTCTTGCGCCGCTAATTGGACACGATTATTGTCAATTTCTTGTTGCGATGCAGTTAGTTGTTCTTCAGATAGTTGTGCAGCATTTGCTTGAAGATTTTGTTCCGCTGCATTCAATTCTGCGCGGGCATTTTCAAGCTGCTGTCTTCCAGCAGCAATTTCTTGTTCCGAAGCAGTAAGTTGCGCCTCAGTTGTTTCACGCTCAGCTTCTAACTGTGCACGACCATTGTCAATTTCAGACTGCGCAGACTGCAATTGTGCACGGGCATCATTGATCTGTGTTTTACCTTCTTCGATTTCACTTCTTTTAGATTGTAATTCACTACGGGCATCAGCTTCTTTTTGCTCTAATTCTGAAAGCCCTTCTTCATATGCAGCCCACCCATCATCTAGTTCATTCCGAGCGTTTTCTAATTCGATTCGAGCATCTTCAAGTTCAGCTTCTGCAGATTCTATTTCCGCATTACCCTCATCGATTTCTTCTTGGCCTTCTGCTTGTAGCGTATCTAATCTCTCTTGTGGTCTATCTTCAACCAATGTTTCAAGCACTGTTGTTTTATCTGCAATAAATTCATCGTATTCATCACTATAAGCTTGGAACTGCTCAGACTGATCGTAACGAACAAAGGCTTCAGAGTAGTAATCAACATCAAAGTCTTTTTCTAGAATGACAGAAAAACCATCCAACGTTCCTGAACCTGCTTGTGTATTCCCTCTAGTATCGCTTTCAACATATAGTGGACTCTTAACAAAACCTACTACCTCAAAAGTTAATTGACTAAATGTATCTTCGTAAGCATCATCTGTTCCAGATGGTAATTCGATTTTATCCCCTACCTTGTAGTTCTCTTGATAAGTAGCGGTTGAATCTAATGCAATTTCTCCTGAAGTTTTCGGTAGACGACCTTCTATAATGGTGTACTGATTCAGTGACTGCCCTTTATCTGGATCATATCCATATATTTTAGAAGTCATTCCTGTTTCATTCATCACAACGTCTGAAGACACGAGCGTTTCTACTGTGGCGTTATCAATCGATTCTAATAATGTTTTATCTTCATCATTCAATCCATATGTAGACAGAATCTGAAAGTCCATTAAATCGTGATCTTGATAATAATCATCAGCTGTTTGAATCATTACGGGTCCGGTCGCGCTAATACCAGCAAAAAAAGCTACCCCTAAAAGGATAATGGCAAAAATTGAAAGAAAACGAGTCTTTGTTTTCCCGATTTCTCTAAATGTATCTTTCCATAAAGCTGTTTTTTTCAATACAATTCCTCTTTTATTTGATTTCATCTGATTTGTGTTTATGTTTACCATTCAATATCTTGTACAGGTGTAGGGGATTCATTAATCGTCATACTTCTAACTTTAGCATTATTGATATCAATCACCCGATCGGCCATCGGTGCAATCGCACGGTTATGCGTGATTACGACTACTGTAGCCCCATATTCAACTTTAGACTTATTCAAAATTTCTAATACTTTCTTTCCGGTTTCATAATCCAATGCACCAGTTGGCTCGTCGCATAGCAGTAACTTTGGTTGCTTTGCTAACGCACGCGCAATAGCGACACGCTGTTGTTCTCCACCTGATAATTGGGCTGGGAAATTATCCATTCTATCTCCTAAACCTACACTTTTTAATACTTCAGCGGCATCAAGCGCATCTGGTGAGATTTCAGCAGCCAACTCTACATTCTCTTTTGCTGTTAAATTGGGAATTAAATTATAGTTCTGAAATACAAAACCAACATCATCTCTACGATATTTTGTTAACTGTTTTTCGCTAAATCCAACAATATTGGTACCATCAATGATGACATCTCCTTCATCCGCTGAATCCATACCACCTAAAATATTCAATACAGTCGTTTTCCCTGCGCCACTGGGTCCAACGATAACAGCGAATTCATTTTTTTCAACATCAAACGTTATGCCATCATTCGCTACGACCGTTGTTTCGCCTGAGCTGTATCGTTTGTACTCATCTTTCACGGTTATATAAGCTGTCATTCTTTTAGTCCTCTCTTCATTTCACTTACTCTATATTAGCACAGGTAGGCAATAGTATGGGATTACTATGCTCTTCATCACAAAATATTCACACAATCATCATGTTTTTATGAATACACTTGTTATAAAAAGAGTTACGGGCTTCACTCCCGTAACTCTCTCCAATGCTTTTAATTTGTTTTTTCTAAAACCATCACTTTTAAATAATCACTTTCAGGGTACTGCTCATTTACTTTAAAATCTTCCGGTAAACGGTACTCATCTAGTAAGTAAGCATCTACGTTTTCATTTTCTAACGCTTCGTTTACCATTTCATAGAAATCATCACGGTCTAATTTCCAAGTGTTTGAAGAAGCAATCAACATTCCTTTGTCAGCCAATACCGCTAGTGCTTCTTGGATTAACCCAACATAATCTTTTTCTACACTGAAAGTACGTTTCTTCGTACGTGCAAATGTCGGTGGATCTAGCACAACGATATCAAATTTTAGTTCATGTTTTTTTGCATAGTCCAGATAATCGAACACATCAATTACTCGGATTTCATGGTCGTCTGGATTCAAGCCGTTGATTTCAAATTGTTCAGTTGTTTTTGCTTTACTACGATTTGCTGCATCTACATTGACTGTCTTCACAGCACCGCCCATTGCTGCGGCAACCGAGAAAGCACCTGTATAACTAAACGTATTCAGAATCGTTTTTCCGGTACCCCAGTCTTCCATTAACTTTCTTCTGACGTTTCTTTGATCAAGGAAAATGCCTGTCATCCAACCTTCGTTGATGTAAGTAGCATATTGTATACCATTTTCTTTAATGATTAATGGTTCTGGTGGAACTTCTCCATCAATATGTCTCGATGCCACTGTTGCATCACTGAAACGAACCTTCTCAACGATTCCTTTGAAGTCTGGAATCGCTACTTTAAAAGCTTGATAAATTTCTTCTCTGCGTGTGTAGATCCCTTTATTGAACCAAGAGAAAATGTAGTAGCCATCATAATAATCAATCGTTATGCCACCAATACCATCGCCATCTGCGTTGAACAGACGAAAAGCGGTTGTTGATTCATCGGCATAAAAAGCGGAACGAGCACGTTGTGCAATTCTAAATTGACGGTCAAAAAATGTTGAATCGATCGCTTCTTCTTTATCTGCTGTCAGAAGCCATCCAACTGTGCGGTTTTCTTTCCCCAGATAACCTTTACCGATAAATTTATTTTGTTGATCAACAATCTCAACAGCTTCTCCTTCTTTAAAGTCTCCGAGTGCTTTAAAATCATATTCTTCTAATGCTTGATACCCTTTGCGTAAACGGTTTGCTGCTAATGTTTTAACTTCTAGTGTTCTCAATGTATTACCCCTTTATATGTGGATGATATATACCCAACTTAATTGATCCTTCAATACTGATTTGATATGGTTCTTTTATTTACTCGTTCAGATCATATGTGATATCCAGAAATTTCATTTTACCATACAAAAAGGTGAATGCCAGTATTTTATGTGACATCCACCTTCTTGGTATTATTCAGTTATTCGCTATCTTCAACAGCCTCGGGCGCTTGTTCAGTGTCCCCAGTCTGTGTATTAGGTGCATCTGACTGATCTTCCGTATTTGTTTCGTTATTTTCTTGTAACTCTGGTGCATCTGTTTTATATAAATCTACAGTAGATTTACCACCATTTTGTTCAATCAAACTCGTACTTCTCAAAGGATCATTTTCAAAAACGCTTAATTGATTTGAATAGACATAATCATTCTTCTCTACGTCACTGAATGAATCAGGCGTGTAAAAGCGCAATAGGTCCATCATCATCAGATCATCAGAGTAAGATAATTCTTGTCTAGCATTATCACGTACTTCATTCAATTCAGTAAGTTTTTCTTCTGATAACTCATCTTGTACTTCTTCGCCAGTTTGAGAATCATAGATTTTTTGCCCGATGAATGAATACTCCGGTGTCATAACATTTCCATTTCGGAAAGGTACAGTATCATTATGCTCATCAGACAAGATATCTTGTCCCATGAAAATATAATCGTCTGTTTGAATACCTAATAAGTGTAGTAAGGTTGGTAGCATGTCTACTTGTCCACTATATTTATCGATTACTTTTCCGTTATCTACACCTGGTGCGTGAATAATTAACGGAACTCTTTGCATTTGGGCATTTTGGAAATCTCCCCACTCATTTTGATCTTCTCCAACGAGAGATGCAAGGTGAGGGTTTCTCATATTAGAAATACCATAATGGTCCCCATAAAGGACAAACACAGAGTTGTCGTACAATCCTGCTTCTTTCAAGTAATTAAAGAATTCTTCAATTGCTTGATCCGTATAATTCGCAGTTGCAAAATATTGATTGATTGTTTCGTCACCTGTCTGAGCTGATGGGAAACCTGCATTCTGTTCATCTAAAGGATACGGGAAGTGATTTGTTACAGTAATAAACTTGCTATAGAAAGGCTGTGGTAATTGTTCAATATACTGTGCTGATTCTTGGAAGAATAGTTTATCTTTCAATCCGTATTCTAATGAACGATCTCCAGAAACGTCATAGAATGCTGAATCAAAGAAATAATCGTATCCAAATTGTTGATAGGTATCATTACGGTTCCAAAATGAACCAACATTTCCGTGGAACGCTGCTGATGTATAGCCAGCTTCTTGTTTCAAAATGTTTGGTGCAGCGTGGAATGTATTCGTCGTTCCAAGTGTCTGGAAGGCACTACCTTGCGGTAAACCATACAATGAATTTTCGCCTAATATCTCTGCATCAGAAGATTTACCCTGTCCTACTTGGTGATAAAAATTCGAAAAGCTATAAGAAGATTGGTCATGGTATAAGCTATTTACAAAAGGCATAACTTCATGCATTTCACCATTCTCATCTTCTAAATCATAATCGATCACAAATTGCTGTACACTTTCCATCGCAATCACGAAAACATTACGACCCTCAGCCTGACCAAAATATTCAATATTTGGTGCTGCATTATTTTCTTTTGCAAAATCTACAATGTCTACTAAGTTAGATTCATCTGCACTAGCACGAACATGATTATTTTGAGCGGTTTGGAATGCATCGTAGGCTGTAAAGAAATTCAAGCCTAGATACTTAACAATATAATTACGGTCGAAAGTACGAACGAGCAACTGTGGACGATTGCTTTCAGCTAATGTTAAGTTCCCTGCAAAAAGCGCAAAACCTAGTACCGTTGTTGCTACTGCATAGCGTTTTTTGAAAGGGCGAACGTCCATTTTTACGTTTGTTTTCTTTTTGTAAAGTAAGGTTACAAGTAGGATAATTAAATCCATCCAGTACAGTAAGTCCCATGGTCTCATCATTGCAAGTGTTGAGGTAAAGACAGCACCAGATACATTGTTAGATCCTAATATAATGTTCATTGTCAGAAAATCTGAAAATTCTCTATAGAACATAATGTTAAAGTAGAGAATCATCGATGCTAATGTCATAATGACAAAAAGCGCGATATAAGATCTCTTAGATTTTTTGAAGTATAGTGCAATTGAAAAGAGAATAACGGTTACTGCAATAGGGTTGATTAACAATATGAATTGTTGAACCGCTCCTGATACACCTAAATTGAACTCAAATGTATACGCTAGATACGTTTTTATCCAAAATAGTATACTTGCCAATCCAAAAAAACCGATTCTTGTACTTAAAATATTTTTCATTTTAGACATGAAGATGCCTCCTATAATTTCTGTAGATCTTTTGCTTCCAATATTTTTCTTAATTCAGTCCGTTCCACTCACTCATGATATTTTACATTAAATTTACACATAAGGCAAACAAGCAAAAAAAGATAGCGAAAAAGTTAAACATGTAAAGAAACAGTTGTCATTAAAGAGAAAATAGCCTCTCGATACTTAATTTTATTGTGTAAGTATCGAAAGACTTAAGAGATATTTAAACTTTTCAGTCGTGTTTTTCATTCGGGAAATCAATTGTGAAGACCGTTCCTTTATCGGGTGTACTCTCTACACTGATATTAGCTTTATGAAGCGCAACAAGTTGTTGAACGATTGACAATCCCAATCCCGATTCTCCAAATTTCGTATTCGTCCTAGAAATATCCGCTTTATAGTATCGATCCCAAATATTTTTCAACTGATCTTCCGTCATCCCAATACCACTATCTTTAACAAGGATGCGCGTGCTATTTTCTGTCTTTTCTCCAGTTACCTCGATTGTTCCGTTTTCCGTGAACTGAATAGCATTTTTTATTAGATTAACTAATATTTGTTTGAAACGATCATAGTCCGCAAAGACAGTCATCGATTCCGCTACATGTATGTTAAGTGTATTATTCGAACTTTCCGCGAGACTCGTCATCTGTTCTTGAATCTCTCCGAAAATTTCTTGTAAAGGTAAGTGATGCTTATTTAACATGATCCGATTAGATCGTATATTTTCGTAATCTAAATTTTCATTAACGAGTCGGATTAATCTTTTCGTCTCTTTCCTCATTAATTTGATACTTCTTAAACGCTGTGATTCTGGAATAACGTCATACTCTAATCCTTCAAGTAAACCATTGATTGTTGTCAGTGGTGTCCGCATCTCATGCGCCGCGTCTTGCATAAATGTTTTACGTCGCTCTTCTTGACGTTCTACTTCTTGACGAGACATATCCAAAGCCATAATCATTTTATTAAAGTCTTGAGATAGATTATCTATCTCATCTCGATCTTTATGGTCTAATCGAATGTCATAGTCACCTTCAGCTACCATATGAGCTGCTTGTCTCAGTCCATTCACTCGCTTAACTTGGTATCGTGCAAAGATGAAACTCATAATAATAGCAATAATGGTTGATATCAAGAAGGCATTGAATAAGTTTCTTTTCAATTCACTCATTTGCCGATCAATTTGACTAACCGGTGCACTAACGGCTACAAATCCAGCGTATTCTGACGTACTCTTATTAAAATAAGGCAAGTACACGTAGGCAGTTTCTCTAGGATTACCATATAAATCTGCTTGTTCAGTCGTCAGAGATACTCGTTCACCATTTTTCAGACGGTCTTCTTCTTCCGGAACGACCTTTGTTTCTACATTATCTGGTATATCCGGAAAAACCAGGTGACCATCATTGTTAAAAACAAAGAACGTTACGCCTTGATTACTCAAGAGAGACTGAAAGTTTGCAAGCTGATCTGGGTTAAGATTTACATCAACAATCGATTCAGCATAAGTAAAGAGCCGATTCTCGGTTCCTTTGATTGCTGTATTACGCGCAAATAAAACAAGTGAGAAGACTGAAATCGTCAACAGCATGATAATAACCGATAGGAACCCTAACATCTGTTGATAGAAATAAGGAAATTTCATTAGGTCTCTACTGCTCCTGTATCATCAAATTTATAGCCGACGCCCCAGACAGTGTGAATCACTTGTGGACCATTTTGCACTAACTTTTGTCTCAATTTCTTGATGTGTGCATCAACTGTTCTCTCATCTCCGAAATACTCATAATCCCAGACAATCTGCAATAGCTGTTCTCTAGAAAAGACTCTTCTAGGGCTATTGGCTAACGTGTAAAGTAAATCAAACTCCTTTGGTGTCAAGCCTTCAAGACTTCTATCATAAAGCAATACTTCTCGAGTATTTCTATCCAATTTAAGATGTTCAGTTTCAACTTCATATTCTCCTTGAACTGTTTCTTCTGGATGTTCGGACTGTTCAGCCCTTCTTTTTAAAGATTTAATTCGAGCTACCAGTGTTAATGGGCTGAAAGGTTTAGTAACGTAATCATCTGCACCAATCTCTAGGCCAATGACTTCATCACTTTCTGTGTCCTTAGCTGTAAGCATGATGATTGGAACACGCGTAGAGTGTTTCCTGATTTCTTTACAAATTGTCATGCCATCCATTTCAGGCAACATAATATCTAATACAATCAAATCATACGTATCCTTATTATCTAAATAAGTGTCCAACCCTTTTTTCCCATTATGGACGAAAGTTGCTGCCCATTCCTCTTTCAAAAAAAACATTTCAATCATTTCACAAACGGATTCATTGTCTTCAATCATCAAAATATTCATGTATATCCTTCTTTCGCTAATGGTCTATTTACACTTTATTCTACATTATACAGTGAACATTTGAAAATTTAACGTGAATTTTACAAATCTCTAGACAAAATAAGATAAAATAATGAAATTATATAGAATAATTTTATTTTGTATGATTAATAAAAAGAGCGCACCGTATTGGATGCGCTCTTTTTATTAAACACTTGAAAAACTTTGTTCAGATTTTTTAGGTTGTAAAAAATGAACATCATTCACCAAAAATTCCACAACATAAACGGTCTCTTGTTCTGCATTTTGATAAGTTCTTGATTGCATTTTGCCATTAAAACCAATCAAATCGCCTTTTTCACAATATTCTTCAATTAGTTCAGCTCGCTTACCCCATGCTACGAAAGGGATAAAGTCAGCTTCTGCACTTCCTTCAGTCTTATAATGACGCTGCACGGCTATCACATTATTCGTAACGATTTTTCCTTCCCCAACACCACGCAATTCTATGTCCCGAACAATTCTACCGACAAACGAAACTTGATTCATTTGTTATCCTCCTATTGTTTTATAAATAGAATCAATGAATTGACTCCTAAACAATAAACTAGTGGATAATTAGAAAAAGTAACGAAAAAAGACAGATAGCAAAATTGCTATCTGTCTCCATGGTTTAGAGTAAGGATTACATGATGAAATCCAGTATATGCTGCCAAAGTTCTGGTTCGAATACATCCATTGGACTGTTTCCATCACCAATAACGCCATATCCAATCATCAAGCCACCAAAAAAGGCAACTGCGATCAGCAAAAGAATGATAATGATTTTAAGTAAATATAGGCCAGTCTTTTTCAGTACGGATTGCCATGTCATATAATTACACCTCTAAACCAAATGATTTTTTATTTCTATAATTCAATACACGTATATTATTTACGTTTTTTTAAACTCTCAAGTAAAATACCTGTTCCTAGTGCAACAGAATCCAATGGGTTCTCTGCTTTAAAAACGGGAACTTTTAATTCTTCCGCAAATAGTAGATCGATACCATCAATCAAGGCACCCCCACCAGTCAGAATGATTCCTCTGTCAATGATATCTGCAGACAATTCTGGTGGTGTTCTTTCAAGAACTTCTTTTGCTTGTTCAACAACAACAACCATAGACTCTCTAGTTGCTTCCATTACTTCTAGTGAAGTGATGGACACTGTTCTTGGTAATCCTGATACTACATCTCTTCCGCGTACATCCATTGAGTCGTTGCGACCGTGATCGAAAATAACCCCAATCTCTTTCTTAACAGCTTCAGCCGTACGTTCGCCAATCAACAAGTTATGTTTCTTTTTGATATAGACAATAATATCATTGTCTAACGTATCCCCTGCGATTTTCACTGATCTACTTGTAACGATTCCACCCATAGAAAGAACGGCGATATCACTTGTACCACCACCGATATCGATCACCATATTACCGCTTGGTTGGAAAATTTCCATTCCCGCTCCAATGGCTGCAACTTTCGGTTCTTCTTCAAGGTAAACATTTTTCCCGCCACTTTTTTCAGCAACTTCAATAATCGCTTTTTGTTCGATTGCTGTAATATTTGTAGGACAGCAAATCAAGATATTCGGTTTCGATAAAAATCCTTTAACATTTAATTTGTTAATAAAGTAAGTCAGCATAGCCTCTGTTATGTCAAAGTCAGCGATTACCCCACCTTGTAGCGGTCTGATTGCTTGGATATTTCCCGGTGTTCTTCCTACCATAAGATAAGCTTCTTCACCGACTGCTAATACTTCTTTAGTCTTTGTATCTAATGCCACAACTGAAGGTTCATTTAATACAATACCTTTACCTTTAACGTGAACCAAAACATTTGCAGTACCTAAATCGATTCCAATATCTCTTGCCATGACTGTTCTCCTCTCAATCAATTCAACAACCAACTCTTTTGTTGAATTGACGATTCATTGGTTTAGCTTTTTATTTAATTCGTTAATTTTAAAAGTTCTCACTCTTTCTATCATACTCAAGATTGCAAAAAAGAGCAAGACGAAAAAAAGAGAATTTCTAGTCGAATCAAGCGATATGTAAACAAAAACAAGCTATACAAGACTAGGTTTTCCTTTCCTACCCAATCGGTATAGCCCGTTTCATCTATATTTGTTTAGTTTAGTTTATTTTACCTTTAAGGCATCTTTGGCTTCGGTAAGCGTATCGTCTGCATTAATTCTCTCAACATTTGCTCCTAAACCGGCAAGTTTCTCGTGGAAATTATAATAACCACGATCCAAATGGTTCAAGTTTGTCACTTGAGTATAGCCAGTAGAAACTAACCCCGCCAAAATCAGCGCTGCTGATGCTCGCAAGTCACTAGAAGCTACTTCGGCTCCTTGAAGGTTTTTTCCACCTTCAATAACAAGACTTTGACCGTCTACTTTGAATTCAGCATTCATGCGACGTAACTCTTCCATATGCATAAATCTGTTTTCAAAAACGGTCTCTCTCATGACGCTTGTACCTTCAGCTTGAAGCTGTGCAATTGTCATCTGAGCTTGCATGTCAGTTGGAAAACCAGGATGTGGCATTGTTTTGACATCAGTCGCTATCAGCTTATCTGGTCCAATAACACGTAAACCATCTTGTTCTTCTTCAAAAATAACGCCCATTTCTTTCAATTTAGAAATAAGAGGCTTATTATGCTCAGAAACGGCATTTTTGATCAAGATATTTCCTTGAGTGATTGCTGAAGCAACCATGAATGTGCCACTTTCAATACGATCAGGAATGATTGTATGGTTCGTACCAGTTAACTGCTCCACACCTTCAATACGAACTGTCTCAGTACCAGCACCAACGACTTTTGCCCCCATTCGGTTCAAGAAGTTAGCAAGATCAACGATTTCAGGTTCTCTCGCAACGTTTTCGATTACGGTCGTCCCTTCAGCTAGCGTAGCTGCCATCATAATATTCTGAGTTGCACCAACACTAGGGAAGTCTAGATAGATATGAGCACCTTTAAGCTTCTCAGCTGAAGCTTCGATGTACCCTTTCTTGATATGTACCTCTACTCCCATTGCTTCGAACCCTTTTAAATGTAGATCTATTGGACGAGTACCAATCGCGCAGCCCCCAGGTAATGCTACTTTTGCGTAACCTGTTCTAGCTAATAGTGGTCCCATCACAACAATAGATGCACGCATTTTACTCATAAAGTCAAAAGGTGTTTCATCATTCAATTCTTTTGTTGCATCAAATGTCATTTGTTTGTTTTCTTCGTCAAATGAAACTTCGACGTTCAAATAATCTAAAACAGATTCCATTGTATAAATATCTGATAATAACGGCACATTAGATAATGTGTTAATGCCATTTTCTGCTAATATTGTTGCTGCTAAAATAGGTAATGCAGCATTTTTTGCGCCTTCTAATTCGACGGTACCTGATAATTTACGTCCGCCACTTACTACGATTTTTTCCATACTTTGCCCTCCAAGGTAGTACTTATCCTGATTCATCATTCTAATTCTAAGGTTTAGTCGACTAGTTCTATTTAGTTAATTTCACTTGTCATCTTTATCATTAAAGCGTAAATCTCAGTAGTACCAAGAATGAAAACGCTCCATTTTTTTGTGACAAAATGAAATTGATTTTGATTTTTCTTGTTAAAATCATTGGATTAATTAAAATCACAACAATCTGTTATATTATATCAGAAAGCGAACTTTTAATAAACAATCTCGACCGAAGCGTCTGTGACATTTATGTGAACAGCTCTATTTACTTGAAAAATCGATTTTAAATAATTGATCCATTTAATTAAATAATTGAACAAGATTTTGAGATGAGAGAATAAATTCAATAAAAAAACTACTTACTGTATAGCCAAGCGCAATTGAAATCATAATATATAGCACTCTTGCTTGTCGTATATGATACTTCTTGATCCAATAATCTGTTTTTAATCCTTGTAAAGACCAAAAGGCCAATAGCACATAAACGATATGTGAAATCAAGGTTACAAGCGATTGCAATCCAATATATGTCATCGTCTTTTTCCTTCCTGAGTAATTCTATCATAGCTACCATAGAAAATTCGCCTATTCTGTTTATAACAATAACATTCATAAGATCTTGTTATAAGTAAGAGACCTTCCATCCCTTGAAGGATTGAAGGTCTCTTCGTGTCTAATCGTTTATAGTGTGCCGAATAATCTATCACCAGCATCGCCAAGACCTGGAAGTATATAGCCTCTTTCATCTAATCTTTCATCTAATGATGCTGAATAGATATCAACATCTGGATGCGCATCTTGTAATACTTTTACGCCTTCCGGTGCAGCAACTAAACAGACAAATTTGATATTTGTAGCCCCACGTTTTTTTAATGCATCAATAGCCGCGACTGCCGATCCACCTGTAGCTAACATAGGATCAACAACTAACAATTGACGATCGGGTAAATCCGAAGGTAATTTAACAAAATATTCTACTGGTTCCATTGTTTCGTGATCACGGTACATACCTACGTGACCGACTTTTGCAGCTGGGATCAAGTCTAGCATGCCATCGACCATTCCTAGACCAGCTCTCAGGATTGGTACGATAACGACTTTTTTACCAGATAATTGTTTTTGTGTGGAAGTAACTAAGGGTGTTTCGATTTCTACATCTTCTAATGGCATTTCACGAGAAACTTCATACGCTAAAAGTCTTGCGATTTCATTTACGACTTCTCTAAAATACTTTGTCCCCGTATTCTTGTCTCTGATAATTGTCAACTTGTGTTGAATAAGCGGATGATTAATAACTTGAAGATTTCCCATTGAAATTGCTCCTTTATAATTAGATTGTGTTTGCTCATGAGTAGTTCTTGTAATGATAACCTCTAATCATTGTACAGAAAGACATGACTTTTTTCCATTATATTTATGAATTCAAATCATTTTGTTATCAATCTAACGTTTTAATATTCCCAGCACTTATATCAAATAAACGTACTTGCTGCTGATTTTTCTAAACGATTCATGTATGCCTCACCAATACCAGCGCGCTCAACTGGCTCAGCTAAGATGATCGTCGCTTCTGTATCTTCAAAATAACGCAGCCCCTTAAATAATCTTTGAGAAGCTGAAATCACGTCCCCGTTTTCCCCAAGTGAGAATGAAATGGTTTGCTCATCTGCGTATTGTCGTATCGTGTGATCGAAAGCCAACAATCCAACCACTTCACCTTTTCCTTGTGCTATTTCGATTGCTTTTTTCCAACCTAACCCTTTTTCTGAAACGATCATAACTGGCTCAACTGGTGCATAATGTGTATATTTCATTCCGGGTGCAGTAGGGATCTCAGATTGGTGCCCTACATTCGTTTTAAAGCGGACAGGTCCAATTACCGCTTCAATTTCTTCCTGCGATACGCCGCCAGGTCTCAGTATTGTTGGTTGAGATGGGTCAGATAGATCAAGAACCGTTGACTCTAGCCCCACTCCAGTCTCTCCACCTTCAACGATTCCAGCAATTTTCCCGTTCAAATCATGCGCAACGTGCGCTGCTGATGTTGGACTTGGTTTTCCAGATGAATTTGCGCTTGGTGCTGCTAGCGGTTTACCTGTTAAACGAATCAATTCCAAAGCGATTGGATGATTGGGCATTCTGATCCCGACTGTATCCAATCCAGCAGTAACGGTTGCCGCGAGCGGACCTTGCTTCTTCAACACAATCGTGCAGGGTCCCGGCCAGAATGCTGCCATGATTTTTTCAGCCTTCTCGGGTACTTCTTGGGCATAGGCACGTGCTTGATCAATACTTGCAACGTGAATGATCAACGGATTATCAGCTGGTCTATTTTTAGCTTCGTAAACTTTTTTTACGGCCGTCTCATTTGTAGCGTCTGCACCTAACCCATAAACAGTTTCAGTAGGAAACGTCACGACTTCCCCTTTTTTTAATAATGATGCTGCCTCTGCTAATGCATCTTTTTCAATCCAAATTGTTTCCACTCTACTTCACCTTTTCTATTTAACAGTTTGAATATAAACGACCCTGTCTAGTCCAGCCATGTCTTTCCAGATTGTTATATCAGCATCAGGCAGTACTTTTTCAAATATAGCTTTAACACTAGCAGCCTGTCTGTACCCTATTTCCAATATGATCTGCGCATCCTCTTCTAAGATAGCTGGTAGTTCACTTGCTAGTCTTTTATATATTTCCAGTCCTTCTTGTTCAGCAAATAATGCTAGTGCAGGTTCATACTCTAGTACTGAGCGATCCATCTCGCTATGCTCTGCTGTAGAAATGTAAGGCGGATTGGATACAACTAAATCATACTTTCCTGATTGAAGTTCAGCTGTTAAATCACTCAGACATACGTTCACATCAGCACCTAATTGTTGGGCATTCTTTTGAGCGATGGCTAACGCTTCTGGACTGATGTCTACTAGGGTTACTTCGTCTTTTGGTCTCTCTAGTTTGTGAGATATACCCAATACACCCGTACCTGTACCGATATCTAACACAGTCAATTGTCGATCAGGTAATCCTTTTAAGTAGCGATCAAACCATTCTTCTGTTTCTGGTCTTGGGATTAACGTATCCGATGTTACCGTAAATTTACGATCATAAAACCACTCATGGCCTACAATATGTTGAACAGGCCTACCACCGATATATTGTTCAAGATCGTTAAAAAAGCGAGCTTTCATTTCGAAAGGCATCGTTTCTGATCCTCTTTTTACGATGGTTGTTTTAGATAAATCAAATCGTTCTTTTAATAACCATTCAGCAGCGTAACCTTCAAGACCTTGCGCATTTAAAAAAGAAGAAGCCCCAGACAGGACTTCTCTAATCGTGTTTTTATGATTCAAATCATTCATATTCATTTTGAAGTTGCTCCATTTTTTGCGCTTGTTCCCAGAAAACTAATGCGTCAACGATTTCATCCATCTTACCAGCTAGGATCTGGTCAAGCTTTTGAATAGTCAGGTTGATGCGGTGATCTGTTACACGACTTTGCGGATAATTATAGGTACGAATTCTTTCAGAACGGTCTCCCGTACCAACAGCTGTTTTACGTTCAGCATCTACTTCAGCTTGTGCCTCTTGTGTAATCTTATCGTAAATACGAGAACGAAGTACTTTCATTGCTTTTTCTCGGTTTTTAAGTTGCGATCGTTCGTCTTGCATCGCTACGACGATTCCGGTAGGTTCATGCGTTAATCTTACGGCAGATGCTGTTTTGTTGACGTGTTGTCCACCAGCTCCACTAGCATGATAAATATCGACGCGGATATCGTTTTCGGCAATGTCGATCTCAACATCTTCCGCTTCTGGCATAACCACAACTGTTGCTGTTGATGTGTGGATTCTTCCTTGAGACTCGGTCTGTGGAATTCGTTGGACTCGGTGTGCACCATTTTCAAACTTCAGTTTTGAATAAACATTTTGTCCAGAAATCAATAGTGTAACTTCTTTATAACCACCGATTCCATTAGAGTTAGCATCTAACACTTCTGTTTTCCATCTTTGAGATTCTGCATATCTTTGATACATATCTAAAAGATCAGCCGCAAACAATTGCGCTTCATCCCCACCGGCAGCGCCTCTGATCTCCATAATAATATTACGCTTATCATTTTCATCTCTTGGCAACAAGAGTATTTTCAAGTCTTCTTCCAGCTTTTCCTTTTGCCCAAGCAATTCTGCTCTTTCTTCTCTAGCCATCTCTTCCATTTCGTTATCTAAAGACTCTTCCAACATTTCTTCCGTTTCTGAAATACCTTCTAATACTTCTTTATATTTCCGATAACAAGTAACGGTCTCTCTTAGCTCGCCTTCTTCACGGCTCAACTTCATGAATCTATCCGTATCTGTAATGACCTCGGGATCACTTAATAATTCATTCAATTCATCGTATCGATTATCGACTTGTTCTAATCTATCGTACATACTCATTTTTCTTCGCCTCTTTCTAGCTTACTTTCTTTCATCGATTCGTAGTAATGCTTTCGGCAGACAGGATAGTAAGCTTCGTTTCCACCTACCATAATCTGGCTTCCTGTTTTTACTGGTTTTCCGTCTAGCATTCGCATATTCATGATGGCTTTTTTATGACAGAACCAACAAATTGTTTTCATTTCTTCTATTTTATCTGCCAATAATAGTAAATATTTTGATCCCTCGAATAATTCATTACGGAAATCATTTTTCAGCCCGAACGTCATTACGGGAATATTCAATTGGTCTACGATATGTGCTAATTGTAGTACATGATGTTTATTTAAAAACTGCGCTTCATCCACCAGGACGCATGCCAGATCCTCTACTTGCTCTTTGACGATTTCAAAGAGATCTGTTCGTTCCTCAATAGGCGTTGCTTCACGCTTCAAACCAATCCGACTTGAAATATAACCGACTGAATCTCGGTCATCGATTGCACTTGTAAAAAGAAGAACTTTCTTGTTTTGTTCTTCGTAATTATAGGCCACTTTCAAGATTTCAATAGACTTTCCGCTGTTCATTGCGCCATATCTGAAGTACAGTTGTGCCATGGTATGTCCTACTTTCTATTCATTATGAACTGATCTATTCCAAGAGAAATCAGCCAATCCTTATAAATTATATGATAACCCTAAAGAAAGTACAAGAGCTGTGTACGATGAATCCGTGTTCGGTTGGTACATTTCTTTGAAATTTCAAGTCCAAATCTTTGTTGCGTAAGCGCTAGAGACTGACACCATTAATTAAACCGCATTCATCAAATAAAATGTGGTACACTAACCTTATTATCAAACTAAGGAGACTAAATATGATTGAACCACTATTTTTAGCAGGCGTGATGCAAGAAAAAATCTGGGGCGGAACGAATCTTAGAGACCTTTTCGGCTATTCAATCCCAAGCGATCATACTGGTGAATTATGGGCGATCAGTGCTCATAAGAACGGACCAGCTACGATCATAAATGGTCCTTACAAAAATCAAACACTTACCACACTCTGGGATCAACATCGTGAATTGTTCGGAAATCAATCTGGGGAAGTCTTCCCTTTGTTGACCAAAATTCTGGATGCTCAATCTGCTTTGTCCGTTCAAGTTCATCCCGATGATGCTTACGGTATGGAACATGAAGGTGAACTTGGTAAAACAGAGTGCTGGTACGTAATTGATGCATCTGAAGATGCTGAAATCGTATTTGGTCATCACGCTCATTCAAAAGAAGCCTTCTCAGAAATGATCGAACAGGGTAAATGGAATGAGTTATTGCGATATGTACAAGTTAAAGCGGGTGATTTCTTTTATGTACCGAGTGGTACGATTCATGCAATCGGTGGTGGTATCACGATCCTTGAAACACAACAATCTAGCGACACCACTTACCGAGTGTACGATTACGACCGTAAAGATGACTCTGGTCAAACGAGACCACTTCATATTAAACAGTCTATCGATGTAACAACCATTCCACATGTTGATCCAAATCCAGAAAGAACTGTCGCTCAGCAAGAAAATGCTGTAATCACTACATTCGTTGATAACGAATTCTTTAAAGTACAAGAATGGAAATTAAATGGCCATGCTACATTTGAAGCTGAAGGTCTCTACACATTAGTGAGTGTCTTGAACGGAGATGGCACCTTATTGATTGGGGAGCAAAAATATCCCATTACAAAAGGTTCGCATTTTATCTTACCGAACGGCATTGACCGTTGGACAGTAGAAGGTTCTTTACAAATCATCGCTTCTATACCAGGCGATCGTATTTAAACAACAAAAAAAAGCGGACAGAATACTATTTCTGTCCGCTTTTTTCTATTAGCTTCCTTCTGTTGGGTTCGTGACACTTGCTTTAAAATCTGCATAGCTACTCGCTAGTCCATGTTCACTAACATCCATCCCGGCGGCTTCTTCTCCGGGTGATACACGAAGCCCGATTGTTTTATCAACCAATTTAAAGGTTAAAATCATTGCGAAACTTACCCAAGTGATCACGGCAATAACACCGATAAATTGAACAAGTAACAAACTGAATCCTCCTCCATAAAACAAGCCACCTTCTCGAGCGAAGAATCCGACTAAAACCGTACCTAATCCACCAGCAATACCATGAACGCCAAAAGCACCTACAGGATCATCGACTTTCAACTTTTTCTCGACAAATTCACTGCCGTAAATCATTGCTATTGAAGAAAATATACCGATTCCAAAAGCGCCAGCAGGTTGTACTACAGCACATCCTGCTGTGATCCCAACCAATCCTGCAAGTGCGCCGTTCAATGTCAAATTAACGTCCGGTTTTCCAAATCTCACCCACGAGAGCGCCATTGCCACCAATGTTCCAGAAGCTGCAGCAAGATTTGTATTTAATAAGATAACACCTATCAAACTGAGAGACTCATCCGTCGATGCTTCTAGTGTGGAAGCACCATTGAATCCAAACCATGCGAACCAGAGAATAAAAACACCAAGTGCTGCCAATAATACATTGTGCCCTGGAATCGACTGGGCACTTCCGTCCTTACGATATTTACCTATTCTAGGTCCTACGATTTTCGCACCAATGAGGGCTGTTACGCCACCGACCATATGAACGGCTGTAGACCCTGCGAAGTCCTGAAAGCCAAGACTTGATAGCCATCCGCCTCCCCATATCCAATGACCAGAAATCGGATAAACCAATCCAGATATCACAACAGTATAAAGTAAATAGGCACTGAATTTTGTTCTTTCCGCCATCGCACCAGATACAATCGTAGCGGCTGTCGCACAAAAAACTGTTTGAAACATTAAAAAGACATACCCAGGTACATTCGTATCATAATTACCAGTGACGAAGAAATCTGGTCGACCAATTAAGCCTATGATACTAGGCCCAAACATGATCCCAAATCCGATTACCCAGTATAACAACGAGCCAATGACAAAATCCATTATATTTTTCATTACGATATTTCCAGCATTCTTTGCCCTCGTGAATCCTGACTCCACAATTGTAAACCCTGCTTGCATAAAAAATACCAGTACAATTCCGATTAAAACCCAAATAGTATCTGTAGCTGACATGATATGTAGTCCCCCTTTAATAAGTTGTTCCTACTATACTGATTAAGTGGTCTATATATCAATAGAATTTAAGCATCTCTTTCAAACATTAGCTATTATTAATTTATAGATAATATTTTCAAAATAATAGCCCTTCCCACTTAATATTTAACATACAAAAACTGAATTGGTCTATACAAAAAAACAAGACCTCATCAATGAGATCTTGTTTTTCAATTATTTATTTTTTTAAAGAATATCGTTTATGCGTAGGCCGTATTTTCTTCATATGAAGAAAACTGACTATTATACAAGTCGGCATAAAATCCGTCTTGTTCCATTAGTTCATCATGATTTCCCGTTTCGATTACATCTCCTTGGTTCATCACGATAATCTTGTCTGCATCACGAATCGTTGATAATCTATGCGCAACAACAAAGCTTGTACGATTTTCTAAAAGATTACTCATGGCTTTTTGAATGAGTATTTCTGTTCTCGTATCTACTGAAGAAGTTGCCTCGTCTAAGATGAGTACTTCTGGATCTGCTAAAAATGCACGCGCGATAGTAATCAATTGGCGCTGACCTTGCGAAATATTGGTACCTTCTTCATTTAAGATTGTGTTATAGCCTTCTGGCAAACGTTTCACAAAATCATCAACGTGGGCTGCTTTAGCCGCAGCAAGTATCCGATCGCGATCTTTTCCATATTCCTCACTACCATAAGCAATGTTGTCCCAAATCGTTCCATTAAACGACCATGTATCTTGAAGAACCATTGAGAATTTTTTTCTCAATTCAGACTGATCTATATCTCTTGTGTCTGTACCTTCAAATCGAATACTTCCACCTTTAACATCATAGAAGCGCTCTAATAGATTAATGAGCGTCGATTTCCCTGCTCCAGTAGGTCCAACTACCGCAACCATATCCCCTGGTTCAACTGTTAAGTTGAAATCATTCATGAGTAACGGCGCCTCTGGTTCATCATTATATCCGAATTGCACATGTTCAAATTCAACCTTGAAAGGTGAATGAGGTTTTGGTTCAAATCCAGATGCTTCTTCATGCATTTCTTCTTCATCAAGGACTTCGAAAACACGTTCACATGCTGCAATCGTTACTTGAATAGTATTTGCCAAATTAGCAATTTGACGAACTGGTTGTGAGAACTGATTGACGTATTGAATAAATGCCTGAACATTACCTAACGACATTGTTCCGTTCGCAACACCCATTCCCCCGACAATCGCTACCCCAAAGTAACCGAGATCTCTAGAAAAACTGACTAATGGCATCATAATTCCTGATAAAAATTGTGCTTTTCTTGAAGCATCATTCAATCTAGAGCTTCTTGCATCAAATTTTTCAATTTCGTCTTCTTCACGATTGTAGGTTTTGACCACTGTATGACCAGAAAACGTTTCTTCAACGTGATCATTTACATTTCCCAATTCTCTCTGCTGATTAGCAAATTGTTTTTGAGATTTGGGTGCAACAAAAGCTATTAGCAGTAAACTGATTGGTACCGTGACGATTGTCACTAGCGTCAGACGAATATCAATTAGCGTCATAACGATAAAAACGGTAACGAATTGTACAACACTGATAATGAATTGGGTCAATGACTGTTGAAGCGTATTTGCAATTTGGTCCATATCATTTACAGCACGCGAAAGGATATCTCCCGTAGAATGTGTGTCATAATATTTAATTGGAAGCTTAGACATTTTCTCTTTTAACTCTTTACGCATATCATAAACCGTTTTTTGTGCAATTCTTGCAGTGATAAATTGTTGGAAGAATTGAAAAATGGCTTGAGTGATATAAACGACAGCAACCGTAATGACAATATTTTGAATAACGCCGAAATCAATCGGGAATCGTTCAATGGTTTCGCCTGCGTCTTGAAGGGCTTTACCTTCTTGTAACCCTCTATAAATTTCTGTTGTAGCACGACCGAGAATGTGCGGTGCTTGCGCTGACATAATGGTCGCGGCTATGGCTAGACCCAGTGTAGCGAGTAAGGCCCAAAATCGAGTAGACATATAACGAACTAATCTAAAAACAGTTCCCCAAAAGTTATTGGCTTTTTTTGAGCGCATATGTGCAGCATTGCTAGTTCCACCTTTTGCCATTAAATGTCCTCTCCTTTCAATTGAGATTCCATAATTTCTTTATAAACATCATTTGATGCTTTCAATTCCTCATGCGTTCCTTTTCCGACTACTTTACCTTGATCTAGAACAATAATCTGGTCAGCATCAATCACTGTACTAATCCGTTGAGCAATAATCACCACAGCTGCATTTTCTGTATCAGGTTTCAATGCTTCTCTTAATTTGGCATCTGTTTTGAAATCTAATGCAGAGAATGAATCATCGAACACTAAAATATCAGCATTCGTTACCAGTGCTCTGGCAATACTCAATCGCTGTCTTTGCCCACCTGAGAAGTTGCCACCGCCTTGTTCTACTCTAGAATCTAGCTGGTTCGGCAAGCCTGAGACAAAGTCTTTTCCTTGTGCTACATCAAGCGCGTGCCAGATTTCGTCATCTGTCGCTTCTGGTCGACCATATTTCATGTTATCGCGAATCGTTCCGCTAAAGAGTAAAGCCTTCTGCGGCGCAAAACCGATCAGACGTCTTAGTTCTCCTTGTTTCACGTCTCTAACATCAATTCCATTAACCTTGATCTGACCACTCTCGACTTCATACAATCGTGGAATCAAATTAGCTAATGTTGTCTTACCCGATCCAGTTCCACCGATGATCGCTAATCTTTCTCCTTTATTCAACGTGAAATCGATATTGTCTAGTGCAGTTGCTTCCGCACCTTGATATCTAAATGTCACATTGTCAAACTGAAGAGATACATTTGTATCTGATAGTTCTTTAGCTTGATCTGGATCTTTGATTATATTCGGTGTATTAATCACTTCCATAACTCTTTCTGCCGCAACTTGCCCACGTGGTAAGAAGAAAAGAACCATAGATACCATCATGACACCAATCATGATTTGCATAGCATATGTCATAAAAGCAACCATATTCCCTACTTGCATATCGCCTGTAGAAACAAACTGTGCCCCAAACCAAGTAATTAAAATATTCGTAACACTGACTGCTAATACCATTGAAGGCATCATAAATGCCATGATGGTATTAGCTTTAATCGATGTTTGGGCAAAATCCCAGTTAGCTTCATCAAAACGTTCTCTTTCGTATGCATCTTTATTAAACGCTCGAATAACACGAATCCCTGTAAGACCTTCACGGAAAATGCGATTCAAATTGTCTGTTTTTCTTTGCATTGATTTAAATAAAGGACTAGAAAATCTAAGAATAAATAAAATTAATCCTGCCAATACCGGCATAGTAATAAAAAAGACAAAAGACAGTTTTGGCTCTCTAGAATAGGCCATCGCACCTGCACCAATCATCAAAAGTGGTGCTAGAATCATAGTACGTAAGACCATCATCATTACAAATTGCAATTGCATAATATCATTTGTTGCACGTGTAATGAGCGTAGATGTTCCAAAACGATCTAATTCATCATTCGTAAAGTAAATGACTGTACGATAGATTTTTTTCCTTAATTTATCACCCAATCCTTGCGACTCTTTCGCAGCAAAATAAACATTAAGCAATGCAGAAAGAATCGTCAGCAAGGTAAAACCAAGCATGAAAAAACCGTTTCTCAAAATATAGTCAATATTCCCTTCTGAAACGCCAAAATCAATAATATTTGCTGTTATCGTTGGCATTGCAAGCATACTCACCACTTGCACGGCCATGAACATTACTGTGATAAAAACATTCCAAGGATTCATTAGTTTTGCTACTTTTCTCATCTTTCATCCTCCATTTTCTGACGCGTTGTATCTCTTAAAACGCCTTTAGTCATCCACTCCAGACGCGTTGCGAATAATTGTTGCGTTTGCTCGATGGTTAGCGATTTCCAAAAGCCTTCCATGATTGTATCGTTCAAAATATTCAAGATATATCTTAAAATTGAAATAAATTCCTGATCGCTACATGCTTTTACTTGCTCTCTTTTCACTACATCAATTACGCGCTCATCCAGTGGTCGCTCTGTCTTGTTATTTGCCGGCGTTGCGATGATATTAGCGCCTGATTCTTGATTGATTTGGTAATTCATGTGTAGGTACATATTTTTAAAAAAACCAAATTTTTCTGAATCCATAATATACAAAATATATTTATCACCAAAAATACGATAACCTTCATAGAAATCACCTTCGACCTCTTTAAAGCTTTTCACCATTAAACGGTTATAATTATATTTGAATTTTCCTAATAGATAAAAATATAAATCTTTCTTATCTTCAAAATATTGATAAAAACTACCTCTTGAAATACCAGAATTTTTAACAATATTTGAAATTGACGCTTCATTTAAGGATTTTGCTGTAAATTCTTTCATGGCGCCAGCAATCAATCGTTGCCTTTTTGACTCAGGCAAATTGAAAAAGGTTTGAGTTGGCAAGTTTTCCCCTCCTACTTCTTGGAAATGATCTTTAATGAGGCTAATGTGACATAGTGTCATAATGCATACTTTTAGTATTATATGTGACACCGTGTCATAAATCAAGTGATTCGATTGAATTTTTAAATCCAAAAAAAAGAACCTTTTCAGCAAAGGTTCTTTTTATGATTTATTCTTTTGCATCTGTTATAGGAACCGAGACTTCCGGGAGTGTATCTTCATATAAATCAGACTTTCTTTGATACCAAGTAAACATTCTGGTGACGACAATTTTTAAAATCGCGTAACCGGGTATCCCTAAAATGACGCCCATTACGCCAAACAAGCGTCCGGCAATCAATAATAAAAAGATAATATTGATTGGATGGATCTTCAGTGAATTGCCAAGTATCTGAGGCGAAATGACTCTTCCTTCTAATAGTTGTTCGATTGCAAAAACGATGAGTACTTTTGCTAACATTAAAGGAGAATGCACTACAGCGATGATGATTGCTGGAATTGAAGCAATAAATGAGCCTAAATAGGGAATCAAGTTCATGAAACCTGCAAATATTCCTAAAGTGAGTGCAAAGTCTAGTCCTACAATAGAAAATCCTATCCAGAACATTACCCCTACTGAAGCTGCAACAAGCAATTGACCTCTAACATAATAACTAACTTGTTTATTCACATCCCCAAGAATGTCTTTTACACTCTCACGTGCTTTAGTCGGTACAACTTTTAATAAAAGATCAGGCAATCTTTTTCCGTCTTTCAATAAGTAGAAAACAATGAACGGCGTCGTAACGATTGTAATCCCTACTCTTGTCAGCGTCCCTATCACGCTACCGATACCACCTACAGTAAGATTAAAAAATCTAGAAGCTTGGCCACTGAAGCTACCAATCAAAGAAGTATCACCCATTTGCTCCATAAAATCTGTAAACATTTCAGTTCCGAGCAGTCCATCTAGTTGCATCATTAAACTGTCCCAATAGCTTGGCCAATTTTCAATAAGCGACTCTAACTGACTCTGAATAATTGGAACAATGAAGTTTACTCCAATTATTATTAAGACGATAATAAGTGCAAATACAAAAGCGATAGCAGAGTTCCTAGAAAATTTCTTTTTTTCCAGCCAGTCTACTGCTGGATTTAAGAGATAATAAAAAATCGTAGAAAATACAATTGGTGGACCAATTATACTCAAAATAATTTCAATCGGTTTAAAAAAGTCCGCAATCTGTTTGATCATAAATAAATTAAGGAAGACCAATAGACTGACCAATAAAATAGATACGACTTTATTGTCGATAATTTTTTTCCAAAACCATGATTGCTTAAGGGGCTTTACCTGTTTTTCCGGTTCTCCTTTATTCATCTTTAATCGTTCCTCTCTAATGTCTCACTTCAATTATCATTTTATCATATTCCAGTCATAAAGCGATCTGTTAACTCCTCCGTTAATCAGACTCCTTGATGCCCTACAACGAATCTATAATGAATTCCGTTTCATAATTTATTAAAACTTTGGTATACTGACCCTACGAATCGTAAAATAAAAGGAGGAGTCTTTTCATGACTCAAAAAGTTTTATTAGGAACGTATACTAAACGAGACAGTAAAGGTGTTTATAGCATTGAACTAGACCAAGAAAAAAAACAACTGGGAGAAATCAAACTTGTTGCTGAAGTTGGTAATCCTACTTATATCGATATCTCAAATGATGGGCAATCTTTATATACTGTTATGAAAGGAAATGGACAAGGTGGAATTGTTTCATTCAAAAAGAATGATGATGATACCTTCAAAGAGGCTTCTATTAATGCTTCTGAAGGATCTTCTCCATGTTATGTAGCTTATGATGAAAGTAGACAATTTGTTTACACAGCGAACTATCACGATGGTGAAGTAGCAGTATACAAAACGGATGAAGCAGGTCATCTAGAGCTTACAGATATGATTAAACACACTGGTAAATCTGTCCACGAAAATCAACAATCGGCTCACGCACATTATTTTGACCTTACACCAGATAATAAGTATCTTATTGCCTGCGACTTAGGTACAGATGAAGTGATCACTTATCAAGTAAATGATGAAGGTAAACTTTCTGAAGTAGATGTTATCTCAGTGGCACCAGGGACTGGACCACGTCACATCGTATTCCACCCGAACGGAAAACTTGCTTATGTTTTCGGCGAATTAAGCAGTGATATTTTAGCTTATACGTATGATGAAAAAAGTGGTACATTATCTCATATTCAAACCATATCTTCTATTCCAGATGATCACACAGACTTTAACGGTGGTGCTGCAATCCGTATATCAGATGATGGTCGCTTCGTTTATGCTTCCAATCGTGGACACGATTCGATCGTTGTTTTCGCTGTGCAAGAAGATGGCACGTTAGAACTTGTTGAATATGTTCCGACTGAAGGGGAAATTCCTCGTGATTTCAATATAGACCCTACGAATCAGTTTGTTGTCGTTGGACATCAAGATTCGGATAATTTAACATTGTTTGAAAGAAATGCAAAAACTGGAAAATTAACACTTTTACAAAAAGATGTTTATGCTCCTGAAGTTGTTTGTGTCACATTTGCATAATAAATGCTTTCACGAAAGAGATGCTTGAAAAAGCATCTCTTTTTGTTTCCTTTTTTCTAAAAATACTGTAGAATGAAATTACAACGAATTCGAGATAAATAATTTCAAACTATTCTCCCTTTCGTTATGACTGATTTGATTAGGAAAGTGTGATTTATATGTCGGCTATACAAGGAATTCATCATGTTACTGCCTTTGCTAAGTCTTTAAACGCAAATCACTACTTCTACACACAAGTGTTGGGCTTAAGACTAGTAAAACAAACTGTCCACCAAGATAACTTTCATACCCCTCATCTTTTTTATGGAGATTACTTGGGTTCAAGTGGTACCTTACTAAGCTTTTTTATTTATCCCAAGATGGGAAAGTATTATCAAAATGATCATTACTACAAAATGATTACGTTAGCTATTCCCAGAGGAAGTGTTCTATACTGGAAAAAACAATTAGAAAGCCATCACATAGACTTCGAGCTTTTGAAGAATCCGACTCGTTTATCCTTTAATGATCCCGATGGAATGGGACTATCTTTGATAGAACTGGACGAGCAGTTATCTTCGGAACAAGTCAATCCGCTTTCTTCTGTACCAAGCCAGCATCAAATGATTAGAATCATAAAAGCAAGTATTCACACTAACGATATTGAAAGAGAGCAACAATTTTATCGAACATTCCTTGGTGTATCTGATCTTTATCAACATTCACTACCTTATCCTTTCCATTTAGACTTTCTCTCGACCAATACGCAAGAAGGAACTCGAACCGGTAGAGGATCGATTGACCACCTTGCGTTTAGTGTTAAAGAAGCGAAAGATTTAGATGTTTTCAAAGACCGTGCAGAAAGACTTGGTTATACCGTTGAGAAATTAATCGATAGAACGTACTTTAAGAGTCTATATGTACAAAGCCCGTCAGGACTTAGAGTAGAAATTGCCACGGAAAAGCCTGGAATGACCATAGATGAAGAATTAGAAAAATTAGGAAATAGATTAATCACATTTAATCAATACGAAAATTCTTAGGAGGAATAATAATGATGATACAAGAAATTACTGGTATTCACCACGTTACAGCAATGACAAGTAGTGCAGAAAAAAATTATGATTGGTTTACCAATGTTTTAGGTATGCGCTTAGTTAAAAAGACAGTCAATCAAGACGATATCCAAACATATCATTTATTTTTTGCTGATGATGAAGGAAATCCTGGAACGGACATGACTTTTTTTGATTTTCCAAACAATCCAAAAGGATCTAAAGGAACAAACGACATTTCAAGGTCTTCTTTCCGCGTACCGTCTGACCGCGCGTTAGACTATTGGTTAAAACGCTTTGAGCACTACAATGTAAAACATTCTGAAATAAAAGAGCAATTTGGTGTTAAGACCATTCAATTCGAAGATTTTGACGAACAGCAGTATCAACTCGTATCTGACGAGAACCTTGATGGTGTTGCTCCAGGTAAACCATGGAAAGATGGTCCTGTCCCAGAAGCTTTCGCTATTTACGGATTAGGTCCCGTAATTGTTCGTGTATCAGATTTCGATCGAATGGCAACTGTTCTTGAAGATACGCTAGGATTTAGAAAAGTTTCAACAGAACATCAATATACGCTTTATGAAATGGGTAAAGGTGGAAATGGTGGGCGCTTGATTATCGAAGAGAGCACCATGCTTCCAGCAGCACGCCAAGGATATGGGAATGTCCATCACGTAGCCTTTCGTTTAGATGACCGTTCTGCATTAGATCAATGGACAGAAAAACTAAGCGAATTGGGATATGCAAATTCAGGTTATGTCGATCGTTTCTATTTTGAATCTCTTTATGCGCGTATGTATCCTGGTGTTTTATTTGAATTTGCTACAGATGGTCCTGGTTTTATTGATCACCAAGAAGATTATACTACTTTAGGTGAAAAATTAGCACTTCCACCTGCATATGAGACTCATCGTGAGCAAATCGAGAATATGGTACGTCCAATTGATACTGTAAGAAGTACAAAAACGTTTGAAAAAGAGTACTTCGGATTCGAAGGAGTTTAATATGCATCACTTCAAAGCAGATGAGCTCAATCAAAAACAGCAATATAAATTCATTTCTGGTAGTGTCATCCCCAGGCCGATCGCCTGGGTAACTTCCCTAAACGAAGAAGCGGGTATCGTTAATGCTGCACCTTATAGTTTTTTTAGCGCAGCATCAAATCAGCTCCCTTTACTAACAGTCGCTATTTTACGTTCTGGAAATACGATTAAAGATACAACAAGAAATATTTTAGATCAAAAAGAAGCGGTCGTTCATATTGTAAATGTTGATCTTACTAAAGAGATGAACGAGACCTCTGCGCCTTTAGCGCCCGACGAGAGTGAAATTGATCGCACCAATTTATCGTTGATCGACAGCCGCAGCGTCAAAGTTCCCGGTATCAAAGACGCGCGTATTCGCTTCGAGACTACTTTACATCAACATGTAGAAGTTCCGGATGAAAGTGGAAAGATTGTAACCGATCTTCTTCTATTAAAAGTTACTGATTTTTATTTTGCTGAAGAGGTATTTGATGTCGAGAAAGAGTATATTTTACCAGAAGCATTAAATCCAACAGCTCGATTATCTGGAAATCAGTATGCTACGATGGGTAAACTTTTTTCCTATGAAAGACCAACTGAATAAAAAAAAGCAGCTATTCCTCGATAAGAGAAATGGCTGCTTTTTCGTTTTAGCGCTTATTTAGCAGTAATGGTACCGATTTCTGTTCCTTTTGTTGTTTCGCCAGTTGTTGTTAAATCAAATTTCTCTACTTGTTCCATATTACTGAATACGATGATGACTGTACTTTCTTTACCGGCAGCTGCAACCTCTTCAAGATTAACAGTTGAAATTTTTGTGTCCGGTGTGACTTTGTCACCCTCTTTTACTAACGTATCGAAAGGCGCACCTTCTAATTCAACTGTATCAATACCAATGTGTACAAGCACCTCGACGCCATTATCCAAAAGCAAACCAACAGCATGTTGGGTAGGGAAAACACTCACAACTTTACCAGAACCTGGTGCATAAATATCTCCGTCGCTTGGTTCAATACCAAAACCGTCACCCATCATTTTTTGAGAGAAAACGGGATCTTGCACCTCTTCGATTGCAATCACTTTACCATTAACTGGACTGGACAAGGCTAATGTTGACTCACCTTCGCCACCATTTCCTTTTAAAAAATCAAACATTCCCATTTTTAACCCTACTTTCTTTATTTTAATTTCATGTAAGCAAACGCATTGTGCTTGCTGCTTACTTCCTTATTCATTATTTTACCACAGTTCTCTATCATAGATGAACCAATAAGAATGTGCCCTTTATTCTTATATCGTTGCAAGAGATCTATTTATAAAAATTTCTTAAGTGGTTGGAAATTTGATGAAAATTCGGTATGATAGATAAGTTGAAATAACCTACTTAAAATAGGAATAGGAGCATATTATGTTATTTGAGATTATTAAAGCAATCATCCTCGGCGTTGTTCAGGGGATCACTGAATGGTTACCTGTCAGTAGTACTGGCCATATGATTTTATTCGATGAATTTCTTGTTTTAGATGCAAGTAAGCAATTTAAAGATATGTTCTTTGTTGTTATACAGCTTGCCTCCATTTTAGCTGTCATTATCTTGTTCTTTAATAAGTTGAACCCTTTCGCACCTTCAAAAACTGCTGCTCAACAGCAAGAAACTTGGAATATTTGGTACAAAGTAATTGTTGGTGTTGTACCTGCTGGAATCATCGGCTTCTTATTTGAAGATGTTATCAATCAATACTTTTATAACTGGATCACCGTTTCAATTGTACTTATTATTTACGGTATTGCCTTTATTGTGATTGAGAAGAAAAACAAAGGTAAGCAACCAAGCATTACGACTTGGGAAGATTTGACCTACAAAACTGCTTTGATTATCGGTATGTTCCAAGTTCTTGCTTTGATTCCGGGTACATCTAGATCAGGCGCAACGATTATTGGTGCCATTTTAATTGGTACTGCTCGTCCAATTGCGGCGGAGTACTCGTTCTTCCTTTCCATCCCTATTATGGTTGGCGCAAGCATACTGAAATTGACAAAATTTGGATTTGACTTCACGTCTGCTGAATTAACTGTTTTATTGGTCGGCTGTCTTGTGTCATTCATCGTTTCAATATTTGCCATTCGTTTCTTGCTGAGTTATATCCGCAGAAATGACTTTAGTGCCTTTGGCTGGTATAGAATCGTTGCTGGGTTGGTCGTTATCGGTTATTTCTGGCTGATAGGATAAGGTAATGAATGGTTTTTACTAGATTTCAGTTATAATACGACTGATCTAGGTTATGTATTTTCTGTAAAAGAGCCACTTCGCGCAAAGCGAGTGGCTTTTTTTCTACCATGACTAATTAACTCTTTAAACTGTATCCTAATTTTTTCAAAATCAGTTTCCTTTAATGTTTGGAATATGTTATTTAAATTTTCATAAGTCATTTAATCTATTTAGTAAGAACACTATTCCAATTAAGACAATATATAGGTTTATTGTAATATTTCGACATATTCTCTTATATGATTACCTTGCATTTGTAATCGTATTGATATCCTTTTCAACGGTATTCACGGTATACTATGGATAGTAAAAAACGCCGTACATTTAATAAAGGAGTATCCTAGAATGAAGCAGTTATCTCTACTACAAAGAATCATTAGTTGGATCAAACCTAATCATACTCAGCCAGAAACAATGGAAGAATTGATCCACGAATCAGAATTGGTTGGTAGCTGGTCTGTTGATATGCCAAAATCATTCCAGGATGTCTCGCTGGAAATCTCTGCAAAGGGCACCGGCAAATACCATACCCAACCTCTTAAAACTGTTCTACCACAAGAAACACCCGATCGTCTTGTCTTGAGAGATCATTTCGGTTACCAATTAGTGGTCGAGAAAAAAGATAATGAGCAGTACGTATTATTTGATGAATTAGACAATGCTACTTATCCCATTGAAAAAAATAATTAAAGAAAAGCGTTCATAGAGATAAAAATCTCTATGAACGCTTTTTTTATAAAACTAAAATCATGATATTAAAAATGTCGTCAACAATGTAAGTAAAAACAATAAGCTAATTGTCCATAATACTTTATTCGTTTCTTGCTTTCTTCCAGTCACCCACTTGATTAAAGGATAAGCAATAAATCCATACGCCATACCTTCAACAATACTTCCCGTGAAAGGAATCAGTATGACAATCAGTAACAACGGCACCCAATCTAGGTAAGAAGTTACCTTAATACCTAAGTTGCCAATAATCATTGATCCCCCTGTAACGACAATCACTGGACCGACTGCCTCAGAAGGAATATAAGCTAAAAAGGGTGTAATAATAATTGAAAGTAAAAACAATACACTTGCCGTAATGGCCGTTAAGCCTGTTTTGCCGCCTTCTGCAATACCTGCCCCGCTTTCAGCTACTGGTATCGCTGGACTTGTGCCCAGTAAACCTGATAAAAACCCAGCAATTGCCCCTACCTTATAACCTTGATTCATTCGTTTTTGATCTGGAAGAAAAGCTTCTAACATCCCAATCGTTTCAAAAATCAATAACATGAGCAAGGAAAATACACCTAGCCAAAACTCAATATCTCCTAAACGACTGTAATCTGGAGCTACCAGAAGTGATGGATAGCCCGCTAATGCCGTTAAGTCAAAAGTGATCGGTTGAAAATTCTCAAGATTTAATAACCAATAAAAACTCGTTGTTAGTAAAATCCCGATTAAAAATCCACCTTTTACATTGAACTTTTTCAGGATAAGCACCAAAATCAATCCCACAATCCCAAAAAGATTAAACTGTAATTGGTTTTCAACAATGATCCCCATATTTTCTAATCCAATCAGAATCAGAAACAGACCTATTCCAATCGTGATCGCTTGCTTTAACTCTTTTGGTATCGATTCACTGAATAGCGACATAATACCAAGATAAGCAACAATAATGAATAATAACCCTGCAACGACAACGGCCGCAAGCCCTACTTGCCAAGTCAAACCGAGCCCTGCTACCAGTGTGAATGCAAAAAATGCGTTCTCTCCCATTCCGGGTGCCATTACAATAGGCGCATTTGCCATGACCCCCATTAAAAAGGTTCCGAATGCTGCTATAAAAATCGTGGAAAACACACTGTATTCAGCGGGTATGCCTGCTTGACCGAGAATACTGGGATTAACAAATAGAATATAAGAAATTGAAAAGAAAGACACGATTCCTGCTAGTACTTCTTGTTTAATCGTTGTACCAAATTCTGTTAATTTAAATTGATTGCGCACATTATCTCGTCCTTTACCTATACATAGAATAGAGCACGATATAGTTTATCAAGTAACCGTTCAAATTGAAAGCGAAATCGTTTTATAGACAATAAGTGTACACATTTGGTTTTCATAGATAGATCAAATAGGTTCATTTAATGGGTGAACGCCTTCGTTACCAGTACATTGTGGTTTCACTTTCCAGATTTCATCTGCATATTTTTTAATCGTGTAATCAGCTGAAAAAGGTGCAGAAGCTGCAATATTTAGTAATGATTTTCGGTTCCATTCTCTTTTATCTGCATATAATTGATCGATTTCATCTTGTGCTCTAACATAGTCATCAAAGTCTTCTAAAACAAAATATTCGTCGTTATAATGAACGAGTGCATCGAATACAGCTTCTCCTTCTTTTTGTGCATCTGGGATCGTGCCATCAACTAATGCATTTAGCACGCGATTCACGCGTTTATTCGAATCATAAATTCCTTTTGAGTGATACGACTGTGATAACCCATAAGCCGTGACCTCATCACTCGTCAAACCAAATGTAAAGAGATTCTCTTTACCAGCATACTCCATGATCTCAATATTTGCGCCATCTAAGGTTGCCAAAGTCAATGCACCGTTCGCCATTAATTTCATATTACTGGTACCTGAAGCTTCTTTGCCGGCTAAGGAAATTTGTTCACTCACTTCTGCTGCTGGAATAATCTTTTCAGCGAGCGATACGCCATAATTTTCGAAGAAGACAACTTTTAATCGATCCCCTACGTCAGGATCATTGTTCACTAAATGCGCAATAGCATTAATCAATTTAATAATTTGCTTAGCGTAAAGATAACTTGGTGCCGCTTTAGCACCGAAAATGAAGACTCTCGGTTGCATATCGATCGTTGGATTTTCTTTAATTCTCAAATAGCGATCTAATATGTGTAACGCGTTAAGATGCTGTCTCTTATAAGCGTGCAATCTTTTGATTTGAACATCATAAATTGCTTCAGGACTGACTTTGAGATTTTGAACTTCTTCAATGTAGTTTGCTAACTTCACTTTATTTTCAAGTTTGATTGCTGCCAATTGTTCCAGAGTCTGGTCATCATTATCAAAAGCTTTTAACAGTTTTAATTCTGCTGGATTTTGTTTCCACTCTGTTCCGATTTTTTCATCAATCAATCCTGTTAGTCCAGGATTGGCTAGATGCATCCAACGTCTTTGTGTAATCCCGTTCGTTTTATTATTGAATTTACCTGGATATAAAGTAAAGAAGTCTTTTAAAACATCATTCATCAAGATATCCGTATGCAGCTGAGCTACTCCATTCACACTGTAACTACCAATAATCGCTAAGTGCGCCATATTGACCATGCCATCTTGTAAGATAGCTGTTTTCCAGGTTAAGGCCTCACCATATAAAGGTAGTGTATCTTCTACAAAACGACGATTGATTTCGTCAATGATCATGTATATACGCGGTAGTAGTGATTGCATCATATCGATTGGCCATTTCTCAAGTGCTTCTTTTAACACCGTGTGATTAGTGTAACTACATGTTTTTGAAGTGATTTCCCACGCTTGTTCCCAGCTTAAATGCTCTTCATCAATCAGAATACGCATCAATTCAGGAATGACTAATGCGGGATGTGTATCGTTGATATGCATAGAAATTTTTTCTGGAAAATACTTTCTAGGTAAATTATATTTTCTAAATTGTTTTACGATTGATTGTACGCCAGCGGATACCATGAAGTATTCTTGTTTAAGTCTTAATAACCTTCCCTCATAGTTCGAGTCATCCGGATAGAGTACTTGTGTAATTTCTTTGATTGGCTCTATTTCTTGAAGAGAGCGGTAGTTTTCTTCTTCTTCTACCGGTATCTCTGCAGACCACAGTCTTAAGTTATTGATTTTGTTCGTTTTGTATCCTACCATTGGCGTATCATAAGGAACAGCTAACACGTTTAGCGTATCTTGATATTGTGGAGTCAAATGGCCTTGTTGATCCATCTCTAACCAGACATGCCCACCAAATCGAACGAGATAAGCAGACTGATCATTTCTTGTCTCCCAAACATTCTGGTTACGCAACCAGTACTCGGGCAATTCAACTTGATGCCCATCGACAAATTTCTGGCGAAATAAACCGTACTGATAACGAATACCGTTTCCATTTCCAGGGATACCAAGCGATGCTAAAGAATCCATAAAACAAGAAGCTAATCTTCCCAGACCACCGTTACCGAGTGCTGGGTCGGCTTCAGCTTCAACTAAATAATCAAAATCTAGTCCTAAGGCCTGAACCCCCTTTTCTATGACAGGTAGGATATCCATATTATAAGCATTGCTTTTCAATTGTCTTCCCGGTAAAAATTCCATCGAGAAATAATAAACTTGTTTCACTTTATCTTCTAAGTATTGTTCACGAGTCGCTTTCCAATTTTTAGAAAGCTTATTTTTGATAAGCGTTCCTAAGGCGATATACTGTTGCTCATTTGTTCCTTGATCGTATGTGAAGGCATATAAATTTTGAAACTGCTGCTTGTACTCTTTGGTGAATGCGTCTACTGAATTAAACATAACTTCCTCCAATTCTAAAGTGCGAACAATTTAACTTAAGTAAAAAAATATCCCTTGAATTTTTCTACTCATGACTGATAAAGAAAATTTCAAGGGATAGTTGTTTTTAATAGCTCAAATATTTATACTGGTCTAAATATTTTTCTGCTGATTTTTCCCAGCTATTATCTTTTTTCATACCTCTGACCATCATACCCTTCCAGTGTTCCGGGTGGTCATAATAAACAGATAATGCTCGATCGATCGTCTCCAACAACATCGTTGCTGAAAACCCATAGAAACTGAATCCAGTCCCTTTTCCATTACTGCTATCGTATGCTTCAACAGTGTCTACAAGCCCGCCTACTTCATGAACGATTGGAAGCGTTCCATATCGAAGTGAATTTAGTTGAGACAACCCGCATGGTTCAAACTGCGAAGGCATCAAGAAAGCGTCTGTACCTGCGTAAATCAATTGTGCAATATCACTATCAAATTCGATTTTCGCACTAAACTTATCTGGATATTTAGAAGTGAAATAGCGAAAAGCGTCTTCAAAGTATTCTTTTCCAGTTCCTAAAAGTACCACTTGCACGTGACGGTGCGTTAACAACTCATCCATTGCTTCCGCAATAAGCTGTACGCCTTTTTGTTCATCAAGACGCGTTACAACGCCTAAAAGAGCTACTTCTTTATCTTCTGGTAAACCAAACATTTTTTGTAGCGCAATCTTGTTCTCGTATTTACCAGATAGATCTTCTGAAGAGAATTGAGCAGGTATACTTTCATCCTCTAAAGGATTATACACATCATAATCAATCCCATTCAATATTCCTACTAATTTATGCGAAATCGTTTGTAAATCCTGATCAAGACCATAGCCATTTTCTGGCGTTTTAATTTCTTCTGCATAAGTCGGACTCACTGTTGTCACTAAGTCAGCATAGTATAAACCACCTTTTAGCCAATTCACTTGATCCCCTTCTTTTAGACCATGATCATGAAAAGCGCTATAACCCATATCGAAATAATCTGACAAGATGTGTTGATCATACCTACCTTGATATAGAATATTGTGAATCGTCAATACAGTTTTTACATCCTTCAATGCATTTACCCAGTGATATTTGTCTTTTAGTAAAACAGGAATGACCGCTGTTTGCCAGTCATTCACGTGCAATACATCTGGTACAAAATCGATTTTTTCCATCATTTCAATAACCGCTAAGCTAAAGAAAGCAAAACGTTCACCGTCATCACCGTAATCGTAAAGATTCTCACGATCAAAGTAAAACAGATTATCGATAAAATAATAGGTTACATTGTCTTGTACTAATTCTTTTATGCCACAATACTGATTACGCCAACCTACACGTACATTAAAACTGGTCACATCTTTGAGCTGATCTATATACTTTTCTGCCATCTTTTGTTTGAAAAAAGGCAGAACGACGCGCACATCGTTCCCCCCTCTAGCAAGTTCTTTGGGCAATGCGCCTAGTACGTCGCCTAATCCCCCAGTTTTAAAGAAAGGTGCGCATTCAGATGCTGTAAATAGAATATTCATACTGATGACTTCCTTTCTTTAAACTTCGTCTCCAGAAACGATCTCATTCTTACTGATTACGATTGGATTTTCCGCGGTACCTTCTAATTGAGCACCTTTTTTAACATAAACATGTTTATCTAAGATAACATAATTTAGGTACGCACCTTCTTCAATATAACAATCTTGCATGATAATAGCATTTTCAACTTTTGCTTCTTTTGAAATATTTGCTTTTCTGAAAATCAATGAATTTTTTACTGATCCGTATATTTCACAATCATTTGCAATTTGCGAATTTTGAATAACGGCATTTTCACCGTAAAAAGTAGGTGCAGAATTTTTTGAGCGTGTTAGTACAGGATCGGCTCTATAGAATAATGCATTGAAGTTATCTTCATTAAGCATTTCCATATTAGCTTCAAAGTAACTCTTGATATCTTCAATGGCTTTCAGATAGCCTGTATATTCAAATCCATAAACATCATCATTGTCCTCAAGTGCTAGCCCTGAAAAGCTCTTGACACTCACGCAAAGGTTGCGTTCTCTTGCTTTTTGCAAGTAATCTAGGAAGTTTTTTTTATTGATCACCATGACTTCAATCCCCACAGCAAGTGCTTCTTCGTCCATAGCAACTTCAGTAAGTGGGAGAAGTTTATTGATTCTTCCTGCTTGTTCTTCATCAAATTCGTATGCACTGTAAGCAGTATCTTCTCTAAAGACGTTACGATCAAGCTTTTTATAAGCAATTGTTACGTCACTAGATTTATCATTATGGAAATTAACGATCGATTCAATCTGGATATTGGAAAGCATACTAGAGCCCATCAACAAGATATATTCTGCTTTTGCACGTGTCACATATTTATAGTGATCATCATAATAAGCAGGCGTGTAATCTTCATTGGCGTTAGAAGACTTCAATCTAATCTGAGAATGCGTAAATACGCCTCCTCCTGCGATCGAATCTAACCCCCAAGTCGCTCCCGAACGAATATGATCGTATAAAGAATGACCAGATTCAGAAATAAACAACGCTGCTGAACTTGCTTCAGCATTGTAAAGACTTGAAAATGGGAAATCGATCAAACGATAACGACAAGCGAACGGTAAAGAAGCAATCGGTCTTCTCTTTGTTAAGGGTCTTAATTTGTCTTCATTCTCTACTAAGTTAAATATCGCTGCAATTTCATTCCGCATCTTTGTATCCTCCTACTTCTTCTCCGTAACCAACTACTGATATTTCTCCATTTTCTCCTACGATCGTAGCACCATCATAAATATAGGCATTTTCTCCAATGATTGCTTTTGTGATGGTCACATTTTCTCCGATGACTGCTCCCGGCATAATAACACTGTCTTTAATCACAGAGTTCTTACCAACTTTTACGTTATGAGAAAGGACAGAATGGTTAATTTCTCCAGAAATATAGCAGCCATCTGTAATCATTGAGTCTTTCACTTTCGCTGTATCTGTCAAAAATTGTGCTGTTGTGTTAGGGTTTTGTGAATAAACTTTCCAGTTTTTATCTCGAATATTCAACTCGTGATCCGGATTTAAAAACTCCATATTCGCTGCCCATAAGCTTTCTACTGTTCCTACATCTTTCCAGTAACCTTTAAAAGAATATGCATAAACAGACTCACTATTTCTCAAATAAGCAGGAATAACATGATGACCGAAATCGTCCATCTGTCTGTTTTTAGCTTGATTATCAATCAAGTATTGTCTTAAACGTGACCAGTTAAAGATGTAAATCCCCATTGAAGCTAAGTTGGATTTTGGTTCAGCTGGTTTTTCTTGAAATTCGGTGATACGCTCCGTACGGTCTGTGTTCATAACGCCAAAACGAGAAGCTTCTTCCCATTCTACAGGCATAACCCCAACTGTTAGAGACGCTGCTTTTTCCTTGTGGAAATCAAGCATTTTTTCATAGTCCATTTTGTAAATATGATCTCCTGAAAGAATGACTACATAATCAGGATTTTGTCCATCGATAAAATTAATATTCTGATAGACTGCATGAGAGGTACCCTTAAAGAATTTCTCACCATCTACACTTGAATAAGGCTGTAAAATCGTTGCGCCACCGTTATGACGGTTTAGCCCCCAGCTCGATCCATTACCGACATGTTGGTTTAATACTAATGGTTGATACTGTGTGACTACACCTACGTTATTAATTCCTGAGTTTGCACAGTTTGATAAAGCAAAATCAATAATACGGTAGTTTCCTCCAAATGGTACTGCTGGTTTAGCAATCTGTTTCGTCAATTTTCCTAATCGAGATCCTTGCCCACCAGCTAATATCATTGCTACAGTTTCTGTTTTCATCTATTTTCGGAAGTCCTTAAGGGCTTCCTTCCCTCCTTAATCATTGTGCTATATTTAGCGTTCCTTTTTTATTGTTTCTTTAGACCTATTTAGATCTATCTCCCACCTTGCTGACTAGCGTAATTAGATTAAGTTTTCGGTACACCGTAAACTCTCTTTGGTTTTAAAACGACCACACTTAATGCTGGCAAAATCACTTCTACCGATTGGTCATAACCATGAGCAGCTATTGTATCTGTCTTTAATATGCCTTGTCCTTTGGTCCATGTGCCACCAAATGCTTCATATTCGGTATTCCAGACTTCTTCATATTGACCTTTAAATGGTACGCCTACTCTGACACCTTGTCTCTCGACTGGCACGAAGTTACAGAGCACGACAAGAAAATCTCTCGCTTTTTTACCCTTACGAAGAAAGAAAAGAGTTGTTTCTTCATTATTTGAAGCATCTAGAATTTTTAATCCATCTTCATGATGGTCAATTTCCCATAATGCTTTTTCGTTTTTATAAAATTCATTTAATTGTTTTGTAAATTCAAGTTGGTGTTGATTATAAGGATCTTCAAGATTAGACCATTCCAGCCCTTCATCAAATCTCCATTCTAAAAATTGTCCATACTCTGAGCCCATAAATTGAAGCTTTTTACCTGGATGCATCATTTTATATGTCTCTAGTGTTCGGAGACCAGCAAATTGGTTATAACGATCACCAGGCATTTTATCCATTAATGATTTTTTTCCATGAACCACTTCGTCATGAGAGATTGGAAGTACGAAATTCTCATTGAAGGTATACATAAAAGAGAAAGTAATCAGCGCAAAATAATTTTTCCTCTCAATAGGATCCATCTCAAAAAATCTCAAGGTATCATTCATCCATCCCATATTCCACTTATAATTGAACCCTAGGCCGCCTTCGTGGACTGGATGGGTAACTTTCTTCCAAGCGGTACTTTCCTCCGCCATGACCAGAAGATCGGGGTGCCTTTCAAATAGAATCTTATTCATCTTTTGTATGAAAGCGACTCCTTGTCGATTATGATTGGTGCCATCCTCATTAGGAATCCATTCTCCAATGTCATAATCCAAATAAATCATATTACTGACTGCATCGACTCTCAATCCATCTAAATGGAACTGATCAATCCAGTAAAGGGCATTAGAAATAAGGAAACTATGAATTTCAGCTTTTTTCAAATCAAAGTTTAAAGTTCCCCATCGATTATTGTTCGCACGATTCTCATCTTCATATTCAAATTGAGGTGTGCCATCAAAATAAGCTAATCCATAGGCATTACGATTAAAATGCCCCGGAACCCAGTCCATAATCACGCCGATATTGGCTTTATGTGCTGCTTCAACAAAGTCTTGAAAAGCTTCCATTGTCCCAAACTTAGAAGAAAGTGCATAAAATCCAGTCGTTTGATAGCCCCAACTAGCATCTAGCGGGTGTTCCATCAAAGGTAGAAACTCAATATGCGTATAGCCCATTTGTTTAACATAAGGAATGAGTTCTTCTTGTAACTGACGAATGGTATACCATGATCCATCTTCATTATGTTTCCAAGAGCCCATGTGAACCTCGTAGATATTCAAAGGACGCTCATAGACGGGCTTTCTCTTTCTATTTGCCATCCAACTACCATCCGACCATTTCTTTTTCGGTAGCGCCTTGACGACTGAAGCATCTTTTGGTCTAACCTCAAATGCCTTAGCATAGGGATCGATTTTATAAGCAATCTCATCGTTATTCTGTACGATTTTGTACTTATAATGATCACCTTCTCTGGCCTCGGGTATAACAATCGTCCAAGTACCTGTCTCCAGAACTTTTTCCATCATTGCTTCTTCTTGCCATTGATTGAAATCACCTACTACATAAACTTCTTTTGCATGTGGCGCCCAAACTGTAAATCGGAAACCGTCGTCCATTTTTATAGAACCTAAACTAAGATAACTATCATAATTTTCTCCAGTGTTAAATAAGTAAAGGGATTTTTCCATTTCTAAATCAGTAAACTTGGATGAAAATTCATTATCCATTCAAGAAGACCTCCTTCCACTATATACATATTAAAGATCTATCATTTTATCAAATGAATAAATTCTGATAAAAATGTACAAATCTGATTATTTGTTTCATATCTATTTTTAATTCTCTTATATCGATATTGTATCTTAGTTTGCTGACTTTACCAAATAATTTCACTTACTCTACTCGTTTAGAATCCAATCATAATCATGATGTAAAGTTTATATCATCCAAGTAAAGTTTTATTACAACCGAGCAAAAAGGGGTTTTATTTTAATAAATAAAAAGTAAGCCGTTTCAATAAATACTAATTAAACTTAATAAATATACATCTTTAAATGTTATAAATGTTAAAGATAGCCTACAAAATATGTTTAGCCTATTTAAGGTATCAGAGCCTCATGTTAATCCATACTTAACATCTAAAAAAACTGTCTGTTATTTTATTTGCTTCAATTATCTGATAAACTAATAGTAGCCCTAAAATCATTAAAATTCTTACAGAGTATCCGACTCGAGACCGATGACTTTATAACAATAAAATGCTATCATTACTAGTGTAAGGTGATAAAAGGAGGTTACATAACGAGTAAAGGAGGCTTAAAAAATGGAAGGATTACTACTCGCTATCGGCTTTATCGGAGTTGCCATTGCGATACTGACACCCTTGGCAAAAACAGGGTTCACCGTCACAATGCTCAGCTTCTTGGCTTACTTCAGTGTAATCGGCATCAATACATGGTTACCTCTAGTATTATTCACTGCAGGATTGTTATTAATTATTTTTGAAATATTCGTACCCGAATTCGGTATTGCCGGAATCAGTGGTGCACTATTTCTCGTATTCGGTTTGTATCTCACAATAGGAGATTTCGGTACTACAATCAGAGACTTGAGTCTAGCTATTGTTATCACGTCAGGTGTTGTATTTTATTTAGTAAGAACGGGATACTCTCTTGCTAATGTCAACAAATTAGTGTTGAACACAGATGTAAAAGGTAACCAAAAATCTGCGGTTAAACAGCCTGCAATACAAATCGAACCCGGCCTTGAAGGCGTCTCACAAACACCTTTACGTCCATCCGGAAAAGTCTCATTCGGTACAACAGACAGCATATCAGTAGATGTCTTAAGTTCCGATGGTTACATCTCAAAAGATGTAACAGTTGTCATCGAAAAGGTTCTAGGGACCAAAGTATTAGTTAGAAAAAAATAAGATAGGAGACAACATATATGGAAAATTTCATGAGTGACGGCTTTGTTGGCATCATCATCATTGCGGTTATTGCGCTTGTAATCATCAGTATTTTTCTACGCTTCGTTCCTGTTGGATTATGGGTAACAGCTTATTTCTCAGGTGTAAAAGTAGGGATTGGTACACTCGTTGGTATGAGATTACGTCAAGTAAGTCCTCACGCAATCATCAGACCATTGATCAAAGCAACGAAAGCAGGTATCACTCTCTCTACGAATGAGCTTGAAGCACACTACCTTGCTGGTGGTAATGTTAATGCTGTTATCGATGCGTTAATTGCTTCACATCGTGCAGATATTGATTTGGAATTTGAAAAAGCTGCTGCAATCGATCTAGCTGGTCGTAATGTATTTGAAGCTGTTCAAGTATCGGTTAACCCTAAGGTTATCGTAACGCCAGACATTGCTGCTGTTGCGAAAGACGGTATCGAAATCGTTGCGAAAGCGAAAGTAACGGTTCGTGCAAATATTGAACGCCTAGTCGGTGGTGCAGGTGAAGATACAATCATCGCCCGTGTTGGTGAAGGTGTCGTTACTACTGTTGGTTCTGCCGACAAACACTCTGACGTACTAGAAAATCCTGATATGATTTCTAAAACAGTACTAAGCAAAGGACTAGATTCTGGTACGGCCTTTGAAATTCTATCAATCGATATCGCGGATATTGATGTCGGACGTAATATTGGTGCGAAATTGCAAACAGAGCAAGCTGAAGCCGATAAAAATATCGCACAAGCTAAAGCCGAAGAAAGACGTTCTATGGCGATTGCACTTGAGCAGGAAATGCGTGCTGAAACTCAGAAAATGCGTGCACGAGTTGTTGAATCTGAAGCAGATGTTCCACTTGCTATGGCTGAAGCACTTCGTAATGGTAGAATTGGTGTAATGGATTACTACAAAATGGAAAACATGAACGCTGATACTGATATGAGAAGTTCTATCTCTAACCAAGCCGGACCAACTGACGAAGAAGAGTGATAATTTATGGGTATATTTATCTGGTTAATTCAAATAGTCGTTTTCTTTAGTGTCGTTTCAAGTATTATGAACGCACTCAGTAAAAATACAAAGAAAAACCAGTCATCAAATAAGCGGAATGTTTTCAACGAGCCTACACAAACTTATTCTGGTAGTGCCAACGTGGAAACCGCTCCAAAACCAAAGGTTAACGCCTCATCATCCAAAAATTCTACTCAGCACCAAACCGTCGAGCAAAGACGTTCTGCTAGAAATCGTACTGTCCGTGACGCAACAAATGCTCGCGGCGCTGCGAGAGATATTACAACAGAACGAGATCGTCGCAGATTGGAAAGAGAGAAATTGGATCAAGCAAGAAACGAGCGTACGAATAAACTAAGAAGACAAGCGAATAACTCTTTAACAGAAGTCACTTCTTTAAAAAGTAAAAGTAAATCTAAAAAATCAGATACAGCTATTTACGAATTTACCGAAGATAATATCGTGAGAGCTTTCACGTATAAAGAAATATTAGATAAACCACTTGCTTTAAGAGAAGATTAAAAAAACAAGCCATCCTGAAGGAAGACGATTAAATCGTTCTCTTTCTAGGATTGGCTTGTTTTTATTTTAAGACTCATCTTTTCGAATAATGGCAATAGTACTGGATAAAGAATCAGCATGAATCCGCCATTTCCAATAGCATGATAACCATCAAACCACAGACCGGCTATCCAATAAGCAAGAAATGCTTGGAACGTCAAACCGTATAGTAAAGCATGAAAGATTGAAATGACCAGGCCATACAAAAACCCTGCGATGATGGCGTATATGACCCAAAAAAATAGTATTTTTCTAAAACGTCCTAATACTACAGATAAGGCAAAACTAACACTTACAACTACTCCATAAGCAAAAATTTGCGAGAGGGTCCATGGCCCCATTCCTAAGTACAAATTAGAAACAACGATTGCACCTGTACCTACGATCAATGCATCCACATAGCCAAAGGTTAATAAAATCAAAATCAACAAGACTGTTACAGGTTGGACATTAGGCAAAAAGCTGAATAGTAATCGGCTCGTTTGAACAGCAGCTATCAGCAAGGCTAAAACAGTCACTCTGTATACTGAAAATGTCTTGTTCTTATTCGTCACTTTGATTCGTCTCGAGGTTCCATAAAATCTCATCTCCATCTTCGAGCACGTAATCGCCTGCCCCTACCGTTGAAGATTCTCCATTAATATCAAAAAGCCAATACGCTTGTTTTGATTCGAGTTGCTCATATCCTTCAATCGATGTGATGAACCCCTCATTGTCGACTGCATCAAACTGATTTTGCATAACCTCTAAAACCGTTACTTCTTCTGTCCACTCTACTTCTTGATTTAACTCGTCTTCATCGATTGAATAAAGTTGATCGTCAATATTAAAGGTAATGGTCGCTGTTCCGCTAGATTGCTCCTCGGATTCAGCTGGGGCACCCTTATCAACAGTTGATTGGTTTCCTTGATTTCCACACCCTACTAATATAAGACTGACTATTCCTGTTCCAATAATTTTCTTCATTTATAATACTCCCTATTCGTTCGATTCTTTATAATGACTTTCTAAAAGAAAAAACTCTCTCTTTATCTTAATAAACCGATCAAAATCATTCAACACTTGAAATAATATGGCTCGACTTTCAAACTCTTCTCTTGTTACTGGCAACTTAGAATCCTTAAATTCCTGATAAAGATCCGAAATGTCCTGCAGCAAGGTCAATCCTGTATTCTTCTCATGCAACTGTTCAGCAGTTTCTTTAAAAAGATTTGCCAGCACTTCATTTTGGCTGGTTGCTAAATGTATAGCCGGTAAGTGCTCATTAATCTTTTGAAGCACGATCGACTGTTCTTTTCTCATCTGAGCATATCGTACATAGTAGCTCGTTTTTTTAAAGACTTGATTTTCGTATTCTGTCATTGCTATTTGATTCATTTCTTGAATGTGCTTATTTAATAGAGTTACTTGTGTAAATAACTGTGTATAATTTTGATCTCCTAGTAATTGATCTTGAAACATGAGCAGCGTTTGACTCATTTCATTTTCAATTCCTTTGACACGATTTTCTAAATTTTCTTGTTGTTTGGGCATCCACATATTTATGAGTAAAGCGGATAGAACGCCAATCAACATTAGACTTGCACCATTGACTTGCCAATACAAGTCGATACTCTCTGCTGTCATAAAATGTGTCACCAGGACTGTTGTCGGTGCAATACCTGATTGCATTCTCAATTTGCAAGTGATCGGCATAAAACAAATAAGATAAAGCCCCAATGCAAGGAGAGAATAGCCGATACTATAAAACAAGACTGACGCAATAAAAAAACCAATCACCATGGATCCAAGTCTTGCCAAAGCAACCTTTATTGATTCATGTTTCGTTTCCAAAACACTTAAAATCGCGATAACACCGGCAGCAAGTGGGAATTCCAGCTGAAGTTGCTGTGCAATCCACACCGCCAAGACCGTTGCCACCACGACTTTTATGGTTCGTTGAGTTGTATTCATCCAAAAGCTCCTATAATCATCACTAACATCTATTTATTAATCTACGTATTCATCATAATGTACCGGATCGGATGATAGAAATCAATAGCCACAGACCCATAATGCCAGCCCCTAAGAAGATAATAATAGCGAGGATAGAAACCCCAGTCCCTTCTGCAACGGCGAGGATAATAGCGGATGCGAGAATAAGTGCAGCAATAATCACTGCAAAAACAATTCTATTGACCATTTTATTTAAACCCGTCCACTTTTTGTCCCCATCTACCAAATCCAGATGAACCTTAAATCGACCATTATTGATCGTATCAAGTGATTTCGTTAGTTTTGTAGGAAGCGAAACGGTATTTTGACCAAATTGATATAAGCCCACCAAAGCTTTATCTTTAGTAATGGTTTCAAAAAAAGATACGCTGTCATTCGTTTTGATATATGCAGTTGCGATTTTTAAAACATTAATATCTGGATCAAGTTCAGTAATGACGCCCTCTAGAATCGTCATAGATTTTGCCAGTAATAAAAAGTCACTAGGCATAATCATTTTATATTTGTTTGTAATATATAAGACATCTGAAAAGAACGAACTTAGGTCAATATTTTTGAAACTTCTCGATGCATATATATGATAAAAATCAGCTAAATCTTCACTTAAAGCAAATCGATTGATTTTAGTCTTCACAATCGCCATTTGCAATAAAATATTCATCATCGCTTCTGTATCTTCTAATACGATTGCTTTGATTAGCTTGATCAGGCTTTCCCTTACATCAGAAGATAGCTCTCCAGTAATACCAAAATCTAAAAATACAATTTGTTTTCCTTTGATCACTAAATTACCTTGGTGCGGGTCACCATGAAAATAACCATCATTAAAAACTTGACTTAGAAAAGAGTACATCAGTTTCTCTGCGATATCTTTTTTATCGTAACCTTCTGTGGTCAATTTAACGGGGTCTAAGCCCTTTATTCCCTCAACATACTCTTCAACGAGTACCCGTTTAGATGCATACTTTAAAAACGGTTTTGGTGCAGTCACTGCTTGAATGTCTTTATTTAGTTCTCTAAATTTTATTAAATATTTTGCCTCATTACGAAAATCTAGTTCTATCTTTGTAGATTCTAGAATCTCGCTGAACGCAGAGTCAGCATCCACTAACATATCTTTGACCGTATTTGGTGCCATTGAGATAATTTTAGAAAAAAGCTTGATATCTCTTAAGAGATTCTCTTCAATGTCGGGACGTTGGACTTTAATAATGACATGTTCTCCGGTACTAAGTTTTGCTTTATGTACTTGAGCTACTGATGCACTAGCAAGCGGTTTTTTCTCCACGTATTCGAATACATCTTCCAATGTTTCATTAAACTCTTCTTGAAAAATTCTCTCGATCTCTGTATAAGGAAAATGAGGCGCATTGTCGCGTAGCTTGGATAATTCTTCTATATAATTATCTGGTAAGAGATCTCGTCTTGTAGAGATAATTTGACCAATTTTAATAAAGCTAGGACCAAGCTCTTCAAATGCTTGTCTAAGCTTTTTAGCATCTTGTTCTTGATCCTTTGATCGAATTCGTGTGTGATAAATATGCCCAAATCCGTAAGAAGCCAGCACTGAACCAATTTCTTTAAGTCTTTCTCTGTTCGATTTCACCATCATGCTACCTCCTTCCATAAAAAAGGCTGGTTAGAATGAACTAACCAGCACCATTCCTATTATTTACCAAGTGAATTATTCTCTAATTTCTTTTCGAGTTCTTGAACTTTTGCTTCAAGATCATCAATATCCTTTCTTTGCGCTACATTCATATCAAGTAGCAAAGCTTCTAATTTTTCTTTTTCTTCTGAATCATTAGTTTGTTGATTTTTCTTTTGAATCAATTCAGAAGTAAGTGTTTTGCCCTCTTCTACTGAAAGCTTGCCTTTAGCCACAAGTCGATCGATTTGCTCCATTGACTTTTCAACTGCTAACGCTGTTCCGCCAACACCAATCAATAACGCTTTTTTAATATCATCTACTAACATAAGCATACTCCTTTCGCTGAATCTAATTAATCAACTCTTCTTACCCTTACAGTATAGCACTCAAAAAAGCACTTGTCAGAGATTATACATGAAGAATTCCTTAAATAAATGAATCAATTTTATGATTTATGGTACTAGATTGCCTGCTGCGCGGTAGATTTCATACCACTCATCTCGACTAATCACTTTTCCAGAAGCCGATGCATAGGTTTTGATTCTTTCTGGATTCATCGTTCCGAGAATAACCTGCATTTTGGCTGGATGTCTTAATAACCAGGCAATAGCAGTTGCTTCATTATTCATCCCGTGTTTTTCTCCAACTTTACTAAGCACTTCATTGATTTCTGAATAATCTGGATTATTTAAGAAGACACCCTTTTCGCCTTGAACTGGTGACCACGGTTGAATTGTAATATCATTTAATCGACAAAAATCTAAAATTGCACGGTCATGATCGATTGAGTTAGCATCTTTAGTGTTCACGTGGATTCCGGCATCAATCATCCCAGAATGTGTAACACTCAACTGAAGTTGATTCGCTACAATATCTTGTTCAATATATTTTTCTAACAATTGGATTTGATAAGGACTATGATTACTCACACCAAAATGTTTGACTTTCCCAGCCTTTTGTAAGCTAGTGAATACTTCTGCAACCTCTTCTGGTTCAACTAGAGCATCTGGTCTGTGTAAAAGTAGTACATCTAAATAATCTGTTTCTAGTCTTTTCAAGATACCTTCGACCGAAGCCGTTAAATGTTCTTTTGAAAAGTCATACTTTCCATAACGAATACCTGCTTTAGATTGAATGAGAAAATCTTCTCTGTTTAAAGAGCTCTGCTTTAGCGCAGCAGCAAAGCGTTCTTCGGAATCACCACTACCATATATATCTGCATGGTCATAAAAGTTGATTCCGCTCTCATTTGCAGCTTCTAAAACAGCGGTAGCCTCTTTAACATCCAAAGCATTCATACGCATACAGCCTAATGCAATTTCTGAAACATCTAATTGACTTTTCCCTAATTTAATCGTTTTCATTATTACGCTCCTTAAGGTTATTTTCTTTCCATAAACATTGTATAAGTAAATTGTAAAATATACGAATATTATAAACTACATTTTAGATTATCTACGAACTTTTTTATTGTGACAAAAATATGACAAAAAGATTTCTTTTATTAAGTTAGTCATTTGTGACGAAATTTTGTCAAAAACTATTGATTTCTGATCATATTCAGCCTAAAATAGGTCTTGTAACAAATTGTTCACAAATTAAACTTAAACCTAATCGTCAATCATTTTACATAAATGATTAAGCACACTTTTGAAAAGGGGCACATTAAAATGATAAAATTATACGTATCACCAAGTTGCACATCTTGTCGAAAAGCGAAAGCTTGGTTAGAAGAACAGAATCTCGAGTTTGAAGAAAAAAATATTTTCCATGAACCTTTAACTACAGAAGAAGTTAAAAACATCTTAAGCCTTACTGAAGAAGGTACGGAAGAAATCATTTCATACCGCTCTCAAGCCTACCAAGCACTCGATGTTGATATTGAAGACTTATCAATGAATGAGTTGCTAGAATTATTCAAGACGCAACCGAGCTTAATCAGACGTCCAATTATTATGGATGATCGTCGTTTACAAATCGGATATAATGAAGAAGAAATCCGTTGCTTCTTACCTAGAAAAGTTCGTGAACTTGAACTTGCAGAAATCCACCGTAAATTAGCTGATGAAGAGTCAGTAGAAATAGCTTAATAAATCAGATCCTAAAATAAAAGATAGACGTGTCACACTATGAAGCGATTAACCTTCGTAGTACGACTCGCCTATCTTTTTTATTTCAAGCTTCCTTTTCTTCTGAATCCTCATCATCTTCTTCAGCTTCTTCATTACTTTCTACTTTAATCTCATTCGCTGCTTTATTATCTGTTCCTGTATCATGACCGTACTCTTCTGGACTCTCACCAAGCACTTGTTCACGATATTCATTCTCCCTATACAAAAATACATGGTGTACGATACGTATGACTGGTCTCATTAATAAGAAAAAACTAGCAAAAATATAAAGATACATGCCAATTCTTTCCAAATTAGTAAATGCCTGAACTAAACTTCCAGATAAATAGAGCCCACCGGTTAATAAGTCATTGGCTAAAGATATAATATTATAATAGTTTTGGAAATAAAGTCGAAAGTTCCCAACTTTGATAATGACATCCTGTTCTTTACCAGGTTTTATGTCATGACTTTTCGTTTCAATATTCGGCATCGGATAATCATACTCCTTTTTCAATCCATACAACTGATAATTCCTAAAACATTTTATCATTTTATTAACAAATTGTCATGTGAAAAACATTAATTTTGCTTTAAAATCAACATTCTTGAATAACAAATGTTATAGATTGAAAAAAAGACAAAAAAAAGAAGAGATAAGGGATTAACCTTATCTCTTCTTCAGCAACTTTAGCAAAGCTAAAGTGAAGTATTGTGTTCACAGCACCAGGGACTTCCGATACCAACTTCCTGTTGTGTGCAATGCACCTGTATCGTGCTTGATAGTCCACATAAAGTGAACTTATCGACTCATCGCATGAGCTAACTATAGCATATTCATTTCTGTAATACAATCTTTATTAAAATTCTAATTGATTGAGCCATGCTTCCTTGATCAAACCGTGGCCGGCAACTGTCGGATGTATGCCATCATCTCCTGTGAAATAAGGATAACCATATTTAACACCTTGTGCGTTAAATAGACCATCCAATGGGATTAAGTCTGTTTGATATTCACGCGCCATTTTTCTGACGATTTGAATACGGTGATCTAGGTCTTCTCTAAGTTCCATTCTCTCTTTTGGATGTGGCAGTACGAACGGCTCCATCAATACAACTTTTGCATCCGTTCTCTGGCTAAGGGACTTCAATAATGACCGATAGTCTTCTTCAAACTGATCGATTGCGTCCCTGTTCATTCTCTGATCAATATTTAACTGATGAGATGAATCATTGATTCCAACTAAAATAGAGACCACATCTGGATTCAAATTCAGACAATCTTCTTCCCAACGTTTTTTTAAATCGATTACCTTATCACCACTGATACCTCTATTGTAAAAAGTCAATTGTTCTTCAGGTATACCCGCTTGTAATTCTGCTGCTATCATTAATGGATAGCCTTTTCCAAGATCGTTTGGATTTGAGCGGTCTCTATCTACATCTGTAATACTATCACCAATAAACAAGATTTTGTCGTGTTGTTTGATTTTCACCATTTCGTCCTCGATTCCTATTTGAATTTAAGCACAAACTTTTAACTACTGAAATCTATTCTGGTACTCTATTGACTACTTTGTCCATATTTTCATGCGTGTGGAGAAAATGATAAACCGCACCAATCAAATTAGCATCATTCTTAAACTGACACAATTCTACTTTAGGTCTATAAGGTGGCACTCTTAATCTGCCAAATAAATCATCCATTTCCTCGTTGATTTTTTCAATCAAATCAGGTTTATTGGATACACCTCCACCTAGAAGCAACACTTCAGGATCGAATGAATAGGCTAAATTGTATAGCCCTCTCACTAAATAATGGAAAAATGTTTTCACTTCTTCCTTAGCTACCGCGTCTCCTTGTTCAGCTAATTGAAAAACTTCTTCGCCACTGACTTTATTAGTCGGTATATTCATACGTTTGGCGTATCTTCTAGCCATAGCAACGGCTGTTCCTAATTCACTGAATGTGCGTTCACCATCTAATAACATAAAGCCAAACTCGCCGCCTAATAGATGATGGCCATGTTGAATTTCTCCATCAACAATAATAGCTCCGCCTATTCCAGTACCCAAAACCACAAAAAGCACACTACTTTTATCAACAGCAGCACCGCGCCAAATTTCTGCAAGTCCTGCACAATTAGCATCATTTTCAAACGATACTGGTAATTCAAAAACTTGCTCTAGCTCATCATATATTGGAAAAAAATGAATATAAGGTACTTCGCTCACACCTTCAATTTGTCTATCCATCTGATTGATTGCACCAGGTGCTGAAAAAGCAACGCCTTGCAGAGAAAAATGCTTCTCTACCTTTTTTTTCACTTTAAGCAATGCTGCTTTCAACATTTCCCAACGCTCTGGGGTCGAAAAGCTACCTTTTTCTTTTAAGCGATCCTCATCCCAAACAGCATACTTAACAGAGGTTCCACCTATATCGAATGTCAGTATACTCATATTAACCCTCCTAAAAATCGAACAGATCATGAAAGTGCTTTCTTAATTATATCATGGTTCTGTTTCATTTAAAATATCTGTCTACTGTTTATTTCTTAGATGCTACCATGTTGAAATGTGACCATCGGCTCTAGGTTCGGTTGCACCCACAAGGACACCCATTTCATCTCTTAATATGATTTGTCCTCTACCAAATAGTCCTTTTCCTGGAACAATGGTCACTTCATGTCCTCTTCTAATCAAATCTTCAACGATGTTTAACGGCATCACAGACTCAATCGAGATTTTGTTTCCTTCATCCCAATGCCATCTAGGCGCATCCAAAGCATCTTGAGGATTGAGATGGAAATCAACCATGGAACTAATTACCTGCAAATGCGCTTGAGGCTGCATTTGACCACCCATAATACCAAAAGGTCCAACGGCTTGTTCATCTTTTGAAATAAATCCAGGAATAATAGTGTGAAACGGTTTTTTTTCTGGACCAATTACATTAGGATGCTCTTCTTCCATTGTAAATCCACAAGCCCTGTTTTGAAGGCTCACCCCATACTCAGGCACAACTACACCAGATCCAAATCCCATATAATTACTCTGAATATAAGAAATCATATTTCCTTCTTCATCTGCTGCTGCCAAATAAATGGTTCCCGAATAGTCCTTCAACCCTGGCTTGGCAGCCTTTGCTTCTTGGGATACAAGCTGTGCTCTGGAATTGGCATAAGGCTTAGAGAGTAGTCGATCGACTGTTTCTTCCATATGCTTCAAATCAGAAATCGTAGCTTGTCCATCACTGAAAGCTAATTTAATGGCTTCAATTTGTTTATGAATCGTTTCAGGATCATCTTTGCCTTTGAGCTCGATGTTCTCTAGAATCGAAAGTGCCATTAATGCGATGATTCCTTGGCCATTTGGTGGCATTTCCCAAATATCATACCCTTTATAAGTTGTTGATATAGGTGTAATCCATTCAGGTTGGTAGTCTTTCAAGTCTTCTTTACGAATAAAGCCATTGTATTTTTTAGATAGTTGATCAATTTCTTCTGCGATTTCTCCATTATAAAAGGCTTCACCCTTTGTTTTTGCGATTAACCTAAGTGTTCTTGCATGTCCTTTAGAAGACCATATTTCGCCTGGTTCCAATGGACGGCCGTTTGGCGCAAAAACATCAAACCACGTTTCTAATTCTGGAAAATCTTTTCTTTTCTTGTCAAGAATCTTGAATGTTCTTTTCCATGCATTGGAAACAGTATTGGACACTGGAAATCCTTCTTCTGCAATTTTTGCAGCAGGTTCAAGCACTTCTTCTAATGATAATTTACCATGTGCTTGGTTTAACGTTACCCAACCAGCCGGTACACCTGGAACGGTGATAGGATCTATACCGTGCGTTTCAATTTTCTCTCCTTTTTCCATGACCGCTTCTCTAGTCATGTTTTTTGGAGAATGTCCGCTCGCATTTAGTCCGTGAATCTCCCCGTCTTTCCACAAGATTGAAAAGCTATCTCCCCCGATACCATTCGACCCTGGTTCCACTATCGTTATAGCCGCAGCTGCTGCGATTGCAGCATCAATGGCATTTCCACCTTTTTTCAAAATATCCAAACCTGCTTGAGATGCCAAAGGGTGTGAACTAGCCACCATGCCTTTTTTCCCGTAAACCAGTTCCCTTCTTGAAGGATAATGAAATACCCCCGCATCAAATTCTAGTAATGACATATCTTTCTCCCCTTTTAAGTATAAAAGTAAGCTCGAGAAAAAATACTCGAGCTTACTTTAAAACAATCTCATTAACTTTATCTTGCTTGAATAACTTCTATTTTGTATCCATCTGGATCTTTGATAAAGAAGTAGTTTGCCGCACCGTCAGATAACCCTTTTAACCCGGTTACTTCATAGTGTGTTTTACTATACTCTTCATGTGTAGCTTGCAGATCGTCTACACTAATCGCAATATGACCATAACCATTACCAATTTCGTAAGGCTCTTCTTGATCGTAGTTGTACGTTAACTCAACTTCGTAGTTATCTCCTGGCAATGCCAGGTAAACTAATGTGAATTTGTCATCAGGATAATCAGCCTTCTTAGTGATTTCCATCCCAAGTACGTTTGTATAAAAATCAACTGATTTATCAAGATCCATTACTCTAACACATGTGTGTAAAGCTTTTTTAGCCATGATATTTCCTCCTATATAGTAAGTAATAAGATAAGTTTGCCTCATATCTCTGATCTGGTCAAGTGAAGCGAGGGGCAATCCTTTATTTAAATGATTTGATTGTTATTTTTCATACAATTCCAAAGGCAGTCCATCCGGATCTTTGAAAAATGTAAATCGTTTTCCAGTTACAGGATCAATTCTAATCGGCTCGACGATAACTGACTTATTCTCCAACCATTTAACCACGTGATCGATATCGTTAATTTCAAAACACAGATGTCTTAGCCCTTGTGCTTCGGGTGTACTCGGTCTTTCAGGAGGATCTGGAAAAGAAAACAACTCAATCTGTGCATCACCGATAGCAAGGTCAAGTTTATAAGAATCTCGTTCTTCTCTGTATAATTCATTGACGATTGGAAGTTCTAACGTTTCAGTATAAAATTTCTTAGATTCTTCATAATTAGATGCAATAATAGCAGTATGGTGGATACGTTCTAGCATGTTCTCTTCCTCTCAGTTTTATTTACAGTATACATCAATAAAGACCAATAGTGACAGCTTATGTGGTCATATTGATTGAATAACCTGCCCATTTGGCGCATACTGATGATGTTAAGATGACTAAACAGATTACAATCGATAGAAAATCGAAAGGGTGATCATATGAACCTTATTTTATTATTACTATTAACTGGATTTTTAACTGTAATACCCGCTGCACTAATACTGGTCGCTTTAAACCAACCCAAAGCAGAAAAGGTAAAAGTTCGCGTACACGTTGAAGATGACCAACAGTATCCGCATCGATAATCACTAAATGGCTACCTTAACGGGTAGTCTTTTTATTTGCAACCCCTTTTACTTAGGTGTATATTGATAAAAAATAATCAATGGGAGGGCCACCTTATTTCACTAGTTATTCTAGCGCAATTAGCTACCATGTTTTTCATTATGCTTTTTGGATTTATGCTCGTTCGTGTCAATATTTTGGATATGTTCGGTAGTCAACAGATTGCCAACATGACAACAAAATTGATTATTCCAATCGCTTTAATGATGTCCTTTCAACAACCTTACGATTCAGATCAGTTATCGCTTTTAGGATTGATGTTTGTGGGTTCTGTTTTAATAATGATTTCTCGCATTGTTTTTGCAAAATTATTGATTCGAAACGGGAAAAAAATTGATTTGTTCGCCGTTGTTTTTTCAAATACGGCGCTGGTCGGTATTCCAATTGTTTTACCGCTGCTAGGTTATCAAGGAATTTTTTACTTATCGATGTATATTGTTGCATCAAGTATTTTTCAATTTACATATGGTATATGGCTACTATCTGAAGGAAAACAAACCGTTACCATCAGACAAGCTTTTTTCAATCCAGCTTCTATTGGTGCCTTTACCGGTTTAGCTTTATATTTACTCAGAATCGAAATACCTTCTATCCTATATAATGGTTTCGATAAAATTGCAGATACTAGTTCACCATTAGGTATGATTCTGCTAGGTGGCTACTTAGCCAGAAGTCAGCTTAAAGAAATCTTTATGGTCAAAAACAATTACTGGACAGTAATCGTCAGATTGGTCATTACCCCCTTTGTCGGACTAGTGATCATTTGGTTCCTCCCTATTCAAAATGAATCCGTACTCCTTGTACTCTCTATCGCAAACTGTACCCCTACTGCTGTCAATACTGCCCTATTTTCTCAACTATACGGTGGAGATTATGAATATGGGGCACGTCTAGTTGTTCTGGCAAGTTTACTAGCTATGATCACGATGCCCTTATTCATTACACTATCTACTGTTGTTTTGTCTATCAATTAATACTTATCTTTTTCGGTTCTTACTATAAAAAAGGAGTGGATAATGATGGAAACATTCAATGACTTTTTAAGTACAATCGATCAAATCGAACAAAGAGATAAACTTGCAAAAATACTGGACTATATCATAGAGACATTTCCAGATTTAAAACAACGCATTGCTTGGAATCAACCAAATTTTACAGATCACGATACTTTTATTATTGGTTTTAGCGTAGCTAAGCAGCATATTTCTGTAGCGCCCGAAGTAAAAGCACTTCTAGCATTTGCAGCGGCTATCGAAAAGGCTGGCTACGAAACAACAAAAGGACTTTTTAAAATCAAACAATCACAGACTGTTGACTACGATTTACTTAAGGCTATTATTGCGTATAATATCGAAGATAAAAAAGAGTGTCAGACATATTGGCGAAAATAGTAACAACAAAAAAAGAACAGTTGAGAACTGTTCTTTTTTTGTTTAGGCTACACAATTGGAACAGATTCATTTTTAGCTTCACGAACTATCCGAAGTCGATTATTATCAATATTTCTTCTGCTATTTATGTAAAGGCAATTCCTTATTCTTCCATTCTAATATGATCGGCAGTAGGTTTAAAAAGATCGCAGCAATAGTCAAGAGCCATAACAGTTTTTCCATAGTCGGAACGACATCTGCCAGCGCTGTCCAATCATTCGCTTTTACCCAGCGAAACACAAGACTATATTCAGCACAAAGTGTCAATGCTGTGAAAGATAAACCTGCCGCCATCGCAAGCGTATAGTCCTTTCCAGCTTTGTATCTATAAAGATTCATAAATGTTGCAATCATTGCCATGATTCCTAGTATAATCCACATGCTCACTCCACCTTTTCTTTGTAGTATAGCATAACCATATCTAGATTATTGATGTTAACCCTATTATCAACTCATTAGACAAAAAAACAAGGTTTGCAGAGATCTGCAAACCTTGTTTTACGAGTTTTTAATGATGCACACGAGAAGACTCGAACTTCCACGGGGCATCGCCCCACCAGCCCCTCAAGCTGGCGCGTCTACCATTCCGCCACGTATGCTAAGCGCTACAAGCACTATCATAACAACGTTAGACGAATGTGTCAATCCTCTTTTATACTTACACCTTATTCAATGGCGATATTCTCTTTACCATCTAGAACTAATGTACCTCGACATTTGGAGCAGACATAGCGCGTTGTATTTATCCGTCTTTTTCTGTAATAAATTTGCAAGCAATTTTTACAATGATATTTCCATAATTCATTCACTTGTTTTCGTTCTTTTAAGGCAGGTGTATAACGCAATCCATCTACTTCCTTTAGCAGTTGCTTGAAGTCCTGATCTTTATGTCGATGTCCTTTTCCTTCAAGGTGCAAATGGTAGTGACAAAGTTCGTGACGGATGACCCCTTCAAAAGTTTCCATCCCGAGCACTTCAAGTACAAGTGGGTTAAAGTCCAAATGATGCGTCTTCAGAAAGTACCTTCCGCCAGTAGTTTTCAAGCGTGGATTAAAAATTGCTTGGTGTTCAAATGGCTTAGAAAACACCCTCATTGAAATAGTTTCTACAAGTTTTTGCAAAGTGATTTGATCCATCTTTTACTCCTTATAAAAAGAACGAGATGCTAGCTTGGCACCCCGTCATGTTCTCTTTACTTTTGCTCATTCAACATCGTTAAAGCGATTCGACCTTTTTTCAGATCGACTGAGTCTATCCAAACTTTTACAATATCACCAACTGCAACAACCGCACTTGGATGCTTGATAAATTTATTACTCAATTTAGAAATATGCACAAGTCCATCTTGTTTTACACCTATATCAACAAATGCACCAAAATCAACAACATTTCTCACTGTACCCTCAAGTTCCATTCCTTGTTTGAGATCTTCCATTGTCAATACATCTGTTCTCAAAAGTGGCGCTGGCATATCATCACGCATGTCTCTTCCAGGAGCAACCAACGCTTTCATCACATCTTCGAGCGTTTCGGATCCTAAACCTGTTTCACTTAACAGTGTATCCTTATTTAAGGATTGGATACTTTTGCTTAGTTCTTCAGAACCGATTGCTGATTTCTTCATACCGGCCATTTCGATAATCTGTTTTGACTCTTTATAGGTTTCAGGGTGAATACCTGTGCGATCAAGCGGTTCTTTTCCATCCGGTATCCTCAAGAAACCGACTGCTTGCTCATAAGCTTTTGGTCCAAGTCGTTTTACTTTTTTCAGCTGTGCACGGCTGGTGAACTTCCCGTTTTCTTCTCTGTAAGTTACAACATTCTCTGCTGTCGTCTTCGTTAAACCAGCGATGTGTTTCAGTAAAGCTGCACTGGCAGTATTAACGTTGACACCCACTTGGTTAACAACGGTTTCGATAACGAAATCCAATTGTTCTGTCAGTTTCTTTTGTGAGACATCATGCTGATATTGACCGATACCAATAGACTTCGGATCGATTTTAACTAGTTCAGCTAAAGGATCCTGTAAACGTCTAGCGATACTGACCGCGCTTCTTTCTTCGACTTGTAAATCTGGAAATTCTCTTCTCGCTTCTTCACTGGCAGAGTATACTGATGCTCCTGCTTCGTTGACAATAACATAAGCCACTTTATGTTTGGCTTCTTTCAATTGTTCTGCTACGAAGGTTTCAGATTCTCTACTGGCCGTACCATTTCCAATCGCTACAGTGTCTACGTTGTATTCTTCGATCACTTCTTTGAATCGTTTTGCAGCATCTGCTCGTTTTTGTTGTGAAGCAGGTTTATGTGGGTAAATAACATCGATCGCCAGCACTTTACCTGTCGCATCAATAACAGCTAACTTACATCCTGTACGATAAGCTGGATCTAACCCCAATATCGTTTGATCTTTAAGGGGTGCTTGTAGGAGTAAATTACGCAAGTTCTCTCCAAAAACGTTTATTGCCTGCTCTTCCGCCCGTTCAGAGAGTTCGTTACGAATTTCTCGTTCAATAGCCGGACGAATAAATCGCTTATAAGCATCATTGATGGCTTCTTTAATTTGTTTTACCGCAGGTGTTAGCTCAACACTTTTGATTTCTTGCTTGATTATATAGTGCTCTATGCGGTCTTCAGCGATATCGATTGAGACAGACAAGATGCCTTCTTTCTCACCCCTGTTCAAAGCTAAGATTCGATGCGCTACTAACGATTTAAGTGTTTCTGAATATTCATAATACATTTCATAAACAGCTTTATCATCAGCAGACTGATCTTTTACTGATGATTGTAAAACACCATTTTTATTCGTATAGTCGCGAATCCATTCACGATACTTTGGATTATCTGAAATATATTCAGCAATGATTTCGTGTGCTCCAGTCAGTACATCCTCGACTGATGTTACTTCTTTTTCTTCATCTAAATATTTTTTTGCTTCGTCTTCAAGATCATCTGTTGGAAATGACAAAATCCAGTCTGCAAATGGCTGAAGCCCCTGTTCTTTCGCAATCGTTGCTTTTGTCCGGCGTTTTTGTTTGAAAGGTCGATATAAATCTTCAACCTTTTGCATTTGTGTAGCTTTTTTTATTTCGCTTGCAAGTTCTGGTGTTAACTTCCCTTGTTCTTCAATAGAAGCTAAGACATCTGTTTTTCTTTTTTCAATATTACTTATATAGGTATGACGCTCTTCGATCTCTCTAATCTGTACTTCATCGAGTGAGCCAGTAACTTCTTTTCGGTAACGCGCAATAAAAGGTACTGTGTTTCCGTCATCCAGCAAATCTAATACGGATGTGATTTGCTTTTTAGAATAGGCTGATAATTCTTTTGTGAGTAAGTCCATTACTTGTTTGTTTTCAATTTCTGCCAATCTATTCATCTCCAATGCATGTATTCAACTCTCCTATTTTATCATAAATGAGCACGCTAGAATCATTGGATTCCGTATTTGATTTCCATTAACATCTTTTCACCTTGATCAATTCCATAAAAAAAGTAGCAAAGTGAATAAAATCACTACGCTACTATTTTAGATATCAATGACAACCAGTGTTTTCTCAAGTTGTGCTTTGAAATTTTTATGTCGCCAATGTCTTTTATTTCCTAAACAAGCTACAATAAAAGTGCGGTCCCCTTCACGAAAGGTCTTTCTAAAGTGAACATGTCCCATTAAACTATACTTGATAGTCGGATATTGGTCGTATAGATACTCGTAAGATTTTGCCCCTAAGAAACCATTCGCATAATCATAAATACGGTTCGGTAAGGGTACGACAAACTCTGGATGAGTCGCTACATGGGTCATTAAAATCAACTGACGACCTTCCGTTGCTTCGATGTCCTTGATGAGTTGCTTCAACATCTTTTTACTCACTGTTTGATCATCGACGCCCCAATCGACATAATGGCGATCGTTCCAAGAAGCAAATTTGTATTTTTTCTTCTCGAATTGTTCAACTGTATACTGATCATGGTCCCCATATCCATAATCATACCAACCGGGTGTCCCGACAATTGCCCATTTTTCGTTGATGATTTTTGGCTTACCAACAAGCGATTGTTGTTTAGACATAAAGTAATTATCTATGATATTGGTGTCTTTTACTTCATGATCTTTAGACCAATAGTCATGATTTCCAGGCGTAAAATAAACTTCCGCTTTTGTTGCAGTTTGGATATGTTCTATAAAAAGTTGGCTTTCCTTGTAGTGATTGGAAATATCCCCTGCTATCAGGAGAATGTCCAATTCGTGTTTCATGACCAAATCGATGATTAATGATAAAGCCGTCTGATTCGGTTCTAATGTTTTCTGATTGATATCTACATGCAAGTCAGATATCATGCCGATTTTCATGATGAGTTAACTTTCCTTTCGTAAGAGGTTATTGAACGCGTACCCTGTGTTTGGAATACTGTATTGCTCAATCATACCACTTTGATCAATAACAATGCCATGTAGCGAACCACCATAGACAGCCCCACCATCAATACCGATTTTTCCATCTCCAGAAAGCCATATAGAAGCATCTGACTGTTTTTCATTCAACATGGCGGTTACAGTATGTCCAAAAATAATTGTCTTACCTGTATTATTCGGTTGATCATAAAAGCCTTCACGAATCCAAACGAGATTTTGATTCGATGTTTCTTTCCAATCTTTGATGGTTAAGTCTACCCCTGCGTGAACAATTAGATAATTCCCCCATTCAACTTTAAGTGGCAATGATTCAATAAACGGCTTCAACCATGGTGCTTGTTGCTGCAATTTTTCTGCTAGTTCTTTCGGTTTCTTCCCCTCGATCTCCTCATCAATAAACGAATTGATCGTGACTAATCCACCATTCATTGCGTAATTCTCAATATACTGTTCTGGATGATTCATAAAGTTTAATAGCATTTCTTCGTGGTTCCCTCTAAGACAGATCGCACCTTCTTCCAATACCAACTGTCTGGCGCGTTCAAAACAAGCTTTTGGATTTTCACCTCGATCTCCCAGATCTCCTACAAATACTAATTGCTGTTTTTCTCTATTCCATTTCTGTAACAGCTGTTCAAGCATCGTTATTTGACCATGGATATCGCCGATTACAAAATAGTGCTCCTTCATTTTATACTTCCCCCTATAAAATTCAGTTATTCTAATGTATGTCTATTCTACCATACACCTTCTAGACAACCGAACCGACTGATACTGATTTCAACATTTATCTTTTAACAATCAATCGGAACAAATCGTTTTACTGTTTTAATGGAGGCGTCAGAAATCTTCGATTTTTCTTCATGGATATCAATCATGTCGACAGCTATAATGGAGGAATGAACAAAATTGTGCGAAAAGAGAGGAAGCATTATATATGAATGGGAAAAAATGGTTAAGTGTTGTGGTGTTAATCGTTGTCGTGGGATTTATCGGATTTAGTATTTGGAATAGTTCACAAGATGAACCAAACACTACTGTCCGTGCGGCCGATGTAGTCACAGACGATGTAAGAGAAGTTATTGCATCGAATGGAACAATCGTTCCTTCAGCATCTCAAGAGGTGTTAGGTCAAGGAATCGTTACAGACGTAAATGTAACCGTTGGTGACACCGTAGAGGAAGGCGATACACTCGTCACTTATTTAGATGGTACAACGTATACAGCGAATTTTAATGGAACAGTCACAGAAATGAATGTTGCGGAAGAAGAACCCGATAACAATGCACAACAAGGCCAATCATCTATCGTTTTAGCTGATTTAGATAACTTAGAAGTAACTATTCAATTATCACGATCAGATGCAACTCTTGTATCGGTCGATCAGCCTGTCGTATTGACTTATGCCAATGAAGAATATCAAGGAAAAGTTTCTAGCATTGATCCAGTTGCTACACAAGAACAATCACAAGTTGGATCTTCAACTTCTCTTGGGGCTGTCGTAACATTTGATGAAAAACCAGAAGGGTTGATAGCTGGATTTGAAATAGACGCAGACATTACGGTTGCTTCTGCAGATCAAGTATTAGTCGTTCCGATTGAAGCCATCAACTACGATGACGATAACCAACCTTACGTTTATACAGTCGTTGATCAACAGGCACAAAAAATAGCGGTTGAAACAGGTATTCAATCAAATACTACAATTGAAATCACTGAAGGACTTTCTGAAGGAGATCAAGTGATTCTCTCTCCTGGAGATGAAATTTCTCAAGATGTTCAGGTCGTAATCGAAGATTAAAAGGAGGTGTTCTCTTGATTGAGATCAAAAATATAGAAAAGATTTATCGAATGGGTGGAGAAACTTTGACAGCACTGAACAAAGTCTCCCTTTCTATTCAAGAAGGAGAATTCACTTCTATCATGGGGCCCAGCGGCTCAGGTAAATCAACCCTAATGAATATTCTCGGTTTACTCGATCAGTTTGATAGTGGTACTTATTTTCTTAATGGAACTGACGTATCCAGTATTTCTGATAATGAACGAGCGCATATCCGAAACAAAGAAATTGGTTTCGTCTTTCAGTCTTTCAATCTGATGACCCGTATGAGTGTACTTGAGAATGTTATGTTACCACTTGTCTATGCTAAGGTACCTAGAAAAGAGCGCAAAGAACGTGCGACAGAAGCCTTAGAAAAAGTAGGTTTAGGTGATCGTATCAACCATTTAACGAATGAAATATCTGGTGGTCAAAAGCAACGGGTGGCGATCGCAAGAGCAATCGTGAATAACCCTTCGGTTCTCATGGCTGATGAGCCTACTGGTAATTTAGATTCCAAGACCACAGAAGATATCATGCGTATTTTTCAGGATTTGAATGATGAAGGTACCACCATCGTAATGGTTACGCATGAACCCGAAATGGCAGAGTATACTAAACGAATCGTCCATTTCAGAGATGGTGTGCTTCGTAAAAACGAATACCTGACACCTAAACGATTGAATCAGACGGAGGTGGATGGACATGTTCTTTAAAGAAAACCTAAAAATGGCGCTGGACAGTATTTTTGCCAACAAAATGCGGTCATTCTTGACTATGCTCGGTATCATTATTGGTATTGCTTCTGTTATCGCCATACTCGCTGTCGGAAATGGTGCGGCTAGTGAAATCACTGGTACTTTCAGTGAACTAGGCGCAACAACCATCCAATTAAGTGCAAGCGACTCAGAACAAGGCGGTGATGCCTTAACGGAGGATGATTTGACTGTACTAAAAGAATCCATTGATGATATTCGCTACATCTCTTCTGATGGACAAACACAAGGTACAGTATCCTCAGATGATGAATCTCGCCAAGCGGTGATTTCTTATGGTTCACCTGACTTGCAGTATGTCAGTCAGGCCATGAGTGCTAATTTAGTTAGTGGTCGTTATTTTAATCAAAATGACTATGATGAGTCAGCTGATGTCGTTGTCATTGATGAAGATACAGCAGAGGCTTTATACGGAAGAACAGATGTGGTCGGTGAAAATCTACGCGTAACTGCAGCTCAAGTGCCTTTAAACTTAAGAATCGTTGGTGTTCTTGAAGGACGATTCGGCGATATGCAGGGCTCGTTTGATACAAGTGAGCTACCCGTTTTCGTCGCAATACCCAATTCAACGATCGGTAATACGATTCCTCAATTTTCCGGTATCAGTTCAGCAACCATTCAAGTCGGTGCGACTGAACAAATCGAACCAGTCTCTAATCAGATTGTTCGTTTGCTTGAACTGAGAAATAATGCGGTAGGCGAAAATATTTACACCGCAACCAACTTCTTACAGGCATTAGATCAAGTGGATAACGTTTTAGGACTCTTTATCAACTTTATCGCTGCTGTAGCAGCAATAGCATTACTTGTAGGCGGTATTGGTGTGATGAATATCATGTTAGTATCTGTTACAGAACGAACAAGAGAGATTGGTACGCGTAAAGCTCTTGGGGCAACAACCAATACGATACTCACTCAGTTTTTGATGGAATCCATCATTCTCAGTTTGATTGGTGGTTTGATTGGCTTAACACTCGGTATTCTTCTTTCCAATGTCATTGCCGGTTTCCTGGATATTATTCCTAATGTTACCTTGGGTAGCGTTGCGCTTGTCTTGATTTTCTCAACAGCTGTCGGTGTATTCTTTGGTATCTATCCTGCTCGAAAAGCAGCAAAACTAGATCCGATCGAAGCTCTCCGATACGAATAATAAAAAAGGCTTCCGTCAAATCCAAGAGGATTTGACGGAAGCCTTTAATTTTTTTAGATATTTGCCATTACAATAAAATTGATAATGAATAAAGCAGCTGTTACCCAGATAACCGGATGAACCACTTTTGCTTTCCCTTTAACCACTTTAGTAATAATGTAGAATACGAATCCAGCAGCGATACCATATGAAATACTATAAGCGAATCCCATAAAGATAGAAGCAAAGAACGCTGGAACAGCTTCTTCCATATCATTCCAGTTGATTTCTCCGAAAGCTGACATCATCATGATCCCAACTACAATCAATGCAGGGGCTGTAGCAGCACCTGGTACAATCGCAATAACTGGTGAGAAAACAGCAGCTAACAAGAACATCACACCGGTTGCAACACTCGTCAGACCAGTACGGCCACCCGCTCCGATACCTGCGGTACTTTCCACAAATGTCGTAACATTCGATGTACCAAATATTGATCCAGCAGTCGTAGCGATTGCATCTGCAAATAGTGCTTTTTCTAGCTTCGTGTTGATGCCTTTTCCTTCATCCATTGCTTTCTCGTCGTCCAAAGTAAAGATGCCGGTTTTACGACCAGTACCAATAAATGTACCGATTGTGTCAAAAATATCGGTTAGCGTAAATGCAAAGACCGTAATAAAGACTAAGGCATAACGTGATGGATCCGCTAAGAGAGACCCAAAACCTTGTGAACTAAAAGCAGCACCAAATGTCGTGCCTAACTCAGAAAAAGCTGAACCAATGGAATTAGCAGGGTTCGTTAAACCTGATAAATCTGTAACCCCCATTGGAATACCAATAAAAGTTGTTGCAATAATCCCAATCAGAATGGCACCTTTTACATTAGCAATCAAAAGGATAATCGTAATCACCAAGCCAATGAGGCCCAATAATACATGAGGTGTAGTAAATGCAGTAAGATCAGGAATGATTCCCCCACCTGTTACAACTGTATTCAAACCACCTTGATAAGTTTCGTTCGTAGCATCGAATGCCTGATTGTTTGCAGAAATAATATTTGGGGCTTCAGAAGTGAATTCTAAAAAATCAGCATTTTTCAATCCGATATAGGCAATAAAGACACCGATACCCCCACCGATTGCATGTTGCAATGTTTCAGGAATCGAATGAATGATCATTTTACGAATGCTCGTCATCGTGATAAATATGTTGACGATACCGCATATAAATACCATTGCCAAAGCTTCTTGCCAAGAGAACCCTAAATTAAATACCACTGTGTATGTGAAGAAGGCATTTAATCCCATTCCCGGTGCTTGTGCGTAAGGAACTTTTGCGTATAACCCCATGATTAATGTCCCGATTGCTGAAGAGATGATCGTTGCTAGAAAAACTGCTTGTGAAGGCATCCCTGTTAGCGATAAGATTTGTGGATTAACAAAAACGATATATGACATTGCAAAGAATGTTGTGACACCTGCGGCGATTTCACGACCGACATTCGTATTATTTTCTTTCAACTGAAAGTATTTTTCAAACACTGACATGACCCTCTTTCAAAATAGTTGCTTCGATTATCGAAGTCCTTGTAATCAAACGCTAAGCTCATACTAAAAAATACGTTTTATGTTAATACCCAAACACCTCTAAGCGTGTGTATTGTATAAGAGCATATAAAAAAGGATGAGAGAACTCATCCTTAAAAAGTATATTAGACTCACAAAAAACAGTACAAGCTGTCTTCATTAAGCCTAATAGTCAATCTTTTAAGGTGATTGGTAGAAACATTAGCCCGTATCGCTAAACTATATTAGACGTTCTATACAAATTCATTTCCAATTATAATCTGTACTATTTAAAAAAGCAAGGCAATTATAGAACATTCGCTATTTTACTACCTTTAACGTTCGTGTTTAGAAGCAAAATTGCAGTCAAACCTATTTTAACTTTCGTATAAAGACTGATATGACGATGATGGAAAAGCTTTCAAAAAAAAGAAGAGAACTCTCTTACAAGTTCTCTTCTACACCTATCTCATTGTCACGAATTCTTCTGCCGCAGTTGGGTGGATAGCTACTGTGTCATCAAAATCAGCTTTTGTTGCCCCCATCTTGATTGCTACAGCAAACCCTTGAAGCATCTCGTCCATTCCTCGACCAATACCATGTAAGCCAACGATTTTTTCATCTTTACCTATACAAACCAATTTCATATACGATTTCTGTTTGTTTCTAGTAATCGAACTGTGCATGGAGGTAAATACTGATTTATATACTTTTACCTGGTCTTTTCCGTACTCATCCATTGCTTGTTCTTCTGTCATCCCTACTGTACCAATTGGTGGGTGGGTAAAAAACACTGTTGGGATATTATTGTAATCAAGATACAAATCGGTTTTCCCGTTGAACAGTCTTTCTGATAATCTTCTTCCCGCTGCAATGGCAACAGGCGTCAACTCCACTCTACCAGTTACATCTCCCACAGCATAAATATGTTCGGCTGTCGTATTTTGATACTGATCTGTCTCAATATAGCCATCAGGATATAAGTTAACACCCGTCACTTCAAGGTTCAAGCCACTTGTGTTAGGCGTTCTTCCGGTTGCCCATAAAATCAAATCAGTCTCGTGAGTTGTTCCATCTCCAAAGTACATAGTGTAAGAACCGTCTTGGTTCTCTTTTACTTCTGTGACAGATTTATTGGTGTGTACATTTTTCCCTTCAGCTTCGGCTAATGCTGTAAACCCTTCACGAATAATCGAATCAAATCCATGTAATGGTGTTGATTTACGAATAAATTGATGTGTATCTGCCTTAAAACCATGGAAAATACCACTCATCTCAACACCAATGTATCCACCACCAACAACAGCTATTCTTTCAGGTAGTGCTTCTAAATCAAACACCCCATCAGATACGATTCCAAATTCACCACCAGGAATAGATGGACGCTTAGGTTTCCCCCCTGTTGCCAGTAGTATACGTTTTGCTGTATATTGTTTCCCTTCTACTTCAACAGTATGGGGATCGACAAACTTAGCATAACCTCTAATCAATTCAACGTGATTGCTATCTAGTCCATTTTTATAAGCACCATGCAATCGTTCAATAAATAGTCTACGATTTTCTGCCATTTTTTTGAAATTAAGTTTCGGCACTTCACTTAATTCTAAACCATAATCTTCTGCATACATATCTAACTCTTCCATCATCTCAGAAACATGCCACATAACTTTTTTCGGTACACAGCCAAGATTGACACAAGTGCCTCCGAGATCTTTTGCTTCGATCAAGCCAACTTTGGCACCGTGCATTCCCGCACGATTTGCAGAAGCGATCCCTCCGCTACCGCCACCAATCACAAGATAATCAAAGTGATTTTCATTTGTCGATTTTGTCATTTCTCTCATCCTAACCTTTTTTATTCACTTACTAATTGTACATTATTTTATACTGTTGACCTAGTACCTATTCAAAAAATGAATCATATCTTAATCATTATCGTTTGTAATCCTCATAATTGCATGAATATTGATTAGGTTAAAATGATAAACGGTATTATATATTTATTTAAATAGAACGATTAAATAATCTAGCTAGTGTCGTATTCTGTTCATCTGTCTAAGGTATTTCAAAAGCACCTTTTTCCTAATTAAACTGAAGAAAAAGGTGCCCTTATGGTTTATCTATTCAACTCTCCCTGACGATCGTATTTCGTTTTCGGTCGACTCTTGTGACCATATATTCTCGGCATCAATCTACCATCGATAAATGGTGCTAACAAATTCATAATGAGTATGGCGAAACCTACTCCTCCAGGATAATCAAATACAATTCTGAAAAAGGCCGTTAAAAATCCACAACCAATCGCAAAGACCGTTTTCCCAGCTGGTGTCAGCGCTCCTGAACTATAATCAGTGGCCATAAAAGTCGCTGCAAAGAAAAGTGTTCCTGTCAGCGCATGGGTCATCATAAAGTCAAAGTTAAAGCCACTCCAAAAACCCATAACAACAACAGTCGTTAAAATATATAAAATTGGAATTTTCGGATGGATCACTCTTCTAAAAATTAAGTATAACATCCCAATCAGGATAGCAAGCTTTGACGTTTCACCAACATTCCCACCAAGATTTACACCTAAAAACAAATCCCATAACTTAGGCACTTGTTCAGAGACCGTCTGAGCCCCATCACCGATAAATTCTAGCGGTGTCGCGCCTGCCACGGCATCTACTCCCCAAGCACTTGGCAAAACCCAATTCGTAATCCAAGGTGAAAAGAAAGCTTTCAACATAACTCGGGCAGCGACGGCAGGATTAAAATAATTTTTCCCGATACCTCCGTTTAATTGCTTAACAATAATAATAGCAAACATCGATCCGATCACAACAGTCCAGAGTGGCGCTGTAACGGGTAAACTTAAACCAATCAACATACCGGTAACGCAAGCACTTAAATCATTGATTTTGACTTGCTGATAACGAATCCTTTGGTAAGCATATTCACTTAATACTGCTGTTCCAATACCTACAGCTACCATTACAAGTACTTGTAATCCGAAAAAGAAAGTCGCAGCAACTAGTGGGGGAACAAGTGCAATCAATACTTGTCCCATCAACCAAGCTGATGTTCTTTTAGAACGGATATGGGGTGAGGGTCCCATTTGAAGGTTTCCTCTAACATCTATTGTCTGTGCCATAAGTGATTACCCCGCTTCCTGTTCTTTAATTGCAGCTTTAGCGGCAAGGATATTATCTAGTAACGGAATTTTTGAAGGACAGATGAACGAACAGTTTCCACATTCGATACAATCCATCGCGCCCAATTCTTTCGCTTTTTGTAAGTTCCCTCTATCGAATGCATCACTAATTAAAATTGGTTGCAAGCTGACAGGGCAAACATTCAAGCATTCTGAACACATAATACAATCTTTTTCTTCCCCTTCATCTGCTTCAGCAGGTGTTAAAACGGTTATGGCCGTCGTACCTTTAATGATTGAGATACCTAAGTCAGAAATTGGTTTCCCCATCATCGGTCCTCCAGAAAGTACTTTCCCTGGAACTTCAGAAAATCCACCACAATCTTCAATCAACGAGTCAATAGGCGTTCCAATTTTAACGCGTAAGTTTTTAGCCTCTTTGATTGGTGTACCAGAAACAGAAACAATTCTGTCTGTTAATGGTTCTCCAAATTCACAAGCTCTATAGCAAGCTCGAATCGTTGATGTATTCATCACAACACAACGCACTTCTGCCGGCAAACCACCTGGTGGTACTTCTCTTCCGGTCATGGTTTTAATTAAACCTTTTTCAGAGCCTTGCGGATACATTGTTTTCAATGGTTGCACAATAACGTCGCGATAACTCGCAGTCGCTTCTCTCATTGATTTAAGTGCATTGGGTTTATTATCTTCAATACCGATATACACTTTTTTAATCTTTGGAAATAATTTTCTAATCAGATTAATGCCACTCACAATTTCTTCGGCATACTCTACCATTACTCGATTATCAGACGTCGAATATGGCTCACATTCTGCACCATTTATAATAAAGGAATCAATGGTCATCCCCGGAGGCGGGCTCAGTTTTACTGCCGTAGGAAAGGTAGCGCCACCCATTCCTACGATACCTGCTTTACGAACCGTTTCAATAATCTCATCATCTGTCATGTGAGCTGACTTCCCAGGCTCAACGATTGGTTCATCTTTAATATATTCATAATCATTTTTTATGATAATCGAATCAATCTCTCCACCTGTAGAAGGTCTTTTCTCCACTGCAATAACTTCCCCTGAAACTGAAGAATAGATATTGGCAGAAATAAACCCACCAGCCTCAGCAATCATCTGACCGACTTTCACTTTGTCGCCAACTTCAACAATTGGCTTTGCTGGTGCACCAATGTGCATGGACACTGGAAAAATCAACACTTTAGGAATGGTCGCATCTACAATTGGGATTTTCCTGGTTCTGTCTTTTTTCTCTTCAGGATGTGACCCACCCTGTTTTTTCATAAAAGAAAACTGCATATCGATCTTCCTCTCTAGAATTTTTATGTATAGTTTCTGTCTTCAATAACTGATTTTCTAATTTATCATTATTATTACATTTTAATGATGATAAATTAGATAGTCTTAATTTGATTATACAGAACCCCTCTTCAATATAAAAGCATTTTCATCTATGATTTTTCAGATAAAATTTAACTTAACTTTATCTGTCTTGTTTAGTATGATAGGACATAAACAAAGAAATTTTCTGCAGGGGAGATAAAGCTGGATGATATTTACTAATCTAGAATTACTATTGAGGTTACTGATTGCGGCTTCTTTAGGAGGAATCATCGGTTACGAGCGTGAATTAAAAGGGAGAGACGCTGGCATTAGGACGCATACGCTTGTCAGTCTCGGCGCCGCTATAATCACATTAACGCAACTTGAAGCCAGCGAATGGGTCATCGAGTTCGCAAGAGCGAACACTGACCTGGCACCCATTGTTACGACAGATATCACAAGGCTGACAGCACAGATCGTAAATGGTATCGGTTTTTTAGGCGCTGGAACGATTATTGTTAGTCAAAAAAGCGTGACTGGACTGACAACAGCTGCTTCTATTTGGGCAGTGGCTAGTCTTGGAATTGCCGTGGGAATGGGGTATTATTTCATGGGTATCTCCAGCACACTTATTATGTTAGTTGTTTTGAGATCCGTTAAAACAGTCTTTAAGATTGAAAGAACACGTCAACTTGAAGTTCGCTATGTTAATAGAAATGAGACATTGCGTTATATGGAAGCTTGTTTCAAAGAACATCAGATCAGTGTCGTCTCTACTGACCACTCTATCACCTATCAAGAGGATGGTTCTTCTGTTTGTCGTGATCTATATACCTTACATCTACCCGCAAAATTTAATATGATGGGCTTTATAGCGATTCTTGGAGAGAGTAAGAATATCTTCGAAATCAATACCCTTAAAACAGCGCTAGATAACTAGAGATCTCATACAAAACAGCATAAAAGACGCAACATATCAATTCAGTTGATATACTGCGTCTTTTATTTAGGGTTACATCAGGTGAGTACTCTATAAGAGTATTTCAAATTTGCTAAGTTTCCCCATTACATACGGAGCTATTAAAAATAAACAAATTATTAAAGCAGATATACTATTTAGAAAATGCGTTAGCATACCTACTGTAACCAAAATGACAAGTAAACTAGCCAGTATAGCAATTTGCTTGAACAAGCTGAGAGTAGATTTGGCTAATAAAAATAAACCGATAGGATAAATGCCAAATAGTAGAAATGGCCAATGTTTCCTTGACACATACTCACTCCTTTATGATCTATTTAAAATGGGGACGTCTTCTTAAAAGAAAGCCCTTTTTATTCAGTATGCCTTTCTAACATAGAATTTTCAACTGATTTCACATGATGTTACTATCTATTAAAATTTTTAGAGTGGTTGTCTATCACCCAATTATCACTCTGGTACAAGGCAATTTATTTCCCCACATACCATCTGCTAACAGTTACTAGTGGCAATCACACTAAAAAGGAGCGAAACCGGCGAGGGTTTCACTCCTTTTTTTAGTTATTTGAATTGCGATTCATGTAGACGATAGTAGTAGCCTTTTTCTTTCATTAGCTTGTCGTGATTTCCCACTTCTACAACGTTTCCTTTGTCCATAACCAATATGACATCTGCTTCTCGAATAGTAGATAGTCTATGTGCAATCACAAAACTTGTTCTGCCATCCATCATTTTTAAGAAAGCTGTTTGAATTCTGATTTCTGTTAATGTATCAACGGAACTCGTCGCTTCATCTAAAATTAGCATTGGTGGATCTGCCAACATTACTCTGGCAATGGTCAATAATTGCTGTTGTCCCGTAGAAAGCGAAATCCCTTTATTTCCTAATTTCGTATCATATCCTTTAGGTAACCGTTCAATAAAAGAATGCGCATAAGCAGACTTAGCTGCTTCGATAATCTCTTCATCTGTTGCATCAGGTTTACCATAAAGTATATTTTCTTTTACTGTCCCATTAAATAGCCACGTGTCTTGAAGAACCATCCCAAAGCTTGTTCTTAGACTGTCTCGTGTATACAATGTACTGTCTTTTCCGTCTATTTCGATCGTACCATGATCTAGTTCATAAAAACGCATCAGCAAGTTAATCAGCGTCGACTTTCCTGCACCCGTTTGTCCTACAATAGCAACTGTCTCTCCAGGTTCAACGGAGATCGTCAAATCTTTTATCAATTCAACTTTTGGATCATAAGAGAACGAAACATTTTTAAACGCTACTTTCCCATTGGGATTCTCCATGACGATGGCATCAGGTGCATCTTGTTTCTCAATTGGCGTATCGATAATATTGAAAATTCGACTCAATCCAGCTACAGCTGTCTGAACTTGTGTCATAATACCAGAGATTTCAATAAATGGCTTAGAAAACTGTGATGAATAAATCACAAAACTTGAAATCGTACCAATCGTTACAGACCCTGTACCATTAATAACGAGTAGTCCCCCAATAACACCGATCAATAGATACGAAATATGATCAATAAATCGACTGGCAGGATTTGTTACGGAAGACGCAAATTGTGCTTTTTGTCCCCAGTTATATAAATCCATATTCATCCCTTGGAATGTATGTTCCATTTCAGACTCGTAATTAAATGCCTTAACCACTTTCTGACCCGTAATCATTTCTGATGCATAGCCAGATAAATTCCCTAAAATATTTTGTTGCTTAGTGAAATACTTTTGAGAATAGTTTGCGACAAGCCATCCAACCAAAAAGAATAGTGGTGTAATGAGTACGATAACTAATGTTAAAATTGGACTCAGATATAACATGAATCCTAGAGAAGCAATTATGATAATCACACCCGTAAACAAGTTGCTCAATATCAATACTAATGCTTCTGATAGACTTTCTAAGTCATTCGTAAACCGACTGACTACATTTCCGTGACTCGTACGATCAAAGAAACTAAGTGGTAATTGATTCAACTTGAAAAATGTATCCACTCTTAAATCTCGTACAATCTTGAAAGAGACTTGATTTGATAAAACGCGAACCAACCATTGCGATAATACGGTCAGTAGATAGGCAACGCCCAACCAGATCAAAACGCTATAGAGTGCTTTGAACTCGACTTGTCCAGCTCCAACGAGCGCATCAATACTGAGACCGATAAGGTATGTTGAGGCAACTGTTCCAACACCTGAAACAATACCAAAAATCAGTGCTACGATTGCGATCAGTTTATAATTTTTCATGTAACCAAGTAATCTATTTAAGTCAGAAGGACGGATAGGTTTCTTTTTCATTTCGTTTCCTCCTCCAATAAAGTCGCTGCCGGATCTGTTTGTGATTGATAAATTTCTTGATACGTTTCAGAGTGAGCGAGTAATTCCTCGTGCGTACCTTTCCCATCAAGTTTACCGTTATCCATAACGAGTATTTGATCAGCAGATTGAATAGAACTGATTCTTTGAGAAACAATAATTACTGTCGCGTCTTTAATTTCTTTCAAACTCTCTCTTAGTTTGTAATCTGTTTCGTAATCTAACGCACTTAAAGAGTCATCTAAAATAACAATTTTCGGTTTAGAAACTAGCGCTCTAGCAATCGTTAACCTTTGTTGTTGACCACCAGAGAAGTTTTTCCCATTTTCTGAAACCGGTGATTCAAGACCATCCGGCATACTTCGAACGAATGCTTCCATTTGTGCGATACGTAGTGCTTCATATAGCTCTTCATCTGTTGCATCTACCTTACCCCATCTCAGGTTTTCAGCAATGGTTCCACTGAATAGCGTATTTCTCTGAGGAACAAATCCAATCAACTGTCTTAATTCCTTAAGCTGAAAGTTTGAGACATCTTCATCGTACACTGAGACTTTACCTTTCGTAGTATCATAAAAGCGGGGAATCATATTGATCAAGGTACTCTTACCGCTACCTGTAGCCCCTGTTATACCTAAAACATTTCCAACAGGTACGGAGAAATCAATGTCTTCCAATGCATTTGCGGCATCCGCATCATAATCGAACGATACGTGATCAAAATGTATAGCTGTTTTTGGTTTTTGTGCGACATCTTTTAACGTATACGTTCCAGTTGCATCTTCTATTGTTACAGTTGCCTCTAACACTTCATTGATTCTTGATGCAGATGCTTGCGATTTCGTGAAGATAACGACGAGGTTAGCTACAACAATCAACGCCAACAACATTTGGTTCATATAGTTAATCAAGGCAAGCACTTCTCCCTGAAATAGTGCGCCGTTATTCGTTTGAATCGCACCGATATACAAAATGATCATAATTCCGATGTTCATCACAAAGGTCGTCGCCGGTGTCATCAGTGCTGATAGATTATTTACTATAATGTTCGCTCTTGAAAGCTGTTCACTATTTTCAGTTGATCGTTTTGCTTCATAGCGTCTTCTAGCAAATGAACGAATCACACGTACACCACTCATATTCTCACTAACCGTTTGTGCCATCTGATCCAATTTTAATTGTACTTTTTTATATAAAGGAACCGTGATCCACATAATCGTTCCAAGAATAATAGCGAATATCGGTAAGAGTACCGCAAAAACAATGGCTAATCGTGGACTGATGTAAATCGCCATGATAATGGATCCAATGCTCAAAAAAGGTGCTCGAATAACGAGTCTAATCAACATTGCTAAGGCAAGCTGTAACTGATTCACATCATTAGTGACTCTCGTGATTAATGTTGAAGAACCAAAGTCATCTATTTCCTTATGGGAGAAAGTATTGATTTTTTTAATCAGTACTTCTCTTAACTCTGTACCAAAGCCTTGCGAAGCAACTGACGAGGAGTATTGACAAACCATTGCGAAACCGAAACCGACTACTGAAAGTATCAGCATGAATCCGCCCATCCTTACGACATAGGCTGTGTCTCCTGCATTGATTCCTTTGTCAATCAACCTTGCTAATAAAATAGGTAGGAACAATTCAAATACTGCTTCCAGTAGTTTCGCTATTGCGCCCACATATGCATATCTCTGATTTTTCTTTGCGTATTTAAGTAAACGTATCAAGATAAATGAGCCCCTTTTTAATTTTCCATTCTTTCTCACTCTTAAAAGTGTATAGAAGTTACTATAAATGAACAAATACATATTTCGTTTGTAAGTATACATCAAATGGTATACTTACAACTCTTCTATATAGATTATAATGATTCAATAGATTTTGCAAAGGTTTCGATAAATTCCATCACAAGCGGCGTATATTGTCGGTCGTTTTTTGATATAACGGCCATCTGTGTGTGCAACTCTTCAACATTTACTTCTTTATAGATTAACTCTTTTCGATCTTGTTCCGTCAATGCTGATAGTGGAACGATCCCGACTCCAAAACCTGCTCTTGTCCAGTTTAAAGTTGTTCTCGCATCATCATTTCTACATCTTATCGAAGGTGTAATTTGTTCTTTCTCGAAAGCAATATTGATTAATTCTGCGAAACGTCTATAAATAATCAGTGGTTGTTCGTACAATTCAATCAGTTCGATTGAACGCTTACTCTTTCCATAATTTTTCCCAGTAGGAAAAACCGCAACGATCGGTTCAGTTTTAGCGTAACGAATCGTTAACCCAACTTTTTTGAAAGGGGTCCGCACGATTCCAACATCAATCACTCCCTTTTCAAGCATTTCGATAACTTCATAACTATTTCCCTCATGAATATCAAATTGAACATTCGGATACTTTCCTGCAAAATCCAATATGGACTGATCCGGTATGATCGTACTTGAAGAAGAAATTGTTCCAATCGATAGCGTTCCTGCATTGCCTTTTTTGAACAACTCCATTTCTCTGTTGGTAGCTGTCGTTAAAGAAAAAATCTGTTCTGCTCTTTGTTTTAATAATTCTCCTGCAGGTGTTAACGTAATTTTTCTAGAGCCTCTTTTCATCAGCTGTACACCTAAATCCTCTTCCAATAATCTTAGCTGATAGCTTAGGGGTGGTTGAGCAATATGTAGCTTCTTAGCAGCTGCTGTAATTTGTCCTTCTTCTACAATCGTCAAAAAGTACTCTAATTGTTTTAAATTCATCTAAATCTCTCTTTTCTTTGTGGGTTCACCAGTGTCGTTGCTTTCAAATGACTTATTTGCCTTATAGACTATTATAACGAAAGGACAGTCTATCGCGTACTGAAATCACTAAGAATATGTCATAATCATATAAGTTTAATTTTTCTGCCATCAGTTATATGATAGAGATACGCTTATCAAGGAAGGAGGCGCTCGAATTGGCTACTACTAACGCACCATTCCCATTGATTAATACTGTCCAGTCTGGACTAGGTACGACCGATATTGAAGTGAAAAACGGCTCTATGGATTCAGTACAAAAAATTGTCGTTGAAGAAGAAAATGTTGTATTTTACGTTCTTCCAAACGATTTATTTTTATATTCTCACCCTTTATCTACAGGAAGAGAATGGCATTCAAATGGCGCAATTTCTTTAAACGAAGAAGATAAATTAGTTATTGAACTGGTTTAAGTCAAGACAAGTTACTATTCGTAGTCGAGATATTTTAATCTCGGCTACTTTTTTAAAACAAGTTTAAAAGCAACAAACTAAAGACAGCTATCGTTACAATAGCTGTCTTTTTGTTAACATCTTATTTGATTTTAGCTGGCACTTTTTTTGACCATTCCTAACTATTACGATCAAATAGCTAACTTGCTTTCCAAAGCAGCCGAGATTTTATGTAGTAGTAGACACATATGATTGCTGATACAGGAAAGAGATACCATAAAAATCCTCTTGCCAATGCAAAGGGTGTTTCAAATAAAAAGGAGAACCAAAAAGATAGACCATTTGATTGCCATAATCCAGGAGTTAAATAAAGCGATTTAGGATTCAAACTCTTTACTAGATTTGACTCATCAAAAAATACGATTGTTAAAGATATAAGAAATAGAAAATTACTTCCAAAATAATACATCATTTTTTTGTACCTCGTTGCTTTCGACTTTCCGTCTGAAAAGATATCGTATTCTTCTTTAAAAGCTTCATTAGTCTCATCTTTTTTAAAGTACTGTTTTCCTGAGGACTTTGTTCCTGCTATATGGATCCATCCCGAATCTTCAAATAAAGCAATGTAATCTAAGTAATCTTCGCGATGTTTAAATGTTTGATAATCTATCCTATAAACTGATTCGCTAGTGTCGTTTTGTTCAAACTGGTACCCTATTTTTTTATTCTGGAAACCATGTCCTTTTGTGCTCATTTCCCTCAACCAATTTTCTTCCTTAGTAAGATCTAAAAAAAATTTATATTTAATCATGATTCTCCTCCTTTCATACAATCGTTCGTTATGTTTACCATGTGTACCATACGATCATGATCCGCTCTCAACAATTCTGTTCCTTTTTCTGTAATGATATACGTTTTCCTTCTTTTGTCTTCACTTTCTGTTGGTTTGATCAACTTTGCTTTAAGAAGATTATCCAATGCTCCATAGAGCGTACCGGCTGCCATTCTGACTTGACCCTCGCTCAACATTTCGATTTTTTGCATAATTAAGTACCCATGCGCGGGCTCGATCAATGCGAGTAAAATATAATACACTGTTTCTGTTAATGGTAGATTCGAATCTCTATTCATTTACTTCCCCCTCCTTTTTATACAGTTCAACTATATAGTTTGATTATATATAGTTGAACTGTATAAGTCAAACAACTTCATATTCTATTTTTTTATCAAACACAATCCGTTCATCTTTTTCACATGTTCGAATCAAATGCTATGAAAAAAAAGACCTTGTCTAAAGAAGACAACGCCTTGTTTCTCACTCTATAGCCTATTAAGTTATGAAACCCTATTCAAGAATATGTTCAAAAGGTATTAGTCTTTCTCTTGTGGATAAACGAGTTCCATCTGTCTGCGGCATTCGTCTAATAGATCCATGACCTCTATAGTACTTTGAGCAGATACTTTTTGGCCTTCTGTTTTTCCAGAACGAATTTCTTTTGCAACATTTGAAAATTGTTTACCATATAGCAACTCTTCACTAGCGTGAATCGTTTTTTCACCGTCTTCTGTCGTCAATGTAGCTTCTTTTGCCATGTGGAATTGTGGCACGGATATAGACCCTTTAGTTCCTTTTATATTAAAATAGTGACCACCATTCTCCGTCATTGATACATTCATTGTGGATTCAAAATTTGGATACTGGAACACGACTCTTTCTTTGTAGTCTACCTCATCTACTTCTCCTTCACATTGAACCGATTCTGGTAAACCGAAGAGTTCGTAACTGTATCTTAAATTGTATACCCCAAGATCCATCAGTGCTCCTCCTAACATGGAAGGCGTTGTTAATCTCGGATTCTCCTTGTAGTTAAGTGCCACTTCAAATGCACTATCTGCAGATACGATATCGCCTATCATCCCTGAACGTATCCATTCCTTCACTTGTAAAGCTATTTCGTTATGCCACGTCCACATCGCTTCCGAAACATATACATGTTCTTTTTTTGCATAGTCAAACAGTGCCTTACTCGCTTCTGCATTTACCGTAAAAGGTTTTTCACATAAAACAGCTTTTCCATTTTTGATGGCAAGTTCAGTATAATAACCGTGTTGATCTCCATTTACGTTAACATAAACCCCTTCAACTCCCGGTGCATTAATGGCTTCTTCAGCTGTATCATAGACCGTTCCACCAAATTTTTTCGCAAAAGTATCTGCTTTTGATTGCGTTCGATTCCACACTGCAACAATCTGATTATCTTCTGTTTGTATTAATTCGCTTGCCGTACCTTGCGCAATACCACCACAACCAATGTAAGCCCATCCAAATTTTTCCATTTTAAATATCCTCCGTTTTAATGTCAGTTAATCTGATGCATGAGACAGGCTCAAGCGCTCAAACCGACAAGTTACTTTAATCCTTATTCTGTAAATCTAATCCATGCTACTTGATAGTAACACAATGGGTGTCTCTTCTAAAGTAAACGCCTTCTTAATTTTCATCAATTCTACTATCGCTTGTTTACTATCATTAGGGTTGGGATTAACTGTAAAATAAAAAGGGTAGAAACGTTTATAAATCAACGTTTCTACCCTTACTTGACCTCACCAGAGGGAATCGAACCCCCAGCTTGAGAACCGGAATCTCAGGTGTTATCCATTACACCATGGTGAGTGATCACTCAATTAACTAGTTTACTTTAAAATCGTCTTGGATACAAGGTCGAATCCCGATAAACCATTACCGAGATTCTTTGTACTTGAATCAGGCTGGATACTGTTTCAATTCTTCAGCCATTTTATTCAGCTTTCTCAGTCTATGATTCACACCTGACTTCGATACGCCTCCATTAGGTACAAGTTCACCCAATTCTTTCAAACTAATGTCTGGATACTCTACTCTCAGTAATGCAATCTCTTGTAATTTATCAGGAATCGAATCTAACCCAACCATCTGATCAATTAATTTAATATTTTCAATTTGTCTACTGGCTGCATCAATCGTTTTATTCATATTGGCATTTTCACAGTTCACTAAGCGATTAACAGAATTCCGCATATCTCTTACAATACGAACATCTTCAAATTTAAACATACTGCCCGTCGCACCAATTAGAGAAAGGAAATTGGCGATTTTTTCTGACTCTTTTAAATAAACAATGTACCCATTTCTTCTTTCATGTGTACGACCATTCAACTCAAATTCTTTCATCATGTTACAAATATCTTCATTGTGCTCTTCATAACTAGAATGAATTTCCAGATGATATCGACTAGTTCCTGGGCTATTGACCGATCCGCCAGCCAGAAAGGCTCCACGTAGATAAGATTTTGCTTTTTGTCTATTCTTTAGAATTTCATCCGGCACATGCCCGTGATATAGCATGCCGTCCATAATACCTAACTCTGATAATATCAGCTTACTGCCGTTCTTTAAGCGAACGATGTACACATTATTTTTCTTTAATTTCATTTTTTTACGAACAAGCAATTCCGACTCTACATCGAAATTGTCTTTGATCAATGAATAAATTCGTCTAGCAATTGCTGCATTCTCTGTTTGAACATTCAGTAAAAACTCCTGATTAACGATACTGAGCGTTCCGTTCATACGAATCAATGCCGCTAACTCTGCTTTTGCGTGTTCTGGATGAACCTCTAGCATCGTTAACTCTTTTTTTACATCAGCTGCAAATGACATGTTTCCACTTCCTTTCTTGCCAACTCAAACGCTATCGGTTAAAAATTCGAAAAAGCTCTTTGTGAGTTAAAAGCTGTTCTGAAAATCTCTTCAGCTACTTTTTCTCCGTTATGATAGACGCCTTTATTTCTATACTCTAAGAAATCATCCGAAATAATAATCGGTACTTCCTTCTGCATTCCTTTAAAGTCATGATCGACTTGGAGTAAATTCTCTGTTGACTGTTCTTCTTCTACATATTCGTCAGGTACTTTTCCAATATTTGCCAAAGCGATATCTACAAATTGCTTCCCTAAATGTCGGTGCAATACTTGTATATGTTCAGCATCAGAAAGGGTCTCTGTCTCGCCAAGCTGGGTCATGATGTTACAGATATAGACAACTTTCGCCTCTGTATTCATGACAGCTTCTCCAAGATCTGGAATCATTAAATTAGGCAAAATACTTGTAAATAGACTTCCGGGGCCAAGTACGACCATATCGGCATCCATAATAGCAGAAACCACTTTTCTACTTGCTTTAATCGGATGCGATTCTCCCACACAAGATAAGGCAACATAATCAATCATTTTACCTGCTTTAGGAATCTTAGACTCCCCTTTTTCCGTTGATCCATCCATGTATCTTGCATTCAAAATTAAAGGTTCTTCTGCTGCTGGATAAACATGCCCTTTTACTTGCATCATTTTAGCCAATAATTGAATTGCTTCGTAAATATTGCCTTTCATATCTGCTGTGGCAGAGATAATCAAATTACCAATTGAATGACCAGCTAATGTTTCATCATCTGTTTTAAAACGATATTGAAAAATTTCTTTGAAAGTTTCTGGAATTTCAGATAAGGCAATGAGTACATTTCTTAAATCTCCCGGCGGTACAGCATTGATACTCTCTCTTAATGCGCCGCTACTTCCTCCGTCATCTGCAACTGTTACAACTGCTGTGACATCAGCATCCTTTTCTTTCAAACTTCTTAAAACAACTGGCAATCCTGTCCCGCCACCAATCACAACGATTTTTGGTCGTCTTTTTTTCTGTTTTGGATTCATCATGATCTTACGGTAGACTCCTTTGTTTTGTCCTTATCACGGTGCGTGATATGAACAAGATATCCGTCAGCTTGAATTTTTTGTCCTAATCTTTCCGCTAACGCTACTGAACGGTGTTTTCCACCCGTACAACCAATGGCGATTGTTACACTACTTTTACCTTCTCTTTTATATCCTGGAAGAGAGTAATCTAATAGTTCAGCAAATTTTTTATAAAATGGCGCTGTTTCAGGTTGCTGCATCACATAGTCGTAAACGGGTTTATCTAATCCTGTTTTGGGACGCAAATCTTCAATATAGTGAGGGTTCGGTAGAAAGCGAACATCCATCACGATATCCGCATCGATTGGCAGACCATATTTAAAGCCAAATGAGACCATTTCTACACGGAACATTTGCTTTTCCTTCGTCTTAAAGTTGCTGATCAATTCTTCTCTCAGCTGACGAGGCGTCATGTTGCTCGTATCAATCACGACTTGTGATCGGGTTTTTATATCTTCTAATAATTGTTTTTCTTTTCTAATACCTTCAATCGTTCGACCACTTGAAGCTAACGGATGTGACCGTCTTGTTTCTTTATAGCGGGAGACAAGTTCTTTTTCAGTTGCTTCCAAATACAATATGCGCGTTGTAATATGGGGACTATTTTCAACCTTTAAAATCATTTCTTTCATCTGTTCGAAAAAGTCTCTCATTCTTAAATCCATTACAAGTGCTATTTTAGAAAACTGTCCAGATTCTCTTACAAGATCCCAGAAAGTAGGTAATAAATTGGGTGGCATATTATCCACACAATAGTAGCCCATATCCTCAAAACTTTGCATCGCTACCGTTTTTCCTGCTCCACTCATACCGGTTATTACTACGAGCTCTATATTCTCTGCCACTTGTCAGCACTCCCCTAATGTATTTCCTTTAGTCGACGTTACTATGTCACTCACTCTAACCATTATAACATTCCGGGCGTGTCATGTATACAGCTCAGGGTAACTAATCAATTACTTATCGCTTTATTATTGTTTTCGTAAACAAAAAACAGATAGTATACGATTGTATACTATCTGTTCAAGCTACTTTTCCTGTTTACTTCTCATTTAGATGATTCATATGGAACTGAATGTGTTCTTCAATAAAAGTCGCAATCGTAAAATAACTGTGATCATGTCCATTTTCCAAACGATACTGAACAGCTTTACCTTTTGCTGCTTCCATAAAAGTTGCTTCCTCTAGTTGTTCCTTGTAGAATTGATCGTTCGTTCCTTGTGTGATCAGAATCGGCGGTACTACATCAGCTTGTTTGATCAAGTGAGTTGAGTCCCACTCCAACCAAGTATTTTTATCTTTACCAAGATACGCAGTAAACGCCTTTTCTCCCCATGGCACTTGTGTTGGGGTCAAAATCGGTGCAAATGCAGAAATCGACTTGAATCTATCAGCCTGTTTCAGACCTATCATCATTGCGCCATGTCCACCCATCGAATGCCCCATGATACTCTCTTTTCCAGAAAAATCTGGTATAAGCGCATGGACAACTTCAGGTAATTCTTCCGTAAGGTAGCGGTACATTTGATAATGTTCAGACCATGGTGCCTGTGTTGCATTCACATAGAAACTCGCACCTTTACCTAAGTCATAACTATCATCGTCTGCTACTGATTCTCCTCTTGGAGAAGTATCGGGTATCACTACGGCTACATCATTTTCTGAAGCAGCCTTTTGGAAACCACTTTTCTGACTGAAATTATTATCAGTACAAGTCAATCCAGATAACCACCAGATTAGAGACGTAGGCTGATGTTCAGATGCCAGCGGTAGATATAAGCTAAAGTCCATTTCGCAGTTTAAAACATCTGAGTGGTGACGATATTTCCGCTGTTCTCCTTTGAAAGATTGATGCGTTTCGACTAATGTTATTGCCATGCTTCTCACTCTCCAAACGTTAAGATCGTACGGATTGATTCTCCTTTGTGTAATAACTCAAAGGCATCATTGATTTCACTGAACTTCAAGTGGTGTGTAATGAATGAATCTAAATCAATCTCACCGTTCATATAATCATCGACCATACCTGGTAATTCAGAACGACCTTTGACACCGCCGAAAGCTGAACCTTTCCAGACCCTTCCTGTAACAAGTTGGAATGGACGTGTATGGATTTCTTGACCTGCACCAGCAACACCAATAATGATGCTTTCTCCCCAACCTTTGTGGCAAGCTTCCAGTGCAGATTTCATGACTTCAACATTACCAATACATTCGAAGCTGTAATCTACTCCGCCGTCTGTCATCTCAACGATTACTTCTTGGATAGGCTTGTCATAATCAGAAGGATTAATAAAGTCTGTAGCACCCATTTCTTTTGCTAAAGACCATTTGTCAGGGTTCATATCAATTGCAATGATTCGTTTAGCATTCGCTTTTTTCAATCCTTGAATAACCGCCAGACCAATTGCACCTAAACCGAAAACAGCTGTCACCGCATCTTCTTCAACTTGAGCTGTTTTCTCAACAGCACCAATACCTGTCGTTACTCCACAACCAAACAGACAAACTTTATCTAATGGTGCTTGTTCATCTACTTTTACTAAGTTGATTTCATTTACGACTGTGTATTCGCTGAATGTACTCGTGCCCATATAGTGATAAACTGGTTCACCGTTATAAGAAAAACGTGTTGTGCCATCTGGCATTAGTCCTTTTCCTTGTGTTTCGCGGACTGCCCCACATAAGTTAGTTTTACCTGATAAACAGAATTTACATTGCCCACATTCTGGTGTATAAAGAGGAATAACATGATCTCCTGGTTTAACAGAAGTAACATTTTCACCTACTGAAACAACTTCTCCAGCACCTTCATGACCTAAAACAGATGGGAAAATACCTTCTGGGTCTTCACCTGATAAAGTAAAGGCATCTGTATGACAGACAGATGTGTATAAAATTTTCACCATTACTTCATTTGCTTTTGGTTCCGCTACATCTAACTCTACTATTTTTAATGGTTCTCCTGGGCCAAATGCTACGGCTGCTTTACTTTTCATTGTTATGCCCTCTTTCTTCATTCTTTTGTATCGTAAGTCTTAATTGTATTGTATAATACACTAAAAGTGAATACTGACATTTTTGTCACTACTACTTTCATTTTACTTAAAGGATTGATTGATTTGATTGAATATAAAAATAAAACCTTTCCTACTAGCAAAGATTTAGCACTTTCTGTTGTTGGCGGCAGGTGGAAAATCAGTATTATATGGGCACTCTTGCATAACCCTTCTCTTCGATTGAGCGAATTCCAAAAAAAATTCCCAGATATTAACCAACGTATGTTGATCCGTCAACTAAGAGAACTAGAAGAAGATCAGATTATTTATCGTACGATCTATCCTGTTGTTCCACCCAAAGTGGATTATACGTTAACTAGCATCGGGCGAGACTTAGAACCCGTTGTTACTGCCATTTGTAACTGGGGAGATGAGTATGCCCACACACTCGAAAAAAGTGATTCAAAATAAAAAAGACCAGATAGAAACTGAAAAGAGATAGCCGGTACAAAACATTCATTTACTGGTTAATGTTTCGTACCTTCTCTCATTTCAATACTCTATCTGGTTTGATTTTCATCATTGATTATTCAGCTGTGTAGGTACTTGTACCTATAGCGTTATATAATTCACATTTTTTAGTTTTCCCAGATGCCAACAAAGCAATACCTAGTACACCTAGAATTTTACCCATACCTTTTGTGAAAATCAGATTCGGTACTAATGCTGCTCCAAAAACAATTCTAACTATACTGTCTAATTCTCCAACATTTCTATTCATACGTTCACTCCCTTTCTTTCTCTATTCTTTGTTCATTATAAAAGACTTTTCCTTATTCCTAAAGGAATACCCCTTATCTTACTGATGCACTAATCAAATTAAAAATCGCAAGACTACCTAAAAGAACCAGATAGTCTTGCGGTTTGAACAGTGATTATTGATTATCTACAATTGTTTGAATCGCTTTTTCAAAAGCTTCCATTTTTTCTTCAACAGCTACACCTGAATCATCAAATGCGGCAATATAGAATTTAATTTTCGGCTCTGTTCCTGAAGGACGTGCAGCAATCCAACTTGAATCGATCAAGCGATATTTTAATACATCTGCGGAAGGCATATCAATTGTTTCTTCTTCGCCTTCACAATTTATCCGTTTACCTGTTTTGAAATCTTCAACTTGTTCGATTTTGATTTCACCAAATTCTGTTGGAGAATCATTTCTTAATGTATCCATCAAGTTTTTGATTTTTTGGGCACCTTCAATACCATCCATTTTTATAGAGATTGTTTTCTCTTTGAAATGACCATGTTCATGATACAAGTCTTGAAGTGCATCAAAGCAACTGTAACCACGTTCTTTATGGTAAGCAGCCATTTCCGCAGAGATAACCAAAGCTTGTATAGCATCTTTATCACGTACGAACGGTTGAACTAAATAGCCATAGCTTTCTTCAAAGCCAAACATAAAGGTCTTGGATTGATCTGCTTCAAAATGCTTGATTTTCTCAGCAATAAATTTAAAGCCTGTCAATACATCAATCGTTTCTACACCATTCTTCTCAGCAATTGCTTTAGGCATATCACTAGATACGATAGATTTCAAAATCACACTATTTTTAGGTAAAATGCCTGTTTCACGGTGTGCTTTTAATATATAGTCCAGCATCAGACTGGCAATCTGGTTACCAGATAATACTTCATACTTACCTTTTGCCGTTCTAACAGCCATACCTAAACGATCAGCATCAGGGTCAGTGGCAATTAGAATATCCGCATCTATTTTACAGCCTAGTTCGATGGCTTTTTCAAAAGCAGCTGGATCTTCTGGATTAGGAGATTTAACAGTTGAAAATTCTGGATCTGGTTCTGCTTGCTCAGGCACTAGGTGGATATTGCGGAAGCCAGCTTGTTTTAAGGCTTTTTCTCCAATCATCTTACCTGTTCCATGCAATGGTGTGAAAACAATGGTCAAGTCGTTTGCTACACGATCTACTAGATTAGGATCAATCGTGACTGTTTTCATTGCTTCTAAATAAGCTTTATCAACATTTTCGCCAATCATTTCCAGTAAACCTTGTTCTTTTAATTTATTCTCGTCTGCTACTTCAATAGACAATACATCTTCTACACTTCTAACCATTTCTGTCAGTGCATCCGCTTCTTTAGGAGGTAATTGACCACCATCTTCGCCGTACGTTTTGTAGCCATTGTATTCAGGTGGATTATGACTTGCAGTGATCATAATACCAGCAGCAGCTTGTAAGTGGCGTACTGCAAAAGATAATTCAGGTGTTGGTCGTAGACTTTCAAAGACATACGCTTTGATACCATGTGCACCTAATGTTTTTGCGGATTCTATCGCAAATTCTTGGGACATATGACGAGAATCATAAGCGATTGCAACGCCGCGGCTTTTAGCTTCTTCGCCTTGCTCTTTTTCGATAAACAGTGCGAGACCTTCTGTTGCTTGACGTACCGTATAGATATTCATACGATTGATTCCAGCACCAATAATCCCTCTCATACCTGCCGTACCAAACTCAAGCGGAGCGTAAAATGCATCTTCTAGCTTCGATTCATCTTTTTCAGATTTCTCTAAATCTGCGCGTACATCAGCATCCAATTCAGCATCATTTTTCCACGTCTTATAAGTTTCCTGCCAGCTCATATTAAAACCTCTCTTTTATCATTAATTTATTCGTTAGTACAATTGTACCATTTTTGTTTATATTATGCATGATATTTGATATAAAAGGCTTTCATCATACCTTTCATTATATTAGCCGATAAAAGATTTATTTATGAAAAAAGCACAAGAGACTATTGAGTGGATTAGACCACTCGTACTCCTGTGCTTTTATTCGTTTACTGGTTAAAGTGATTAAGCGTGCGCTTTTTCTAATTGCTCTTTTAATTCCTCAACGTACTGGTAAGCTGCATTTCCTGCAATAGATCCATCTCCAACAGCCGTTGCAACTTGGCGAAGTACAGTTTTACGAACATCGCCGATGGCAAAGATACCAGGGACGCGTGATTCCATGTTCTCATCTGTTTCGATCCAACCCTCTTCATCCGTAATACCAAGTGAACGGAATTGATCCGAGTTTGGTAAGATACCGATGTAGATAAACGTACCGCCAGCTTCAAGCGTTGAAACGTCTCCTGTTTTCAGGTTGCGTATTCTAACACCACTAACTGCTTGATCGCCTTCAATTTCTTCAATCACTGAATCCCATACAAAATCGATTTTCTCGTTTTTGAATGCACGATCTTGAAGAATTTTTTGTGCACGGAGAGAATCTCTTCTGTGAACAATGGTTACTTTGCTTGCGAATTGTGTCAAGTACGTTCCTTCTTCGACAGCTGAATCTCCGCCACCGGCAACAATGACATGTTTGCCTTTAAAGAAAGCCCCATCACAGACAGCACAGTATGAAACACCTCTACCATTTAATTCAGCTTCACCTGGGACACCTAATTTTTTGTGTTCTGCACCAGTAGCTAAGATGATAGAGCGTGTACGGAATGTCTTAGAAGAAGTAACGATTTCTTTGTATTCTTCCCCATTGATGATTTCTTGAACATCACCATAAGCATATTCAGCACCAAATTGCTGCGCACCTTCGTACATTTTAGTCGAAAGATCAGGACCTAAAATACTACTAAATCCTGAATAATTTTCTATTTCGGCCGTATTATTCATTTGTCCACCTGGTAAGCCACGTTCAAGCATCAATGTAGAGAGATTTGAACGGGAAGCATATAACCCTGCAGTGAGTCCTCCTGGTCCAGCGCCGATAACAATAACATCATATATTTTTTCAATAATTTCCATTAGAGAGCTCCTCTCGGTTGTTCTTATCCTTATTATAGTAGAAAATCAGGTAGATAATCCACTATTAAAACTTACTTTTAGTAAGTTTTAATCTTTAGGTCTTTTTCCTGACAATTGTTGTTCAATCATTTTTTTCATTTCGTCTGCTTCTGCTGAATAGGTACCATTTTGTCTAGCACCTCTATACACATCCAGCATGGCTTTTGCTGTTTCGTAATCTTCTAAGTGAATATAATTCGTTGCTTGAAAAAAATAGATGTCATAATATTTTTTAGATTCGTTTTCTAAAACATCATTTAATACAGCAATTGATTTTTCAAATTCAAAGGAATGTTGGTAAATCAATGCCAATTGCACATTACCGAAGATTCTCTCATCTATATTGGCAGCAAGACTAAGTCCTGTTTTGAAATGTTTTTCTGCCTTTTTAAAGTCTTTTTTTTCATAGGCAATCATTGCTCGTCCATAGTAGGTTCTAGCACTGGGAATAAGTGAAATCACCTGATGCTCATCCGCTTGTCTCAATCAAGACACTCCCCCTTTAACAATTAAAGCAACTCTTTCAATAGTATATCTTTTATATTTAATTGTAAATAGTTCTACGTCAAATGTTACTACAACTCGTTATACTTTCTATATTATAGCAAAAGTCCCTAGTAAATAAATACTGAACTTATTTCTCGTACAAAAAACATTGCCCACTTTAATGAGTAGGCAATGTTTCTAAAAGATTATTTAGCTTTTTTATCTTCTAATTCATGTGATTCTGCATCCATTTTTGATTCAGCGCCACCATTTTCCAACTCTTTGGCTAGTTCAATAATATAATTTCTTAAATTGTCTTTTACTTGTGGATGTGTGAGTCCATATTGAATCGTTGTTTTCAAGAAACCAAATTTATCGCCTACGTCAAAACGGTCACCTTTAAATTCTTTCGCGAAAACGCGTTGGGTTTTATTCAAGGCATCAATCGCATCTGTTAATTGAATTTCTCCACCAACACCAGGTTCTTGTTTTTCAAGCAAGTCAAAGATTTGTGGCGTCAACAAGTAACGACCAATAATCGCTAAATCACTTGGTGCATCTTCTGGTTGAGGTTTTTCTACAAATTTACGTACGTTATACAAACCTTCTTCAGCTTCAGCTTCTGGATCAATGATACCGTAGTTAGATGTTTCTTCATGAGGTACACGCATAACTGCAATATTTGATGCATGTGTTTTTTCGTAACCTTCAATCAGCTGTTTGGTCAAAGGTACTTCATCTGCCATCACATCATCACCAAGCATGACAACAAATGGCTCATCTCCAACAAATGCTTTTGCTTGAAGAACTGCATGACCTAAACCTAATGGATAAGATTGTCTAGCGAAGTATAAGTTCAAACCAGTTGTTTCTTCTACTAGTTTTAATAAGTCATGTTTACCTTTCGCGCGAAGACTTTCCTCAAGCTCAGGGTTAGAATCAAAATGATCCTCGATTGGACGTTTCAGCTTCCCAGTGATGATTAGAATATCTTCGATACCTGAAGCAATCGCTTCTTCTACAATGAATTGAATAGTTGGTTTATCAACAATTGGAATCATTTCTTTCGGCATTGCCTTCGTTGCGGGCAAAAAACGTGTTCCGTAACCAGCTGCTGGAATAATCGCTTTTCTTACCTTTTTCATTTCTTTCTTCTCCTTTTTCATTCAGATCTCCTTCATTTTACATAATTTTATGTAGAAAGACTTCGTCTTCCTTCTACATTTAAGTAGACTTATTTTCACTCGATAGTTGAATCAATACAGCGCTTCATGCTGACATCGGTTATCCGCTTTTATTCTGATTTTCCTTCTCGTTGCATTAAATCCAGTATAACACATTTTACTTCTGCGTCACTATAAACTACTTCGTAGATTGCTGCCGTGATTGGCATATCAATTTTATATTCTTGAGCAAGTTCGTATGCGGCCTTCGTCGTTGAGATCCCCTCAACAACCATTCCCATCTCGTTCAAAATGGTATCTACTTGCTGCCCTTTTCCTAGTAAGTTACCCGCACGCCAATTCCTTGAATGCGGACTTGTACAAGTAACGATTAGATCTCCAACACCACTAAGTCCCATGAAGGTTAGTGGCTCAGCACCCATTGCTACACCCAATCTTGTGATCTCCGCAAGACCTCTTGTCACAAGTGCCGCTTTTGCATTATCACCAAAGCCCATTCCGGCTATTGCACCTGCGCCTACTGCGATAATGTTTTTTAAAGCTGCACCAATCTCTACACCTACAATGTCTTGATTGGTATACACTCTAAAGTAGTCATTTATAAACAAAGCTTGAACGACTTTAGCTTGCTCTTCTTCCTCACAAGCAGCCGTTATCGTAGTCAAGTCGTCAGCCATCACTTCTTCGGCATGACTGGGACCTGACAATGCAACGACACCTGTTCGAGAAGTCAAAGCAATCTCTTCTTCAAGAATCGTGGAGATTCGTTTATGGGTCTGCTGTTCAAGCCCTTTCGAAGCGTGCACGATCAACTTTGGCACTTCTATAAACTGATTAACTTGCTGAGCAAGTGACCGAATGGCCTTAGTGGGTACAACGAATACAATAACTTCAGCACTATGAACAGCTTTTTCAAGATTAGTCGTCGCAGTTAGTGCTTCTGGTAAAACAGCGTCTGGTAAATAAGTTTTGTTGGTATGCTTTTGATTGATTTCATCAACTTGATCCTGATTGCGGCTCCAAAGCGTAACTTGGTGACCATTTTCAAACAATACTTTCGTTAAGGCAGTTCCCCAAGAACCTGCTCCTAGTACAGCTACTTTTTTAGTCACTGTTTAGGCGCCTCCTCTACTATTCGCTGCATGCGATTGTTGGTTTCAGATTCTCCAAGAATCAACGTCGTTAATTCAGCCATCGATTTCACTTGATAAGTGGGATGACAAGGCGCAATCTCTTCTGATGTTTTCTGCGACCATTCTACGAACACACTCGGAATACCTGCATTCGTTGCGGATTCAATATCGTGAGGATTGTCACCAATCATGATTGCTTCATTGTGTGGAACATTCAATGAAGCTAGTGCCCTGTAAACCGGTTCTGGATGAGGTTTAAAATGCGTATAAGATTGCGACCCGATAATCACATCAAATAGCCCTTCCAATCCTAAAACTCGAATCCCACGCTCAATCATATCATTTCGTTTGGTAGAGACAACGGCTAATTTCACACCATGATTTTTTAATTGTTGTAATGCTTCTTGGACGCCATCAAACAGCGAAATCATTTCATCATGTAGACTCGCATTAAGATCTCTGTAGCGGTTAATGGTTTCTTCTGCTTTATCTGGCACTAATGTTTCATAAACTTCCGTTAACGATGGCCCATTAAACTGGCGAACAGAGTCCATCGTATAAACGCCTGGAAATAATTCCTCTAATATCGTCAAATGTGTACGATTAATCAACTCATTTGAGTTGGCAAGTGTGCCATCAAAATCAAATAGTGCTGCTGTATATTCCAAAAATGAATTCCTCTCTATCTAAACAATTATTTACTTTTTTGCGCAGCCTTTTGCTTTTTTTCAGCAAATGTTTTTTCAGGCAATAAGCCTTCTGTATAGTAAGGTGGCGTTGGATACTGGTAGAAGCGTCTATATAAAATCAAAGCTACTGCCCCAACAAACAGAAGAACCGAAAGAACTTGAGACACGCGAAGTGGTCCTAGATATAAGCTATCTGTACGCATCCCTTCGATCCAAAACCGTCCCATACTATACCAAGCTACGTATCCTAACGCGACTTCTCCTCTTCTTAAAACGCCCTCTTTACTACGGACGATCATTAAGACGATAAAGCCCACTAAATTCCATAATGACTCATACAAAAAAGTCGGATGGTAATAGACGCCGTTGATATTCATTTGTTCAATCACAAAATTAGGTAACATCAGCCGTTCTAGAAAAGATCGAGTTACTTCGCCACCGTGGGCCTCTTGATTAACAAAGTTTCCCCAACGACCGATTGCTTGTGCAATCATGACGTGTGGCGCAAGTACGTCTAGTAACAACCAAACGGGTACGTTTCTTTGCTTACTGAACCACAACAGTGTTGCAAAACCAGCTAATAAACCGCCATAAATAGCGATTCCGCCTTCCCATATGTAAAAAATACGTATAGGGTCTTGCAAATAAACATCTAATTCAAAGAGAACATAATAAATTCTCGCCCCTATTAATCCTGCGGGAATCGCTCTAAAAGCGAGATCGACAATAAAGTCCTCTTCAATCCCTCTTTTTTCACCTTCTCTAATACTTAGCCAAACAGCTAAAAACATCCCTGTAACAATAATAATACCGTACCAAGCAACGGTTAAAGGACCCAGTCTTATAGCGACTGGATCGATTGCACCTAATTGATTACTCATAGCCTTATATCCTCCATACTAGACATCTTCTGAATTTTTCTTGATCAGTTGCTCAAGATTACGCTCGAATGTTTCAGTCGCATCATAACCCATTTGTTTTGCGCGAATATTCATTGCAGCAATTTCAATGATAATAGACAAGTTACGACCTACACGAACAGGTATGGATAATTTTGGTACATCGACATTAAAGAATCTCATATTCTCGAGATTATTACCTAGTCTGTCATATTGACGATTTCTATCCCAATGTTCTAGATTCATCACTAAATCAACTGTCTTGCTCGTCCGAATAGAACCTACACCAAACAGATTCACGACATCAATGACACCAATCCCACGAATCTCGATTAAATGTCTTAAAATTTCAGGTGGTTCTCCTATTATACGGTGCTCATCCATCATGTACAGTTCAACACGATCGTCGGCGACTAATCGATGGCCACGTTGAATCAATTCTAACGCTGTCTCTGATTTACCAATGCCGGAATCTCCTATGATTAAAACGCCCATACCATAAATATCTACTAGCACTCCGTGCTGAGAAATTCTTTCTGCTAGACGTTCTTCCAGAAAGTTCGTTACATTAGATGAGAGTCTCGTAGTTGGTCTTGTAGATACTAAAACGGGAATACCCTTTTCTGAAGCAGCTTTAATCAATTCTTTAGGGGGTTCCTGATTTCTCGAAACTAGGAATGCTGGCGTATCACCTTGGCACATTCTTTTCATGATAATATATCGTTCATCACTTGTCATACGCTCGACAAAAGAAAGCTCTGTTCTCCCAAGTAGTTGTACTCGGTTCTGTGGATAAAAACTAAAATATCCAGTCAACTCAAGTGCAGGTCGAGATAAATCACTGATAGTAATATGTCTTTCTAGATTATCTTCTCCAACAATGACCTTAATGTCGTTCATTGCATCGACTAATTGTTTAATCGTAACTGTATTCGTCATATTACGCTCCTTTACTACGATTCAATGCTTTTAATACTCCTTTATTGAGTCATTGATCATGTTTTCTTTAAGTTGGTTTGTAAGCATTCTGGATTCTATCGTGTTATCTGCTTCAAACTAATAAGCACTTACATCATATCATAATTGACTTATGGTTTATAGTAGCTATCACCCACCGAAATCAGCATTCATTTAATTTAGAACAATTAAAAAGACCTTTTATCTCAGAGAATAGATACTGAGATAAAAGGTCTAGATTAACGCTTATCATAAACGGTCTCTTACGTTTCACTCGTACCCGTTACTGAAAAATGCATTCAAAGCTGAAACGATCAGCGCCACAAACAGTGACATACCGAATGAACTGAATTCAAATCCACTGACCAATGCTGCAGTGAGCCACAACATCAATCCATTAATGACGAAATAAAATAATCCAAGTGTCAGAAAAGTAATGGGTAGAGACAAAATCACTAAAACCGGTTTAACAAACAGATTCAACCCTGCAAAGACAACCGCTGCAATCAGTGCTGTTTGCCATGTTGCGATTTGGAAACCACTAAGGAATCCTGCCAACGCTAGAAAAATAACCGTATTAGCAAGAATTCTTTGCCACCATTTCATAATTAAAAGTCACTCCAGTCATCCTCGTCCACTTTTTCTGCTTCTTTTCTCTTAGACTCTTTAGAGTTTGAGAATGGATTAGGACGATCGCCATAAGCGTTAAAATTTCTTGACTGATCGGATGATTTAGAACTTTTACCATCAGGCATTAGTAAGGCAGCAAATAGATATAACGGAACGGTTATTCCTACTCCTGCAAAAGTTGCGACAACAACGATTACACGTAAAAGTACGGGATCCACGTTGAAGTACTCTCCGACGCCCCCAAGGACACCGAAGATCACTGCATTATTTTTTGATTTTCTTAAATTACCCATTATAAATGACCACCTTTATTTATTATGATTTATCTGAATCTTTTAAGAGAATGTTCCCAGAAGTTGTTTGGGCTGTTAATTGAAGTACTTTACCTTCTCTAATACGATTGAATTTTAGTTTAGTTGCCTGTTTAGACTGAACATCAATATCTGTCAATCTAGACTTAACTTCACCAAAGACAGTTTTTGCTTCGCCTTCAATATCTAGTGATTTAGGAATAGCGATTTTGACGTTACCATTGACTGAGCTTGCTTTGATTCTTGTCATTTCTTTATTGTTCAATGTCAACTTCACTTCTCCGTTTGTCGTAGAAACATCCGCGCTTAAAGGGGATCCGTTGAATATAACAGAACCACTCACTGTACTGACCAAGAAATCTCTGATATCTGAGTCTTGAACTTGTACCGTTCCATTTGTTCCTTTAACTTCAAGCATCACTACATTTGTATTCTTGAATGCCATGTTACCATTCGTCGATTTAACAAACACATCTTTACCTTCGAATGACTTGAACTGAACGTCTCCATTCAATAACTTGATTGAAGTATAGTCATATACTCGTTTTGGTAGTGAGATCGTAACGATTGCTTCAATGCGTTTATTTGGTACATGGAAGATGAACCGATCTTCGTCTACTTCAATTTGACTACGTTCTTCAAATGCTGCTAATGGTGTTTCTTCGTCTATTTTACCATAAATTTTAACTTTTGCAGAAATCTTGATCGTATCATCTGAGCTGGCTTTTAATTTAAGCTTCCCGTTTGCTAGTTTGAAATCTAAAATACTAGCTGTGGTATTCTCAAAAGTCCATTCGTTTTCAAAATTAGTAGAAGCTAATTTTGGTACGCGAATATTGATGTCTTTCCAGTCAAAATTCTCAAGAGCAGAATTGAACGATCCTTTGACAGATTGTGCTTTTTCACTCTTCATTGACGTTGAGACAGATTCACGAATGAACTTACCAAGCTCTTTACCGCTAGCCTCTAATTGTTTGCCCGCTTTCGTCAATGTTTCAGAAGCATCGTCTTTCCAATTTTCTGGTAGTTCTAATTTATCAGAGACTTGTTTAGCTTTATTGGTCCATTGTTTCATTTTTGTCGCATGTAATTGTTTCATCACAGCTGTTTTTTGTGTTTGGACTTCTTCAAGTTCTGCTTCAAGCGTTTCGACCTCTGCTTCAAGATCAGCTACTTGTTCAGCTGTCTGGGGATCTTTTCTCGCTTCTAGTTTTTCTAATGCTGCTCTAGTCGATTGAATATCTGCTTTTAATTCTGCTACTTCAGCAGTATTATCTAACTCATCGATTTTTTGGATTAAAGACAATTCTTTTTCCAAATTCGCTAAATCTGTTTGAATTTCTGAGCGTTCTTGTGATTTACGCATTTTAGATCCTTCACGTAAGTCATTGAGTTCAGCTTTTTTATTGTCTAATTTTCTTTTCTTATCTGATAACTGGTTATTTACTTGGTCAAGCTCAACAGAGTATTGATTGATTTCAGTAGCCAAGGTTTCCAGTTCTTTTTCTAACTCATCATTTTGCGCAGCTTTTTTTTCTGTTTCGTCATCTGCTTTATTTTCGTCTACTGAAGAATAAATAGGCTCTTCTACGTCGCCAGTGACATTGGGTGATTCTGTTTGTTCAAATTCTCTGTCTTCATTTTGTTTATTCTCTTTTTTGACCAAAGACTCTAACAGATCTAAGCCTTCCTGAGTTGAAATGACACCGTTTTTGACTAATTCTAAAATTCGTTCTCTCTCTTGCATGTTTTTTCCTCCCATTCGATTCTTCTACCATTATCGTCTGTTGTGTTTAACATTCATTTTACGTAACTTGATTCAATACCTTAATGAATAGATCATTTCTTCTACCCGTATCTATAGTATGCAACATCTATAAAAAAATGTCATAGGACTTGCGACTGATATTTGGGTTTAATTTAGTTTGAAACGATCGATACACACAAAAGCCTTCAAAGGATACCCTTCGAAGGCTTCGTAACATTAGTTCGTTTTTAATTGTTCTTTACGCTTAGTTTCTTTTTCTAAGACTTCTTTCAGGTAGTACCCTGTATAACTTTCGTTGACTTGAGCTAATTCTTCAGGTGTACCGGTAGCTAAAATTGTCCCACCACCAGCGCCCCCTTCTGGTCCTAAGTCGATCACGTAGTCTGCTACTTTGATGACATCTAAATTATGCTCAATAACAAGTACAGTATTACCTGCCTCAACGAGTCTATCCAACACGACAAGTAGTCTAGAAATATCATCTGCATGCAAGCCCGTTGTCGGTTCATCTAAAATATAGAAGTTATGACCACTTTGTCTTTTATGCAACTCACTCGCTAGCTTCATCCGTTGTGCTTCCCCACCCGATAGTGTAGTGGCTGGCTGACCAAGTGTCATGTATCCTAAGCCGACATCAATGATCGTTTGCATTTTTCTAGAAATTTTCGGAACATTTTCAAAGAATTCTGCAGCTTCTTCAATGTTCATTTCCAGTACTTCTGCGATGTTTTTACCTTTATATTTCACTTCCAGTGTTTCTGAGTTATATCTTGTTCCATGACAAACCTCACAAGGAACATAAACATCTGGCAAGAAATGCATTTCGATTTTTAGTATACCGTCGCCTTTACAAGCTTCACATCTTCCGCCACGAACGTTGAAACTAAAGCGGCCTTTTTTATACCCACGCATTTTCGCTTCATTTGTTTTAGCAAACAAGTCTCGAATATCATCGAAGACACTTGTATAAGTGGCAGGATTACTTCTAGGTGTACGCCCAATAGGGCTTTGATCAATATCGATAATTTTTTCAATACCTTCGTAACCAGAGATACTTTTATGCAAACCGGGTTTTGCTTTCGACCGACCAACTTCTCTAGATAAGGCTTTTCTCAATATACCATTTACCAAAGAACTTTTTCCTGATCCAGAAACGCCTGTTACAGCTGTAAATCTACCCAATGGGAAAGAAACATTTACGTTCTTAAGATTATTTTCCTTCGCACCTTTAATGACGACTGCACCGAGATCTTCTGAACGACGCGTTTCCGGAACGGCGATAAATTTTTCTCCAGAAAGATAAGCGCCCGTCAAAGAATCCTTATTGTTTTCAATTTCCTCTGGTGTTCCACTTGCAACGATATTACCACCGTGCTCTCCAGCACCTGGTCCAATATCTATTAGATGATCCGCTGCTCGCATTGTATCTTCATCATGCTCTACTACAATTAATGTATTGCCTAAATCACGCATATTTTTCAAAGAATCGATCAAACGATTATTATCCCTTTGATGTAACCCAATAGAAGGTTCATCTAAGATATAAAGTACACCCGAAAGGTTTGATCCAATTTGAGTCGCTAGTCGGATTCGCTGTGCTTCTCCCCCCGATAAGGTACCGGCTTTACGGCTCAATGTCAGATAATCAAGCCCCACATTTTTAAGAAATCTCAATCGATCCAATATTTCTTTTTGAATCGGTAAAGCAATTGTCGTGTTCCGTGAAGACAAGTCCATACGATCAAAAAAGCTGTGTGCTTGATCGATAGAATAACCACTGACGTCACCGATGTCTTTTCCAAGAACCTTTACAGATAAAGCTTCTCTGTTCAGTCTCTTTCCTTTACAAACAGGACATTCTAGTTCTGTCATGTACTGAAGCATCTGGTTTCTTGTGAAATCACTATTCGTTTCTTTATATCTTCTTGAAATATTCGGCAAAATACCTTCGAAAGGAATCATGGTATCTCTGACACTTCCAAAATCATTTTTGTAATGGAAGTGAAATTTTTTATCTTTTGACCCATTTAAGATTGTATCTTGGTCATTCTTCGAAAGTTCTTCAAAAGGAACATCTGTCTTAATGCCAAAATGCTCACAAGCTTGAGCCAACATTTGCGGGTAATAATTTGAACTGATTGGGTTCCAAGGAATAATGGCGCCATCATCAATAGAAAGAGATTGATCTGGAATAACAAGATCAATATCGACTTCAAGGTTTGTACCTAAACCATCACAAGCTGAACAAGCGCCAAAAGGTGCGTTGAATGAAAACAGTCTTGGTTCAATTTTAGGTAAAGTGAATCCACAATGTGGACAAGCATAATGTTCACTGAATAATTCTTCTCTATCTCCAATGAAATCAGCAATCACAAACCCGTCTGCTAAGCTAAGTGCAGATTCAACAGACTCAAATAGACGAGAACGAATCCCTTCTTTAATAACAATTCTATCAACAACAACTTCTATCGTATGTTTTTTATTTTTCTCAAGCTCGATATCGTCTCCAATATCCATCATTTCGCCATTAACTCTTACTCGAACAAATCCTTCTGACTTGATTTTATCTAATACTTTTTTGTGTTGTCCTTTTTTACCTTTGATGATTGGTGCTAAGATTTGAAGTTTTGTTTTCTCTGGATTTTCTAGAATTTGATCGACCATCTGCTCTACTGATTGACTAGAAATCTCCGTTCCATCATTCGGACAAATCGGTGTCCCAATGCGCGCAAACATTAGTCGCATATAATCATTGATTTCTGTAGCAGTACCGACAGTAGACCTAGGATTATTGCTAGTGGTCTTCTGATCAATTGATATTGCTGGGCTTAAACCATCAATACTATCGACATCTGGCTTATCCATTTGTCCAAGAAACTGTCTTGCGTAGGCTGAAAGAGACTCTACGTATCGACGCTGTCCTTCTGCATACAGCGTATCGAAGGCTAACGAGCTTTTTCCCGAACCAGACAGCCCTGTCATGACAACAAATTTATCTCGTGGTATCGTAACATCAATATCTTTGAGGTTATGCGAACGGGCACCACGTACAACAATTTTATCGTTACTCATCAATTACATCATTCCTTCTACTTAAAGTCTAGCCAACTTCAAAACAAGTTTCTGAACATGGCCCTAGTCGATCTATTCATTCTTTATGATACACAACGAAGAGGTAAGCGGACTTCTCCCTTACCTCTTCTTCCTACTCTATTATAGCACACACGTTCTACTTTTGCGAATGTTTGTTCTGTATGTTAACCTTTGAGAATCTTGCTTGTTCTACTTTCTAAATCTGCTTGATTAGTAAATTCTCCACTGATCAAGTCAGGTAGAATCTCTCGTAAGAAATATTGGACACTCGCTAATTCTTTGAACTCTAATATCGTAAGGAGAGACTCTTCATAAATTTCTGTGAAAAGAGATTCAGGATTGCCTTTTTGAATTTCTCCAAATGATTCATAGAGTAAGTCTACTTTATCAGCTACAGAAAGAATTTGTCCTTCAAGTGAATCATCTTTTCCTTCTTTAAATCGGTTTCGATAGGTTTCTTGGAATTCTTCTGGAATTTCTTGATCGATAAAATGGTGCGCCATCGTTTCTTCAACATTTGCGAGTCTTTCTCTTAAATCTGGATCTGCGTATTTCACTGGTGTTTTGATATCACCGATAAAAATTTCTGTATAGTCATGGTTTAAGGCTTTTTCATATAAAGAACGCCAATCCACTTCTTTTCCTGATTGTTCTTCAACAGTTCCTAAGAATTGTGCAACTTGCGTGACTTTAAATGAATGCGCTGCTACCGAGTGTTCCTCATACTTGAATTTTCCCGGACAACGATTGATTTTTTCTAGATCACTTAAACTTTTAAAGTACTCATGCATACCCATTTGATCATCTCCTTTTATTTAGATAGCCAGTTTTGGATAAATTTTCACTATATTATCAGTTCAGTCGATTAAATGCAACTGCTTATTTATTGTAGTATGGACAGTGACCAGAAAGCAATCATCTTGATTCAAAAAAAATAGCTAGCCCCAAATTCAAGGCTAGCTGCTCTATTAACGTTTAAGATTTGTTCTATTCTCAAACACTTTGGGTAAATAAACTTCAAAAATGGTTCCTTTATCTACTTCACTGTTTAGTTCAATATGACCATTTAGATTTTCGACCAAGTATTTTACGATTGAAAGCCCTAGTCCTGTGCCTCCAGCATTTCTACTACGTGCTTTATCTACTCGGTAAAATCGTTCAAAAATCCTTGATTGCTCTGATTGCGGAATACCGATCCCATTATCTCTTACCTTAATCATAACTTCTTGATCCAAGTAGGACATCTCCACAACGACTTCCCCATATTCTGGTGTATAAGAAACAGCATTCCCCACTAAATTGAGTATAATCTGCTTCAATTGATCGTGATCAACTTCCAATTGAACATGCTTAGGATCAATAATCCTTAGCTCCATTTTCTTGAGCTCCGCTTTTTGCTGTAATATCTGGAAGACTTCTTTTACAACAGCTTTTGCTTCAATCGATTCTACATTCATTCGGATCTGTTTTTGCTCCAATTTGGATAATTGTAAAATGTCTTGAACCATTAAATCTAGTCTACTGCTCTCTTTTAACATGATCTCCAGAAATTCAATGAGCACTTCGCGATCTTCCATTGCACCATCTAGCAGGGTTTCGCTAAACCCTTTTAACGCTGTGATTGGCGTACGCAACTCATGAGAAGCATTGGCTACAAAATCAGTCCGTACAGTTTCCAGTCTTCTGATCTCTGTTATATCGTAAAGTAGTACAATTAAATTCGTTGTTCCTTGAATTCTTCCAGGTATAGGGACAATATTGGCATCTACGATACGTTCATCTTGTAAAAACAAGGAGATTTCCCGATTTTGCAATCTTTTCTTCTCAAACGCCGCTTCAATCAACTGATTCAATCCATAGCTCTTAATGACTTCAAGATAGCTATGACCGATTTTTCCGTAAAGATTTTCTCCCAACGTTTCGTTCATGATCGGATTGACCATCTCGATTTCGCGGTTTTCGTTTAATACCATTACACCAATAACCAAATGATTGATAAGCTCTTTCATTCTTTTGTCATTCTGCTTGATCTCTTGCATCTGAGATTCTAAATTTCCAGCAAGATCATTGATCGTTTGACCTAAATCGTCTATTTCATGATAAGAGGTCGAACGGTAACGCGTACTATATTTCTGATGTGAGAGCTTGTGCGTGATTTGCTTGATCTCTTCAATCGGATCTCCAATTCTTCTAGTCCAATAATAGGTAAACAAAACCGTTAAAAGAAGAGAAATCCCCATAAAAACGAGTAGGAATCTTAGAAGTTCGTCTGTTACACCTGTCATTTCTTCGACTCGTTTAGAAAGTCTCAATATACCAATCGTTTCTCCACTTGTGTCTAGTAATGGTGTAGCTGTATAGTAACGTAAATCCTCCGTACTCGTACTAATCCGGTCATAAGTTCCAATCATTTCACCATTCAACACGGCTTGGATCTCTGGACGATCAAGATGATTTTCAATCACATTCTGATCAGCATGAGAATCATAGATAACATTACCTGTTAAGTCAATCAGTGTAATTCGTTCAGAAATAGCTGCCGCTGCTTTTTCAATTCCAGGTAACACTTCTTCTATATCATCTTGGGAATCTACTGTACCATTTAATTGACTTTGTAAGGTGACCAGTTGCGACTCTAAATCTTCTCCTTGCTGTTCTAGACCTTGCTGAACGAAAACATTGGAAGAGATATAAAAGAAAATAAACGAGAAAATACCAAATACCACAAGGAAAAAAAGAAGTATTCGACCTCTCAGTTGCTTCATTTCGGTTCCTCTAATTTATAGCCAAAGCCTCTAGCTGTTTTTATATATTGTGGGTTCTTTGTTTCTTTTTCAATTTTTTCTCTCAAATGACTGATATGCACGTCGACGATTCTAGTCTCTCCCGCAAAATCGTAATCCCATATCGCATTCAATAATTGTTCTCTACTTAAAATCCGATTTTGCCGTCTTGCCATGTATAACAATAGATCGAATTCTTTCGGTGTACACTCAATCAATTCCCCTTTTAGGCGAACTTCGTATTGCTCAGGAAAAATTTCTACATCCTTAATGATAATCGATTTTTCATTAGATTCTTGTCTATCATCTTCCACATCGCTTACTTTTTCGTATCTTCTGAAGATGGCTTTCATACGTGCCAAAACTTCTCTTGGACTAAATGGTTTAGTCATGTAATCGTCGGCACCAATTTCCAATCCAATAATTTTATCGATTTCTGAATCTTTTGCTGTCAACATAATAATCGGTGTATCAACTTTTTCCTGTCTCAAACCTTTACAGATATCGATACCATCTTTTGAAGGAAGCATCAAATCCAATATGATTAAATCATATTGACCGGTACTCGCCATTTCATAACCTTCTTGACCATCAAGTGATGAAGTCACTTGATAGCCTTCTTTTTCCAAATTATATGATAATAATTTGACGATTGATTGCTCATCTTCCACAATTAAAACTTTTTTCATCGCTTAAAATCCAATCCTTTCGTCTAAACCTATTTAGCCTTACACAAGTTGATTTCGAAAAACAAAGTGACTATTTCACAATATTGATTTCCTCTAAGGTAATCAAACCTAAATCATGCGGATCGTCTTCATAAATGGCCGTTTCGGACAAGATAATTTCATTATCTACTCTGTTCACTTTCAAATGGCAGTATGCACGGTTTGAGAATAAGGCCTCGTTTAAGTCTTCACTCGTGTGTAACTGTCTTTCGTTACACTCTAGCAAAGCGTCTCCGATACCAATACCCATTTTTTCAGCAGGGCTTCCTGGCCTCACCGCGATCACTCTCAATCCTTGTTCAGCTGGACCGAATCGGAAACTCCATTTTTGTTCTCGTTTACGGTGACGATATAGCGCAAGAAAACCACCGATAATCAAGAACAACAACCCAATTGCAGCAACTTCTTTCATCCAGAACGATAAAGCAAACAACACGATTCCAATCACTGATAAACCAACAAAATCTTTTAACAAGCGATCCTTGGCTTCACCTGGAATTTGAGCTTGCACAGTGTATCGCAACCCCATCAATACGGGCAAAAGGAAAAATGAATACGTTTGATTCCCAATAGTAAATACTGGCCACCAATCAAAGAAAGGTTGGAATCCATTACCGGGTATAATCAATAATAACGGCACTAACCAAAATGGCGTCATGCGATACTTCGCTACTAGTTTCCCGCGTTTAGTCGCTAAGAACCTAGGAATGAATTTCGACATGTTGCCTGTACTTAATACAAAAACCGTACTTAATAAAAGCAAAAGTGCGATGATAAAGCTTACTTGCGTCAATTCATAAGCCACTGGTAGTCCTTCATTCAATGGACTAAACCAATTTTCTGGAACGGTAGCTATTTGATCGGTTGTTACACCAAAAAAGGTTAATCCAAGCATCAATAGACTAGTTGCAGAAAAAGTAAAAATTGGATGAATAAATCGATAACCTAGCCCTAACGCTAGTATGGTGACGATTTGATATAAGATAATCCAATCTAACGTAATCGGCATTCCAATACCGACCGTTATGGCAGAAATCAACAAGCCTGGCGCAAGCCCCCATAAAAGAAACCTTTTTATTTCAAAATTATCTTTATAAACCGTTGCGCGTAATTGCTTACGGTCGTAACTAATTCTTCTACTCTTAGAAACTATCACTAAAATCACACCAACGATAAACAATGGTTGGATAAGAAATAGGCCAAAAGCGAGTAGTAAACTCTGTAGTATATTCATTATTTTTTTGCACCTTTCTTATTTTCTTTCTTTATTATTTTAACACATCTTAAGAAAAAGTTATGTACTCGATTGTATTTATAACCGGTTTTTCCTAATGGTTCTTCGCAACCTTTTTGATCTCTATAGACTATGCTATACTATTTAGAATGAATCTTACTTGAAGGTTTAAAAAAGGAGTGAACTTCGTGAAAATATTGCAACAATTTGGCTGGATTTTATTTTATTCACTACTTGGTAAACTGATTGCCTATAGTCTTCCATTCTCAGTACCGGGAAGTGTTATCGGTATGATTCTTTTATTTTTTTCTTTACACTTCGGACTTTTAAAAATGGAAAAAGTTGAAATGGTCGGTCATTGGCTAACTCAAAATATGGCCATATTGTTTGTCCCAGCAGCTGTCGGTTTGATGGTTTACTTTGAAATGATACTTTCTATGTGGTGGCAAATTGGAATTATTTCACTGATTTCTACTTCTACCGTGATGATCAGTGTTGGTAAGACAGTTGAATTTACTAAACGAAAAAGACAAACTCGTTTAAATCAAAATAAGGTAGAGGAATTTGAATGAAAGAAATGATTACAGATACTCATATGTTTGGTCTGCTTTTGACCATTAGTGCTTATACATTAGGCCATCACTTACACAACCGTTGGCCTTACCCCATCTTTACACCACTGATTTTTTCAGTGATTTTGATTATCAGCGTACTGGTGGTATTCGATATTGATTATGAAACTTTCCTAATCGGTGGTGATTTTATTGATATGCTGATTACGCCAGCTACTGTATCACTAGCCATCGTACTAGAAAAAAATGTTCGCTATCTCAAGAAATATTATCCTTCAATATTATTAGGTATTGGCGTTGGTGCAATTGCTCATACTTTAGTCGTTACTCTTTTCATGGTCTTGTTTAAATTTGATCAGCTGATTTTTGCCTCTTTCTTTTCTAAAAGTATTACTACAGCGATTGCTGTTAGTATTTCAGAATCCTTGGGTGGTATCGAAGCTTTGACACTTGCTTTAGTTATCGTAACGGGTACATTAGGCGCAGTTATTGGACCTATCTTGTTTAAATTGACCAATATTACCGATCCGATCGCGCAAGGTGTTGCGTTAGGAAGTGGCGCACACGCGATGGGTACGTCTAAAGCGATTGAACTTGGCGACGTGCATGGAGCGATGTCTGGTCTTTCCATTATTCTAACCGGTATTGCGTATGTGATGCTTGCTCCGCTTACACAATTTCTAGAAATGCTATTTATCTATCAATAAAATCTGCTTATACGATAAATAAAAAAGCTAGTCCAAGACAATATGGTGCTTACCCCTAAAAGTTAGAGTTTAATATTATGCAGCCATTTGGCTGGTTTTTGTTCGGTATTCAACTGGACTTAAACCAGCCAATTTTTGTTTTCCACGAACTGTATTATACCATTCGATATAATCCTCGATTTCTTTCTTAAGTTCCTCATATGTCAATAGAGATTCTCCGTGATACATTTCTTGTTTCATAATGCCGAAAAAATTTTCTATCACAGCGTTATCAGAACAAGTTGCTTTACGAGACATACTTTGAAATACTTTATTTTTTTTCAGGCAATTTCTCCACTTTTTATGCTGGTAATGCCATCCTTGATCAGAGTGGATGGTCGTTCGAACGGTAGCGTTATTTTTAATCACTTGAATCGCTTTTTCTAAAGGTTGCACAACGAGATCTAACACAGGACGTTTACTGATGCCAAAGGAAATGATTTCTCCGTTATATAAATCCATAATAGGATTGAGATAGAGTTTTTCGTCTCTAAGACACTTCAATTCGGTGATATCTGTTACCAATTTTTGTAAAGGATATGGTGTAGAAAACCGTCGGTTTAAAAGATTTCTTGCTAGTTTGCCTACTGTTCCTTTGTACGAGTTGTATTTACGTGTTTTGCGTGTGAATTTTATACATTTCAGATTAAGTTCTTTCATCAATCGATAAACTTTTTTGTGATTAATCGTTATGCCAGATTTATTCAATTCTTTTGTAATTCTTTTGTATCCATATCGCTCTTTGAATTGGTAAAAAAGCTTTGAAATAAGTTCCTTTAAGGATAAATCATCATTCTTATTATTCAAATATTTCATATGATAGTGGTAGGTAGCCTCAGGAATCCCTATCACTACAAGCACATCTTTTAATTTGTATCCTTCTTCTTTAAGTTCGAATGCCACTGTTGCTTGTGCTTTTCGAGAAAGGCATTCGGGTTCTTCTCGTAAGCTTCTAATTTTTTTAAGTAGGCATTCTCCAATCGGAGAAGCTCATTTTCTCGTTCTAATTCTCTTTCTCTAGACATCTTTTGAAGATCTTTTTCTGTCTGTTTTTTAGGTTGTTTTGACATAGAAGGTCGCCCCTTAATTTTTGGTTTCAGGCCTTCTATTCCCTCTTTACTGAAAGCTCTATTTCCAGTTCGCTATAATGGAATCTTCTCTGATTCCGAAGGAATGAGCTGTTTCTTGATAAGAAGCACCTGTTCGTTTCATAAATTGTATTACATCTAATTTAAAATGAACAGAGTAGACCTCCTTTGACTCTTTCCTTCTTAATCCCTCATTACCTAAATGCTTGAAGCGGTGAACCCATTTTTTGATAGGCGAGATACTAGGAATACCATATTTTTTAGCTAACAAGGTATAGCCCAAAGGACCATCTAAATATTCTTTTACAATTTTATTTTTAAATTC
>NZ_JAGFVM010000051.1 GCF_017599325.1 Marinilactibacillus kalidii | reverse complement strand
TAGTTTAAAAAGATAGCCGCAACTGATTGTTTAATTTGTTATTGGAAGACGTCACTTGTTATTTGATAAGCACTAACGTGCTCAGGTTGCTTGGGACAAAGAGCGCAGAGCATTGGCAAAACAGTCATGTGGTGTTTTATATCCAAGTATTTTCCGAGGATAGTCATTCATCCATTGCTGGATTCTCAAGTATTGTGTTTCACTAAATTGATTGATAGCTTTTCCTTTTGGAATAAATCGGCGAATAAATTTATGCTGGTTCTCGCTTGTTCCTCTTTCCCACGAAGCATAAGGATGACTGAAGTACACATCAAGTGTCTCGTGAAGTGCCTCATGAAGACCGGCAAATTCAGATCCATTATCAGAAGTGATGGTCTTAAATACTTTAGAGAACGTATCACCGGCTCGATATCGTAATTGACTGATTGCCTGATTGACAGATTCTATATCTTTACCATTGAGTTTAAGGATGATTTCAAAGCGTGTTTGACGTTCAACTAACGTCAATAAAACCGAATCGGTTTTTGTTTTGTTTCCAACAACTGTATCAACTTCCCAGTGACCAAAGGTCTGCCGGTTATCAATTTCTGCGGGTCTTTGTTCAATAGATTGGCCTAGCATTCGCTTGTTTCTTCGGCTTCTATAAGTAGTATCTTTTGGTTTACGCGATAGTTTTTCGAGTAGATCCATATTCTTTGTTCTCATAATGCCTTTGTCAATCCATCCATAGAGCGTCGTTGTACAGGGAATAATAGATGAGTCAAACAAGTCATGTGTCTTCGCAAATCCAATGACTACATCTGGAGACCACTTTTCCTGTAACAATTTATCATCTGCCCACTCAATAAAGGCATCCGTATCAGCCCATTTTGGCCGACGGCCACAGTTCAACCGTAGTTTATCGTAAGCTGCTTGTCCGGCATCGGGATCGTAGAGAGTTGTATAGTAGTCGTAAACTTTACCGTTTTGTTTTTGCCGATTAAGTTGCGTAATGGTTCCACGACAGATTTCGCTATTAATGGTTTGCGGGGCACATCCTAATGCCTTTGCAATTTGACGATTGGAGTACTTCTGAGTCTTTAAAATAGCAATTTGAGAACGTTCTGAATGAGATAAGTGTTTTCCCTTACGTGCTGATATGTTATCGTTAGAGTGCGTCATGTGAATTCATCCTGTCTATTGAGAGTTAGCGGTAACTTCAATATAACATGAAATTCACATGGCGTTTTTTTTGTGGGTTAGCCTAAGTGGCTAACTTCATTATAAAATCCAGCGAAATTATTCTTTTAAAATTAATATAGTGGTTTTAAGCATAGTATAATAGGAGATTTCCGCTTAATTAATTTGTCTAAAAAATAGTAATAGTGAATACTAGATAATTTGGAATTTCTATTTTAATTCTCAGAGAATAGATTTAACTGATTCTCATAGTAACTTTTTATAAAAGAATTTGTTTGAAAGGTATATTGAGAATCTAAACTTCGAATCTTTTCTGCCAATTCTTCAGTTGAGTAGTTACTAGCTGTCCAAGTTAACGCTTTGGTTTTTAGTTCTTCAAGCATATCCTCAACAGTCATAACGTGGGGATTTTTTTCATAATTATATTTTTTATTACTTTTAGTAGTAACTAACACAATATTATTAGCATTAATTAGTTTAGTTACGTTTTGGGAAATATTTGGATCGAGAGTTACTAAATACATTTCTCTAGCTTTAGTCCTAGACATTTCATCACCAACCTCTTGCCAACGCTCACGCAATGTAGTTTTGGCTGAAATAAGAGATGTATTGCGCTTATTTATCTTATATTCAATGGCACCCGGGCTAACACAGTCAACTAATTTAGATAATTTCTTAGATTCAAATACCCCACTACCGATTGAACCTTGAGTATCGAACGGTATATTTGCTCCCATCAAGATCAACTCTATTATAGTTTCGAATTCTTTCCCTGCTCTACTTCGTCTGCTTTGAGTATTTGATAAAGATAATGAATATATATGAGAAGGATATTCATTTACAAACCATTTTATAGCATCTTTATTTGATACATTATTTATTGCTGATGGATCAATAAGTTGCTCATACATCTTACCGGAGAAATAGTCTTCTATTTCTGTAAATTTCTTCCAATTGTAGGTTCTTAATTCTTCCACAATAAAACTTGCTTCATTCAGAAAAAAATTTTCATTTTGTTCGTTAAATTTTAACAATTCAAAACTTTCTAAAGTTAATTTATAAGGACTTGGCATTGCAGAAATTCGTTCGCTTTTGACTAGATCTTTAAAAGTATTTAAATCCATAAATAATAGCTCCTTTTCAAATATTGGTCATTGACAAAATCATCAAAGCGATGATATAGTGTCAAAGAAAGGACAGTTTGACCTTTTTTTGACACAAAAACCGGAGGGCATAATGTATAATTCAATTTTAACAGAGAAAGATGAAAAATCTATAGAAAATAATGATATTTCAAAACTTATATCAAATAAGCGAGAACGTTTAAATATGACACAGAAAGAACTAGCAGATGCAGTTGGGCTATCTAAATACGGAGATCGCACGATTAGAAGATGGGAATGTGGAGAAACAACTCCTTCCAAATTAGAGTTAGACGCCATTCTATCTTTTCCAGAGGAAGCACCATTTAGTAATCCTCAAGATGCCAAGTATAACATGATTGATCTTTTTGCTGGCATTGGAGGTACCCGTTTGGGCTTTCAATTAAATAATAATGTAAAGTCAGTATTTAGCTCAGAGTGGGATAAATTTGCTCAAAAGACCTATTTAGCAAATTTTGGGGAAATTCCACATGGAGATATTACTCAAATCGATGAAAAAGATGTACCTGATCATGATATCTTAGTAGGCGGTTTTCCATGTCAAGCATTTTCCCAAGCAGGCTTAAAAAAGGGTTTTAATGATACTCGTGGAACTTTGTTCTTTGATATTGTGCGTATCATCAAAGAGAAACTACCTAAAGCTTTTTTATTAGAAAATGTTAAAAATTTAAGAAGCCATGATAAAGGAAAAACGTTCAAAGTTATTGAAGAAGTACTTACAGATCTAGGTTATGAAGTTTATCCACTTCTATATAAAGCTAAAGATTTTGGAGTTCCCCAAAATAGAGAGCGCATTTATATTGTAGGATTTAAGAAAGATAAAGTGAGAAATTTTGCTGATTTTTCCGCACCAATACCACCAAAAACAGAAACAAAAGTTGGAGAAATTTTAGATATAAAAGTTAATGATAAATACACAATCTCTGATAAGCTTTGGAAAGGACACCAACGTAGAAAAGAGGAACACAAATTAAAGGGAAACGGATTTGGATTTACGCTATTTAATGAAGATAGCCATTACACTAATACTTTATCTGCAAGATATTATAAAGATGGCAGCGAAATTTTAATCGAACAAAAAGGGAGTAATCCTAGAAAAATTACGCCACGTGAGGCTGCAAGACTTCAAGGATTTCCTGAAGAATACATTATTCCCGTCTCTGATACACAAGCATACAAACAATTTGGTAATTCAGTATGTGTACCAGTTGTTCAAGCAGTTGCTAAATCTATATTGAATGTTCTAGATGCGAGTGGTAAAGATAATTGATGAAAATATGGTTATTTGAAACTTCATTTAATTATATTAATGTTTATTAAACATCACTTAAATATAGATTTAAGTGATGAATATTTTTTTGAGAGTGTAAAATATCTTGTGTAAATAGAAAAAAGGAAGCCCCTTCTGTAGAATAGAGTTACCACACTACATTCACAGAAAAGAGGACTTCCCTATGAACAATCTTACTACAGATATCTTACAGACTCTAGCTACAAAAGGTGATTTAAATGAATTATTTCGTTCTCATCTAGAATTGGCCGTTAATACACTCTTAAGAACGGAATTGACCGTCTTTTTAGATTATGAGAAGTATGATCGTATTGGTTTCCATTCAGGTAACTCTCGCAACGGCACCTATGACCGTACGGTCAAAACAGAATATGGTGAACTTCAGCTTCAGATTCCACGTGATCGTAATGGTGAATTTAAACAACAGACGCTTCCTGCATATAAAAGAACCAATGAAACGCTGGAAGAAACGATTATTCATCTCTTTCGAAAAGGGATTACGATGTCTGAAATTGCCGATTTGATCGAGAAAATGTATGGTCATCACTATACGCCGCAGACGATGTCCAACATGACAAAAGTCTTTTCTGAAGAAGTGGCTGCTTTTAAAAAACGTCCACTAAATGATCATTATGCCGCTATATATCTTGACGCTACCTACATTCCCTTAAAACGTAAAACTGTAGACAAAGAAGCCATTCATATAGCAGTTGGAATCCGTCCAGATGGTGCCAAAGAAGTACTCGGTTATGCCATTGCCCCCAATGAATCTACTGTTACATGGAAAGAGCTATTAGAAGACTTGATTAGCCGTGGTGTTAAATCCGTTCTCCTCTTTGTGACCGACGGTCTTAAAGGAATAAAAGATACGATTCATCAAGCATTTCCTCAGGCTGCTTATCAACACTGTTGTGTTCATGTTTCTCGCAATATCGCTAGTAAAGTACGTGTAGTTGATCGCAGAGAAGTATGTGAAGACTTCAAAGCTGTTTACCAAGCAGACTCACGGGAAAAGGCGATCGAAGCTCGGCTTGATTTTACAGAGAAATGGCACACCAGTTACACTAGAGTAACCAAAGCGGTCTTAGAGAACGACAGTTTACTGACGTTCTATGACTTTCCTGTTTCGATCCGTAGGAGCTTGTATTCCACTAATTTGATTGAGTCTTTTAACAAACAAATCAAAAAATACAGTCGGCGTAAAGAACAATTTCAGAATGAAGAATCCATGGATCGCTTTTTAGTCTCAAATTTTGATCTGTATAACCAAAAATTTTTAACCCGAAGCCACCGCGGTTTCCAACAAGCAGAAGCAGAACTATGGGAAATGTTTGGAATACTAGCAGAGAGAT
>NZ_JAGFVM010000050.1 GCF_017599325.1 Marinilactibacillus kalidii | reverse complement strand
GAATTCGCTTCAGACAAGTTTTCTTTAGTTGTTGTTAAGTTATTGATCGTGTGATCTAAACGGTTTTGGTTCGCACCTAAGTTTGAACGTTGTTCAGATACTTGTTTGATCGCTTCGTCTATAACTTGAATCGCTTCTGTGTGATTTCCAGTTACTGCTGGATTTCCACCCTCTGCCGCTTTATCAACAACGCTAATATCAGAAAGCTTAGTAGCTGTTGTTCCTAAGTTAGCAGAATCCATTGCTGCGATGTTTACAGTCAAAGTATCATTAGCGCCTGTGTTTGATCCAATTTGTAATTTGAATGTTGATTTTCCATCTGCTGGAGATACTTGTCCATCCAATAAAGTTTTACCATTGAATTGAGTTGTACTAGCAATACGGTCTACTTCTTTATTTAATTCATTGATTTCTGATTGAATCGCAGATAAATCATCTTCACTGTTTGTTTCGTTACCCGCTTGAACAGAAAGATCACGCATACGGTTTAGAATTGAATGTGTTTCGTTCAATGCACCCTCTGCTGTTTGGATCAATGAGATCCCATCTTGAGCGTTACGAGTTGCTTGGTTCAAACCTGAGATTTGGTTTTTCATTTTCTCAGAGATTGAAAGACCTGCTGCATCGTCGCCTGCTTTGTTGATTCTTAATCCTGATGATAGTTTAGCTAATGAACCACTCTTTGCAGTATTTGCTTGTGACAAACGAGAGTATGTATTCATCGCTGCTGTATTTGTATTTATACGCATGTTGTTTTCCTCCATTTATAATTAGGTTAATTTCTTTCTAATTACATAATCGGTTTAATACAATATAAGTTAAGCACTAAATGAAAATAAAAAAGATAAATAAAGTGTTTACTATTCAAAGCGTTAATCGTCCTAAAATTGATCATGTTACCCTAATAATTGTAAAACGCCTTGAGGTAATTGATTCGCTTGTGCAAGCATAGCTGTTGACACTTGTGAGAAGATATTTGCTTTTGTAAAACTCATCATTTCATCAGCCATATCGACATCACGAATACGTGAATGGGCTTCTGATAAATTTTGCATGGTTGAGGATAAAGTATTACTCGTGTAGTTAAGACGATTTTGATGTGCACCTAAATTAGTGCGTTGCTTCGATATTTGCTCGATTGCTTCATCGATAACGCCAATAGCTGATGATTGAACAATATCGAGATTCGCTATTTTTGCATTCTTTTCACCTAGATGTGACGTACCCATCGCAGAAATTTTAATGGTAAGCGTTTCATCAGCATCTGAACCAATTTGAAAGGTAAAAGATGAAATATTTTTACAACCACAAGTTTTTACTGTACCGTCTAAAAGATTTTTACCATTAAATTGCGTCGTACGAGTTATGCGTTCAATTTCTTTTTTTAAATCGTCTACTTCTGATTGAATAGCTTTTAAGTCGTTGTTATTATACGTGTCATTGGCTGCTTGAATAGATAAATCACGCATTTTATTCAAAATAGAATGCATTTCGTTCAACCCTCCTTCTGCAGTCTGAATTAATGAAATACCATCTTGAACATTACGTAAAGCTTGGTTCGAACCTGAGATTCGATTTTTCATCTTTTCAGAAATCGAAAGTCCAGCTGCATCATCGATTGCTTGATTGATTCTTAGACCGGATGATAATTTTGTTAATGAACCCTTTTTCGATTGATTTGCCTTTGTTAAATGCGCGTATGTATTTATTGCTACGATATTTGAGTTTATTTTCATTTTGATTTATCTCCTTAATTCTTATTATGACAGCCATTTAAATATACATTAAGTAAGCTAAACGCCTCAAATGAAATGCCTCGAATTCGTTCCTTATAGAGTAGACTACTAGAATTAAAATCAAATAAAAAAAGCATCATCGAAAGAATCGACAACACTTTTTAATATCAATAGCTTTGAAACATTAGATTAGAATCAAAAAAATCATAACCTTATCTAATGTAATCTAATAAATTATTTTGTAGAATTTTTGTACCCATTTGTAATGAAGCTTCGTAAGAAACCATTTCCATTGAATACTTCATGTACGTTTCAGCTAAGTCTATATCTTGAGTATTTGAAAAAGTTGTTTTTAAATTCAAATATTCTGATTCATTACGATCTTTAGCAGCTACTAAACGATTTTGAGTGGCACCTATATCCGTACGCAAATTGATAATATTGTTCATTTGTTTATCAACAGTGCTCAATAAATCTCCACCTAATTGCTCAGTATCTCCACTATCAAGTGCTGTTAACAAATCATTAAAGAAAGTCCCTAGATCGCTACCATCTTCACCCGTTAACATCAACTTGCTACCGTCAGTTTTAAGTTCTATTGTAACGCCACGAGCGATTTCTTTAGACGTATTATCAGCTGTACCATTGTATGTGACTTTAGGAATCGCGCCATCAACTGACGCTTCTTTTGTAAAAGGTTTAGTAGTTGTATTATTCCCAGCAAAGATATAACGGCCACCGAAGCTTGTATTCAATGAATCCATTAAAGTATCGATCTCATTTTCGACTTCAGCTTTTATAGCCTGTCTATCTTGATCGTTGTAGGTGCCATTGGCAGCTTGTTGCGTTAAAGTATAAATTCTTTGAATAGATGTAGTCGCGTTACCCAAGGCAGAATCTTGTACGTTAGCAAAATCGATTGAATCATTGATTGTTGTTTTATATTCATCATTTTGCTTGATTTCGTTATTTAAGTCTAACACTTTAGAGACTTTTAATGGATCGTCACTTGGACGACTTACTTGTTGCATGGTGGAAAGTTGTTCCTGATAGGTATACACATTTTTCATATTATTATTTAAATTACGCATAAAGCTTTTTGACATAAGAGCATTCGTTACTCGCATCGGTTACACCCCAGTTCTGTTGATCAAGGTATCCAGCATGTCTGATAATGTCTGAAGGACTCTTGAATTGGCTTGGAAAGCACTTGAATATTTAATCATATCAACAACTTCATCATTCACATCTACACCAGAAACTGAATCACGACGTTGTTCCAATAAAGCCATCAAACCTTCTTGCGTATCTAACATATTATCAGACTGTTGTTTGATGATCCCCATATTCGTAACCATACCATTATACTTACTAAATAATGTAGAGCTATTTTGACCTGATGATATCGTCATTGTATCTTTTGAATACCAGTCCGTATTGATAGAGATTGGTGTGTTTTTCAAACTAGAAATCAATTGCGCTCTAGAACCGTCACCTGCTATGGTATTATTCATATCTTTACCTGTTACGACCAGATTATTGTCTTTTTTGATTTCTTGATTGACTTGAATCGTACTAGCAGCATTTTCTTGCGATACATCGAAGAAGGCTCTTCCTTCTCCATCATTACTATGAATCGTATTCACTGCTGTAGCAAAGCTAAATACAAATTCATTCAAATCTTCTTGCATGCCATCAATAACAGCGAGTGCTTCTTGTGTACCTTTTACATTACCAGATTCCAGTGTGATAGGTTTATAAGTCACATCAGTATCTACTCCTGATTTAACAACAAATTGTCCTAATTCAGCGGGATCTTCAAGAACTGTTCCATCTGATAATACAGCTTGTCCAGATTCACTTAAGCTAGTAACAGTCATGATTTCATTTCGTGTGTTTGCATTTAGTAAATTCTGTCCATCCATTGATACGAATGCACGATTATATTTATCTCTCTCAACTGTAATGTTTCCTTGGCTTGCCAATTTATTTACTAGTTGATCTTGTGTATCAAGCAAGTCGTTAGGTGCAAATCCTCTAACAGAAGCTTGCCAAATTTGTTGGTTTAGGTCTTCTAATTGTTTTAATGTAGAATTCGCATCTACTGCAGATTTTTCTAACCCTTGAACCGTATCTCTTTTTAAAGCTGCCATTGAATTAGACATATGCTTCACGGTATCGACAAAGGTTTCACTTGTTTGGACAAGCATTGTTTTTGAAGCTGCTTGTTCTGGATTAGAAGCCAAATATGTCCACGCATTGAAGACTTCAGAAATTTGATTGGCTAATCCTGTAGAAGAAGGTTCGTTAAATGTTGCTTCAAGCTGACCGATCGTATCCGAAAGGGCTTGATGGCGACCAGTTGTTGAATTTCCGTTCATTAATTGGTTCATAACAAACTGGTCTTGCATACGTGTGATGCTACCAACTTGAACGCCTGTTCCAACTTGTCCAACACCAGGTATGTTTTGAGCAACGTTTGTCTGTAAATTCACTCGTTGTCTAGAGTAACCTGGAGTGGTCATATTTGATACGTTATGACCGATCGTTTGAAGAGCATTTTGTTGTGCACGTAAACCACTTGTGGCTGTTCCTAATGTACCGAATAATCCTGACATATGTATGGGCTCCTTTATAAAGACTGATCTAAAAATGCAGTCTGACCAGATTTCTCAAATGTACCTTTTTTAGAGTAGGTATTTTTCTTTGTGACATTTTTTTGAATATTTGAAATGAGTTGTTCTGTAAAACTCAATGATTGTTCTGTAAGCATGATATTCGTTTCTTGTAGTTCTTTGATTTCCTTTGCTGCTTCAACTAACTCATCAATGTTGATCTCATTTTCGTCAAATGAAGCGAGTTCTAGCATAAGCGCCTCTTTTTCTGAAACGAGTTCAAGCAGTCTTTCACCATCATTATGGATTAAGACTGCTCGCTCTTCTAACAGTAAGGTTTTAAGATCTGACATCTTCGTTAAAACGATTGTTGTCTTAGACATGCTTCGTTACCCCTTTTGTGATTGAATCGTGCGAACAAGCTCTGAAGAGATTTTACTTGCATCTACTTCATACTCACCATTTTGTATGGCAGCTTTGATTGATTGAACTTTTTCAGAAAAAGCTGTTTTATCTGCATCGTGTAATGCTTGTGCTTCTTTAGAAATATTCACTTCTACATGTGATTGGCTTTTTGCAGTGCCTTCAGCTTTTGTTTGTTTAGTGGATTGACCAGATTTTGTTTGGTTTACAGCATTTACGTAATTTTTATGTTGGTTATTGATTTTCATCATGATCGCCTCTTTTTATATTATTTTTAGTTAGATTCAGCGTGTTATATCTTTAGACTTTATTATTGTCTTATACATTATTTACTATCGGCAGTCTTTTATTTTTATTAAGGCTATTTTTTAAGTTATTAACTTTTATAGTATAGCTTAAACCTAAAGATAATTAAAGTGGACAAAAAAAGACACGAACAAAAGTCCATGTCTGGTAACGCTAGATTAATTCAAATGATTGATTCGTTGTTCTTTACTTAATATATTTGTGATACGGATACCAAAGCTTTCATTGATGACCACGACTTCACCTTCGGCGATCAACTTACCATTAACATAAATTTCTAATGGTTGATCCGTCATTTTATCTAATTCAACAACTGATCCAGTGCCTAAAGATAAAATATCTTTGATTGTTTTTTTACTTTTTCCAAGTACAACACTGAAATCAAGTGGCACATCCATAATCAAATCCAGATTTCTTGGAGAAGATTTCGCGCCAGTTTGTTCAAGATCCTGGAATTGAGGTTTTTGTATATTAACAGGCTCTTGTGGTTTCGAAGCTCTAGGTGCTTCTGGTTCAGGAGCTGCTTGTCTTGGTGCTTCGTTAACAGCTTCTTCCTGTGTGCGTCCTTGAAGAACTTCTGCTTCATCGCCTAACATGATCTCAACGATCTCATTTGCTGTTTTCATTGGTAGAATTTGCATGATTTCACTTTCAAGTAAACCTTCAACACTTAAGTGGAAAGAAGTTTTGCACATAAGCTCACCATCAGTGAGATTATCTAACTTGGCTTCTTCAGGACTTTCCCACATTTCAACGATTGGCGGTAAGATATCTATTTTTTTGCTAAACATCGTTGCCATTGCTGTTGAAGCGGCTCCCATCATCTGATTCATCGCTTCTGCTACAGCACTTAATTCTAATTCTGTAAATTCTTTGTCTTCTACATCTTTGCCATCATTTCCCATCATTAAATCTGCAATAATCACTGCATCATTAACATCAATCATCAATACATTATTTCCGACTAATCCTTCTTTAAATCCGATTGTCGTTACAACTTTTGGTACTTCACATTGATCTACGACTTGCTGCAAAGTGATTCCTGATACCACAGGTGTTGTGATTTTGATTGAACGATTTAATAACTGAGAAAGAGTGGTAGCTGCTTGAGACATCGAGATGTTTCCAACTTCACCGAGAATATCTTTTGTATTCTGATTAATTTCATCAGAATAATCAGGTGTTGTTGGTTCATCGGGTTCGCTAGATGAAGCATTACCATTTAACATTGCATCGATTTCTTCTTGTGACAATTGACCGCTACTCATCTGTACTCTCTCCTCCCATAAATTTCATTACCTCTACTGCTAATTTATTTTCAACTATTCCTGGTTTCACCTTGTAATATGGTTTATCTTCAACATACATGGTTAATGGTTTGGATGTCTTTTCATTCAGTTGAATGATGTCTCCCTCTTCCATACCAAGGAAGTCTGAGATTTTCATGTTTGATTCGCCCAATAATACTTCCAGATTCAAAGGAACTTGATCAAGATTTTTGGTCATCTGTCCACGTTCTGAAGCATCAAACTCTTTTCCAGAATGGAACCAATTACGGAAACTGAGTTTATCTAAGATATCTTCAAAGAATATATATGGTACACACATATTAATAAACGTTTTTTGATCATCCAGTGTGACTGAGAATGTTACCAGTAAAACAGGTTCATTCGGAGACATTGTTTGTAGTAATTGCGGGTTGGTCTCAGTGTTTTCTAAACTGACCGTTAATTCTACTATATCTTTCCAAGCAGTTTCGAAAGAGCGAATAAACACTTTCGTAACATCTTCTAATATTGCACGTTCGATATCTGTGAAGCTATCTTTATCCGATGGGAAATCATCTTCGGATACGACATTATAGCCGCAGAGTAATTCGATCATCTGCAAACTAAAATGCGGATTGATTTCGATGATTTGCATTCCACTTAGTGGTTTGCTCTGATAGATACCCATCATGGTAAAACTAGGGACCGAATGAACAAACTCGTCGAACGAGACTTGCTCAATAGCCGCAATTTTAATATCCACGGGTTTTCTCAATTGGGTAGACAATAAATTGACTGCGATTTTTGCAAAGTCTTCGAATACCATTGTAATCGTTGATAAGTATTCTTTTGACAAACGAACGGGTCGACGAAAATCATACGGTTTGACTTTAGGGGAATCCAGTTCCTCTACCATTTGTTCTGTATCAATTTCGCCACTGTCCATTGCATCCAACAACGCATCAATTTCTTGTTGTGACAGGACTGTTTGGCTCATTATACTTCCTCTTTCTCCTTAAAGATCTGATCAAGTTCAATAATGCTAACGATACTGTCATAGACAGATAGATAGCCAGAAATCACAGAATCTTCTTCCCCGTTAGACTGCACCTCATCTTCTTCTACATCCGTAACACCGATTACAGGCCCAACTTTTAAGGCTATCGGGTTATCTTCTGTATGTACAATGATTGTATTCTTGTACCACTCATCGTCCGTAGAACTAGGTTCATTCAAGCGTTTATCAAGATCGACAAGTGTCATGACCTGTCCTCTCAAGTTAACAAGACCAACTGTCCAGTCCGGTGAATGCGGTACATTTGTCGTTGTAAGGGTTGTTGTAATTTCTTCTACTTTATCAGTTGAAAATCCATAGGTTCTTTCTCCAAGACGAAATACGATAACTTGCATCATTTCATCCCTCCTTATTATACATAGTATAAAGCGGTGTAGGTGTGACAATATTATGACTGCACAGCTTCACCGCTTTAATTATTTTACTGACTTGCTTTATCTAAGGCTTTAATAACACGTTCTGTATCGAAAGGTTTAACGATAAAATCAATTGCTCCTGCACGAATAGCGTCCATTACCATTGACTGTTGTCCCATTGCTGAACACATCAATACCACTGCGCTAGGGTCTAGTGCTTTAATTTCTTTTAGTGCTTCTACGCCATCTTTTTCTGGCATAGTGATATCCATTGTTACCAAGTCAGGTTTTGCTTCTTTGAATTTTTCAACAGCTTCTACACCATTTTGTGCCTCTGCTGCTACCTCATATCCGTTTTTTTCTAAAATATCTTTTAATTTAATTCGCATGAATGCTGCATCATCTACAATTAATACTCGTTTAGCCATTTTTAAATTTCTCCCTTCGATTCTATACGCCTAAGTGACGCAATAATAATTCTAACACACCAGGCTTGGGTACAAAATACAAACTTCCTTCAATTTTGTGTCCAAGACTATAAAATTCATTTTTTATGATAAAAATGTTCTGATCATATTGTTCTTGTTCCATATAAACACTGCTGACGATTGATCCAAACATATCTTCCAACATGATCGGTACAGTGGAAATGATCATTGTGTCAATCACTTTCATGACTGCTGTGATAAAAGAGTGAACCAGTATATTTACTAATTCTGAAATGGAAGAGTCTATCAACTCATCCGTTAGCTCTATACCTTCAGGCATAATCATACTAGCCAATTGATCAGCATCACTAGGATCAACAACGAATAAGAAAATTCCGTATTCTTCTTCGTCTCCTAGTGCATTCATCAAGACCGCTTTGACTACTTCTTCTTCGCCGCGTATCTTTTGAAAAACCTCATCGTAATCCATGATCTCAAGTGTCGGAACATCCATTTCTACTTTTCTGTCAATCAGTTTTGAAAGACTTGTTGCTGCATTTCCGCCGCCTATATTGACCAATTCTTGTAATGCATCTAAGCGGAGTAAAGAATCGTCTGGTGTCATATATTAACTTCCTTTCTATCCTTACAAATAGATGTTAAGTCAAGAATTAAGCTAATACTCCCGTCACCCATGATTGTGGCACCTAGGAATTGATTCATATCTCTAAGCTCTTTTCCTAGTTTTTTAATCACGATTTCTTTTTGTTGAACGAGCTCATCAACAATGAGTCCATGTTTTTCGTCACCGATTGAAACGATAATGATGTGTGAGTTTCGATCATCCGTTTCTTCCATATTTAATGCTCTTGTCAAACGAGTGATTGGAATGGTCGCTCCATCATAACGATAGACTTCTCTCTGATGAACTTGTACCGCTTCTTCTTCACTAAAGCGATTAACTTTATCAATGATCGCTTGAGGTACAGCAAAGGTTTCTCCACCTGATTTAACTAACAATGCTTGAATAATAGAAAGTGTTAACGGTAGGATGATTTTAAAGGTTGTTCCTTTACCTACTTCACTAATGGTTTCAATCGTGCCGTTTAAGCTAGCAATTTTTTGTTTAACGGCATCCATTCCTACGCCTCGTCCAGATATGCCGGTTACTTGAGCAGCAGTTGAAAATCCTGGGTGGAAAATCAGTTGTTGCAACTCCTCATCAGAAAGACCTGCTGTCGGAATCCCTTTTTTCTCCGCACTAGCTTTTAACATTTGCGGATTCAATCCCTTACCGTCATCACTTAAAGTCACAACGACTCGGTTACCTTCTGGATAAGCGGCCAACTTAACTGTTCCTTGTCTTGGCTTACCTAATTTTTCTCGTTCATCCGGCATTTCGATCCCATGATCCGCTGAATTTCTCAATAAGTGGATAATAGGCTCGCCAATTTCTGAGATAACTGTACGATCGAGTTCGGTATCTTCACCCTCTGTAACGAGTTGGATCTCTTTACCCAATTCATTGGCTAAATCCCGTAGCATTCTTGGGAATCGTTGTAATACAACGTTGAATGGTTGCATCCGTAATTGCAAAACAAGTTCCTGAAGTTCAGTTGTGATACGGCCAACTTCTGTCAGTGGCTCTGTTAGTTCGTGAATTTTTTGTTTTTCAGTCAAATCTTCCAGTCTTGTTCGATGAATAACCAGTTCCGAGACTAAATTCATGAACTGATCCAGTCTTGTTAAGTCGACTCGAATCGTTTGTTTAGAAATCGATTTTTTAGGTGCAGCTGATTTTTCTTGTTCTGTTGATGCTACATTCTCTTCTACTGTTGGTTCGATCGTTTCTTCTTCAGAAGCAGCGCTAGGTGTTTCAACGAGTACTTCTTTTTTGAATTGCTCGATCAAGACTTCTTCTATTTCACTTGTTTCAAGAATTTGTTCTTTTAACTCAGCTTCTCCTTGCTTACTGAGTAAAAGCAATTTGAAATGTTCTTCAAATTCTCCTTCTTCGATTTTATCTGCAGAAGGTTCAGTGTGAATAATGTCCCCTTCTTGTTCCAATTTATTAATGACAAGAAATGCTCTAGCTGCTTTCATAAAGCTTTCGTTATCAACTTTAACAGCGATCGCATATGCTTTATACCCTGATTGTTCAGCTTGTTCAATAACAGTCAAATCAGAGAGATCTAAGTTTGACAATTCTAAATTCATACCTTCTTCTTGAACAGGTGCTGGGGCTTCTTTAGGTACCTCAGTATTTCGATCTGAAACGGCTTCTAATCTAGAAACAAGTGTTGAAATATCTAATTCGTCACTTTCTCCTGCTCTAAGGGCTTCTACAATATCCGTTAACGTATCTAAGCAGTCAAAAATCAGAGAGACTGTTCCTGTATCAACTTTGGCTGTTCTTGATTTAAATAATTCAAATACGTTTTCCACTGAATGGGTGAGTTTTGCCATCGTATTATATCCCATTGTAGCGGCCATCCCTTTCAAGGTATGGGCTGCACGGAAAATAGAATCTATGATTTCAGTATCATCTGGGTTTTGTTCAAGTCTCAAGACTTCTTCGTTTAGTATCTCTAAGTTTGTGTCTGTTTCTTCAAAAAACAGGTCACGGTAGGCACTATTATCTTCCATACTCATTTCCTCCTACATTCTTGGTTATTCTATTTTTTCATAAATAAATGAAGCAACTTTTCTTAGGTTATATTTTTCTGGTTGATAAATCGTTTCTGTAGCACCAGTAAATAGTAGACCGCCTGTAACAAGTGATTCAGACATTTTTTTATAGATCTCATCTTTAACATCAGATTTAAAATAAATCGTAACATTTCTACAGACAATTGCGTGAAACCCTTTTTCATAACGATCTTGAACCAAGTCATGTTGCTTGAATTGAATTTTTCGTTTAACTGATTCTTGAATATAATAATAGCCATCTTTCAGTTCGAAGTAAGTTGCTTTATCTGTCAAAGAAACATTTTTCAATTCATTTTCTCGGTAATACCCTTTAGCTGCTCGATCTAGAATCGTACGATCGATATCCGTAGCAATGATTTTTTGCTGAAGCTTAATGTCATTTTTCTGAATGATCATCCCTAATGAATAAGGTTCAGCACCGATAGAACAAGCTGCACTCCAAATTTTCAATTCTTTGAATCTAGGTGATAAATGAGTATTCAACATTAATTCAAAATTCTCAAAAAGATCTTTGTTTCTAAAAAATTCCGTTACATTAATTGTGATATAATCCAAAAATTGTTTCTTGATTGCTTCATCTGTGGAAATGATTTTTGCATACTCTTCAAGAGTCGTTGAACCTGACTGTTTCATAATTGTGCCAATTCTACGTTGTAATTGTTTTTCTTTGTACGCGTCAAGGTTGATATTTAAATTACTAAGAACCCATTCGTAAAAGAAATCGAAATTTAAAGTCGCCATGTCATCATCCAATCATATTTTTTAGTATATTTCCAATATCATAAAGGCTCGCTACGTTGTCAGAATACCCTTTTTCTTCGACATTCCTTGGCATACCATAAATGACTGAGGTCTCCTGATTTTGCGTAATCATATATCCGCCGCTTTCTTTGATTGCTTTACTGCCTATTGCGCCGTCATTCCCCATCCCCGTCAGTACTACACCGACAAGATGGTGACCGTATTTGATTGCTGCAGTTTCGAATAGATAGTCGACTGCCGGCCGAACACCGTGAATCTTATCTTCTTCTGTCAGCAAGATACGATCTTTATCAATTAGCATATGTTTCCCACCAGGAGCGAGATAAACGGTATCCTTCTGAATTCTTTGTCCATCTTCCGCCTCCACGATCGTTAAGCCTGATAAAGCATCTAATCGTTTTGCAAAAGAAGTGGTGAAACCTTTAGGCATATGTTGGACAATAAAAATGGGAATACCAATCTTCGCTGGCAACTCACGTACGACTTCGACCAATGCCTTTGGTCCGCCAGTCGAAGCACCGATAACGATCGCTTCAACTGGCATCGTAAATTGGTGATTTGTAGCTTTTCTCACCGTACTCACACGTTCAATTGGTTTGGTTTTCGATTTCACAAATAAACGAATCTTTTTTTCTAGCATTTCTTGAAAAACAGTCCAGTCTTTATTTAACTCCTGTGGTCTTAATAGAAAATCCACTGCTCCGACTTCAAGTGCTTTCATTGTTGTTTCTTTTTTACTATCCGAAGAGCTTATCATAATTGCTGGAATATTATTTTTTTGAATTAATTTTTTTAGGTCACCTGTTTCGGTCAAATCTGCTACTTGTGCATCAATCGTGATCAGGTCTGGTAAAGGGCTTTTTAATTTTGCGACTGCGTCTTTACCACAGCTGACTAAACTGTGTACTGCTACCCCTTCAAATTCTTGGAGTGTATGACTCATAATTCTACGCATGAATGCCGAGTCATCAATGACCATTATTTTTATCGACATTGTCCAGCTTCCTTTACTCGTATACTTTTTGCACACCTTTACTTTATAAAATATGAAGCTCTCGATTAACCATTCGAACAGTTACTTCAAACGTTTCTAAATCCACAAACATTGAACGTCCCATTTTGCCGCCAGTATGATCTCCAAGAATCGGAATGCCTAAATCCTTCAATGCTTTTTCAACTGCTAGTGTATTTCTCTTACCAATTTGCATCGTATCGTTTTTGTTATTAAAAGAGAACATGCTAGAACCGCCTGCGATTTTAGCAACGATTTTTTTCTTTCCTGTCTTTTTTTTCAATTCATCGACAACTTTTGGAATAGCTAAATCTGCAAATTTTTCCCACTTAGTGGTATCTTTAAATCCTGTACTTTCAGGCAACATGATATGAATAAGTGCACCGGCTTTCGTAACTGGTTCGTGTAAAGCAATACCAATACAAGACCCTAAACCGATTGTAACGAGTTGGTTGGGTGATTCTGAGATTTTATAGTCTGATATACCCACTTTCACTTGTTCAGACATGGTGTTTTCCTCCGTTATTCTACTAAGCGATTACTTTAGTTTTGTATATTGTTGATAGCAAGTAGCGCTTGCATTTCTTCAGCCTGAGCTGCACTGAATAGTGCGTGAGGATTTAGAATAGGAACAATACCGTCTTTCGTCTGAACAAACGCTGAAATATATGACGTAGAAGCACCATCAACTTTTTGCGTTGTTTGTTCTTTCTCAGAAATCTGTTCATCACTATAACTTTCTACTGAAAGAACTTCATTTACTGTCAATCCAACTTTTTCTTCTTTCCAGTTGACCACAACTGTATCAGACTGATCATAACTTTCTAATCGTTGATTGAAGAATCGTTCGGATAAGTCAATCATTGGTACAATCGTACCTTCGATGTCTTGCATACCGATAACGTAAGAAGATACATCGGGGACGATCGTATAATTCTCTACATGTACAACTCTGTCTGTGTCAGCAATTGAAATGGCATAAACTTGCTCACCAACTCTAAATAATATATGTTTATTCATTTTTTTCCTCATTCCTTCTTGTTTCTCTATGTGAGTTCAGGCATATACCCTTGTTCATCTATTTCGGATTCTTCAACTGGTTTTGTACTGTTGATCTCAAAGCGTTCAGCAGATTTTTTAAGTGTCTCTGCAACATCTTCCAGCTTATTGATATGGGTAGAGAAATCTTCCATTGTTGCTAAAATTTCTTCAGCATTGGCAGAAACCTCTTCCGTGCCTGCAGAGTTTTCTTCAGCAGAAGCTGCTATATTTTCCAACTGTGAAACGACTTCATCTTTACTTTGATTAATAACAGATGAAGATTGCATCACTACAATCATACTCGCAACTAATTGCTCAAGTGAACTTGCAACATTTTCAGAAGCTGTTAAGGCTTCTTCAATTTTCTGTGTTTGTATTTCACTGCCTTGGTTCGTATCTTCTAAGTGTTCAACCATATCTGTAGATTTTCCTTGAACCATATGAATAATCTGTTGGATATCTTTAGAAGACTGGGCACTTTGTTCAGCTAAACTGCGTATCTCTTCAGCTACGACTGCGAAACCTCTTCCAGCTTCACCCGCACGTGCTGCTTCTATAGAAGCATTTAATGCAAGTAAGTTGGTTTTCTTAGCGATATTAGTAATCGCATTGACGATTCCTTCAATGTTTTGAATATCTCCATCTACTTCTTCGATTTGAGATTTGAGATCGTTCATTGTGGTTAATGTCGTTTTCCAATTGGTATCCACATCTTGTGTCGCAAAAATGTTGCTACCATTTAATACCATTGTTGTATCTGCGTGTTCGCCCATTTTTCCGACAGCATCATTGATTTCATTTAATGCTTGCGATAAATCATTCATTTGACTAGCAGTGGTTTCGGTATCTTGTGTTTGTGTGCTGGTTGCTTCAGCGACACCTGTAATCGTTTCTGCCACTTCTGCTGTTGCCTGTCTTGTTTGATCTGATAATTCTGTCAAAGAAGTAGCCATTTCTGAAACTTCAAAGCTATTTCCTTGAATGAAAGTAATCGTTTCTTCAAATGTACTCATCGTTTCATTGAAAGCTAGTCCAATTTGATGAATCTCATTACCTTTAGGATCTAAGTCTTCTTTCTGTGCCATCGCTTCTTTTGCTTTTTTCTTAGAAAGCTTTTGCGTAATAGCCGTAAATGGGTTATTACCAGCAACCATTGTTTTGAAATCCAATCGATACGTTAAATTTCCTCTACGAATTTCGTTGAACGATTTCATTAGGGTTACGGCAATGGAAATAATGATACCTGTTGCAAAATAAGAAATAAACGCTGCTAAGATGATCGTGAAGATTGTAATGATGAGCACCATTTTATTTAATGCACTAATTTCAGTGTTCATTTCATTCTCGGTCACCATTCCGAAAACTTTAAGCCCTAATGAACTTATATTTTCAAAATAAATCCCAAATTTGTTCTTATTGACTGTTTCGTCATAAACAAATCCGTTAGCATTATCTGCACTCACTTCGTTTGCTGATTGAAAAAATGGTGTATCCTTAAAATTTTGCCCAATAATACTTTCTTCAGGAGAAGCTAATAGCGTCCCATCATTGGTGAAAATTTGAATAGATCCCGTTTCGGCGATTTCTGCACTTCGTACGTCTGCTTTAATCGTTTCTAAATCGAGATCGACCGCCAAAACACCTATAACTTCTCTACCAGCAACTAGAGGTCTAGACACAGTCATTCTTGTTTTATTCTTTAATTCATATGGTTGAGACCATTGAAGACCATTCGCTTCAGTAGCGGCTGTCAACCAAGGTAAGGTTTCCGAAAGATTATCTGTATCATCAAGTGTAAGCGTTGATATATAGTCAGGATTATCTCCGGTTGATATATAATAAGCATCTGAAATGTAACGATTACCTGTCGAAATATATTGCAATTTCGAACTCAAATCAGACTTGGCTGCTTCGATTCCTGATGAAACCTGATTGAGTGTCGCGTCCATTGCGAGTCTTTCAATCGTAGATTCTGCTGCTAGAGCGGCGTTATCGATTGTCTTTACGACGTTCGTCGTAATCTGTCGCTCTTGCTCTTGTATTCGTTGCGTTAAAATGTGAGAAGTTTGTATGTATGAAAATAATAATGTAGCCAGAACAGGTAGTAACATCGCAATGGTCAACCCTAATGTCACAGGCCATCTCACACTCTTATGATCATTTTTTTTATCCGATTTTCTAGATTTGGAACGCTTCATTTTTGACCAATCTATCTTATTAAACTGTTTCTTGACCTTGTTTCTCTTTTCCATTAATTTATCAATCTCCTTTTTTAGTACTATATGTACTAGAATGAATATGTTTTGGATAATGATTTATCTGATTACTAGTACTATCGGCTATCTTCACGAAAAGTTTAGTTTGAATTCGAAATAAAAAGCTTCCTAAAGTCATAGTTTGAACAATATGTGAATAATTTACTCATAACGCAAAAAAATTTAATGACCTAATAAAAAAACTCGATTGAACGAAGGTACTTCGTTCAATCGAGTTAGCATTAATAACGATTCCATTTAGATTCTCTTTTAGCATAGCCCTCTACAAAGTAATGTTGTTTCTCTTCATCATAGAGCTGTCTTTCAATAATCGTTTCGTTTCTTAGTTGAACAAGCAAATCTCCTCGTGCATGAGAAACTTCTATTGAATAAGGAACCATTTCTTCTTTGATGCTTTTTTCGATCTGCGTATACAAAACGTCGAGGTCATATGGATCTTTAGCAGATATCAAAACGTTTGGGTAAAGGGTTGGTTGAAATTGACCATCTGTCAAATCCTTTTTATTGTATATCGTTAAGCGCGGAATAGATTCCATACCCAAATCTTTCAAAAGATCTAAAACAGTTTGTTCGTGCCCTTGAATGTTATCTTCTGAAGCATCCACTACATGCAGTAATAAATCGACTTCCTTAGATTCCTCAAGTGTTGACTGGAAGGACTCAATCAACTGAGTCGGTAGATCTTGAATAAAGCCTACCGTATCGGTCATCGTCGCTTTCAAGCCAGAAGGTAATTCTACTTGCCTTGTTAATGGGTCCAACGTTGCAAATAATTGATTTTTCTCATAAGTGCCCGTGTCCGTTGTAATATTTAGAACGGTTGATTTACCGGCATTTGTATATCCAATCAGGCCAATTTGAAAAACATTACTTTGTTTTCGTAATTCTCTACTACGTTCACGATGAGATTCGATTTTTTTTAGTTCTTGCTTGATATCTGTCACTTGTCTTTGAATATGTCGTCTATCTGTTTCTAGTTTCGTTTCACCGGGTCCTCTTGTTCCAATACCTGCACCTAGCCTAGACATGTTCACACCTTGACCAGCGAGCCTTGGCAATAAATAAGAAAGTTGCGCTAGCTGAACTTGCAATCGACCTTCTTTACTCTGAGCTCGTAAAGCAAAGATATCTAAAATCACTTGAATCCGATCAATTACTTTTGCTTCGACTTCTTCTTGAATGTTTCTGACATTTCTAGGCGAGAGCTCTTGGTTGAACACGATCGTCGAGGCTTCAACTTCTTCACTTAACTGTTTCAGCTCTGTCATTTTCCCTTTTCCAATAACCGTTTTAGTATCTTGGCGATCTCGCTTTTGAGTCAACTCTCCCACAACTTGTCCGCCCGCATTTTCAACGAGTTGCTTGAGTTCGTTTAATGAATACCTAAATTGACTGTCTGTTTCTTTAGTCTGTATGCCAACAATAACGACTTTTTCATATTCTTCTTCTTGTTTCATACCATCACGTCCTTAAAAATCTTTTTATTTCTTCATTTAATAGTTCGATTTGTGTAGGATATTCAACGAGATCCCACCAACTATTGATTTCCATACGATTTCGGAACCAAGTCAACTGTCTTTTTGCATATCTTCTTGACTGCTGTTTAATCGATTCTACACTACTTTCAAAAGTACCTAAACCTTCTATATAAGGTAACCATTCTTTATAGCCAATGCCTTTAACGCTTTGAGCATCTTTTGAAACTTCACGAAACAATCTGCTGGCTTCGTCAAATAACCCTTGCTCCACCATAAGATCAACACGCTGATTGATTCTCTGATACAATTTTTCTCTGTCCGTACTTAAGCCAATCATATAGGCATCATATAAAGGTGCTTTTTGTTGTTTCTCTTTTTGCAAAGAAGAAAACCGTTTGCCAGTTGTTTGAAAAACTTCTAGCGCTCGAATGACTCTTCGCACGTTGTTAGGATGAATAGTAGCGGCTGCTTCAGGATCAACTTCATTTAACGTTTCCCATACTACTTGCTTCCCTTCCATTTCAACTTTTTTCTCTAAGCTTTCACGATATTGTAGATCTGGCTTAGCTTCGCCGCCATGTGAGACATTATATAGAAGAGATTCAATATATAATCCTGTCCCACCAGCAATGATCGGTACTTTACCGCGACCAATAATTTCATCAATTTTTTCTGAAGCTAATGTTTTAAAATCAGAGACCGTGTACGGTTCTTCTGGCTCTACAACATCAATCAAATGATGAGGGATACGCTCACGCTCAGAAAGGGTCGCTTTCGCTGTTCCTATATCTAGGGTTTTATATACTTGCATAGCATCACCGCTGATGATCTCCCCACCAATTCGTTCTGCCAATTCAATACTTAAACTCGTTTTCCCAACTGCTGTCGGTCCAACGATGATGATTAATTTATCTTTCACTATTTCCCTCCATTAGACGTGGCCTTATTAGACAGTATAACATAGGAATAGAAGCAAATCTTAGTCGTTTGAATGAAAGAAAAAGGCAGCAACCTCAGTAGAAGTCACCGCCTAATTTTATTTTTTCACTTCTTTGTTTCTTAATTGTGTTTCTAATGCATGAAAGAATGCCTCACGATTAGAGACAACAAAAACATGTTCCGTACCTTGTTGGTCTCCGATAATCATTCGGTTAGGTATGAGTTTAAAAGAAGACCCTTTCCTTAATACATGAATGTCTTTTAAGGGAACTCTTGTGATATCGTAAGATGTATTAAATTTATGAGGTTTAAAATATACCGCACCGTTCGTTAAAACTATTTTACCACCCAAATAATTAAACCATGTCTTTTTCTTGTTAGCTCGTTTTTCGAGTATGATTGATTCTTCAGGTGGTAACGCTAAACCAATTGTCTTGTTTTCCATTTTACACACCTTCTCTATACATTCATTCATAATGAATTACAGCCTTATCTTAGAACTTCTAAGAAAGTTATACAACCATTGACACTTATGACTCAGATACGACATTAATCATTTAATAGATTCAGCACTTCATCTTTAGATAAACTCGTAATCGTCTTCTCGTTGCCTGTTTCAATTACATCATCAATCAACTCACGCTTTTTAGCCTGTAATTCATTGATTCTTTCTTCAATTGTTCCGGTCGCTATCAAACGAATGACCTGCACAGCATTTTTCTGTCCGTACCGGTGGACACGGTCAGCCGCTTGATCCTCAATAGCTGGGTTCCACCAAGAATCATACAAGATAACAGTATCGCCACCAGTTAAGTTTAGTCCCGTTCCCCCAGCTTTCAGAGAAATCAGGAATAAATCTTTTTCGCCCATGTTGAATCTAGTTGTTAGTTTTAGACGGTCTTCATTTTTCGTTTGTCCGTCTAAATAATGATAATCAACGTCTATTTTATCTAAACGTTCTCTTATGATACTTAGCATAGAAGTAAATTGTGAGAAGAGAACAACACGCTTGCCGTTCAAACGAGCTTCTTCTAAATATTCTAGTAAGCGTTCCAGTTTTGAAGAATCTCCTTCAAAGTCAGAAGAAATCAATGAAGGATCACAACAAATCTGTCTTAATCTGGTCATGCCAGCAAGCACACGTATACGATTCTTCTCAAACGTATTATCTTTGATCATGCCTTTAACTTCTTCACGAATCATCGTTAATTGTGATTGATAAATCCGTTTTTGCTCTGGAGATAAATCAATGTATTCAGTGGTTTCCGTTTTGGCTGGTAGATCACTTAATACATCTCGTTTTAGTCTTCTTAAGACAAAAGGCCTTATTTTGGAAGCGATTCTCGTTTGTGTTGTTTGTTTATACGCTTTTCTACTTTTGAATAATCCTGGCTGAACGATTGAGAATAGAGACCATAACTCACCAAGGTTATTTTCTATCGGTGTACCCGATAAGGCGAATTTCGTATCTGACTTCAAGTGTAAAACAGCTTGTGTCGTTTTGGCAGAACTATTTTTGACGTTTTGCGATTCATCCAAGATAATCGTTTTAAAATCATGATCTTTGTAAAGAACAAAGTCTCTTTGAATCAATGGATAACTTGTAATCAGCACTGGAATATTCTGTTCTGACGATTGCTCAATAGCGGCTTCTCTTTCTTCAATCGAACCTGCGATCAGCATCGTTTTAATTTCAGGTGCAAACTTCTGAAATTCATGTTGCCAGTTATAAAGAACACTTGACGGACAAATGATTAAATATTGTCCCCCTACTTCTTTCACTTTCGATAATAAGAAAGTAATCGTCTGTAGTGTCTTCCCTAATCCCATATCATCAGCTAATACGCCTCCGAAACCATAATGATCGAGTGATTTCAACCAATTAAATCCTGTTTTCTGGTACGGTCTTAGGTCAGCGTTCAATTGATCTGGAATCTCAAAATCAAGACTCTGCGGCTCAAGAAGCTGTTGCGTCAATTTTCTAAACTGGTTCCCTTTGTTAATGATCGCATCTTCAAGTACAGTCAATCCTTGGAATAATGGGACAGTCATTTCTTCCTTAATATCTTCAGTGTCTATATCCATCTTTTGAACTGTTTCATTTAACTGTTTGAATTTTTCTTCTCTTAAATTAAGAATTTTCCCATTAGATAAACGGTAATAATGCTTATTATTATTCAGCTGTCTAATCAACTCTTTTAAGTCATCCGCTTCGATATCTTCTGCTTCAAAGTTAATGTCAAGCAAATTAGAATTACGATTCAATTCAATGGATATCGAAGGAGCTGTTCTTGGCTCATAAACAAGTTGTTTCGCATTCGTAGACATGAAAATCTCAAACTGTTCCGCCAAGATAGGCAGACTTTCGTAAAGAAATTCACTCAACTCATCGAGAGAATCTAGCACCCAGTGACCGTCTTTTACAACAGCAGTACTCAAGCATTCATGTGCCAACCTTAATAAGCCATCTTCACGAATCAATTGTCTAATAACCACTTTTTCCATAGACTCTTCTATCGGTTCATCTTTAAGAGGGAAAATCGTTAGTTCCCCATATTTAAATACAGGACTGATCAATAACTGGTCATCTAGCGTATCAATATAGCACTGCGCTACAAGATCTTCTCGGTATACGGTTTGTTTAACTTCATCTTTGACATCAATCTCCAAGAAAGAAGATAATTGAGAAAGGACAGTTGAAGCAAACTCAGTTAAATCTCTAGAACGCATGACGAGTGGTGCTTTATTATTTTTATTAAAAACTTCCATTAAGTTACTTAGTAGTTTATACTGCTCAGACGTCAAAAAGAAGAATTCATGATTCCATTCTACAACGTTAGCACCACGGTGAAAATTCATTTCTAGCTCTTCAGTATCTTCTTCAGAAATAGAAAAATGGTAAAGCTGATCTTTCTTTTCTAATTGGAATTTCAATGGAAAACGTTCAAACGATTCAGTAATCAACAGCTTATCCAAATCACTCAACTTCATGAGATGCTTAGGTGGTCGCCCAAACCTCACAAAGCCGCCATCTGTTCTTTCCAAATTTTTCAAGACTAATTTCAAACTTCTCGAAGGAATTTCTATATCACTCTTGTTCTGATAAGAATTTGTATAGCCAACAGGCGTGGCTGATCGAACAAGTTGATAAACATCATAAAGCACTTCGAGCATTTTACGATCTGCTGGATTTAGTCCATGCTGGTAAGGGTCATACGTAAAATTCTTACCGAATTCATAAGGACGGCCTTCTAGTATTTCAGAAATGACATGTGGAATATTTTTAACGACATAGAGTCTGTCTAAACCGACTTTCATGAATAGATCATAAGCATAGGCATAACCCGTTCCACTAATATTCAATATAAACTCAAATTTTAATGATTGATTTCGATAATCATTTGTTTGTCTTGAAATTTCTTGTTTAGATACTTGAATCAGTTGCTTTAATGCTTCTTCACTTTTTTTGTAGGAGAACATCGGCTCTTTTAATGCTGCTCCTGGATTCGAACGGATTGCTTTTTTCAAATCATCTTGTTGGACGAGATTAGCTTGTAGCATACTAGCTACAACATGCTTGCAAGCACCCGAATGTTTTTCGAATGGCACGCATGTACAATGATATTTTTTTGCTACGCCGTTTGGATAAAATCTTAGATTGATTTGCTCGTTTTTGTGATCTTCCACTGTAAAAGTCAAGGTACTTTCCTTATCATTCACCGAAACAAGTTTTACTGCCTGATCGGTTGAAAGTTTAACACCCTCAGCAAATACATTGGTATTGGTCGCGAGACTTTTAACTGTACTTTCCGGAAAAAATTGCTTTTTGAACATGCATGTCATCCTTTTAACCATTTTGAACGGTATTTATTTAAATAAAATCGTTTAACTGTGCTTACCTTTAACCATCTTTTTATTATACCAAACATTTCCTCTACTTGTAACACATTAGATAAAGAGATAAACTAATTTTACAGAAATCGTAAAAAAGGAGTCCAACATGGCAAAAAAAATTATCGAACCAACTATTCCAGATCATCTACCTGTAGGAGATTTCGAGGCACTGATCGATTATGAAGATCCTATACTAGAAAATGTACTTATTGAAAATTGTACGATTCAACTAAATTCTGTAAGAAATGTTGAGTTTAAAAATATGGTTTTCAGAAATGTGCAATTCGATTTTATCAATATCCCAAATGCTTATTTTAAAGATGTATTATTTGATCATTGTCAATGCATTAATGCAGAGATAAATGAGTCAGCACTTAAACAAGTTTCTTTTCAGCATTGCAGAATGAATGGTGTCTCTTTTGGTGATAGCTTTCTAGAGGATGTTCAATTCAATCAATGCGTTTTAGATTTAGCTGGCTTTGCTTATGCTAAGCATAAAAACGTTCGCTTCGATACTTGTCGGTTAAGAGAAGCAGACTTTTATGAAAACAAATTAAAAAATATGCAATTCGATCATTCTGAAATGACTGGTGTTCGCTTCTCAAACACTTCATTAAAAGGTGTAAATCTCAGAACGTCTACCTTTGAGAAAATAGTCGTCGATACAGAAAATATACGTGGCGCAATCGTCAATAGTGAACAAGCGCTAGGCTTTTTACAATTACTTGGGCTTGTCATTAAAGATTAGCGATTAAAAAGGATCAAAGAAACAGGTTCTCACTGTCTCATTGATCCTTTTCTATTAAATCGTTTTGAATAGTTTTACATCATGTGGTTCAATCATTAACTTAGTAGTATCCTGAACAGCTATTTGATTTTTCGACCAGATCTCTTCGAGCTGTTTAGCAGGATACTCAAGTAAGTCATTAGTATTCAGTTCTACGTTTCTCGTTTCGTCATTCAAGTTGAAAACGGCTATCCATTCGTGCGCTTCCGTTTTACTATACCAGATAACGATATCATCTGTTCTAGATACTTCATAACCCCCATGTCCCAATTCAATCAGCTCTTGCAAGTCTTTATTTTGAAGTAGCGACAAGGTCCAATCGTCATTATCTGGTAGATGCCCTCCGAACATTAATGGTGATTTAAATATCGACCAAAGTGACATCATAGATTTTTGCTCAGCTTTAGTAAAGCGAGTCATTCTATCTCCGCCACCACCATCTAAAGATCTCACACCAATATGACCTAACGGCAACATATCACAATCTGGCCAGTTTCCTGGTCTAACGAATGGAGACCATTTAGCACTCTTTTCAAACATTTCATAAAGCTGCCACCAATTATCCCAGTAATCATCCGTCAAGCGCCACATATTAGCGTGATTGTGAAGAAAACTACCATGTTCTAAAGATGCTGGTCCCGGTGATAAACTGAGTACGATTTCTCTACCCGACTCATCAATGACCTCTCTAATAAGCGCAATCTCATCAATATGACCACCATATAATTTCGAATCAGCAATGTCGTCGATTTTCAAGAAATCCACGCCCCATGAAGCATAAAGTTCTATTAAAGAAGCATAGTATTCTTTTGCCCCCGGTTTGCTTGTATCAACCCCATACATGTCCGTATTCCATGGAGAGATAGAATTTGGTTTTGCAATATCTCTAGCTGTATAAGTTGAATTTTTGATTGGTGTATTTTGATGAACAGCTTGTCTTGGAATCCCTCTCATAATATGGATACCAAATTTCAAGCCAAGCGAGTGAATGTACTCTCCAAGTTCTTTGAACCCAGCTCCTTCCTTAGCAGAAGGGAAACGATTGACAGCTGGTATCAATCTAGAATATTCATCCATTTCAAGATCTGTAAAAGGATGATAAACAGAAGAATCCGCATTGGGTTCATACCATTGGATATCGACCACGACATATTCCCATCCATAATCTAGTAAATGTTCTGCCATATATGCAGCGTTTTGACGGACATCCTCTTCCGTGACAGCAGCTCCAAAGCAGTCCCAGCTATTCCACCCTTTTGGTGGAGTCTGTGCCCATGTTCTAAATGCTTTCATTAAGAAACTCCTTATAGTCTATTATTTTTTCCCTATCCAAACACTCATCTCACCAACCGAACGATTAGCCCATAAATGATAAGGGATAAAGGTTAAGTCTTTTTCAGTATAGCTTGGTTGACGATATGGTCGATAAAGCGTATTTTCCCATTCATCATCAATGACTTGTTTTTCACCTTCGGCTTTAAGTGCAACAAAGTCACCAAGAACCGGGTCTGTCCTCTTCTCAGCAAAGACAACTTCTTTGATTTTATTCAAGTGCAAATCGTTTCCGTTATCTTCTTCTTCAAGACAGTAAACAAATGGGCCTCTTTGTAAAGCGACTTTTCCTAAATCGTCTCTTACTTTAGGATTTGCTTGGTGCATGATAACAGGGATAGAGAATGTAACGGTTAGCTTTGTCTTACCAGAGACATTTACTAAGGCATACCCATCTTCGATAGTATACTCAATCGTTTCTGTTTCATTTTTGATACTTAAATCATCCACCCATGTAGGTATGCGAATGCCCGCTACAAAATCAGATGGAGCATCTAATGAAATCTCTATAGAACCTTCTTCTTCAAAAGATACGACTTGTTCTACGTCAATTTTATGATCATTCAAGTCAACTGTACCAGTATGATCCATAAATAGATTAATATACAATTTATCAGACGTTGTGTCGTAAAGGTATTGCTCTAACGATGTCAATGTTCGAGCAATATTCGGCGGACAACAAGCACATCCAAACCAAGATGGTCTAGTCGCTTTTACATGACTCTTAGCTGGATCATATTGACTGGATTCTGGCTTGACTTCTAGTGGATTGACATAAAAGAAATGTTTTCCATCTAAAGCCATTCCGCTTATTACTGAGTTGTAGAGTGCACGCTCAAGAACATGTGCATATTCGGCATCTACTTCGTTTTTCATCATCGCTTTGGCAAAAAACATCAATCCGATAGCTGCACAAGTTTCGCAATACATCGTGTCGTTAGGAAGATCAAAATCAAACGTAAAGGCTTCTCCGTTAACGGTTGATCCTACGCCACCAGTGATATACATTCTCTTCTTCACAATGTTTTTCCATATTTTTTTAGCTGCTTTAAAAAGTTTATCGTTTTTAGTATGATAAGCGACATCGGCCATAGCCGCAGCCATGTAGACTAATCTCACAGCGTGTCCCACTGCTTCTGTTTGTTCAGTTACTGGTTTATGAGATTGATGGTAAACATTATTGATAATAATGGAGTCGCGATTATCTAATCCTCGTGCAAGATTTTCTTCCATCTGCTTTTTAAAGAAATCAGGATCTTGACCACGAACTTCAAGGAACCATTCACTTAATTTCAAATAAGATTCATCTTTTGTAACTTCGTATAACTTAACCAAAGCCAGTTCGATTTCTTGATGACCATCAGCACCATTGATTTTACCTTCTTCAGGTCCAAAATGAGTTTGGGTACATTCAACATATTTCTTAACAACTTCAATTAAGCGATCATCATCAGTCGCAAGATAATGTGCAACAGCAGCTTCAATTAAATGGCCGGCACAATAAAGTTCATGACTCTCAAATAATCTTCGGAATTTAAGTTGAGGTGCATCGATTTGATAAAACGTACTGAGATAGCCGTCATCTTCTTGCGCATCTTGAATGAGATCAATTACTTCATCCATCATTTGTTTCAAATGTTCATCTTTGGTTATTTTATAGACATTTGCAGCTGACTCAAGCCATTTGTACACATCTGAATCTTGAAATAACCAGCCGTAATGATGCCCTTCTGAGCGACCAGCAGCGATTCTAAAGTTTTCGATCGCATGACTTTTCTCGGATGGAATACTTGCGTCATCACGTTCTTTGTCAATTTTGATATCTTCTTGATCATGTAATACATTCCACTGGAATGGAATCATTTCAGTTTTGATTAAATCGATATAACGCTTCCAAAATTCGTCATTAATTGTTATTGTTGAATCTAACATACTTTATTCCTCCGATTAAAATGAATTATAAAATGATATTGTACGTATGAATTGATGTTAATCAAAATTACGTTGTAAACAAAAGGGTTATTTGTACGTACCTTCAAAACAATAGTATAACATCTTCTATCCTTAAGCAAGCGTTTTCTTAATTTTTAAGCATGATTAAAATGCCCCTTGAAAGATGAGTAAATACTCTATCTTTCAAGGGGCATCCATCTTAATATTAATCAATTAAGATAATTATTCGTGATTTGTATAGTCTTCTTTTTCTTTATTTAACTCATCGACTTTTTCTACATTAAATGATTCAAAATCTTCTGGCTTGGTATCTTTTTCTTTTTCCTCTTCATTCATCTCTTGTTCGGAATCGCTATAACGACCAGCTTCTCTAGCTGCCGCCAAACTAGCTGGACTATTTATTCCATCTGGATTAGCGTTTCCTTCTATAGGACCATTTTGCATACTATCAATCCTTCCATTATTTTAAAGATTGAACGGCTTGTTTCTCCACGTCCAACATCATTGTATACCTTTTCATGAATTCTTCAAAATCATTTGATTCAACTTTGGAAGGTTCTACTGTATTCGGTACCTCTGAAGAAAATACTTGTTTATCTAAGAATGCTTCAAGTGTCTCTCCATCCTGCTTCCTAAGCAAGTAAGCAGCCAATAGGGCCATGCCCCAAGGACCACCTTCTCCAGCAGTTTCCATTACCGTCACAGGTACATTTAAAGCGTCTGCCATCATTTTTTGACCAACGTATTTCGTCTTGAAGAAGCCACCGTGTCCTAGTAGTTGATCTACGCGTACATCTTCTTTTGATGTTAGAATGTCCATACCGATTTTCAAAGTAGCTAGTGCAGAATAAATTTGTGTTCTCATAAAATTAGGGAGTGATAACACACTATCTGGCATTTGTACAAATAGAGGTCGACCTTCTTCAAGTCCAGTAATCGGTTCTCCAGAGTAATAATTACAACTAACTAATTTTCCGCCATCAGAATCCGCTTTTAGTGATTGTTCAAATAGCGTTGTAAATAATTGGTTTTTATCAACGGACAATCCGAGTGCCTCGATTAATTCTCCAAATAATTTTGCCCACGCATTAATATCTGTAGTGAAATTATTGCAATGTACCATAGCGGTCGGTTTACCTGTCGGGGTAGTAACCATATCTATTTCTTCATAATAACTTGATAAAGCTTCTTCTAATACAATCATTGAAAATACAGAAGTACCGGCTGAAATATTTCCTGTTCTTTCTGCTACTGAATTTGTTGCAACCATTCCCGTTCCAGCATCCCCTTCTGGAGGACAAAATGGAATTCCAGCCATTAAGTGACCGGTTGGATCAATCAGATTAGCACCTTCTTCTGAAAGTTTACCCGCCACACTACCAGCAGCTAAAACTTTCGGAAAAATCTCTGTTATCGACCAATCAAATGATTTTACCTCTTCAAGTTCATTAAATTGAGCAACTCTTTTCTTATCAAAATCAATTATTTCACTATCGATTGGGAACATCCCTGCTGCTTCTCCAACACCAACGACTCTTTCTCCCGTCAACTTCCAATGAACATAGCCAGCAAGTGTTGTCACAAAATCAATCTCTTTTACGTGAGCTTCTTTATTTAAAATAGCTTGATATAAATGGGAAATCGTCCAACGGTGTGGAATATTGAACGCAAATAACTCAGTCAATTTTTTCGAAGCAGCATCCGTTGTCGTATTTCTCCAAGTTCTAAAAGGAACGAGTAACTCTGCGTTTTTGTTAAATGATAAGTAACCATGCATCATACCAGAAAAGCCGATAGAAGCTACCTTGGTTAATTTGACATCATATTCAGCTCTAACGTTTTCAAACAGCTCTTTGTAGGCAATTTGCAGGCCTGACCATACTTCATCTAAATCATAAGTCCAATAGCCGTCGATCAACTTATTTTCCCAATCATAAGCGCCACTTGCAATTGGTGCGAATTGATCGTTTATCAAAACGGCTTTAACTCGAGTAGAACCAAATTCTATACCTAAAGATAAGGTGTTCTGATCAATTACTTTATTATTTGTTTTAAATGACATTATAACCCCTCATTTCAATCTTCTATTTTATAAAAGAAAAGCTAACAAACGTATACGTTTATTAGCTCTCTCGTTCTTAATCTATTACGACTGTTTCAATATCTACTAATTTTGCCCAATCAAGAATGACATCTAGACTTAATACCAAGGTCGCTACAGTGTGGTGTCCCCCACCTGCTTGAATCCATTTTTTTATACCCGTTTTAAAGTCAGGATTTGGTTTCCAGATTACTCTGGCTACTGGTAAGTTCGGCGCATCTTCCTTAGGTGTTTCAGCAGTAAATGTATTTACCATTAAACGATAGTGTGTACCCATATCTAACATAGAAACGGTCAAACCTTCACCAGCTTTTCCATCAAAGACAAGACGCGCTGGATCCTCTTTATCGCCAATACCTAGAGGATTAACGACGACACGTGGTTTTGTTTCCGCAAAGGTCGGGTCAACTTCTAACATATGTGATTGAACAATATATTCATTTCCTTTAGTCATGTTATAGGTATAATCTTCCATGAATCCAGTAGAAATATTGTTTGCCATGACTTTCATCAAACGATCTAGTGCTGCGGTTTTCCAGTCACCTTCACCAGCAAATCCATAACCTTCTGCATTCAATCGTTGAACAGCCATACCAGGTAATTGTTTCATTCCATGAAGATCTTCAAAGTTTGTCGTGAATGCTGTATAACCACCGCGCTCAAGGAACCTTCTAAGACCAATTTCAATTCTAATTTGATCTTTAACATGTTCTTCAAAGAAGTCTTGATCATTATCACGGTATTCCATATCATACATATTACTGCATTCTTCAAATGTCTCTTGAATTTCTTCATCAGTAACGTGACTCATTTCTTCAACGAGATCACCAATACCATAATAATCGACTGTCCATCCAAATTGAATCGCCGCTTCGACTTTGTCACCTTCTGTTACCCCAACATTTCTCATATTGTCGCCAAAACGAGCAACTTTAATATTTTGGGATTCCACAAAACCAATTGCAGATAACATCCAATCAGACATTTCTTTGTGAACATCTGGATCTTGATAGTGACCAACTACAATTTTATTATTCAAACGCAAACGCGCATTGATAAACCCATATTCTCTATCCCCATGCGCACTTTGATTTAAGTTCATGAAGTCCATATCAATTGAATCCCAAGGAATCTCTTTATGATACTGAGTAGCTAAGTGTAACAATGGTTTTTGTAATAATTTGGTTCCAGGAATCCATAATTTTGCTGGTGAGAATGTATGCATCCATGTAACGACCCCAGCAACCTTATCTTGGTAATTGACTTCTTTCATAACGTCTTTGATTTCATCAGCAGTTGTTACCAAAGCTTTATACTCTAATGGATAAGGGAAATTGGCCTCTTTGTTTAGTGATTCAACCATTTCTTTAGTGTGATCTTCAACTTGTTCAAGTGTTTCTGGACCATATAAGTGTTGACTACCGACAACTAACCAGAATACTTTTTCTTCTGTTTTTAACATATAAAGCACATCCTCATTTTTATGTTTTATTTCTGACCATAATAGGCATTATCGCCATGTTTTCTTAAATAATGTTTATCCAACAAATCTTGACTCATCTCTATTTTATTTGGATTTAATTGAAAGCTATGATAAGTCATCTCAGCTACTTGTTCTAAAACAACTGAATTATGAACAGCTTCCTCTGGCGACATTCCCCATGTAAACGGACCGTGATCATTAACTAATACACCCGGAACTTTATCCGGATCAATAGACCTTGATTTGAAGGTTTCAATGATAACAGAGCCGGTCTTCAATTCATAATCTTTCGAAATTTCTTCTACCGTCATTTCTCTAGTTACCGGAATTGATCCGTAGAAATAATCAGCTTGAGTAGTTCCAGCTGCCGGAATATCTCTTCCCGCTTGGGCGTAGCTAACTGCCCATGGTGAATGTGTATGAACGATTCCACCGATATTCTTAAAATTTTTATACAATTCTAGATGAGTGGCTGTATCACTTGAGGGATTTAATTTTCCTTCAACAATATTGCCATCTAAGTCTACAATGACCATATTTTCAGGTGAAAGATTCTCATAAGCTACTCCACTTGGTTTAATAACGACTAAGTTCGAGTCCCTATCTATCCCACTCACGTTACCCCAGGTGAATGTAATTAATTTGTATTTCGGTAATTCCATATTCGCTTTATAGACTTGGTTTCTTAGTGCTTCAAGCAAGTTCTATCATCCCTTTCATAGATACAGTATCGCAAGATATAAATAGTTCTAAAATTCTTATTCAATTTATGTGTAACGCTTACAATTCTATTGTAAATTAAAGGTACGTACGTGTCAACTAAATAATAAAAATTTATTATTATTTTGTTCGTGACACGAACGTACCTCATTCGGCTATGAGTGAGCTACCTCACTAGTGTTGTTATCTTTTAATCGTTTCGTTGAATTTCGTACAACGAGCTCTGGATCAAAAATATAAGATTCTAATTGTGTACCTTCTTCAATTGATTTTACAAGCATCATTGCAGCTTGTTTACCTAAATTTTCTTTTGGATGTTCGACTGAAGTTAACTTTACAGAAGGAAGTGTTGTACTATAAAAACTATTGTCATGTGAAACGACAGAAAAATCATCTGGACAATTTTTTCCAATTGCATTGATCTCTTTAATCAACATAACCGCCACTTCATCGTTATAGCAAACAAAACTAGTCGGTACATTTTCTGATGAGAGTAAATCTCTAATCATCTGCGGCAGTGACTGTTTTGTCTCTGTATCGTAACGAATAATATGGTTATTATCGAACGAAAGCTTCGCATCATAAAGTGCCCTGATATAACCTTTCAGTCGATTCTTTCCTTGTAAATCGTCTGCTTTTGTAATGATTCCAATATTAGTATGATTCAAATAGATTAAATGTTCTGTTGCTATTCTTCCGGCTTTTACATCGTCTAACGCAACAACTGGAAAGTCTAGCTCCTCATAGGAAGCATTTAACATAATCATTGGAACAGGTCTTTCGGATAGATTGAGATAATAATTTAAGTTTGGATTCATTAAATTACTTTTGGTTGGTTCAACAATCAGTCCATCAACATTTTGATCAATCATACTTTCCAAAGACGATCGCTCATTGTCAACGTTATTGCGTGTACTCGACAACATCAGAGAGTAATCGTGTTTAGAGAGCTCTTCTTCAATCCCTCTAATGATTGAAGGGAAGATATAATCCGACAAGTAAGTAGTAATAACGCCTATCGTCCTTTTAGAAGAAGGGATTATTTCTTTTTTATATAAATCACTAACAAAAGTTCCCGAGCCTTGTTGTTTGACTAAATAACCTTCATTCACTAATTCTGATACAGCTTGTCTGATCGTATGTCGACTAACATCAAACTGTATACGAAGTTCCGCTTCTGATGGAATTTTGCTTCCCAATAAATAGTTATTATTTTTGATTTTTTGTTGTATCTCTTTTTTTATCGTTATATATTTAGGCTCATTCAACATTGATTTCACTCCTTACGATTTGTCCGTACGTAAATTGTACTATAAACAAGGGGGATAATTAAAGGCAAATTACGATTTGTATAGACAAATATTTAAATTATTATCTTCAATTTTAATATGTATATGAAGAAAAGGATGCAACAGCATCCTTTTCTTCATATCTCGTTCATTTTCTACCATTTCCCGATTGGACAATTTTTATAATTCAAACTTGCTCTGAACATTGCATAGCATCCACATTTTGTACAGGTTTGGTTTTGAAAGAATGGACATGATTCACAAACTGAAAGCCGCATTTCTTTAAGCTCATCTGAGGCAAGATCCACTTCTAAACTTAATTGCTCTTCAATAGATTCTAGAACGTTCTGACCCGCTAAAGCTTCTAATCTTTCACACGTTTTGCAAGACATCTTACTGCTCTTTGATCAACATTGTTGTAACACTCATTGCTGGTAATGTCATGGAAACTTTTGTACCCTCTATTTTAAATTCATCAAAGGAACGTTTAGAAACAACTTCTGGGTTTTCAAATGTATTATGTGCATCCATTTCATCACCTGAAACAATAAAGGCTTCCGCTTCACCTAGATTAAAGGCTTGTAAGTTGAAGGAAACTTCTTCGCTACCTTCTAAACCGTAATTACATATAGATATGGCGATTTGACCATCTTTTTTAGAGATCGTATAATCGATTGATTCTTGAGCTTCACCATAAGTGTCAATCAATTCAGCATCTTGGTGATACGTGTATAAATCAAAGACGTGATAAGTTGGTGTCTTGATCATTTTTTCCCCTTCAGTCAATAACATCGCTTGTAAAACATTCACCATTTGAGCAATGTTAGCCATTTGTACGCGATCTGCATGTTTATGGAAGATGTTCAGTGTCACACTTGCTACCATAGCATCTCGGATTGTATTTTGTTGATATAAGAATCCAGGATTTGTTCCATTTTCTACAGATAACCAAGACCCCCACTCATCTACGATCAGGCCGACTCTTTTTTCTGGATCATATTTATCCATTATCGTAGAATGTTTTGTAATCAGTTCATCCATTTTTTTCGCACTTTCAATTAAAGAGTGCCATTCTGATTCAGGAAATTTTGTTGCTGTTCCTTTATCTTCCCATGCTCCAGTTAATGCATAATGATGTAGACTGATACCATCCATGAATGGTGCAGCGATTTTCATAACTTGTTCCATCCAATTATAGTCGTCAATGTTTGGACCGCAAGCAATCTTGTAAATAGGCTTATCGGTATAATTTCTTACATAGGTTTGATAACGACGATACAGGTCTGCATAGTACTCAGGACGCATGTTTCCGCCACATCCCCAGCTTTCATTACCGACTCCGAAGAATTTCATTTCCCAAGCAGTCTCACTACCATTTTCTTTACGTAAGTTAGACATAGGTGATTCACCTTCAAAAGTGATGTACTCTACCCATTCTTGCATTTCTTGAACAGTTCCACTACCTACATTACCGTTAACATAAGCATCCGCTCCTAATAAGTCTAAGAGATGAAAGAATTCATGTGTACCGAAATGGTTATTTTCAACTACTCCACCCCAGTGCGTGTTAACAATTGTTTTTCTTTCAGCAGGTGTTCCAATGCCGTCTTTCCAATGGTACTCATCTGCAAAACAACCACCCGGCCATCTGACAACAGGTACTTTGATTGCTTTAAGGGCTTCTACAACGTCTAAACGAATACCCTCATTGTTAGGGATGTCCGAGTCTTTTCCAACCCATACACCTTCATAAATACAACGCCCTAAATGTTCTGCGAATTGCCCATAGATATATTTACTGATCGCTGGTCCTTTTTTATTCGTTAATACTTCAATCGTCATTTTTACACTCCTAATAGTAGAATTATGGTTTAATGCCCCAAATCATTTCGTTATTATCTCCAAAGGCAGAGAATACAATACGATTTTCTCCTAATTCGTCTACCTGTTCAGCTGCAATACCTTTAAAGGTTGTATCGTCAACTTCTATTGTGATCATATTCTTATCTGAAAGGTTCCATGATCCTTGGATATCTCCAGAAATTGTGCCATCCTCATTTAAGTCAATAGATAAAGGATCGATCATTTCTGTTGAGTTACCTGTACCGTGATTGATATATTCATAGTTACCGATAATCGCTTCCTCAGAGATATCCTCCGTATTTGCTGATTCACCTCTATATTCATATGGTAAAGGAACTAACCAGTCCTCTGAATTGTGCAACATTTGATGTGCTCTCACTTGATGCTCTTCCGTTCCTTCATCAAATCTGGTGTGGAAGACAAGTAGCCAATCATCATCTTGTGTCTGTACAGCTGAATTATGCCCTGGTGCACGATATCCTCTTTCGATTCCTGTCATATTATAATTACCTAATAGTTTAATACCATAGTCGGAGTTAACGTCTCCGCCTTCAAAAATAGCTGTTTGACCCTTTGCATCTACATATGGTCCATCAACAGTTTCAGATCTGAATACTCTCATGTTGTAGCCACCGTTTGCTGCTAAACCACCATAAGTTAGGAATAGATTATAGTAACCTGATTCTTTATCATAGACGATATATGGACCTTCGCCTGATTGATGGAAACCACCAAATAATTTCGTGCCAAAGTAACGATCGATCGTTCTACCATCTTCAGTCATACCGTCTTCACCTGGATAAATGGGTTTCCCTGTTTCGTCTTCCAATTCCAATAAATGAATCCCACCTGACCACGAACCGTAGACTAGCCAAAATTTTCCGTTTTCGTCATAGAATGGTGCTGGATCAATAGCATTCGGTGCATAATCCGTGTTATATTCACGACCACTCATTCTGACCCATTTCTCATTGAATCCAGAGACTTTCCCTTCATCGATCAATTCAGGAAGATGTGTTCCTTCATAATTGATATTTCGATCACTACCGTCTGTAGAATCTTCAGATGTAAAGCCGGAATATATGATTGTATCAATATACTTATAGGGACCTTCGATACTTGGAGATGCCATCAATACGATTGCTGATCTTCTCCAAGTTGAACTTGCTGAATAATACATAAGGTAAGCACCCTTTTTACCATTAGACCATTTGAAGTCTTCGTTATAAATGACATCGGGTGCCCATAAACCATAGCCACTTCCTCTGCTAGAGTCTGCATCATCATGCCCTGCCCACTCAAAGGTTTCTGCTAAATTTTCATCTGTATTCCCGAAAATAATATTATCGTCCATATTTTCGTATTCAGTTGAATTTGGCACTTCCCATGTTTTGAAGTCCTTTGTCTTTGCTTGAGAAACATGCGTTCCAAATACATAAAAAGTTTCTTCGCCATTTTCATCAATGACCGATCTAATAGCAGGATCGTGAACAGAAACTCTATCTCTTGTCTGTGTTGACCATTCTTTTGTTTCTGGTTGATCTATACCACTTGAATAAACCATATAACCACTCACTCCAATAACTAGGATAATAACAGAAGCTAAACCGATTAGAATTTTTTTATTCTTTTTCATTTAATGCTCCTTTCTTATCTTTAATTAAATCGTTGCATCTTGTCCAGGAACACCGAATTCTGGATACCCAGAATCATTCCATTTAAACACTTGAGCATTTGCATGACGGTTAGGATTGTCTAAAGGATCACCTTCTTTATTTTTTTCTGGTCTTGCATGATAAATCAGTACGTCTTCTTTACCATCCTCTGATTTCGTAAAGGAGTTGTGTCCTGGACCATAGAGACTATTTTCTTCTGAAGAAGCAAATACGGGTTTCTCAGATTTCTTCCAAGAATAACCATTTAACAAGTCACTATCCTCATCTGCTGATAATAAGCCCATAACATAATTCTCATCAGTCGCACTAGCAGAATAAGTAATAAAGATTTTTCCATTATTTTTAACGACTGCTGGGCCTTCGTTAACGAGGAACCCTACTTTTTCCCAACCATATTCAGGAATCGTCAGTAGTGTTGCATGTCCTTTTAAAGTCCATGGATTTTCCATTTCAGAAATATATAAGTTTGAATTCCCAGGAATGGCTGGATCTTTTTGTGCCCATACATAATATAATTTATCTTTATGTTCAAATGTTGTCGCGTCAAGACAAAAACTATCGATATGTGTAACGACTTGTCCTTTTTCTTCCCATTTTCCAGTTAAGGGATTCTCATCTTTACATTCGATCGCATACATGCGATGTTGGAAAATATTATTTTTGGGCTGATCAGATTGTGCTGCTGCAAAATAAATATACCAAGCACCCCTAATAAAATGAATTTCTGGCGCCCAAATTAATTTACTCATTTCGCCCTCTTCGTGCGCATGCCAGACACTGGCTTTTTCTCCATCTTCAAGCTCATTTAACGTTTTTGCTCTTCGAACTTCAATCTCCTGATAACCAGGAACGGATCCTGTGAAATAATAATAGCCATCCGTATGTTTGTAAACCCACGGATCAGCTCTTTCTAATACGATAGGATTGTTATAGTTGTTTTGCTTTGTCATTTGATACACCCCTGATTTAAATATAGTCAATTACTAAGTGTTTCTTTTGAAGTTTATTTAAGTTGATAAAAAGAATACCTGTGATAAATAGTGTCACACTAATCAAGACAATTGTAATCGGCATAACATAAGTAATGAAGGAAACTAAGCAGAGAAAAATGATATTAAACATGAACAAGCTGGGCATGATTAATGGAGAAAGCAACGTCAGTTTAATTTTCTCTTTCAGCGTTCCTTCTGTATAGATTGAAACGACCATTGAAGTAAATAAAGTAGATAAACAATACAGCCCCATCAGAATAATCGGAATGATAAAAATGGACTGAAGTATCTGATTCAACATGACGATTCTATAATTGATGATCAAGATGGAAATAGTGATCAAATAAATCAAGAATACGCTATTCGCTTTTAAAAAACTCATTTTGTATTCTTTTGCATAGACAGAAAGCAACTTGAACAAAGAAGCTTGGTTTGTGAATAACTCTTTTTGAGAAATTGTTTTCGCTAGAGCATAGCTAGCCGGACCTATTCCAAAAATACCCAATCCGACGATTGTTCCCAGTAACCAGAATACATTCAACAAACAACCATACATTATTTTTTCAAGCACTGTCATTAATTTATTTGATATCATTATTTCACCTTCATTTTATATTTTTATCCTTTAACCGCGGATAGCGCTACAGACTCAATAATTTGTTTCTGGAAGATAATAAATACTGTTAACACTGGGATAAGCGAGATAACAGATCCAGCCATAATCAACGGATAATCTGTTTGAATTGCATAGGTTGAATTCAAGTTAGCAATAACTACTTGTAACGTTTGTTTTTCGGGACTTCTCAAGTAAATCAATGGTGCAAGGTAATCATTCCAAGAAGCCATAAACCATAAAATAAATTGAGCAGCCACTGCTGGTTTAATCGCTGGCATGATTAATCTAGCATATATCGTGAAGTAGGAAGCGCCATCAATTTTAGCTGCTTCAATGATTGAATCTGGAATGTTTGATAAGTATTGTCTCAAAAAGAAGATCATTACAACGTTACCGAATAAACCAGGCACGATCAATGGAAGCAAGGTGTTGATCCAACCAAGATTCGAAAAGATCACGTATTGAGGAATCATGATCGTAGGATATGGAATCATTAATCCAGCAAGTAAAATTAAGAAAATAAAGTTTTTATAGGGCAATTTAAGTTTAGCAAAAGAAAAAGCTGCCATACTTGATGTAAGTGTACCAATCGTCGTAACAGTCAATGTTACAATCATTGAATTTTGAATACCTGTTCTCAACGTACTCATATCAAACAAACGAATATAAGCATCTAATTGGAATGGATCCGGTATCCATTGTGGGGGTAAGGAGAATACACTTGATCTATCTTTAAATGAAGTTGTTACCATCCATAAAAGTGGTGCAACCATCGTGATGGCGCCAATGGAAAGTAGGATAACGATAAGAATGTTGCTCATTTTTTTCTCTCTGTTCATCTGCTTACCTCCTAATCTAATTTATATTGAGATCTAGAATTAATGTAGAATTGAATGGCCGTAATAATGAAGATCAAAAATCCTAATATTGTGGCAATTGATGATGCGTAACCCATTTTCAAGTTACTGAAAGCTTGTGTCCATGTATACCATACTGTCGTCGCTGAAGAATATTGAGGACCACCAGTAGGTGTCATAATATTGATTTCCGTAAAGATTTGAGATCCTGAAATAATACTTGTGATAATCAAGAAAAATGTGATGGGTTTGACCATTGGCCATGTAATATTTTTAAAACTCTGGAACGGACTTGCACCATCTAATTCAGCTGCTTCATAGAAGGTTTTTGGAACGCTTTGAATAGCAGCTAAGTAAAGTAACATTGAATGACCTAAACCTTTCCATACAGTCATGATGATGATGGCAGGTTTTACAGTTTCGGTGTTATCTAACCAGTTAGGCCCTTGAATACCGATGATATCGAGTGCTTGGTTTACAAGACCATAATCTCCGTTGTATGCCCATTGCCACAAAATTGATATTGCTGCTAATGAAGAAACAACTGGGATGTAATACAAGACACGAAAGACTTGTCTTCCGGCAATTTTACGATTCAATGCTACAGCTAATAGGAATGATAAAACTAAGCCGATTGGGATACCAATCATTAAGAAAAAGGTATTATATAGTGTTATCCAAAAATACGGATCATTGAAAAGCGTTACATAGTTTTCAAATCCGATGAATTCCATCACACCTAAACCATTCCAATTTGTAAATGAAGCATACAAACTAATTAAACCTGGTATAATCGAAAATGTTAAAAACCCTACAACTGGTATAATAATAAATAAAAATGCTGCTTTATACTCAGATCTAAAGAGTTTACTCGTTGGTTTTTTATTTTTTAAATCATTTTTAGATACGCTTACGTTTTTCAATTTACTTCCTCCTCTGATAAAACTTCTTTGAAACGAAATACCTGAAAAAATTAAAGGTATTTGAAGATAGTCGTTAGACTATCTTCAAATACGATTAGGTCCTGCTTATTTAGCGTTATCTAAAAGTTGTTGCATTTTAGGTTGAACTTCCTCTAAATATTCTTTAACATCTTGATCTCCATCTAGTACTGGTTGAATATTAATGAAGAATTCGTCATACCACTCTGCGGTATATGTTCTAGCCGCTGGTAAATTTCTACCATAATCTTGAACGATATCGAGAAATTCTTGTTTATTGTTAGGAACTGTTTCAGTATCGGATGCCCATTCTTCAGCAACATCGATAAGGTTCGGCACCTGGATCAAGCCATCCACTAATTTTTGTTGTCCTTCGATATTAGCTGATAGATAACTTGCCAACTCTACAGCCTCGTCAGGATTTTCAGATGATTTCGCAACAGCGATTCCTAAAGAGCCAATGAATGCTGCAGGTTCTCCAGTTGAACCAGCTGGCCAAGGCATCAAATCATATTCGAAGTCTAAATCGTTAAATGTACTTACATCCCATGGTCCTGCTGGGAAGAATGCTAGTTCTCCATTCATCCATCTTTGGTAAGTGTCTAATGTTTGTGCTTGTTCAGTTGAAGGTGTCAAATTATGTTTGTTTTCAATATCTACAAAGTACTGTAAAGCTTCAGCGAATTCAGGTGTATCAACAGTGACTGTTTTACCATCTTCACTTAGCCAATCTGCTCCGTTACTCCATATAAAGGAATGAATTGACCAGTTAACGTTCATACCTGTCGCCCATTGGTCTTCACCATTCGTCAATTTCTTACCGACTTCAACAAATTCGTCCCATGTATAAGGTACATCTTTGTCTGGCATTTCTAAGCCACTTTCTTCAAAAATATCTTTATTATACGCTAAAGCAAAAGGTCCAACGTCTTTTGGTAGTGCGTAAAGTGGGCCTTCACCGATTTGTTCTCCATCATATCTGTAACTGTCAACGCCGTATTCCCAGATATTATCTAAATCTACGCCGAGTTCGTCTACTTTTTCTGTCATATCTAATAGTATATTGTTATCAACATAAGCCATTACTGATCCTTGTTCTAAGAAAAATACATCTGGAACATCGTTTCCTGATATAGAAGCTTGTAAGCTTGTCATGTACTGATCAGGATCTGTAGCGATAACTTCAACCTTTAGTCCTGGATTATCTGCTTCATATTCTTTTACAACTGATTCATAAATCTCTCTTTCATCAGGTCCACCTCTGAACATGAAAGTAAGATTAGTTGTGTCGTCTGACCCTTCTGAACTGCTATCTCCAGAATCGTTTCCACAACCAGCTAATAATAGCGCTACCATTGCAGAAGAAGCTAAAACGTGTTTTTTGTTAATCATGATGATTCCTCCTAGTTTTATAAATCTATAATTATGCTTTACCTACTTGGCAATCATACGTACTAATTATTCGATTTTATTTCTTATAAAGAAAATAATAACAGTTTACTAAAATGATTTCGCTTACATTGAGCTTTAAAAAAAAATCATCTGCTATTATTTGGTTTTAAAAGTCTCTAATCTTAAATTAGTACGTACGTATCGCTTGAAAATAATATACCACGTTCAACACGTACGTGCAATAGTTTTTACAAATATTCTACAATATTTCATATTAAATAAACGAAAACCACTTATGATATTATAATTACTCAATAGAATAGCCATTTGTAAGGTATTGATTAAATAAATATTCTCTAAGGAGAGTGTAAAATATCTTGTGTAAATAGAAAAAAGGAAGCCCCTTCTGTAGAATAGAGTTACCACACTACATTCACAGAAAAGAGGACTTCCCTATGAACAATCTTACTACAGATATCTTACAGACTCTAGCTACAAAAGGTGATTTAAATGAATTATTTCGTTCTCATCTAGAATTGGCCGTTAATACACTCTTAAGAACGGAATTGACCGTCTTTTTAGATTATGAGAAGTATGATCGTATTGGTTTCCATTCAGGTAACTCTCGCAACGGCACCTATGACCGTACGGTCAAAACAGAATATGGTGAACTTCAGCTTCAGATTCCACGTGATCGTAATGGTGAATTTAAACAACAGACGCTTCCTGCATATAAAAGAACCAATGAAACGCTGGAAGAAACGATTATTCATCTCTTTCGAAAAGGGATTACGATGTCTGAAATTGCCGATTTGATCGAGAAAATGTATGGTCATCACTATACGCCGCAGACGATGTCCAACATGACAAAAGTCTTTTCTGAAGAAGTGGCTGCTTTTAAAAAACGTCCACTAAATGATCATTATGCCGCTATATATCTTGACGCTACCTACATTCCCTTAAAACGTAAAACTGTAGACAAAGAAGCCATTCATATAGCAGTTGGAATCCGTCCAGATGGTGCCAAAGAAGTACTCGGTTATGCCATTGCCCCCAATGAATCTACTGTTACATGGAAAGAGCTATTAGAAGACTTGATTAGCCGTGGTGTTAAATCCGTTCTCCTCTTTGTGACCGACGGTCTTAAAGGAATAAAAGATACGATTCATCAAGCATTTCCTCAGGCTGCTTATCAACACTGTTGTGTTCATGTTTCTCGCAATATCGCTAGTAAAGTACGTGTAGTTGATCGCAGAGAAGTATGTGAAGACTTCAAAGCTGTTTACCAAGCAGACTCACGGGAAAAGGCGATCGAAGCTCGGCTTGATTTTACAGAGAAATGGCACACCAGTTACACTAGAGTAACCAAAGCGGTCTTAGAGAACGACAGTTTACTGACGTTCTATGACTTTCCTGTTTCGATCCGTAGGAGCTTGTATTCCACTAATTTGATTGAGTCTTTTAACAAACAAATCAAAAAATACAGTCGGCGTAAAGAACAATTTCAGAATGAAGAATCCATGGATCGCTTTTTAGTCTCAAATTTTGATCTGTATAACCAAAAATTTTTAACCCGAAGCCACCGCGGTTTCCAACAAGCAGAAGCAGAACTATGGGAAATGTTTGGAATACTAGCAGAGAGAT
>NZ_JAGFVM010000049.1 GCF_017599325.1 Marinilactibacillus kalidii | reverse complement strand
GCTTACGCAAGGTATTGAACCGCCGTGTACGGAACCGTACGCACGGTGGTGTGAGAGGACGGTAAATCAACTAATGATTTACCTCCTACTCGATTCATTTATTCTTTGCAAGCGGTAGGGGATGTCCTTTGTAATTGAAGATTTGACCTAGATAAGAAGGTTTTTTTAGAATAGAATAGCTGAGTATAATAAACTGATTTCTATTGTTGAATCGTCCTGTTAAGGATAGTTTAGTGCCTTTTTCGACTTCGTATAAAAAAGCATAAGCTTGTTTCCCTGTAATCAAGCAATTCAAATGATCTGAACTTGAAGACAAAGTAAATCTACATAATGGAATACCATTCGTTGTTTTCAATACTTTGATTTCATCAGAAACAACATGCCCATCAATCATAATAATATGCATATAATGCCTCCTAAATAATTATACCGAACGTTTGTTTATGTTTTTGATTATAAACAAACGTTCGGTATTTGTCAATAGAAAAGACACTATAGGAGAGGGATTGAAAACAAAAATGAATTCGTTTAGTATATAAGTATTCGTAAGAAAAATATAGATTTTATCAGAGAGTTAGATTATGATGACGAAAAATAAAAGTAAATTACTATTGACGATGGGTGTGTTATTGGTTCTTCTTGGAGCATATGCATTCTTTTTAGATCCAATAATAGGTGGCGTAGGGTTCTTGTGTGGGTTATGGACAATCTTCTTGGCAATCAAGGCATTCAGAGGAGAATCTTTATTTAAGAGCTCTAGCGATAATGAAGAAGGAAAAAAGAGGTAGCCAATTGGCTGCCTCTTTTTGTGGTAACTATTCGTTTTCGGTATCTGTTTCAGAATTGGTTCCCGAGTTATCTTGATCGTTTGAGGAAGGCTCTTCCTCTTCTGTATCTTCAGTATTGTTCTCATTATTACTATTATTATTTTCGTTATTACTGTTATTTCCATTGTTGCTAGGTTCTTCTGGTTCAGTTTCGTCCTCTTGAGGATCAGGGTTTTCTTCTACATCTTCCTCAGTATCTTCCTCTTCTTCGACGGGATCCTCGGTATCAGCTTCTGGTTCTTCGGGCTCTTCTTCAACTTCAGCTTGTGGTATGACTACCGAAGTTGTCGCTGCCGGACCAGTCTTTCCATAAGCTTGAACAGAGAGGCTGATTTGCATCGTGCCACTTTGAAGTTCTGAGATTGTATAGGAAGTTTCGCCAGTAGTAAATGCTTGCCCGTTAACCGTTAATTGATAAGAAACAGTTTCGTTTTCGTTTATTAATTGATATTCATCCCAATTAATCGTAACTTCGTTTGCTTCTTCATTGAAACTTGCATTCAATCCAGATGGTGCAGATAATTCTTCGCCAAAAGATGTTGATACACCTGAAGGTTCAGTACCAGCAACAAATAACTCTGTTACGATCGAACTTGGAGGGGTATTGGGGCCAGGTAACTTAGCTGGATTCGAACCTTTTTCAACGCTTACTTCTGAAACGGAAGCGGGTTTAGTCCAATCAGTATTCTCAACATTTTGTGAGACTCGACTCATTAATGCCTGGTAAATTTCCCTAGAAAGTTGGCGTGAACCATCGTTATTACTTAGCCAATGTCCTTCTTCTGTTATGCTATCGTAGCCAGTCCAAACTGAAAGTGAGTAGTTTGAAGTATAGCCAACATACCAAGAATCAGGAACAGCATCTGAAGGGATATTATTTTCTTCTTTTTGCTTAGCTGTATAGTTTGTTGTCCCTGTTTTACCTGCTTGAGGAACACCAGGTATACCAACAGTACTACTATAAACATCAGCTACGTCTTTTAACATGTCCGTTACCATATATGCAGTATAATCAGACATTGCTTGATTTGTTTCAGGTGTCAAGTCGATCTCTTGACCATCTTGTGTAACGACTTTAGAGACTGTATAAGGTTCAGTAAAGTTTCCGCCGTTAGCAAATGCAGAATAGGAACCTGCTAGCTGTAAACCAGATAATTTACCACTAATTGCGTTACTAGGCACTAGATCTCCATTACCTTCTGAAACCTCGTTTGGATCAAGACCGAGATTTTCTATAAATTGATCTATTTCACTTAATTCGAGTTCTTCATTAAATAATCGAGCAGTCGGTATGTTACGTGAATCGACTAAAGCTTCTCGCATACTAATTTGACCTTTATAGCGATCATCATAATTTCTAAGCGGTTGTCCGCCAGGATAAGACCACTCTTCATCGACTAATTGATGGTAAGTTGAAAATTGTTTTGACTCGATTGCTGGTCCATAAGTGGTTAAGGGTTTGATAGTAGACCCTGAAGGACGGTTTGTTTGGGTTGTTCTATTTTTCAATAATTGACCTTCATGCATACGGCCACCAACGAGTGATTTAACTTGTCCAGTATTGACGTCGACTAAGGACATTGCTGTCTGCAATTCGTCATCAGGGAAGTTCACGTAGTCGTTAGAGTTTGCAATATCGAAAGCGGCTTGCTGTGCATCCATATCAATATTTGTATGAATGGTCAATCCGGCAGTTTGTGGATCAAGACCTGTTTTTTCTCTAGTTTCCGCGATTACCTCTACTAAATAGCTGTCAAACACTTGATTATTGCGGTCTTCTTCAGTACGATCTTTTAGCCCTTGATCGGCTGGAATGGCTTTTGCATCTTCAGCTTGTTGAGCGGTAATATGACCTTCATCACGCATAACATTTATGACAACATTTCGGCGTTTTTCAGCTGCTTCTGGATTAACGTAAGGATTGAAGCGGTTAGGTGCTTGTGCCATACCAGCAAATAGAGCAGCCTCATGTACTTCAAGCTCAGAAACCGGTTTGCCATAATATTCTTCAGCAGCGGTCGAGATCCCATAGACATTTCCGGCCATGTTGATTTTATTCATATATAAAGTAAGGATTTGTTCTTTTGATAGCTCACGTTCCAGTTGGATGGCAAGCCATGCTTCTTGTGCTTTACGTTTCAAAGTTTGATCTTCACGTTCTGTTGAGAAGACCGCCAGTTTGACAAGTTGTTGTGTCAAAGTACTACCACCACCAGCGATACGGCCACCGTTTGTGACAAATCCTACCGCAGCTCTAGCAATACCGATTGGATCGATCCCAAAGTGATTGTAAAAATTCTGATCTTCAATGGATGTCATGGCTTGTTTCATAATTTCGGGATACTCATCAGCGGAGGCGAAATCGCGATTTTCTGCACCAAGCGTGTAGAATACCTCGCCATTAGTTGCTAAAAAATCTGTTGAGTAGCTTCCTCTAAGATCTTCATCAGTCATCTCAGGTGCACTTGAAGCATAATAGGCGAAGAGACCACCACCAGCGACAATGGCTAGTAAAAATAAAGCAAAGAGTGTGAGGAAGATTCGTTTGAACCATGATCGTTTCTTTTTAGGTTGCTTTCCTTTTTTTTGTTTCTGTTTTCTGACTTGCTTGTTGTTTTGTTTATTCTTTGTTCGTGACATATTTTGATCAGACATAAATTTCTCCTTTACTCATTCAGTGGAAGTTTGTTTAATTTCTCAATGATCGTTTCGGTATGATTCATAATGGTTACTGTACGTTGCTCCATTATAGTGAAGATTTATTAAGAAAAGTTTGATTGATCAATTGATCGACAGCATCTAAATACGGAAGACGTGGAGAGAATCCATATTGAAGTTCGATGCCATCTTGTTCGACCTCTTTTAAGGAAATAGATTTTTTTCCATTCGTTTCTTTTTGTCTCTCCCAGTAGTGATGCAATTGGTCAAAGGAAAGAACAAAGACTCTATTTAATGTACTGAAGCGCATCAAGATGAAACAAATGGCTTTTTGATCGCTACAGGCTTTCATATGAACGATTTGGTGTTCATGGAAATTTTTTAAAGGAAAGGATGTTTTGTTTTTCGTTTCTTTTGCTTCAAAATCTAAATAATAACCTTTATAGACGCCATTGTAATCGGTCGTTGAAGCTTTTTGATAGTAGGCCTCAGTGATTTTGGCCGCACTTCTTCTTGGATAATTGACATTAACCACTTGAATTGGAATTGGTTTTTTATGAATGACAGCAATCCCTTTAGCTAAGTATTGCTCATTCGATACGTTCAGATCATTTTCTAAGGTCATCCCACGGTTACTGTAAGTCGCTTTTTTAGCTTTTACTTGCTTTTTTGGCTGCGCTTTGTCAACATTAACATGGTAGGATTGACCGTTAGGGTATTTTATATTCAATAATCTCACGCTCCTTTTAGCAATCATCAACTAGTATAATACCAAACAAATGAACAGCATGGAAAGAAAGGTGTGAAAATTTATCAAAAATTTATATGTAAGTGGTTATAGATCATACGAATTAGGCATCTTCAATGATAAAGATCCAAAGCTCTTTTACATAAAAGAATATTTGAAATCTAGAATACTCGAATATATCGATACGGGACTAGAGTGGGTCTTGATCAGTGCACAAATGGGAACGGAACTATGGGTTGGAGAAATCGTGATTGAACTGCAGGAAACGTATGATATTAAGCTGGGTGTATTACTGCCGCATGCCGGATACGCAGAAAATTGGAAAGAAGGGAACCGGTTGGTATTCGATCAAGTAATCGCAAAAGCTGATTATAGTAATTTTACTTCAAGTCAGCCGTATCAGAATCCTTCGCAGCTAAAAGGCAATCAACAATTTTTGATCGATCATACGGAAGGCTGTTTACTGTTTTACGATCCTGAAAATGAAGGTAAATCAAAATTCTTATTGGATATGTTAAATAAGCATGCTGAAAGCCATCCTTATGAGATAGATTTTATTGCTTTTGATGAACTTCAGTCGTTTGTATCCGAGTATGAAGAAAATCATTTTGAAAGCTAGCTTTTATTTATTCAGATAATTTGGTACAATTGTAATACAAAGTGATCGAATTCACTTTTTCATTAGGCTTAATCTTAAATAGAATAAAAGTAACCGAGGAACTAGGGGTGCAATATGATGAATAGAGAATTGACTCAAAAAGAAATCGTTGAAAAAGATTTTAAAACAACTATGCGTGGATACAATCAAACAGAAGTAGATGAATTTTTAGATGTTGTTATTCGCGATTACGAATCTTTCCAAAGTGAAATTACGCAGTTGAAAACCGAAAACGACCGATTGATGGATAAATTGGATGAGCTATCTAAACAAGCATCAGCTAAACCACAAGGTCAGAATCAAAATGGTTCATCTGTTACGAACTTTGATATCCTTAAACGATTATCTAACCTTGAAAGACATGTATTTGGTTCGAAATTAGACGACGAGTAATTTAAAAATGAATGTGCAAATCACGGATAATCGCACGTTGCTTCGGCATCGTGAGGAAAGTCCATGCTCACACAAACTGAGATGTTTGTAGTGTTCGTGCGTAGCGAAAAAATAAGCTACGGCTCTATCTTACGGTAGATGACGGCAGAAAAAAGAGCTACGGTTTAGGCTATGCTTGAGTATTCTTGAAAGTGCCACAGTGACGAAGCAGTAGGGGAAACGCTACTGGTGGAACGCGGTAAACCCCTCGAGTGAGCAACCCAAACTTATGGTAGGGGCACTTTTCTCCTGGAAATGAACAGAGGGAAGAGGCAATCTTTGATTGCAGACAGATGATTATCTCTGAGAAAATGGCCTGATCATTTTCTCTAGACAGAACATGGCTTACAGTGATTTGCACATTTGTTTATGATGTTAGCAACTTTCTCTATTGAGAGAGTTGCTAGATAAACAAATCATCATTACATTCAGGCGCTATCCTCCCCAAAAGGGAGGATTTATTTTTGTATTTTTATCTACTTTTGAGAGGATTGAACGATGAAAGAACTTTTCGTTATACCCACGATAGTATTCGGTGTAGTCGTTGCTATCTTATTAATAGTCAATAGTACCAAGTCAAAAGCTGAAAAAACAAAAGAGCAAATCGTGACATTGAGTATGATGAGTGCGATGTTTGGACAGCAATTAAGTAAAATGAAAAAAATCGTTATGAGGATTTATTTGTTTCAGTTTAGCCTTTTATTCGGGTATACTTTAATTAGCATATGGATCAATTTCTATACACCACTTACCAGATATCTGTTGATCCTGATGTCAGCAGTATTGCTACTTGAATTAGTGATTAAAGTAAGCACGATTCATAAAGCCAAACAATTTCAGGATATTATTAATAAGAAAAAGTCTGCAACGATAACCTCATACATATACCTTTTATGTATCGCAGTCAGTATTGGAACAATGATTTAGAAAGATAAAAAGAAAGTAGGGATCTGCTTGAGTTATAAACTTCTAGCAACAGCAGCCAGTGGTATTGAAGCATTGGTTGGAAAAGAATTAAAAAATATGGGCTACAAGGTAGAAATTGAGAATGGACGTGCACGATTTGAAGGCGATAAAGAAGATATCGCTAAAGCCAATCTATGGTTGAGAACCGCCGATCGAGTGAAAATCATTGTTGGAGAATTCGAAGCGAAGACTTTTGATGATCTATTCGAACAGACGAAGGCTTTACCATGGGACGAATTTCTAGCGATCGATTCAGCCTTTCCGGTTTCTGGAAAATCACATAAATCAACTTTGTATAGTGTTCCAGATGTACAAAGAATCGTCAACAAGGCTGTTGCGGATAAATTAAAAGATGTTTACCATCGTAGAGGGATGTTACCAGAGAGTGGCGCTAAGGTTCCAATTGAAGTTGCGATTTTAAAAGATAAAGTCTTACTGACGATTGATACCACTGGTCCAAGTTTATTCAAACGTGGCTACCGTTCCGATAAAGGTGGCGCGCCGCTTAAAGAAAATATGGCTGCGGCATTGGTTATGTTGACAACATGGAGAAAAGATCGTCCATTTGTTGATCCAGTTTGTGGATCAGGTACGATTGCTATTGAAGCGGCATTGATTGGTCATAATATTGCACCAGGATTCAACCGTTCTTTCTTGTGTGAAGAATGGCATTGGATGCCGGAAGATATGTGGGCTAAGGTAAGACAACATGCAGAAGACCAAGCTGATTATGATGCTGAATTAGATATTCTGGGCACAGACATCGATCATAAAATGATTGAGATCGCCAAAGAAAACGTTATGGAAGCTGGACTTTCTCACAGCGTTCGTTTCAAACAAATGCAAGTAGCAGACTTTACGACCGAAAAAGAATTTGGTGTGATCGTAGCGAACCCACCATATGGTGAACGTTTAGGTGATCTAGAACAGGCAGCTCAAATCTACCGCGATATGGGTAAAGCGTTCAAGCCTTTAAAAACGTGGAGTAAATACATTATTACGAGTGATTTAGATTTCGAGACACATTACGGAGAACGAGCAACTAAAAAACGTAAATTATATAATGGTTATTTAAGAACGGATTACTTCCAATACTGGGGTAAACGTAAATAATCATCAAACCAGAAGCTACAATAAACAAGTGTCATTATTTGTTTACTGTAGCTTTTTCTTCGAATGATATTAAAATTTTGGAAGGTGTTTGCTTGAGAAACAGAAGTGGTGTCGTAATCAGACAAAATGATACTGTTTTATTGATCAAGAGAATACGAGAGAATCGAGTTTATTATGTGCTTCCTGGTGGCGGTGTTAAGTGGGGAGAGTCCTTTGAACAAGCTGCGATAAGAGAAGCTTGGGAAGAACTAGGCATACTGGTTGAACTAAACGATCAGATTGTTAGAATAGAATATGAAGGTATTCAAATTTATTATGAAGCAAGCATTTTGTCTGGAAATATAAAGTTAGAAAATGGCATTCTAGACGGAAGCGATGCGAATGAACGTGGTGCTTATGTGCTTGTCTGGAAAAAGCGGTCTGAATTATCTCAACTTCAATTATATCCGGAAGAGATGCGTACCTTACTTTGATTGATGTGCGCATCACTATCCGTGAAGAGGCTAGCCACGGCCTCTTTCTTTACTTTGTTCTAGCCAACCGTTAAACTAGTATAGGCGAAAGACGGCACGATTCGAATTCCGAGAAATAGAGGTCAGTAGATTTTTTAAGGAAAATACCCCATTTACTGACAATAATACTTTAGGAGGACAATAGATGAAAGACGAATTAAGACTAAAAGCAGTAGAAAAAGAAGACGTAGATTTTATGCATCAAATGAGAAAGAACCCCGATATTATGGAGTTCTGGTGTGCAGAAGCTTATACTTCAAAAGAACGACTGTTAAAAGAATATGAAGAAAATCAAAAAAGCGATACGATCAGACAGTTCATTATCTATGATGGAGATACGAAAATTGGTTACACAAGTTTATTCAATATTAATCCACGTCATAGAAGCGCGACTTTCGCCATTATGCTTGACCCTACACATCACGGAAAAGGGTATGCGACTCGCTCGACCACTTTAGTTGTGAAATATGGTTTCAACCAATTGAATTTAAACAAAATCTCATTAGATGTGGTTGATTATAATGAAAAAGCCATCCATATTTACAAAAAAGTTGGTTTCGAAATTGAAGGAGAAAGAGAGCAACAGTATTTCATTAAAGGTGCTTATACGAATGGCTATGTAATGGGCTTATTGAGAGAAAATTTCAAACAATAAAATCAGTTTTACAATAGATGACGTAGGTGCGCAACATGCGCTGACGTCTTTTCTCTTTATAAATAGAAAATAAGCGAGTGCTCCTATTTAAGATACATTAAAGGAGATACTCGCTTATTTTTGATGAATTCATCCAACATAGCTAGTCATGTGATTTAAACATTAAATCTAAATTGATCGACCATTAAAAAGGTTTTGATATTATAGACTGCGCAACCATACAAACTGGCTTTGCTTCCCAATTCTGACCGATACACAGGGATCTCATTATAAATAGATCGACTGATATGCTGTTCAACGATAGGTAATATTTCAGGTAACTTGTCCGTGATTTCTGAATTGATAAAAATAACTTCAGGATCATAAGCGCCCATGACGTTCATCAGCCCGATGGATAAGTCTCTAGAAAAACGATTTATTAAGTCAATCGTTTCTGCATCCTGTTCATGATAATGATTGATTAATTGATCGTAAGTCAATGTTTGATCATTCTTTATCTGTCTATACCTCTTCATTAGAGCATTAAACGAACAGTATTGTTCAAAACAGCCCTTATTCCCGCATGGACAATCGATTCCTCCAGGATAAAGCACCGTATGACCTATTTCGCCACTTCGACCTTTGTATCCGCGATATAAGTGATCGTTTAGGATAACACCTGCACCAATTCCTGTGTGCACACTGAAAGATACCATATGGGTGTAAGGAGTGTTGAATGCTGACTCCGCTAAAGCTGAAAGGTTTGCCTCATTCTCAATATAAATAGGAATCGCTAAGTGCTGTTTTAACGCCGTCACTAAATCGATCTCATCAAGGTCAAAATAGGGAGTGAAACTGATCTGGTTATCATGAACGACACCATGTATTGAAATTGTAATCCCAATGAGACCAAATAGAGTAGAAGGGGTTTCTTGTTGAATGGCTGAAATATGTTTCATCAGGCGGGTGATGATATTTTGCTTGTTGATTTGTTCATGATGGCTAACTGTTTGGATGACTTCTCCATCTAAATAGGCGGTAAGTAAACTAATTTGATCAAACCGAATATCTATACTTAATGAGACACCAGCTGTTTTATTGATTTTTAGAAAAATCGGTTTTCTTCCACCTGATGGAGAACTTTCACCCGCACCAATTTCAACGATCAACTTCGCCTCAATTAACTGCTTAACAACTTCGGAAACGGTAGATTTATTTAATCCAGTTGCTGAAGAAATACTGGCTCTTGATACAGTTGGTTGATTGATGATTTCTGAAAGGATGGCTGAAGCGTTTTTATTTTGCTTATCTATAGTCGATGGTTTCATGAGCGTACTCCTAAAATAATAAATTTGAAAGCGCTTGACAAATTAACAGGCTTTCAATATAGTTTGTTTATTATATAAATTAACTATAAAGATACTTTAACATACTTTCAGTTGTTTTTGTATCTTTCTCTAAAATCACATTGAAATAGGAGCGTGAATGATGAGTTACGTATTAGGTTTAGACTTAGGTACTAGCGGGTTAAAAGGTATTTTAATGAATCGTTCTGGGCAGGTGGTCAAAACGGCTGAATCAGGCTATCCTTTATTATCTCCAGAGAGAGGCCATAGTGAGCAAGATCCGAAAGAATGGTTTATGGCAGCTCAAAAAGTTATGAAACAGATCAGTGAATCGGTAGCAGACTTTGGTGAAAAATTAGAAGGTATCAGTTTTTCAGGGCAAATGCACTCTTTAGTATTATTAGATAAAGAAGACCGTATTTTACGAAATGCTATTTTATGGAATGATGTTAGAACGACAAGTCAATGTAGAACAATAGAAAAAACACTTGGTGATCAGTTATTGACGATCACAAAAAACAGAGCACTAGAAGGATTTACACTGCCTAAGCTATTATGGGTAGAAGAACATGAAAAGCGTATTTATGATGAAATCGATACATTCTTACTACCAAAAGACTATTTAGGCTTTTGCCTTACAGGTCATAAACAGATGGAATATTCGGATGCAGCGGGCACTTTACTCTTAGACGTTCAAGAGAAGAAATGGAGTAACGTGGTTTTAGAAGCATTTTCGATTGATCCTACGATTTGTCCGCCATTAGTATCATCCACGGATATGATTGGTTATTTGAAAACGGATATTCAAGAAGAGCTTGGCTTACTGAATCCTGTAAAAGTTTTTTCAGGTGGCGCAGACAATGCTTGTGCAGCAGTTGGCGCAGGGATCGTGAGACCAGATCAAGCAATGGCCAGCATCGGGACTTCTGGTGTCTTTCTATCTAATGAATCAGATGGGGAGGTGGATTACAAAGGTGAATTACATTTGTTCAATCATGTGATACCAGCTACTCACTATTCTATGGGCGTTACTTTAGCAGCGGGTAGTAGCTTAAGTTGGTATAAGCATACCTTTGCACCAGAACAATCCTATGAAGCACTACTTGAGAATATTGATTTAATTAAGCCTGGCTCAGATGGTTTGCTTTTTACCCCTTACATTTCAGGAGAAAGAACGCCACACATTGACAGTACTATTCGAGGTTCATTTATCGGCATGGACATCAGTCACACACGTGATCATTTCAGTAGAGCTGTATTGGAAGGGATCACATTCTCTTTAAGAGATGCTTATGAATTGATGAAAGCACATGTGAACACACCTTTTGACACGATCGTTTCAGTAGGAGGGGGCGCAAAAAATAAAGCTTGGCTTCAAATGCAGGCGGATATTTTCAATGTTAAAGTTGTGACACTCGAAACTGAACAAGGACCCGGTATCGGAAGTGCGATGATTGCAGCGGTTGGAGCAGGATGGTTTGAGGGCTTTCAAACATGTGCTGAAGTCTTTGTCCGCTATAAAGATGAATATGTACCCGATAAAGATGCGGTAGAGAAATACCAAGAAATCTACCCAAATTATCGCCAAATATATGCGGCTACAAAGCAGTTGAATGTTGATATTTCGAAACTTTAATAAAATATCGTTTAGCAATTGACACCGTTTACAAAATCAGCTATAGTTAGTTTGTGTAATAAACTAACTAACCTAAATGAGGAGAGAAACCATGACATACTTTAAAAATATTGATAAAATTCATTATCAAGGTCCAACATCTAAAGATCCTTTAGCCTTTAAATTTTATAATCCTACGGAAAAAGTAGGAGATAAATCTATGGAAGAGATTTTGAGATTCGGTGTAGCTTATTGGCATACGTTTACCGAAGATTTATCCGATCCATTTGGTGCTGGTACTGCACAAAGACCGTGGGATCATTTCTCTGACCCTATGGATAAAGCAAAAGCAAGAGTGGATGCGGCGTTTGAATTATTTGATAAATTAGGTGTACCATATTTCTGTTTCCATGATTTCGACATTGCTCCTGAAGGAAATTCTTTAAAGGAAACCTTAGCTAATCAAGATACGATTGTAGATATGTTTGAAGACTATTTGAAAGACAGTAAAGTGAAACTACTATGGAATACAGTAAATAACTTCTCGCACCCAAGATTTGTTCACGGTGCAGCAACTTCTAACAATGCGGATGTATTTGCTTATGCAGCTGCGAAAGTTAAAAAAGGTCTAGAAGTCGGGAAAAGATTAGGCGCAGAGAACTATGTTTTCTGGGGCGGAAGAGAAGGTTATGAAAGCTTACTGAATACAGACATGAACCTAGAATTGGATAATCTATCTAAGTTCTTCCATATGGCTGTTGACTACGCTAAAGAAATTGAATTCGATGCACAATTCTTGATCGAGCCAAAACCAATGGAGCCAACGTCTCATCAATATGATTATGATGTCGCGCATGGTTTTGCTTTCTTGCAAAAATATGGTCTAGCAGACAAGTTTAAATTCAATATTGAAGCAAACCACGCTACATTAGCCGGACATAGCTTTGATCATGAATTGAGATATGCGAGAATCAACGGGATGTTAGGTTCTGTAGATGCGAACCAAGGACACCCTCATCTTGGTTGGGATACAGATGAATTTCCAACAGATCTATATGCGACTACACTCGCAATGTATGAAATCCTACAAAATGGTGGTTTAGGATCTGGTGGTTTGAACTTTGATGCCAAAGTAAGAAGAACATCCTTTATGGCGGAAGATCTTTTTAAAGCACATGTAGTCGGTATGGATAGCTTCGCATTAGGCTTGAAAGTTGCACATAAATTGATTGAAGACCGTGCGTTAGAATCGATTATCGAGAAACGTTATCGTTCATTCAGCGAAGGAATCGGTAAAGATATCAAAGAAGGCAACACTGACTTCAAGAAATTACAAGACTATGCATTAAAACTTGACCCAATTCAAAATGAATCAGGACAACTTGAAGAAATAAGAGCGATACTAAATCAATATCTTGTAACGACACTTTCAAAATAATTAAATTAATCAAAGAGGTTGGGACAAAAGTCTCAGCCTCTTTTTGAGTAATCGTGAGTTAAATAAATTATTAGGATAATACTTACTCGCTGAAACATATTTTACCCCTTAGGAATTTGAAAATGTACAAGAGGTTTACAAAAATATAGTAATGATATAATGTTATAACTGATTATAATGTAATGAGTTTTTGATTGTATAATCAAACTTATTAATAGCTAATATAAATTCTAAAAAAATTTATTCCACAGTAAGGTAGATTAAAGAATTTCTTTAGTTTTTTTTAGTACATATTGATTAAAAGACATCGTATCCTATCGAGGCAAATATTCGATGATTTACTATTCTTTGTTAACATTAGATTAATCCATAACGAATTTTGCTTTGACTTTGAGAGGGGTTCTTCGTATAGTCTTTTTTATTTGGTTTTTTAGGAGGTGAGACAAATGGTGACAGCTTGATAACGTTTAAATTTGAAATAAATTAAAAATAAAATGTTTTAAGAATTGAGGGGATCATGATGGGGGATTATCAATTAATACATGACTACAAAAACAATCAAGTATACAGAGAAAGTTTTAATGAACTAGCAAAATTTGTCTTTAAAATTGATTTTAGTCAATGGTAAAAAAAGGAATGCTGGAACGATAACTATATCTGTTATTCATATACTGATGGAGACCAAGTAATCGCAAATGCCTCTGTCAATTTTATGACAGTTTTAATTGATGGCAAAGAATATAAAGGACTGCAAGTTGGAACAGTCATGACGCATCCTGAATATCGTCATCAAGGTTTATCAAAAAAGTTAATAGATCATATTATTGATAAATATGAGGATAATTGTGACTTCATCTATTTATTTGCCAATGAGACGGTTCTGGATTTCTATCCAAAATTTGGATTCACAAGAGTACCAGAAAGTAATTATTTTTTAAACGTGAATGATTTGACGGAAAAACCTAAAAAAGACATCCGAAAATTAGATACTGAAAATACAAATGATTTTTCTTTGGTGAAATTGTATTCAAAGGAAAGAATGCCAGTATCGTCAGTGTTAAGTGTAAAAAATAATGAACATTTACTTATGTTCTACTTTCTTCTTGCGTTTCCTGATTCAATTTATTTTCTTGAAGAAGAAGAAACGATTGTATTATTCGAAGAGGAAAATGAAGTATTACATCTCTTTGATGTGATTAGCAGGAAAAAAGTTGATTTAGAAAGTATTTTAAATAGTATTATATTTACGGATACAGAAAAAATTATCTTTCACTATATACCTGAACACGAAAATATTGAGTCAACTCTTATACAAGATGAAGACAATGTATTGTTTGTACGTTCAAACACACCATTTGGTGCAAAACAACTTTTATTTCCATTAACGTCACATTCATAAAATTAATGATATTTGTTTTTAGTTCAATAAACTAATCTAAAAGGGTGATTCTTAATGTAATAGTATTCGACTAATTTCATACTGAAAATATATCAACAATACTGTCATTTCAAAATCAGGATAACGCTTGCATGCTCAGAAGCTAGATGTTATATTGTCTACAAAGGTACGGACAAATTACTAGGAGGAATAGCATGAAGGCGACAGCAAAATTGAATAAAGACACGATTTTAGCAAACATTGATTCAAGGATCTATGGCTCTTTTGTAGAACATCTGGGAAGAGCAGTATACGATGGGATTTATGAACCCAATCATCCATCAGCTAATGAACTAGGATTCCGAGAAGATGTGATTGAAGTAATCAATGAATTAAACGTACCATTGGTTCGCTATCCTGGAGGTAATTTTGTATCCGGATACAATTGGGAAGATGGCATTGGACCTGTTGAAGAAAGGCCTAAGCGGTTAGAGCTTGCATGGCGATCAGTAGAAACTAACGAAGTAGGTCTACACGAATTTATGAAGTGGGCCGACCTTGCTAAAACAGAAGTCAATATGGCTGTTAATCTTGGAACGAGAGGGATCGATGAGGCTCGTAATTTACTAGAATATTGTAACCATCCAGAAGGAACCTACTATAGTGATTTGAGAAAAGAGAATGGCGCTGAAGAACCATTCAACATTAAAACATGGTGTCTGGGTAATGAAATGGATGGACCATGGCAAATCGGACACAAAACAGCAGAAGAGTATGGAAGACTGGCTGAAGAAACAGCGAAAGCAATGAAATTAGTTGATGATACCATCGAATTAGTTTTATGTGGGAGCTCTTCTAGCAAAATGCCAACCTTCGGTGAATGGGAATATACTGTATTAGAACATGCCTATGAGTATGTAGATTTCTTGTCGTTACACTTATATTGGGAAAACTTCGAAAATGATACTGCCAATTACTTGGCAAAATCTGTTGAAATGGATAAATTTATTAAAGGCGTCGTTGCGATCTGTGATGCTGTTAAAGCGAAAAAAGGTTCAGATAAACAGATTAATCTATCTTTTGATGAATGGAATGTATGGTACCACTCAAAAGATGCGGATGCTAAACGTGAGCCATGGGATATTGCTCCACCATTGCTAGAAGATATTTATAATTTTGAAGATGCTTTGCTTGTCGGTTGTGGTTTGATCACGCTTTTAAACAATGCCGATCGTGTTAAAATAGCTTGTCTTGCTCAACTTGTTAACGTTATTGCACCAGTCATGACCATTAAAGATGGAGAAGTATGGAAACAACCAATATTTTATCCATTTATGCAAGCATCTAATTATGGTCGTGGAAAAGTACTCAGATTAGATGTGAAAAGTGATACGTATGATTCGATTGAATATAAAGATGTGCCCTTTGTTGAAACGACGGCTATCTTAAACGAAGATAAAAATGAAGTCGTTATATTTGCGGTCAATCGTTCTCAGGATCAAGAAATGAACTTTGAGACACAATTAGATGGCTTTGAAAATCTTAGTTTGATTGAAGCGACAGAATTGGCAGATTACGAACTAAAACAAACAACTGAAAATGATCATAATGGCATGGACGTTAAAAAGAATGATTCATTTAGCGTAGAAAATGATTTAGTAAGCGGAACATTTAAGCCTTTGTCATGGAATATGATTAGATTATCTTATTAAATAAAAAAGAGCGACTTCTTTTAAAAGAAGTCGCTCTTTTTTGATGATAAGAAGGATAAACCGGACAATTTAAACTATTTTCCTTCTAATTTGTATTATTATTTGCATAACATAATGACAATTGTTATAGTTAACCTAACTGGTACGTACTAATGAAGGATTTATCTATCCTGTTCAATTGAAAGGATTTATTTATAAATAAAGGTACAGATCATTTGCTGAAATGTAATGGGATAGCTATCTTGTTTAGATGTACTCGAAGAAAAAATGGGAGGGTAAAGAATGAATCGAAAAACGCTTTTATTACTTACGACCACAGCATTTTTTGTAAGCGCTTGTGCTAATGATGGCGAGACAGGCACTTCGACAGATGAAGTGGAGACAATCGGTTCGGATGCTGAAAATGCTGAAGAGATTACACTTTGGACTTTTGCGCCTCAGCATATCGATCTCTATGGTGATGCTGCCGAAAGATGGAATGAGGAATTTCCGGATAGACCAATTGATTTAGTTGCAGAGACATATCCATTCGAACAAATGCATAATAACTTACTATTAGCTGTTCAATCAGGAACAGGTTTGCCTGATATCGTAGACATTGAGTTAGGTCAATATCCTAATTTCATGGAAGGAATCATTCAGTTCGAGCCAATGAATGAATACGTTGAACCAATCTTAGATAAAGTCGTGGATTCAAGGTATGAGTTATACTCAAGAGATGGTAACTATTACGGTATTCCGACACACGTTGGTGCGACTGTTATGTATTACAACACAGAGATTATGGATGAAGCAGGCGTAGACATAGACGAAATCGTTACTTGGGATGACTTTGTCGAAGCGGGTAAACAAGTTGTAGAAAACACCGATTCAACGATGTGGAATGTAGGTACGGAAGATTGGTTAATGGACATGTGGCCAATGATCTCTCAAAGAGATTCAGATGCCATTGACGAAAATGGTGAAGTGATTCTCGACAATGAAGCGAATGTAGAAACGTTACAATTTCTATACGATGCGCTTTATGTTGATGAGATTGCTGAACTGACGCCAGGCGGAATGAATCAATCAGAAGAATTTTATGGCTACTTTCTAGATGAAGGATCTGCTTCAATTTTAGCACCACTATGGTATATGGGAAGATTTGTTGATAATATGCCGGATTTAGAAGGTAAGATCGCTATTAGACCTATGCCAGCTTGGAAAGAAGGCGGAAATCGCTCAGCGGGTATGGGTGGTACGGGAACTGTCGTGACGAAAGCTGCAGACAATGTCGAACTTTCAAAAGAGTTTTTAGCTTATGCAAAAATGTCTGAAGAAGCAAATATTAATTTATGGACCATCTTAGGTTTTGATCCACCAAGGTTCGACACATGGGAAAGTGAAGAAGTGAGAAACCCCGACAATGTGTACTATGAGTACTTCGGAGATAACATCTTTGATGTGTTATTAGATGTTAGAGATGAAATCAACACACTAAATGTCACTGCCGACACACCGAATGTTATTAATGAATATCATACACACGTGACATTTAATGTCTTAAGAAATCGAACGGAGACACCAAAAGAAGCACTTGAGCGGTCAGCAAAAGTTGTTAGAAGTTTACAAAGAGACTAGTAAAAAGAAAGGATGAATGAAATGGCAGAACAAGCACATGCTTCACCGAAAACGAAGAACAATAAAATCGGCGCTTTTCTGAGTTCGAAAAAAGTCGTTCCTTATATTTTTGTACTTCCCTTTTTCTTGTCATTCAGTATATTGACACTTTATCCAGCAATAAATGGGATAATCATGAGTTTCAGACAAATTTTACCAGGTGTGGTAGAAAATGTTGGATTTGAAAATTATGCACGCGTATTCAACTTGAATTTTTATGATGCTTTATGGAATACAGTGATCTACGTTTTCTGGACAACGATGCTATTAACGGTCGTCCCAATGTTACTGGCTATTTTCTTAAACTCTAAAACAATCAAATTGAAAACGATTTTTAGAGCTTCATTATTTGTTCCAGCATTAACTTCCACAATTGTTGGAGGGATGATATTTAGATTGATGTTCAGTGAATCTAGTTCAGCAATCGGGAATCAATTAATGTCATTGATAGGATTAGGACCGATAGAATGGCGCTATTCTGCTATCACTGCAATGTTTTTAATGGTAGTACTAGCATTCTGGAGATGGACGGGTGTGAATTTACTTTACTACCTCGCAGCCCTACAGAATATTTCAGAATCGTTATATGAACAAGCGGATATTGACGGCGCATCTGCATGGGATAAATTAAGATTGATTACTATTCCGCACCTAAAACCAATTACTGTTTTTGTAAGTACAATCACGATCATCAATGGATTTAGAATGTTTGAGGAAAGTTTTGTTTACTGGGAGGCAACCTCACCGGGTAATATTGGTTTGACAATCGTTGGTTATATCTATCAACAAGGTGTTGGTCAAAACGATTTAGGATTTGGTGCGGCAATCGGGGTTGTACTCATGATTATTATCTTTATTATCAGCACGATTTATCTTGGCATTACAGGAACGTTTGGAAAGGGGAATAACAAATGAGTAAAAAGAAATCACTCATGATCTTAGCAAATGTAGCTTTCGGTATCATTGCATTAATTGCATTGTTCCCGATTATTGCGCTCATTATTTCTTCGTTTCAACCTTCCTCAGTATTGATGAGACAAGGGTTAAGTTTTTCAATCGATTTTAGTCAATTGAGTTTAGATAATTACCGTTTCATTTTCACAGAAGCCGATAATTATTGGACTTGGTATACAAACAGTTTGATCATTTCATCAATCACAATCGTAACTTCTGTATTCTTCTCTTGTATGGTCGGTTATGCATTAGCTGTTTATGAATTTAAAGGTAAAAATTTATTCTTTGTCTGTGTATTGCTTATTATGATGATACCTTTTGAAATCTTGATGTTGCCACTGTATGAATTGATGGCAACACTTAGATTGACAGATACTTATATCGCAGTTGTACTCCCACTAGTCGTTGCACCAGTAGCCGTCTTCTTTTTTAGACAATATGCGCTTGGGCTACCATTAGAATTAATGGATGCAGCTAGAATTGATGGAAGTAACGAATACGGTATTTTCTTCAAAATCATGTTTCCATTGATGGGACCTTCGCTAGCAGCAATGGCGATTCTTCAAGGTCTCGCGGCGTGGAACAATTTCTTGTGGCCACTGCTTGTGTTGAGATCCAATGATATGTTTACCTTACCCATTGGATTAGCGACACTACTTACACCATACGGAAATAATTATGATGTGCTGATAGCGGGTTCTGTTCTGACTATCATACCAATCGTTATACTGTTTATTTTATTCCAGAAATACTTTGTAGCAGGTTTAACTTCAGGAGGAGTGAAAGGATAAATGAAAGTCAGTCAACAAACGAAAAAAACAAAACTTGATCTGACGTTGTCACTTATCGTAAATCTTTTCAAATTAAACGGACTTTGGATTTTGTTCACCTTATCAGGTGCTATCGTAGCAGGTATCTATCCTGCTACAATTACAGCACTGGTTATTTCAAGAAAGTGGTTATTGACTAAAGATTATACAGTGACGACAAAAGAATTTTATACTTTATTTAAAAAGGAATTCAAGTATGCGAATATTTACGGGCTCGCATTCACGTTAGCTGGAGCCATACTCTTGCTTAACTATCATTTGCTGACCCAGTTAACAGGTAGTGTACCGATCGTGGTACCCATTGCTTATTATATTCTCTTGTTTTCCTATTTCACTACTTTATTATGGTTCTTTCCACTATATGTTCATAGAGATAATAACTTTTTTAATCAATTAAAAAATGCCTTTATCATTGGTGTTTTAAAGCTACCCATTACGTTATTACAAATTATTGCGACGTTTGTATTACTTTATATTTCGCTAGCACTACCGACGATGTTTATCTTTTTCACTTTCGCGATACTGAGTGTTTTATGGATGAAATGGACATTAAAAGGTATATTATCGATAAACTTTAATAAAATAAGTCAGTAATCACTCGTAGCTATAGAGGATAGCACTAAACAGTTAGGTTAGATTCGAGGGTACTTGTAACATCAATAGCGGTAAAAAGGATTCTATCGGTTTCATTCGATAGAATCCTTTTTAATAGTTATTGGTTAACATTGATTCGAATCTATTTGTTTTCGAATTGCAGGTGGGGGGGCCAGCCTATCATTGTTATTAAAAAATTTAATCCTATGTTTATTCTAATTGAAACATACATATTTAGACATATAATCGAATAATTAGAAAATAAAATCTTTCAGGACCATATGTATATGATAGAATGTAAAGTGTTGCAATTATTATTTTTTTCGGTTCTTTTAAGCTTTTAAAATATATACATAAGAAAAAAGGTTTAAAATCAAATGATCACTGCATTCTTAGAGAGGGAGCGTCAAGAAGTTTGTGTAAATAAAGAAATCCTTCTGTAAAAAATCATCTCTCTGCTAGTATTCCAAACATTTCCCATAGTTCTGCTTCTGCTTGTTGGAAACCGCGGTGGCTTCGGGTTAAAAATTTTTGGTTATACAGATCAAAATTTGAGACTAAAAAGCGATCCATGGATTCTTCATTCTGAAATTGTTCTTTACGCCGACTGTATTTTTTGATTTGTTTGTTAAAAGACTCAATCAAATTAGTGGAATACAAGCTCCTACGGATCGAAACAGGAAAGTCATAGAACGTCAGTAAACTGTCGTTCTCTAAGACCGCTTTGGTTACTCTAGTGTAACTGGTGTGCCATTTCTCTGTAAAATCAAGCCGAGCTTCGATCGCCTTTTCCCGTGAGTCTGCTTGGTAAACAGCTTTGAAGTCTTCACATACTTCTCTGCGATCAACTACACGTACTTTACTAGCGATATTGCGAGAAACATGAACACAACAGTGTTGATAAGCAGCCTGAGGAAATGCTTGATGAATCGTATCTTTTATTCCTTTAAGACCGTCGGTCACAAAGAGGAGAACGGATTTAACACCACGGCTAATCAAGTCTTCTAATAGCTCTTTCCATGTAACAGTAGATTCATTGGGGGCAATGGCATAACCGAGTACTTCTTTGGCACCATCTGGACGGATTCCAACTGCTATATGAATGGCTTCTTTGTCTACAGTTTTACGTTTTAAGGGAATGTAGGTAGCGTCAAGATATATAGCGGCATAATGATCATTTAGTGGACGTTTTTTAAAAGCAGCCACTTCTTCAGAAAAGACTTTTGTCATGTTGGACATCGTCTGCGGCGTATAGTGATGACCATACATTTTCTCGATCAAATCGGCAATTTCAGACATCGTAATCCCTTTTCGAAAGAGATGAATAATCGTTTCTTCCAGCGTTTCATTGGTTCTTTTATATGCAGGAAGCGTCTGTTGTTTAAATTCACCATTACGATCACGTGGAATCTGAAGCTGAAGTTCACCATATTCTGTTTTGACCGTACGGTCATAGGTGCCGTTGCGAGAGTTACCTGAATGGAAACCAATACGATCATACTTCTCATAATCTAAAAAGACGGTCAATTCCGTTCTTAAGAGTGTATTAACGGCCAATTCTAGATGAGAACGAAATAATTCATTTAAATCACCTTTTGTAGCTAGAGTCTGTAAGATATCTGTAGTAAGATTGTTCATAGGGAAGTCCTCTTTTCTGTGAATGTAGTGTGGTAACTCTATTCTACAGAAGGGGCTTCCTTTTTTCTATTTACACAAGATATTTTACACTCTC
>NZ_JAGFVM010000048.1 GCF_017599325.1 Marinilactibacillus kalidii | reverse complement strand
ATATCAGCGATGTGCCGTGCCCTTGAGATCAGTAGAGGATCTTATTATTACGAAGTAATAAAGAAAGAAAGTGACGCGGAACTTGAACAAGCGATTATTGAAGAGTTTGCCAAAAGCAAAAACAATTATGGCACGCGTAAATTAAAAAAACGATTGAAGAAACGCGCGTTTACTGTGTCCCGTCGGAGAATTGGGCGCATTATGAAGAAGTTTCATCTGGTATCCAAATATGATAAACTGTCATATAAACCGCAACAGAGTGGTGTCAATCAAGCGAAGATTGAAAACACCTTGAACCGTGAGTTCAATCCAGAAGAACCAATGAAAGTGATTGTCACAGACTTGACCTATGTCAAAGTTGCCAACAAGTGGTTTTATGTTTGTTTTATTATAGACCTATTTAACCGTGAGATTATCGGGTATTCCGCAGGACCAAATAAGACAGCTGACTTGGTTCTCCAAGCTCTCGCTACAGTTAAAGGAACTCTATATACGGTCAACGTTTTCCACACTGACCGGGGAAAGGAATTCGACAACCACACCATTGATGAGTTACTGGACTCCTTTGATATTGTGCGTTCGTTAAGTAGAAAAGGGAATCCTTACGACAATGCCGTAGCGGAGTCCACGTATAAATCATTTAAGTTTGAATTTGTCTACGACAACACATTCCATACACTCTATGAACTGCAAGTTCAACTTATGGACTACGTCCATTGGTGGAATCATTTTCGCCCACATGGATCATTGGACTACGAATCTCCTATCGATTATCGAAAAAGTTGGGAACTGGAACAGTCTGAAATTAAAGTCCGCAAGTCCGTTGTCCATCAGCCGGTCAAAACTAGCCTTACATTCAGTTAAAGAGACTCAAGTAAAGTAAAATAAACTCAAACATCATTTACACCTTATAATTTTTGTTCAAAAAAGTGTTGACATACCAGCCTACTGTAAAAAGTAGTGCTGCTGATAATGAAAAAAGATAAATAAATGTGAAGAACCAAGCTATAGGCGGTGCATATTTCACGGCCAATTGAATCATAGCAATTCTACCAATTTCTTTATCAGTTTTTGGCACAAATACCGTTCCAACACCAATCAAAGCCCCGGACATCACTGATACTAATCCATTTTCACTAATATCGTCTCCAATTTTTATAACCTATTCACATCATAACACTAATGAATAGTAACCATAATGAAAACAACGAACGCTTTTTTAGTCAACACTCTAAAAAGGCGCTCGTTGTTTTGAAAATCTTTCAACTTGATTGAATACTCAATCTTTCTCAATCATGTTAAGCTTTCTTTCCAATACTAGTAAGTCTTTGATTTCTTTATTGAATTCGCCTAAAGTAGATACACGTATTTCAGAATCTTCTAGCAGATCTGAGAACTCTGGTCTGAATATAAAGACCGGATCTTGTTTTCCTACCACAACATGTTCTAAGTATTGACCATCTAAATCATGATAGTAAATCTCGATTTTACTATCTTCCCCTAGTCTACTGATTTCATTCTCTACTTGAAATTCTAGTAATTCTAAATCTGTTTTTTCCATAAATATCAACCTTTCTCTATTTACAGTAATTGATAATTATAATTTACTGATTTTTCATTGTAATTTCAATCAATCATGTAATATATGATGATATAACTCATAATAAGGCCTAATACTATATTAAATAATATAAATTATTGCTTAATAATAAGTAATTAAAAAATCATTTATAGATAAAGAAAATTGATCTATCAAATTACAAAAGGTTATTTAATGTATTCTGTTATTCTCACATCTTGTTTAATAAAAACACTTTGAAGCTTATTGATATTCTGACTATGAATTAATCAATTCTAGTTGATTAAAAGATTTTTAGCTCTAGTAACCCCAACATTTCAAAAAAAAGAGATTTCAAATGTTTTTAAAAATATAAATCTAGCTTCATACTATTTAATAATCTTGCTAACTTTAATTTTTAAAAATACAGCACATATATTTCCAGGGAGCGTCAAGAAGTTTGTGTAAATAAAGAAATCCTTCTGTAAAAAATTATCTCTCTGCTAGTATTCCAAACATTTCCCATAGTTCTGCTTCTGCTTGTTGGAAACCGCGGTGGCTTCGGGTTAAAAATTTTTGGTTATACAGATCAAAATTTGAGACTAAAAAGCGATCCATGGATTCTTCATTCTGAAATTGTTCTTTACGCCGACTGTATTTTTTGATTTGTTTGTTAAAAGACTCAATCAAATTAGTGGAATACAAGCTCCTACGGATCGAAACAGGAAAGTCATAGAACGTCAGTAAACTGTCGTTCTCTAAGACCGCTTTGGTTACTCTAGTGTAACTGGTGTGCCATTTCTCTGTAAAATCAAGCCGAGCTTCGATCGCCTTTTCCCGTGAGTCTGCTTGGTAAACAGCTTTGAAGTCTTCACATACTTCTCTGCGATCAACTACACGTACTTTACTAGCGATATTGCGAGAAACATGAACACAACAGTGTTGATAAGCAGCCTGAGGAAATGCTTGATGAATCGTATCTTTTATTCCTTTAAGACCGTCGGTCACAAAGAGGAGAACGGATTTAACACCACGGCTAATCAAGTCTTCTAATAGCTCTTTCCATGTAACAGTAGATTCATTGGGGGCAATGGCATAACCGAGTACTTCTTTGGCACCATCTGGACGGATTCCAACTGCTATATGAATGGCTTCTTTGTCTACAGTTTTACGTTTTAAGGGAATGTAGGTAGCGTCAAGATATATAGCGGCATAATGATCATTTAGTGGACGTTTTTTAAAAGCAGCCACTTCTTCAGAAAAGACTTTTGTCATGTTGGACATCGTCTGCGGCGTATAGTGATGACCATACATTTTCTCGATCAAATCGGCAATTTCAGACATCGTAATCCCTTTTCGAAAGAGATGAATAATCGTTTCTTCCAGCGTTTCATTGGTTCTTTTATATGCAGGAAGCGTCTGTTGTTTAAATTCACCATTACGATCACGTGGAATCTGAAGCTGAAGTTCACCATATTCTGTTTTGACCGTACGGTCATAGGTGCCGTTGCGAGAGTTACCTGAATGGAAACCAATACGATCATACTTCTCATAATCTAAAAAGACGGTCAATTCCGTTCTTAAGAGTGTATTAACGGCCAATTCTAGATGAGAACGAAATAATTCATTTAAATCACCTTTTGTAGCTAGAGTCTGTAAGATATCTGTAGTAAGATTGTTCATAGGGAAGTCCTCTTTTCTGTGAATGTAGTGTGGTAACTCTATTCTACAGAAGGGGCTTCCTTTTTTCTATTTACACAAGATATTTTACACTCTC
>NZ_JAGFVM010000047.1 GCF_017599325.1 Marinilactibacillus kalidii | reverse complement strand
GGTGCTTACCCCTAAAAGTTAGAGTTTAATATTATGCAGCCATTTGGCTGGTTTTTGTTCGGTATTCAACTGGACTTAAACCAGCCAATTTTTGTTTTCCACGAACTGTATTATACCATTCGATATAATCCTCGATTTCTTTCTTAAGTTCCTCATATGTCAATAGAGATTCTCCGTGATACATTTCTTGTTTCATAATGCCGAAAAAATTTTCTATCACAGCGTTATCAGAACAAGTTGCTTTACGAGACATACTTTGAAATACTTTATTTTTTTTCAGGCAATTTCTCCACTTTTTATGCTGGTAATGCCATCCTTGATCAGAGTGGATGGTCGTTCGAACGGTAGCGTTATTTTTAATCACTTGAATCGCTTTTTCTAAAGGTTGCACAACGAGATCTAACACAGGACGTTTACTGATGCCAAAGGAAATGATTTCTCCGTTATATAAATCCATAATAGGATTGAGATAGAGTTTTTCGTCTCTAAGACACTTCAATTCGGTGATATCTGTTACCAATTTTTGTAAAGGATATGGTGTAGAAAACCGTCGGTTTAAAAGATTTCTTGCTAGTTTGCCTACTGTTCCTTTGTACGAGTTGTATTTACGTGTTTTGCGTGTGAATTTTATACATTTCAGATTAAGTTCTTTCATCAATCGATAAACTTTTTTGTGATTAATCGTTATGCCAGATTTATTCAATTCTTTTGTAATTCTTTTGTATCCATATCGCTCTTTGAATTGGTAAAAAAGCTTTGAAATAAGTTCCTTTAAGGATAAATCATCATTCTTATTATTCAAATATTTCATATGATAGTGGTAGGTAGCCTCAGGAATCCCTATCACTACAAGCACATCTTTTAATTTGTATCCTTCTTCTTTAAGTTCGAATGCCACTGTTGCTTGTGCTTTTCGAGAAAGGCATTCGGGTTCTTCTCGTAAGCTTCTAATTTTTTTAAGTAGGCATTCTCCAATCGGAGAAGCTCATTTTCTCGTTCTAATTCTCTTTCTCTAGACATCTTTTGAAGATCTTTTTCTGTCTGTTTTTTAGGTTGTTTTGACATAGAAGGTCGCCCCTTAATTTTTGGTTTCAGGCCTTCTATTCCCTCTTTACTGAAAGCTCTATTTCCAGTTCGCTATAATGGAATCTTCTCTGATTCCGAAGGAATGAGCTGTTTCTTGATAAGAAGCACCTGTTCGTTTCATAAATTGTATTACATCTAATTTAAAATGAACAGAGTAGACCTCCTTTGACTCTTTCCTTCTTAATCCCTCATTACCTAAATGCTTGAAGCGGTGAACCCATTTTTTGATAGGCGAGATACTAGGAATACCATATTTTTTAGCTAACAAGGTATAGCCCAAAGGACCATCTAAATATTCTTTTACAATTTTATTTTTAAATTCATAGCTATATTTTGCCATACAAAAACCCCCAGAAGTTAGAATGTTTACTCTAACTTTTGGGGGTCGGCACCTATTGATGTCTTAGATTAGCTTTTTTGTTAGTTGATTTACAGACGTCCGAATCCAGCAACATAGTTAGACCAGTAGCCTGAAGTGAATGATGCTACAGCAACACCGGTAGATGTTTGCGCTCCGATAAAGGTTCCGCCACCGAGGTAAATACCTACGTGATCGATAGAACCGCCTTGATTAAAGAAGATCAAATCGCCTGGTTGTGCTTGTGATTGAGAGATTCTTTTGGTTGCACCGTATTGTCCAGCTGCTGTTCTTGTAATGCTACGGCCTGCTTGACGGAATACGTATTGTACAAAACCTGAACAGTCGAATCCTGCTGGTGTCCCACCACCGAATGAATAAGGTACGCCTTTAAGACCATGCGCAATGCTTGTGATTGATCCGCCATTAGTAGAAGGTGCTGGTGCACTCGTTACTGCTTTAGGCTCAGGTGTCGATACTGATGCATTGTCAGAATCGCTTGAAGAAGTGCTAACAACTGCTTCTTCTTGGTTTGATTCATTAGATTCGTTCGCTGCTGATGAGGTATTTGTTACAGCAATCGTAGTTGTTTCAGCTGCTGCTGCTCTAGCTTCTTGAATTTCTTTAATTTGTTCTTCAGCTGCTTTTTGTTCCGCTAAAAATTTTTCTTTGTCTTCATTGACTTCAGATTTTTCAGCTGCGATTGTTGCGACTAAACGCTCTTGGTTTGCTTGTTCCTCTTCAAGCTCTGCTTTTTGACTTTCCATTTTGGCAGCTCTTAATGTTTGTTCTTCTTGTTTTGCTAACGTTTCTTTTTCTTTTTCTACAACAGCTTCTTTGTCATTAACTTGTTGCTCGATAAGATTTTGATTTGCTGAAACAATTGTGTTCACAACATCTAATCTTCCGATAACCTCTCCTAATGATTCAGATTCCATCAAGAAGTTTAACATTGATTTAGAATCTCCCGTTACTTGTACAGCTCTCGCTTGTTCTTCCAGCTTAACTTCACGATCTGCAATAACCGTATTTAAGTTTTCGATTTCATCTTTCAATTCTGTTAGCGTCGAATTTGTTTCTTCCATCTCACTTTGTAATGAACCTAGCGCTTCTTCATGAGAAGAGATTTTTGTAGCAACCGCATCTAATTCTTTTTCAGCATCGCTTTGATTCTTAGAAAGGTCCTCAATTTTTTGATTAAATTCTGATTCGCTTCCAGGTGCTGCAAAAACAGTTGTTGCAGGTGCTGCAAGATAAGTAAATCCTAAAGTAGTTGCTAATGATAATTTTAAAATTAATTTCTTATTCAAGTTGAATTCCTCTTTCTTTTTTTGGTTTTTTTTACTATGTAGTGCCAGGAACGAGAAGATTTCTCGTTCCCTGAATCACTCTTAAACTTTCAAGAATTTTCTAATGGATAAGGCAGATCCTAAACTTCCGATTCCAACACCAATTGCTAGTAACAAAGCAACTAGTAGGATTAAGAAAGGATTCGGTTCAAGTAGTGCATAATACGTACCTTGGAGTGCGTTCATCAGTGTCTCGTACCCACGTAAATATACATACGAGATAATTGCTACTGGTATCAATGATCCAAGCAATCCAATCATAGCTCCTTCAATTAAGAATGGCCATCTGATAAACCAGTTTGAAGCACCCACTAATTTCATAATTTCAATTTCTGTTCTTCTAGAGAATATCGTTATTCTAATAGTATTAGAAATCAAGAATACAGCTGTGAAAATCAATGCGATAATTACGATTAGTCCGACATTTCTAACGGTACTTGTAACTTCAAATAATCGATCAGCATCAGAACCGCCATAATTAACATCTGCAACATAATCAAGTGTTTCTGCTTCTTGAGCTACTTCAGAAGTTTGTTCAGGCGACTTCGTGTTCACGACGAATACATCATACAATGGGTTATTATCACCATCGAAAAGTCCAAAAGCATCTCCGTAACTCCCGATCACATTATTTAACTCATTATCTCGACTAGAAAATTCAACAGATTCTACGTTATCTAATCCTTCTAAACTCGCGCGGAGGTTTTCTCTATCTGCTTCTTCAGCTGCCAAATCGATATGAACACGAATGCTAACATCATTTTCTATATCAGAAACGATTTTGTTTACATTCATTAACATCGCAATAAAGCTTCCGACGAGTAACAATGTTACCGCTACTGCACTAACAGCTGCAAGTGTCATCCAACCATTACGAACAATGCTTCTTAATGATTCTACGATGTGACGTTTAATCGTTCTAAATTTCATAACCGTATTCCCCTTCCTCTTGGTCTCGGGCAATACGTCCGTTTTCAACTGCTAAAACCCTGTGTCTTACGCGATTCACGATTTCACTATTGTGTGTTGCCATAATAACGGTTGTTCCTTGACTATTGATTTCTTCAAGGAGTTCCATAATGCCCCAAGCTGTTTCCGGATCTAAGTTCCCTGTAGGCTCATCCGCAATCAATACACGTGGCATATTGGCAATAGCTCTAGCAATCGCGATTCTTTGTTGCTCCCCACCTGAAAGTTCATTCGGGAACATTCTAACTTTATGCTTCAATCCTACAAGTTCGAGAACTTCTAGCACACGTTTTTGAATTTGCTTAGGATTCTTTTCTAAAACTTGCATGGCGTAAGCCACATTTTCATATACTGTTAATCTTGGTAATAATTTAAAATCCTGAAACACGACACCGACGTTTCTTCTTAATTGTGGTACAAACTTCGGTTTCATCGATCCTAAATCAAAGTCGCCTACTTTAACCGTACCCTTTGATGGTGTTTCTTCTCTGTAAATCATTTTTATAAAAGTAGATTTACCTGCCCCACTGGGACCAACTACATAAACAAATTCTCCTTGCTCAATACGAACGTCTAACCCATTTATAGCTGTAATGCCATTAGAGTATTTCTTGTAAACATTAGACATTTCAATCATTATATACTCACCTATCTATTTGGTTTTAACTATCTCTATACCCGGTAGGCATATTGAGTTTCTCGATTTCTTCAAGATTTCTCAAGCCTTCATTAGTATAGCATTGGTTGAATAAATGTCTGTTTTAATCCAATTACAAACATATTTCAAAAAATCACAAATTCGAGCTTTTTCTCTGAGCAAAGGTTCTTTTCCGAGTTTAAAAGCACACATTTACCACTTATCACGACTTTTATCTAAAAAAACGAAATAAACCCTCCACAAATAACTAAATAAAAGCTTAAATATGGGTTTATTCGATATTCCGAATGTTACAGTTGTGTTAAATATCGGCTTGTGAAAATATGTCTAAAATTTGACATTTACCTATCTTAAACCATTTTAAAAAAAGAAAAGAGTGAAACAACAGGAATGCCTGTCATTTCACTCTTTATCTCTTAATCTTTCGTTTGAATAAGCGATCTTAAATACGCTTCTATGAAACGATCAAGGTCTCCATCCATTACAGCTGTAATATTCCCGGTTTCCTCGTTCGTTCTGTGATCTTTCACCATAGAGTAAGGGTGGAATACATAAGATCGAATTTGAGATCCCCAACCGATTTCCTTCTGTTCGCCTCTTATCTCTGCCATTTCTTGAGCTTTTTCATCTAATTGTTTTTGGTAAAGCTTAGCTTTCAACATTTTCATCGCTTGATCTTTATTTGCAAGCTGAGAACGACCTGCTTGACTTGCAGCAACGATACCCGTTTCTTTGTGTGTTAGTCGAACAGCAGACTCCGTTTTGTTGATATGCTGACCACCTGCACCACTTGCTCGGTAAGTATCGACTCGAATGTCATCTGGATTGATTTCAATATCAATATCATCGTCAATTTCAGGTGACACTTCTATTGATACAAAAGAAGTGTGACGACGACCACTTGAATCAAATGGTGAGATTCGTACTAAACGATGAACCCCTTTTTCTGCTTTAAGTAACCCATAAGCATGCAGCCCCTTAACTAATATAGTGACACTTTTAATGCCAGCTTCTTCTCCGTCTTGGTAATCAAGAATCTCATATGCAAAATTTCTCTTGTCTATCCATCTTGTGTACATTCTGTACAGCATTTCGCCCCAATCTTGGGACTCCGTTCCACCTGCTCCTGGATGGATTTCTAAGATTGCATTGTTATTATCATACGGTTCACTTAATAGCATTTCCAGTTCAAATTGCTGAATATCTTTTTGAAGCGATAGAACGCCTTCCTCTAATTCAGCACGAATATCCGCGTCACTTTCTTCTTCGAGCATTTCCATCATCATCGTGTACTCTTCAACTTGACTCTCCATAGAGCGAAAAGCATTATAGGTATTTTTAACAACGTTTGCTTCATCGATCACTTTCTGTGCTTCTTGTTGATTATTCCAGAATGATGGATCCGACATTTGTTCATCGTATTCTGCAATATCGACTTCCATTGTCTCTAAGTCAAAGAGACCCCCTGAAGTCTGTTACTTTCTGACTTGCTGCTTGTATGGCATTTCTAATATCACTAATTTCCATGGTATAGCCTCCTAGAGTATGGGTAGAAAAATCCCTCTTCCAAAAATGAGTCTGAAGGCAGTGTCTATGCACTGTTTAACTTCACTAAAGACTCATTATATTTGTAAGAGGGTAAAATCTATTAAATACGCCCTAGTCCTAGCCTAGTCTCGTATGTGTTTCTTCATCGTGAGAGAATACTGGTTCTTTTGCTTTACCGCGATCAGCGGATTTTCCATTAGCAGTCGTCTGTTCACGCTGCAAGTTTTGACGGATTTGAGATTTCATTAATAGACGGGTTACTTCATAATCGATTTCACCGATCATATCTTGGAATAACGTAAATCCTTCTTGTTGGTATTCCGTTAACGGATTAAATTGTCCATAAGAGCGTAAGCCAATACCTTGACGCAACTGATCCATTTGGTCAATATGGTCAGTCCATTTACGGTCTACTACTCGTAGAATAACCACTTTTTCAAATTCAAGAACTTGTTCTTTACCATTTAATTGAGCTGTTTTTTCTTCATAATTTTTACGCGCTAAATCATTTAGCATCGTTTCGATTTCTTGAGCTGATTTACCTTTTAAATCATCCTCTGATAGTTCTTCTGGATGTACGAGCACAGTATGTGCAAATTCAACAATATGAGAAAGATTCCATTTAGTACGGTCTTCTTGTTGTGTATTCAGCCCTACGTATCGCTCTATCGAACGACGAATCATTGGTGCTGTTACATAGTTCAAAGAATCGCTTTCTAAAATGACTTCTTGTCTTTGCGTATAAATAACTTCACGTTGTTCACGCATGACATCATCGTATTTCAAAACATTTCTACGTGTATCGTAGTTATTTCCTTCGACACGTTTTTGAGCAGATTCAACTTGACGACTGATCATACGACTTTGGATAACCGCATCATCTTCTGAAATTTTCAGTTGTTCTAAAACCATTCGAATACGTTCAGAACCAAAACGTTTCATCAAATCATCTTCAAGTGATAGATAAAATTGTGATACCCCTGGATCTCCTTGACGACCCGCACGGCCTCGCAACTGATTATCAATACGTCTAGATTCGTGACGTTCTGTACCAATAACAGCCAAACCACCCATTTCTTTAACACCGGGTCCAAGTTTGATATCCGTACCACGTCCCGCCATATTGGTTGCGATAGTAACAGCACCTGGCTGTCCCGCATTTACAACAATTTCAGCTTCTCTAAAGTGATTTTTTGCGTTTAGAACTTCGTGCGGTACGCCTTCTTTTGTCAATAAACGACTGATTCTTTCAGACGTCTCAACGGCTACAGTACCCACAAGAATGGGTTGTCCTTTTTCGTGACGCTCCTTGATGTCTTGCGCAACAGCATTAAACTTACTTTCAAGTGTTGGGTATAATAAATCATCACGATCATCACGAATCAATTCACGGTTCGTCGGAATCGCAATAACATTCATGTTATAGATTTCACGGAACTCTTCTTCTTCGGTTTTTGCTGTACCTGTCATACCTGATAGTTTTTTGTACATACGGAAGTAGTTTTGGAACGTAATCGTCGCCATCGTTTTCGATTCTTTTTGAATCTCAACACTTTCTTTTGCTTCGATTGCTTGGTGAAGGCCGTCAGAGTAACGACGTCCATCCATAATACGTCCTGTAAATTGGTCAACAATTTTCACTTCGCCATTATCGACCACATAGTCGATATCTAATAGCATAATGAAGTTTGCTCTAAGCGCTTGATCTAAGTGGTGGATCAATGTCTGATTTTCTAAATCGTATAAATTTTTAACACGGAATGTCTTTTCAGCTTTTTCAATGCCTTCTTCTGTTAAGGAAATTGACTTAGACTGTAAGTCAATGGTGAAATCTTCTTCCTCTTTTAATCCTTTAACAAAGAAGTCACAGCGTGTGTAAAAAGAAGTTGAACGGTTTGCTTGTCCCGAGATGATCAATGGCGTTCTCGCTTCATCGACCAAAATCGAATCAACCTCATCTAGTATGGCAAAATTAAGTGGACGTTGAACCATTTGTTCTTTATAAACGACCATATTATCTCTCAAATAATCGAAGCCAAGCTCATTATTAGTAGAATACGTGATGTCGCATAAATAAGCTTCTCGTTTTTCTTCTGAGTTTCTACCATTTAAATTCAATCCAACTGTTAGACCCATCCAACGATAAAGTTCACCCATTTCTTCAGCATCACGTGTTGCGAGATAATCATTAACTGTAACAACATGGACACCTTCTCCAGAAATCGCGTTTAAGAACACCGGCATAGTAGCTGTCAGTGTTTTACCTTCACCAGTTTTCATTTCTGAAATATTACCTTCGTGGAGTGCAATCCCACCCATTAACTGAACACGGAAAGGGAACAAGCCTAAAACGCGTTTAGCCGCTTCGCGAATCGTTGCGAACGCTTCTGGTAGTAAGTCGTCTAATGTTTCTCCATTTTTGTAACGAGACTGGAATTCTTGAGTACGTGCTTTTAGCGCTTCATCAGATAGCGCTGCGATCTCGCTCTCCATATTTTCAATCTGGTCAGCAATTTTACCATAACGACGTAGTTCCTTCTTGTCATTATCGAATATATTTTTAAGTAATTGAGCCATTCTACAAATCTCCTCTTTAATCGTTTAATCTCTTTTATACGTTATCTATCAAAAGCTATTATTACCGATTTTCATACTATACTATCATACCATTATTGGATATCAAAAAAAAGCCCGGTTATCTTGGTTTCAAGAGGTCTGCAGATTTGGAATTGAAGATCGCTCAAAGTATTGATTTTTTCTTTTTCTACCATAAAACCAACAAAACCAACGAAAAAAAGACAGGCAGCGAACTGCCCGTCTTCATTATTGATTTTAGTCTGTTTCGATTAGGCCATATTTTCCATCTTTACGTTTGTAAACGATGCTTGATCCGTTAGTATCTGCATCTTCAAAGATAAAGAAGTTGTGTCCAAGCATGTCCATTTGAAGAATTGCTTCTTCAGCATTCATCGGTTTCAAGCTCAAGCGTTTTGTTCTAACGATTGCTGCACCGATTTCTTCTTCTGTTGACTCTTCTTCGTCAACATCAAGGTCTGCCCATAAATCTGGATCAGTCGGTTGTGGTGCATCCACGCCTTGAGATCTACGATTCTTACGATTGATTTTAGTTTTATATTTTCTCATTTGTCTTTCTAGTTTACTTACGACAAGATCCACACTACCGTAAAGATCTGGAGAAGTTTCTTCCGCACGCAAAACGATATATGGAAGTGGTACGGTTACTTCTACTTTCGCAGTTTTATCAGAGTAGGTTTTCAAATTTACGTGCGCATTTGCTTCTGGCACATCTTTGAAATATTTCTCGATTTTACCTACCTTTTTCTCAACATACTCCCTAATTGCTTGGGTCACTTCTATGTTTTCTCCGCGAACATTGTATCTTAGCATATTCCTTCACCCTTCCAAATCTTTTTTTACTTTGAGTTATTTTAGCACAAATTGCTTCATAACTCTCTAACAAACCATTGAAACCTGTTTGTTATCTTAAATTCATTATACATGATAGCGGTTACTTTCTCAATGCTTCACTATTATTTCGCGCTTTTCTTTTTACCTAAATAAAGATAACGTCTGTATATCCTTTACACCTGCTTCTGCTAAACATTCTGCTGCAAATAAAATCGTACGACCAGTTGTGTAGACATCATCTACAATCAGCACACTTTTATTCCTCAATCGCTTTTTTTCTATTGTTAACCGAAAAGGTTGCCTCCCTTTTAAGCGCTCTGCTCGGTTCTTTTTTGATTGTTGCTCACTCACTGTTAGATTTTCAAGTGTAGCAACTGATGAGATATTTGCCTTTTTTAATAGTATCGCTACTTGATTGAATCCTCTTTGTGCATAACTTTTTTTAGATATTGGTATCGGCACTATGAAATCAACTTTTTTTAGAGAGCTTATTTTTTTTGATAGATCATTCGAGACCATAGCAGCAATTCGAATATCTCCCGTAAACTTATATTTTTCCATCCATTCTTTTGCAAATGCGTTGTATTTGAATAGCGCATGATGGCGCCAATGCATGTCAGGATATATTTCTTTCCATCTCCTACAATCTGCACAGACTTCTTGAGTCACTTGGCTTCTTGAACAGACCGGACAAGATTCACCTGTCATGATCTGCTCAAAGTTAACATAGCAATTTCCACATACTGGTTTTTCTTTAATCGGTTTGAATGCAAGTATATCCAGAAGGCTGATTGGATTGATAACTGCTTGGTTACACCACAAACAATTAGTCATTTTTCAATAATCCCCTTTGGTTAGCCATTTTATTCATTGTTTTGATTTGTTTAATGGCTCTTTTGATTGGTTTTGTTGAGCCGTCATGAAAATAGAATACATCTCCCGTTGGGTACTTGGGTGATCGACCGACGCGACCGGCAATTTGTACGAGTGCAGACTCTGTAAAGGTTCGATCATCTGCTCCAACCACAAAGACGTCTATTGCTTCAAACGTCACACCTCTTTCCAAGATTGTTGTAGTCAATATAAAATCTAGTTTTTTTTCCCGCATCATCTGTACTTTTTCTTTACGCTGATCATCTTGAGAATGGACAGATTCAAATCGCTTTGTGGGAAATCTGTTTGCTAGTACTTGTGAAAATCTTGTCATCCAATTGATATTAGGCAAAAAAACCATAAACCGCCTTTTTTGTTCCAATCGTTTTTTCATTTCACCATACACTTTGGTTACCTCAACCCGCTTCAATAAGGATTTCTTCCAATTGCGTTCTCTGACCATCCTAGGTACAGGCAGCGGATACCCATGATACCTAGCCGGAAGAATACAAGCATTGATTTTTCCTTGCTGGATTTTTTTTTGGTCAGCTCGGTCAGGTGTCGCCGTTAAAAAGATAAGCGATGAGCCTTTTTTTCTCGCTTTCTCCACTGCAAAATGTAAACTTTTATCTAATCTAAATGGGAAAGCATCGATCTCATCAATAACTAGCAAATCAAATGCTTCTTTAAAGCGGTAAAGCTGGTGTGTCGTAGCCACAACAATTTGTGTATATCTGTATGCTTCTTCGGATGCACCATAGAGTACGCTTACTGAAATTGAAGGAAAAGCTTGCTGAATCCTCGGTGCTAGTTCTAGACAAACGTCCACCCTAGGTGAAGCAATGCCTACTCGTTTTTTTTCCTTTAGCGCATGCTCGATTCCAGGAAAAAGCATCTCTGTTTTTCCTGCTCCAGCGACTGCCCAGAGTAGACAATGTTCGTTGTTTTTAATGGAGCGAAGAATATCTTCTGATGCTTGCTTTTGCTGATCTGATAAAGTACCTTCCCATTTCAAATGAGGACGTATACTTTTTTGAAAATCATTTTTTTCGGAAATGTGATAAAAAGTTGTACATCTGCTCACTTTCCCCATTTGAAGACAATTGGTACAGTATGTACATGGCTGCCCACAAGTACATTCATTGTGCTCAATCTCTACAATCGCAGTGTTGCACCGCCTACATCGTTCCACCCCTTTTTCCTGATAAAAACCTGTACTTTTATAAATATCGTCTTTTTTCAGTTCGTCAGCTTTTACGTTCTTGCATTCTGAAAACATCACTTCTCTTCCAATTAGTTCTTCACTCATTTTCCACTCCGTTCCTAATCACCCCTTGACACCTACTTAATGACATAACTATCTTGATGATAAAAAATTGACGAAAAAAATCCAGCGCATAAATGCACTGGATTTAACGACTCCTATTTCATTTTTATTGTCCATGTAAGGCCAATTGCACCTTCGCCTGTATGCACACCGACAACGGGGCCTAAAAAACTCAAGCTAAAATCAACCATCGGAAAGTCGATTTCTAATTTTTCTTTAAAGGCTTGTGCTTCATTTTCACTAAATGCATGCACGACTGTTGCTTGAATTGGATGATCAGATGTATTGACTGACTGTTCCAGTAAATTTTCGATTCTTCTTAATGCCTTTTTTTTCGTACGAATTCTATCGTAAGGCACAATGAAACCATCTACAAAAGTCAATACAGGTTTAATACTCAGTAAGGTTGCTACACTTCCTGCTGCTCTAGATAGACGTCCACCTTTTACGAGATTTGTTAAATCATCGACAACGAAATATAACTCTGTCTCTTTTTTGATTTTGTCGAGTTGTTCTAGAATCATTTCGACACTGTTACCTTCTTTTGCTAGTCTAGCGGCTTCCAATACTTGGAATGCTTGACCAGCAGCAGCAAGTTCAGAATCATACGGATAAATCTCTACATGCTCCAACGACTGCGAGACACTTACTGCATTTTGATACGTTCCCGAAATCTTACTAGATAAATGAATACTTATAATGGCGTCATATGTTTTTCCGAGTTCCTCATAAAGTGCAATAAAATCTCCAACTGTCGGTTGCGAACTAGTCGGTAGCTTATCCATTTCTCTTACTTTCAAAAAAAATGCTTCCGACGTAATATCTCGTTCTTCCTTAAAAACTTCATTTTGAACGATACAGGATAATGGTACTGAATAGATATTATGCGAGTCATATTGTTCATGAGAGAGATACGCTGTACTATCTGTTACTATGGCTATCTTCATTCTTCCACCTCATCTCCTTAGTTCCGATCCAGACTATTATTCCTAACAAAATAGATAATCGTTCTTTATGTGATTAGTATCTTACTTCGCTTAATAAATCGTCTTGTAAATACACCTTTTTCATTATACACTAATTGGATAAAAAAATGAAAGGTTGAAAATAACATGCAGAATTTTCGTACAATCAAAAAGAACGGTTCGCATGAAATCGATATAAAAAAATCAAGATTTATTTGTCATTTAAAAAGAACAGAAACTGAAGATGAAGCCACCACATTTATAGAAGAAATAAAAAAGGCACACTGGAAAGCTAACCATAACTGCTCAGCCTATATTATGGGCGAAAGGCAGGATATCCAACGAGCTCATGACGATGGCGAACCTAGCGGTACAGCAGGAGTACCCATGCTAGAAATTTTAAAAAAGCGTGAACTCAATAATGTAACAGCCGTTGTAACGAGATATTTTGGTGGAACTAAACTTGGCGCTGGTGGATTGATTCGTGCATATGGTGGTGTAGTCAATGAAGCACTCTCAACAATCGGTATCGTGGAGCGTTTGCTACACCAATACATTACCGTCACCGTTGCTTATCCTCAAAGCGGTAAACTAGAAAATCAGCTAAGACAATCCATTTATCGCTTAGAAGACATTCATTATACAGATAAGGTATCTTTTGAATGTGTTATCGCAATAGATCAGATCGACACTTTTTTAGAAGATACGGTTGAATGGACAAGTGCACAAGGCGAACATGTATACGGTAAAAAAGCTTGGGTTGAAATTGACGTAACGACTTAAAGGTTAGAAATCAGCTCTTTTGTCATTCTTTGTGACTATTTCTGTACACTATTTATAAAGATGTCATTTTTTATCAGCAGAGACTTGACACTATACACTGGAAATAGAATAATGTACCTTAGATTACTGTGTCCATACCTAAAATTTCTGGTCCTAATAAAGGAGTACTTAACTTGTCTAAAAATAAATCTAGTCGTGCACATGCAAGACGATCAACTAAAAGTAAAAAAAAGAGCCAGATTGTCATTCTAGCCATTCTCATCCCCCTTTTTACAATTGTGCTTATCACTATGGCTTATCTTGCTAAATTTTATGCGACTACTGAAAATGCTATCGAATCTTCCTATCACGAAATTGATCGCGCAACACCTGTAGAATCAGTCGACCCCATTGAAGAGCCTGTTTCTTTTTTGATCATGGGCGTGGACAACGATGATGCAGATACCCGTTCACTTGGATCAGCTCGAGCAGACTCCATTATTTACGCTACAGTCAATCCGATTACTCGCGAAATGAACATGGTCTCCATTCCAAGAGATACCTATCTTCCGATCATTAAAAACAATCAATTCGTAAGAAATGATAGAATCAACGCTGCATACGCTGTCGGCGAAGAAAGTACGATGATCGAAACTGTTGAAAACTGGTTAGATGTTCCCATCCATTATTATGCTACATTTAACTTTGACGCTTTTCTTGAAATCATTGATGCTTTAGATGGCATTGATATGGATGTTCCCATCACATTTTCTGAACAAGATTCATCTGGTAAGCTGGGCACGATCCGGTTAGAAGAAGGCTTCCAAACATTAAACGGTGAAGAAGCTTTAGCACTTGCTCGTACCCGTAAAATCGATAACGATGTTGAGCGTGGGCATCGTCAGCAATTGGTCATTCAGGCAATTATGAAAAAAGCTCTTAATTTAGGTTCGATCCCTAAGTACACGAGTATCGTTGAAACTGTTGGTGCAAACATGCGAACTAATATGAGAATGAACGATATGACGGCATTAGCGCAAACAGGATTAGATAAAGAATTTACTATTGAATCGCACGTATTCGAATGGTCTAGCTTTACCGAGCGAGGAATGGATTTAGTGAAGATTGATCCGACTAGCTTCTCGAATATTCAGATGGATCTAAAAAACTCATTAGATAAAAATCAAACGAGTACACAGTCTCTGACTGAAGAAACAAATGATGAAACAACTTCTAACACAATCAATTCAGATAAAGAGTCTAATACCATTAGTCCAAAAACGTCCGATTCTCAATAGAAAAATAGAAAAGAAACCAGACAATCAGTGATTGTCTGGTTTCTTTTTGTTCAAACGATTGCCGAAATCTCTTAAGGACTTAAGTAATGGTCTTCTATCGGCACCTACTAGTCCAATAATTTCTACAAATAGTTCTACACCAATGACGACAAACACCGTCAATAAAGCTGAACCCCAAAAAGTAGAAAAATTATACAACAATGCAATGATAGAGAAAATAGCAGATACACTGTAAATCGCTAATACTGTTTGTCTATGAGATAAACCTAGAGACATCAAGCGATGATGAATGTGGTTTTTATCAGCGACAGAGATAGACTGACGATTCATTTTTCGCCTAATCATGGCAAACAGTGTATCAGTAATGGGGATACCCAAAATCACAACAGGTAAAATCAATGAAATCAGTGTAGCATTTTTTAACCCTTGTAAAGAAAATACGCCAATCATAAATCCGATAAATAAGGCACCTGTATCGCCTAAAAAGATACTTGCTGGTTGAAAATTATATGGCCAAAAACCTGCAATCGCACCAATCAATACAAAAATCATGATGGATATCGACACTTCTTGGATCGTTAAGAAGAAAAAACCAATAATCCCCATGGTTGTTAGCGCAATGATCGACACGCCGCTAGCCAATCCGTCCAAACCATCTATCAAATTCACCGCATTGGTAAATCCTAATATCCATATCAGCGTAAAAGGCAAACTCCAGGAACCAAATTTCAATGTCCCAATGAATGGTAACGTCATCGTCTCCAAGGAGATATCACCTAAATAGAAAACGATCAGCGCACCAATCAATATACCTAAAACTTTGAGCAAAGGACTAAGATTTTTCATATCATCGATCATACCCGTCAATAAAATAACCAATGAGCCTAAAAAGATAGGAAATACAATATAATGGGGAATGGGCAACAGAAAGAACAATGAAAAGTAATAGGCAATAAAAATCGTGATTCCACCCATTGTCGGCATGATTTTATCATGCACTCTTCTCGCTTCTGGGACATCAACTAAATTTAATTTAACGGCTACCTTCTTATAAATAGCTGTCAAAGCTAAACTAACAAGCGTTGTAGCTATTGTCACAAGCAACACTAGGTACATATCATACATAAACATATCTCATTTCTGGTAGACTTTCTTTCATTATAGCATTGAGAGAATCGAAAACACAATTGCATTTCTGAATCAAGTGAATTAAACTATAGAATAGTAATATTGAACTGAACTAAAAATATGTACTCGTTATCTTAAAATAAAATATAAAGAATTGAGGCAGTCATGCGTTCACAAAAACATGTCCAAAAACAAAGAAGAAATAAATGGTTCAAAAGAATTTTTTTCACTGTACTGATTTTCATTGTTTTCGTATTCGGTTCAGGTGTAGGCTATTATGGAAGCAAGATTGTTCAAGTTTTAAATGATGTATCAGAAGGTACCCCCGCTGAATTACAAGACACATCAGAACAAGATATTCTACTAAAAAATCGCCGTCCCTTTTCTGTACTCCTTTTGGGTTTAGATGACGCTGATGGTACTAGTCGATCTGACACCATTATCGTAGCCACGATAAACCCTGACGAAGAATCAGTTAAAATGCTCTCAATTCCTAGAGACACAATGATTGACTTACCTGACTCAACACGCTCTGAAAAAATCAATGCGCTTTATACCTTTTATGGTATCTCAGGTACAATCGATTACGTAGAAGAATACTTGGACATTCCAATTTCTTATTATGCGACATTGAACTTCAAGGGTCTAGTCGACCTTGTAGATGCTGTAGGTGGCGTAACTGTCGACTCTCAGTTATCTTTTACTGTTCAAGATAGTACTGAAAAATCAAATGCAATCGAAATTGAGGAAGGCTTACAAAAACTTGATGGTGAACATGCACTTGGTTATGCCAGAATGCGGAAACAGGATCCTAGAGGTGACTGGGGTCGACAAGAAAGACAGCGAGAAGTTATTCAAGCATTATCTAAAGAGCTATTGTCAGTCAACTCTTTCGTAAACTTCTCACCAATCATGGAGGCCATCAGTCCTAATTTCCAAACGAACCTTTCTGGTATGCAAATTTGGACAATTGCAAACAATTATGCAGAAGCTGCAAATGATGTAGAAGCGCTAGAATTGCAAGGAGAAGCTGATTCCGTTTACTTCCCTGCTTACGATTTAGATCTGTATGTTTGGTTACCTTATGAAGAATCTATTCAAGAGCTGCAACAAACATTCCGCCAACATCTTGAATTAGATGAAACTTCTGACGAATCTGATGTCGGGCTGGATGATCAGATAAAAGACATCCCTTCAAACAACCAAAATGATCAGACCTTTACTGATCCCTTAGAAGAGGATACTACAGAAGATACAAATGGATTTTAAAAAGACGCCTGAACGATATATTGAGTATATCGTTCAGGCGTCTTTTATTCTGGACTGGATAATACAGAAAGTGGTTGATTGAATTTATCTTCTAGTAAACTGTACCACAATGCATATCCATCGCCATTTGGATGAACAGCATCATACAAATAATCTTCTACTTCAAGATCTGTTTCTGCTATTTCATCTTTCATCAAGGTATAAATATCGATAAATGGCCATGCTTGATTTCGGACGAATGCGCCGATTTCTTCGTTATACTGTTCATAAGTCAATACACCATCGTCAAGATAGACATCGTTATATATAGTAGGATTAGCTGATGTCAAAATAACGAGCGTTTCAGGCAATGCTTCTCTAAATCGATTCATTGTTGCGATCAATTCTTCTTTTGTTTGCGCTAAATCATTTTGTGGAAAGCGATTATTGTTGATCAAGCTTAATTCAAATATAACGATATCAGGATTCAATTCAATCGTTTCTTGTATCTTTCCTTGAACCATCAAATCTGTCGTACTGAATCCATTGAAGCCCTGATTCCAGACTGTTGCTCTGATACCCTTTAACCGATTCAGTTCTTGTTCCATAAGTTTACCCCAGACAGGTTGTGAAATTGTTGAACCGACGCCTCTCGTGACACTACTTCCTAATACAGCAATATCGACAACACCATCTCTATTTGATAGATACCTTACTCTATCAACAAACGTTTCCGAATCCTGCGCATATACTGTTGAATGGTCGCTCGTAAGTTCCTGAGAAATAGATTCTTGCTGTCGATTCAGTCCCCAATATAATACACTGAAAAAAATCATGATAGCAAAAAATCCGACTAAGTAGTATTGATGAGCTGATTTTTCTTGTTCATTCACTTTACTCACTTCCATTCTTTATATACTTTTTCGTTCGATACTTTCACTTATTTTACCGAATTCTGATAATCTTGTCTGTATTTTTTCTTCGTTCGCTTCATTTCTTTTCGTTGTTCGTAAAATTTTCGGCACAACTACTCACACTTTTACACTCAGTTCTTTATACAAAAAAAGGTCTGGAAACTATATTCCAGGCCTTCTATTTGATTTCAGCTTATTTCTTGGTTGCCTCAAGGAAAAATTCATAGCGGTCGCCTACATATTGAGAGCGTACATATTCAAACGGTGTGCCATCTTGACTATAACTAACTTGTCTCAATCTTAGTACTGAAGAACCTCTCTTAATCCCAAGCATTTCTGCAATAGATTCTGATGCCCAAGTAGCAGAAATCGTCTGCTCAGAACGCTCAACTCGCAGACCTTTTTCCATCTCAAGCGTCTTAAATAGTTGCTTCGTAATTTGCGTTTTACTTAAATCCGATACAAATTTAAACGGAATAGTCGCAACTTCATAACAGATTGGAATGCCATCAGCTGTACGGATCCGCTCCATGATCAGCACTTCTTCGTTGTGCTTGATCATCAGCTTCTCTGCTTCACTAATACTTGCGGGTTTCGTATGAAAGGCCACTAGTTTGCTAGCTGGCTGCTTTCCCTGTCTTTCTACCGTTTCTGTAAAACTGGGGACGCCGCTCATTCTTTCTCTAACTTTTTCTAATGCGACGAACGTTCCTGCGCCCCTACGTCTTTCGAGCAACCCTTCATCGACTAGTGTATTGACAGCTTGGCGAGCGGTCATTCTGCTAACATCGAATTGAAGGGCGAGGTCTCTCTCAGAAGGTATCTTTCTTCCTTCTTCCCATTCACGGGTATTGATCCATTCTCTCATTTGATTATGCATCTGAATATAGACTGGTGTCTTTTTAGGCACACGGTTCATCCTCTCTAACATCACATCCACTATACGTTTAATTCAGTCGAATGCGTTAGAATCCCTTACAGTTTACTTGCAGCTGCCTCGTCAATAATGACCGTTACATTATCATGTGTCTGCAAAATACTTGCTGGCACTTGTTCTGTAATCGATCCATTGATCATCTGATTAACGGCTTCCGCTTTTTCTTCACCGTAAGCCATCAAGATAATCTGTTTCGCGGACACGATTGATTTGATGCCCATTGAAAAAGCATATTTCGGTACTTCTTTTTCAGATTCGAAGTAGCGTTTATTTGCCTCGATCGTTGCACTCGTTAATTCTTCCACATGTGTTTCTTGCAAGAATGATGTGCCTGGTTCATTAAATCCAATATGGGCATTTGTCCCAATCCCTAAAATCTGCAAGTCGATAGGGTATTCTTCTATAATCTTATTGTACCTTTTTATTTCTGCTTCTTCATCCCCTAATCCGTCGGGTATGAAAGTTTTTTTAAATGGTTTAGCTGAAACCAGGTTTTTTTTCATGAACGTATGATAACTTTGTGGATGATCGGCTGAAAGTCCCACATATTCATCAAGATTGATTGAAATCATATCACTAAAGTCAAGCTCACTTTCACGCATCTCTTTATATAAGGTTTCAGGTGTACTGCCTGTTGCTAATCCTAATACTTTAGCACCAGAATCAATAGCTTCTTTAATAAGATTAAAGGCTTCTTTTCCACCTTGCGCTTTATCTTTCACAATCATGAGGTTCAAACCATGTTTAACTTGCTTACTATTTACTGACATCGTGTATCTCTCCTCCTAAAATCGTTTGAACAAGTGCCAAGTCTTCTGTCAAGACTACTATATCTGCATCCTTGCTTAGCATTAGTGAACCTTTACGGTCTAACTTGAATTCTTCGGCTTGATTCGATGAGCTCATTTTAACGGCTTCTTCAATTGAACATCCTGAGAACTTGATCATATTCCTGAACGCATCGATATACGTCAAGACACTTCCTGCTAGCGTCCCATCTTCTAGGCGGGCTTGCTTGTCTTTAACAACTACTTTTTGTCCACCAAGTTCACTTTCACCTTCTGGTGCATTTTTTGCGCGCATAGCATCTGTAATCAATTCGATGCCTTCTGCTCCTTTTGCTTTGTAAGCTAACTTGACCATTTCTGGCGCAATATGAAAGCCGTCCACAATCATCTCAACTGTGACACCTTCTTCAAGTAAACCAAAACCGCTAACACCGATTTCTCGATGATGAAGTCCCCTTTGGCCGTTAAATAAATGCGTAACGTGTGTTGCACCTGATTCTTTTAATGCCTGATACTTAGCATCTGAATGACCCACTGAAAGAACGATATCATTTTCTTCACAATAAGCTTCGAAGGAAGACACGTCCCCAGTTTCTGGCGCATACGTGACCAGTTTAATTCTGCCACCACTAATATCATTCCATTTTTCAATCTTTTCTTTATCCGCGACTTCAATAAATTTCTCAGGTTGTGCGCCCTTGTGTGCTACAGATAGAAAAGGACCTTCTAAATGAATGCCTTGAATCATGGGATTCATCTCCGCAGCTTTTTCAATTTGTGCCATCGCTGCTTCAATTTTTTTGTCAGATTGTGTCATCGTTGTCGGAAAGTAGCTCGTAATGCCTTCGGAGAGCATTTTTTTAGTCATCTCACTAATTTCTTCGGCAGAACCATCCATATTATCGACACCGTAACCACCATGGCTGTGAACATCAATAAATCCAGGTACAAGTATTTGACCGTTCATATCGACTACTTCATCTTGATCCTGTTCTTGATAGGCATCCATTTTTCCTAGACCCACTATCTCATTTGTAAATCTCACATATCCGTTTTCGATAAAGCTTTCTCCTGTATAGATTTGAGCGTTTTTATATACTGTCGTCATAAAAATTTTCCTCCTTGTGTATCATTCAGACTCATTGTAATTGGTATATACCAAAATGTCAACTGTTTGATTAGCTTACCATTTAAACAAACTATTTCACTGTAAATAAAAAAGCCTCAGACAGTTGTCTAAGACCTTTTCAATGCTTATTTCCAGAAATCATCAAATACCGTTACAGGTAAATGACGTTTATGCTGGGTTTTAAGATACCATTCTTCAATTTTTTCAGCTGCTTGCTCAGATACATCTTGGCCTGCGAGATAACGATCTATTTCATCATAAGTGACGCCCAGTGCATCTTCATCAGCTAGACCGGGTCTATTACTTTCCAAATCTGCAGTCGGCGCTTTAAGATAGAGCTTTTCTGGTGCACCTAATGCTTTAAGTAAAGCTTTACCTTGGCCTTTATTTAATCTAAACAAAGGATTTAAATCTGTTCCGCCATCTCCATATTTAGTGAAAAAGCCTGTGACACTCTCTGCTGAGTGATCTGTACCGAGGACAGCACCATCGTGGTGGGCCGCTACGGCATATTGCACGACCATTCTTTCACGAGCTTTCACATTCCCGCGGTTAAAATCTGTTATTTCCACACCGCCATTTTTCAATGAAGCAACTGAAGCATCAACTGTTGGTTTGATGTCTACTCTGACGACTTTATCCGGCTTCATCCAATCGATCGCAGCCATTGCATCCTCTTCGTCTGCTTGTTCTCCGTAAGGTAAGCGCATAGCGATAAAGGTATACGCGTCATTACCAGATTCTTCACGCAACTCTTCCACTGCTATTTGAGCCAATCTCCCCAGTAAAGAAGAATCTTGTCCACCTGATATCCCTAAAACAAGCGATTTAAGAAACCCCTGTTTTTTTAGGTAGTCTTTCATAAGTGTAACACTCTTGCGAATTTCTTCATTTGCATCGATTTCTGGTGATACGGCCATTTCTTCAATGATTTGTTTTCTTAATGCTGACATCATCTTGTATTATCCCCCATCTTTTTTAACATTTAGCCTTGAACATTAAAATACTGATTTAGATTTATCTGTTGGCATACTTTTGAATTGTTTAATTGTTTCTACTTTTGCATCAAACAACTTCTGCGACAAGTCTACTGGATATGGTTCTGGATTCAATAATCGTTTATTTTCCTCATACTGTTCTGACAAACTTTCAACAGCGTATGAGCGAACCGCTTCAAGTGATGGCAGATCGTAAACGCGTTTTCCATCTACAATGATATCCTGAAGCAGCGGTCTTGCTGTAAATTCAGTCAACGTTTTATTGATGTAGTTATATTGTGGATGAAACATAAATAATTCTTCTTGGTCGTTAGGCTGTTCTTCAACAAGGGTGATATAATCGCCCTCTGGTTTTTGGTTCTGGTTGGAACGGATTCTCCAAACCTGTTTTTTACCAGGTGTTGTAATCTTCGCTGCATTTCCTGTCAATTTCAGCGTATGATGCATATCGCCATCATTACCTTCGACGGAAACAATTTTATAGACCGCACCTAATGCAGGCTGATCAAAAGCCGTAATCATCTTTGTTCCAACGCCCCAAACATCGATTTTTGCGCCTTGCATTTTCAAGTTTAAGATCGTTTCCGCATCAAGATCATTAGAAACAAAAATCTTAGCATCTTTAAAGCCGGCTTCATCCAATTGCTGGCGAACCCGTTTTGAAAGATAAGATAAATCTCCTGAATCTAATCTAACGCCTAGGAAATTGATTGCATCGCCCATTTCTTTGGCAACTTTTATTGCATTCGGCACACCTGAATCAAGCGTATTGAATGTATCTACCAAAAAAACGCAGTCTTTATGGGTTTCTGCATAAGCTTTGAAGGCTTGATATTCATCTCGATAAGCTTGAACCAATGCATGTGCATGGGTTCCAGAAGCAGGAATCCCAAAAATCTTGGCTGCTCTTGTATTACTTGTTGAATCTACTCCGGCAATATAGGTTGCTCTAGCACCCCAAATTGCAGCATCCATTTCCTGCGCACGCCTTGCGCCAAATTCCAGCACGGGATCATCTCCCGCTGCACTTTTAATTTGTGCCGCTTTCGTCGCAATCAACGTTTGAAAATTAACGATATTCAGCAACGCTGTTTCAATTAGTTGGCAATCAATAATAGATCCTTCAACTTGGATCAGTGGTTCGTCCGCAAAAGCAACTTCTCCTTCTTTAAAAGATCTAAGCGTACCTTTGAACCGCCAGTCTTTTAAAAATTGCAGAAATTCTTCAGGGTAATGTTCAATTTCTCTCAAATAATCGATATCAGACGCTGTAAACTTCAAGGTCTCTATATAATTTACGATTCTTTCCAAACCTGTAAAAATTGTATAGCCCATCCCAAAGGGATTATTTCGATAATACACTTCAAATACAGCGCGCTTTTGGTCATTTCCTTTTTTCCAGTGCGTCAAAATCATATTGATTTCATACAAGTCTGTATGTAACGCCACGCTATCGTCCGCATAGGTTTGATTCATGGTGTGGTTCCTCCTAGTTGTTCCTTACAATATGTTAGCTAGTATAGCATATTCTGCTATAGGTTTCTTTCAATGTGTACGCAGACGAACAGATGGTTTATCATTTTCGAATCGAGCGTGTTAAACCGTTTATTGATGCAGACATTTTTTATAGACTTCTAGGGTTTCAATCCCTTGCTTTTCTATTGTAAACTGTTTGCTCCATTTATAGAAACGTCTCCCTTTATCAGAGAGCGTGCCTTCTTTCCATACCTCGTGTGCTTCTTCAATCGCACTAGTCAAAGATTTCGCATCTGCCGCTGGAATTAGCCAACCCATATCGCTTGTTGGTAATAGCTGATCAACATCCCCAACATCCGTAGCGATGATCGGTCTTTTCTTTTCTCCTGCTTCCAGAGCAACTAAAGGAAAACTTTCACTTAAAGATGGATTGATCAGGATATCTGAAGAAGCGATTTGCTTGCTGACCGCCTCCGCATCGACCCACCCTAAAAAGTCTATTTTCGATTCATGTCCTTGTTTTCGAACCATCGACTGAAGGTCAGCTGCTTCTTCCCCGCTTCCGCAAACAGTTAACTTCCAGTCGTCGAAGGACAACGATGCTAAGGATTCAATTAAATAACGGTGGCCTTTGACCCATTCCAGTCGACCAACCGTTATCATATGAAAAACGCTATGATCTATTTTAACGACTTCTTCAAGGCTATGTTCAAAAAAAGCTCGTCCATTATGAACGACTGTGATTCGTCGCTGATCGATTTTTTGATCAATCAATCGCTGTTTGATTTCAGATGAAACAGCAATCAGGTGATCGGGTCTTTTCAATGATTTTAAATTCACCCATTCAAAAACTTTTCCTTTAAGCCCTCTACCTTTGAAATCGAGTAGCGGATCACTATGAATCGTAGTGACCCACTTTGCGCTTAATCGCTTACTGATCAGCCCGACAAGAAGATTTGCTCTAGGCCCATGAGAGTGCACAATATCAAATCTTTTATCGCGAATAAAGATTTCAAGCTTTTTTAAAATCGATAAGTCATATCTTGATTGTTGAGACAGAACGGTTACGGATATATTCTTTTCCCGCGCGCTTTTTGCAACAGGACCTTCTTCAAATACGAGTAGTTCCATATTGATTTTATCTATACCTTGAAATAGTGATAGGATATGAAACAGCCCGCCACCAAATTCATTACCGGCATTCACGTGTAAAACGGTCATTTGCTTATTCTTCATGCTTTGTTACTCGCTTTTGCGCTTGTTGTTTATTGATTTCTTTCATAAATGCTGGTAGCGCAAGCATGCGTTTATATCTGGACGGTTGCTTAATCAATCGATATAACCATTCCACATGCAGTTTCTGAACGACTTTCGGTGCGCGTTTTGCTTTGCCAGACAGCACATCAAAGCTACCGCCAACGCCAATCGCAATGCCTCGATCAGCTTGCTTCAGGTATTGATGAATCCAATTTTCTTGTCTCGGAAATCCAAACGCAACTAAAATCAAATCAGGTTCCAATTTACGAACGCGTTCAATCATCTCAGGATCTGAATGATCGAAATAGCCATGGTGATAGCCTACGATTTCCAAATCAGGCCAGATTTTACTGGCATTTTCAACTGCCTTAGAAATCACTTCTTCTTGTGCACCGATAAAGTATACACGCTTTTTGTGCATACTCGATAACTCTAACAAACCGAGCATCAACTCAAAACCTGGAACTCTTTCTTTAATAGGTGTACCGAGCTTCTTTGCTGCTCTGACAACCCCTATGCCATCGGGTGCAATATAATCTGCTTTTAATAATAAATCGAAGTATGCTCTATCCTCTTTTGCATACATGACAATTTCCGGATTAGCTGTAACCAAAAAGGTTTTTTGCTGATTTTCCATTCTCATGAGAAGCTGGGTTAGAAATTCTACTCGCGTTAAATTATCAAAAGGAATGCCTAATATTGAAATCTTTTTATTGTCCATTCCATTCATCCGTTCCATAATGTCTATTACTTTTATTGTAATACAATTCTGCCTTACCGTACAGTCATCCTTACTTCAAATCATCGTTATTTTATCTATTTTTTTGTTTATTCAGTATGTCTTCAATAAAATCTATTTTTTTGTCAGTATACGATTCGATAGTTATCGTTTGTTCTCTTAAAATTTGTTGCTTCAGTTGTGCATATCGCTCTCTATCACTGCGGTGTTCATTAAGATAGTCTCGGAAAAAAATCAGCTCTTTCCACTTCTTTGCATTCAGTTCTACAAGATGGATAAAATGTGTTTTCACTTCGTATGTATCATCGGTAAACCTAGCCAAAACGATCTCGTCAGGTCGTTCAACTTTCAGTTTCAAAAAATCAGCTTTTTTCAATTGATTGATCACCGCTTCTGAACCATTTCTTAAGCTGTTTATTCCTATCAAAATATCTATGATTGGTTTCGCTGGTATGCCTTTTATTGCTGTACTACCAATATGCTCAATTTGATACTGATTTAAATTGGTTTCTTTAACGATCTCTTTTTTTGTCTGATCAAATACTTCAGCCCAACATGGATCATATTCAGCTAGTTGGATTTCCTGTTTCCTCATCCCCAATATCATATGAATACTCCTTTTCACTAGTATAAAGAATGTGATCATAAATATTAAGTCGTAACAAACTAATTTCATTATACTGTAACACTTCACTTTTAAGCAGAAGTCAAAAAAAGCAGAAGAGTTGATAAGCCCTTCTGCTTTCTACTATAAAAATTTAAATGAGTTAGATAGATACTTCTTCAGATTCATTACCTTTTTTATTTTTCACGGTAACTTTTTTCGGTTCGATTTTTAGAACAAGAATATTAGGGTCTTCTTTACTTTCATACTGATCATCCATGTAATCATTCCATGATTTTTCAATGATCGCTTGGTTTTCAGTTGTAGAAACAACGCCTTCAATTTCAACGTAGTCTTTATTAAAGATACCTTCTTCGTGTCCTAAGAGTACGAATACATTTGGATTTTTTTCGATGTCTTCAACTTTTTCTGTTCGCTTATCTGTAACGGTATAAAGCGTCAAATCTTCACTGTGGAATGACATATAACGGGCAACGGGTTTATTATCAGATACAGTTGCCATAATCCCAATATCATTCTTGTCCATGATTTTCAGTGCTTTTTCTTTTGAATCAGCCATATTATCCATCTCCTTTAGAAGTTATTTATACTATGACAGAAACAAGCGCCTCAAGCAAAGAATCTGCTTTTGAAAATCGAGTAGGAGGTAAATCATTAGTTGATTTACCGTCCTCTCACACCACCGTGCGTACGGTTCCGTACACGGCGGTTCAATACCTTGCGTAA
>NZ_JAGFVM010000046.1 GCF_017599325.1 Marinilactibacillus kalidii | reverse complement strand
GCTGGATTTTATAATGAAGTTAGCCACTTAGGCTAACCCACAAAAAAAACGCCATGTGAATTTCATGTTATATTGAAGTTACCGCTAACTCTCAATAGACAGGATGAATTCACATGACGCACTCTAACGATAACATATCAGCACGTAAGGGAAAACACTTATCTCATTCAGAACGTTCTCAAATTGCTATTTTAAAGACTCAGAAGTACTCCAATCGTCAAATTGCAAAGGCATTAGGATGTGCCCCGCAAACCATTAATAGCGAAATCTGTCGTGGAACCATTACGCAACTTAATCGGCAAAAACAAAACGGTAAAGTTTACGACTACTATACAACTCTCTACGATCCCGATGCCGGACAAGCAGCTTACGATAAACTACGGTTGAACTGTGGCCGTCGGCCAAAATGGGCTGATACGGATGCCTTTATTGAGTGGGCAGATGATAAATTGTTACAGGAAAAGTGGTCTCCAGATGTAGTCATTGGATTTGCGAAGACACATGACTTGTTTGACTCATCTATTATTCCCTGTACAACGACGCTCTATGGATGGATTGACAAAGGCATTATGAGAACAAAGAATATGGATCTACTCGAAAAACTATCGCGTAAACCAAAAGATACTACTTATAGAAGCCGAAGAAACAAGCGAATGCTAGGCCAATCTATTGAACAAAGACCCGCAGAAATTGATAACCGGCAGACCTTTGGTCACTGGGAAGTTGATACAGTTGTTGGAAACAAAACAAAAACCGATTCGGTTTTATTGACGTTAGTTGAACGTCAAACACGCTTTGAAATCATCCTTAAACTCAATGGTAAAGATATAGAATCTGTCAATCAGGCAATCAGTCAATTACGATATCGAGCCGGTGATACGTTCTCTAAAGTATTTAAGACCATCACTTCTGATAATGGATCTGAATTTGCCGGTCTTCATGAGGCACTTCACGAGACACTTGATGTGTACTTCAGTCATCCTTATGCTTCGTGGGAAAGAGGAACAAGCGAGAACCAGCATAAATTTATTCGCCGATTTATTCCAAAAGGAAAAGCTATCAATCAATTTAGTGAAACACAATACTTGAGAATCCAGCAATGGATGAATGACTATCCTCGGAAAATACTTGGATATAAAACACCACATGACTGTTTTGCCAATGCTCTGCGCTCTTTGTCCCAAGCAACCTGAGCACGTTAGTGCTTATCAAATAACAAGTGACGTCTTCCAATAACAAATTAAACAATCAGTTGCGGCTATCTTTTTAAACTAAGTGGCTAACTTAAACTTGAAATTTACAAATAAAAAAACAATAGAGTATTAGTATTTCTTTACTTCAGATTAAATGTGTGTAATTTAATTTTCAATATGTATCAGAATAATGTTGAATGCATGTTTGAATCTAGAATTTTTCAATTGATTATGATAGTGTCTTAGATTTTCATAACAATTTAAGAACTACATTAATAAAAATATGATAGCATCCGCCTTATATTTAATGATAGTATGAATATAGGTAAAAATTGGAACATTTTAATCACGTAAAAGTATCTAATTTCAAATTCTTTCATAATGAGGTGAAATAATTGACAGTCAAAAGTAATATAAATTTCGAAGATATCGTTTCTTCAGAAATATTAGCAAGTAAATACATAAAAGAAAAGAATTCTGAAAGAAAAGAAAATAGTATTGCTGTAGCCTCCTTATTTGTAGCAGTACAATATTTGATTGATCCAGATACTAAGCTTGTTTCTTATATCTTCTTATGGTTCATTTTTTATTTTTTCATTTACTTTTTCTTATACAAAAGACTTTTAAGAAACACTCTCAAAAAAAATGGAAAAATCAGAAAAAATTATTCAATAAATTTTACTGTAAATGACAAATCAATTGGATTAAACTATCCTGACGTATCTATTGAAATAAACTGGTCTTCAATTACAGATTTCAGAGAAGATACGAATAACTTATATATTTTATTTGGAAATTATTCATCATATTTCATTTTGAAAAAGGATTTTGAAAATTCTTCTATCGAAGAGAGTGAATACCTCATAAAAAAAATTCGCAACAAAGCACAGAATAAGGAAAAGGAAGATGTTTAGTGAAAATTAATTTTAAGATAAACCTAAGCGACCTTGAGATGGCAGAAAAAATCAGTTTAGAAAGAAATCAAATTAGAGGGCAATATTTATATTCTTCTCTTCTTTATGCTGTAATAGTTTCTGTTGCGTTTTATTATGTAATTGAGCATGTTCTTATAGCTACAATAATTTTTCTTTTATTCTTCTATTTATTTTATATCTTCTATACTAAGTACCGTTATAAAACTATAGCTAAAGGTAAATTTAAAAGAAGTAATGACTTTTACTTGTTCACCTATACATGCGAAGTTATTGATAAAAAAATTTTAGTTTACTATGATTCTCATAGTTTAGAATTTCCCATTGATGAAATAAGTGACTACTATGAAGATGAGTACCGATTAATCATACTTAATTCATTTACAGAATATACAATCATCAACAAGAAGAACGTTGATTTCAGTTTTATTAATTGATGAGCTAATCAATTCTTTGGAACAGAGTCATTCTTACTTGAAAACAACTTCATACCATAAGTTGTTTTCATAATCATTTTGGATAGGTTACACTGAGTTGGACAGAAAAGATAAGGTGTGTATACTAAACACAACGCACACAGGAGGAATCTATCATGTCTACTCGTCGTCCACGTCGAACTTATACAGATGAATTCAAGAAGCAAATTGTTGATTTACACAAAGCAGGAAAATCAAGAAAAGAAATCATAGAAGAATATGACCTTACAGGATCTGCTTTTGACAAGTGGGTAAGTCAACATCATCAAACCGGTTCATTCAAAGAAAAAGATAACTTAACACCTGAACAGAAAGAATTGAAAGCATTAAGAAAAGCCAATACCCAGCTTCAAATGGAAAATGATATTTTAAAGCAAGCGGCGCTGATATTCGGGCGAAAGTCGAAGTAATCAAACGTAATAAACATAAATATTCTATATCAGCGATGTGCCGTGCCCTTGAGATCAGTAGAGGATCTTATTATTACGAAGTAATAAAGAAAGAAAGTGACGCGGAACTTGAACA
>NZ_JAGFVM010000045.1 GCF_017599325.1 Marinilactibacillus kalidii | reverse complement strand
CGTGAATTGTAAAATTAAGCTAGACAAATAAAAAAGCCATTCGTGGTACACTCAAAATGTATTTTCCGACCAAAGAAAACATTAGGAGTGATCACGAATGACCTATTCCCATATTACCACGGACGAGCTTGTATTGATAGAATCGTATTACCATAATAATGTATCAACCGCTAGAATCGCTCAATTGATTAATCGTTCAAGGCAAACTATCCATAACGTCGTTACGGCTTTAAAGCAAGGTGTTACAATTCTTGACTATTATCGACAATACAAATTGAATAAAAAACGTTGCGGACGAAAGAAAATCATTCTTCCTATTAAACAACAGGACTATATCAAGGATCAAGTTGCTAAAGGCTGGACGCCCGATGTCATTATTGGTAGATCGGAACAGCCTATTGGATGCTCGGTCCGAACGCTTTATCGTCGATTCAATGAACACCTATTCGACGAAGCTTTACTTCCCATGAAGGGAAAAAGAAAGCCCAATGGTCATAAAGAACGTCGAGGAAAACAAGCATTTAAAAGAACGATTGAAGAAAGAACAACCGATTATCCTTTATTTAAGGAAGAGTTTGGACATTTGGAAGGAGACACCATTGTTGGTGTACACCACAAAAGCGCCATTATAACGTTAGTCGAAAGACTTTCGAAAGTCATCATCACGTTAAAACCAGAAGGACGTAAAGCAGTTGATATAGAAACCACCTTGAACCAATGGTTCAGTTCTATTCCCAAATGTCTATTTAAGTCCATTACTTTTGATTGTGGTAAAGAGTTCTCAAACTGGAAGTCAATCTGCAACCAACATGATGTGTCCATTTATTTTGCAGATCCAGGTACGCCTTCACAAAGGGCTTTGAACGAAAATTCAAATGGTTTACTGCGACGAAATGGCCTACCTAAAGAAATGGATTTTAATTTAGTAGATCAGAATTTTGTATCAGGCGTAGCCGATAGACGAAACCGAATCCCTAGAAAATCACTAAATTATCAAACACCCTTAGAAGTATTTTTGAGTTATATTGATGGGTCGTATTTGTCTAGCTTATATTGACAATTCAGATATTTAAAAAAATCTACACAATTACATTTATCACTATACCTAACATTTTTAACTTTCATTTTTTTTCATAAAATCAATTCTTTTATCTTTGAAAACATAAAAGTCGCTAATAGGTATGAGGAACTTGATGATCTTTTAAACAAAAACTAAAAAGAAACATTTGCTGATTAATAACACATTTATAATTAACCCCTTATTTCTAACACCCTAAAACATAAAAAAGCTCAAAACGTTTTACCGTTTTGAGCTAGTCTATAAATGACTACTGTAAGATCAGCAATTAACCTATCTAAAACACTTTCTAGTTTTCACCAGTTTGGAACTATGCGAGAACATGATCAGGCGTTTCTGTTGATGATGATTGTTCTTCATTAACTTCTTCAGTCGCTTCTACTTCATCCTTAGTCACTAATTCTTCTAAGTTCATGATAAGCTCATTCAACTCAGATAAACTTTCAATGACGCCTTGGACAGAACGACGTTGCTCTTCAACACCTGAATACATTTGTTTCGTCGTATCAGAAGCTTTTTCAGTCACCTCGCTGATAGACGTTACTTCATCAACAATGGTATCAGATGAAGACTGTAACGCACTAGACTTCGCTTTAACAGTCTCTGCTTGCTTGAATACTTTCGTAGCATTTTGATGTATTTGTTGGAAGATAGAATCTGCTTTCTGCGCAGCCTGTTCACTTTGCTGGAAGGCAGATTGTCCTTCTTCTAATTGGTTCTCCAAATCCGTAACTTTTGAGAAAATCTCTCTCAAAATAATACTGATCTCTTCTGTTGCTTTTGCTGAATGTTCTGCCAAAGTTCTTACTTCTGTTGCAACAACAGCAAAGCCACGTCCATGTTCACCTGCTCTTGCAGCTTCAATACTAGCATTTAACGCTAATAAATTCGTTTGTTTTGTAACACCAGTGATCGTATTTAAGATTTTTTCGATATGACTATTTTGATCTGAAAGGTTGTGGATCAATGTCATCGTTTCATGTAAGCTATCTTTTGCTTGAACCATACTTGTTGATAATACTTTTAGATGTGACTCTCCTTCATTTGTTACTTTGCCTGTTGCATCTGATAAACATTTCATTTCTTCTGAAGTTGTTGTGACATCTAGAATGTTTTGATGGATGGTTTGCATGTTCCCTTTGATTCCAATAAGAGATGTTGATTGGTATTCAGCACCTCTAGTTACTTCACCGAAGACCCCTGCAATATCTTCTGTGACTTGCCCTGTTTGAATAGCATCTGATTGAATCGTTTGGTGGAAATTCATCAATTGTTGAACAGCTGTCTGAATTTCTTCAAAAACATTTTCTAATTTAAGTTTCTGTTGTTGTGCGGATTCTGAATGTTCAGTAGCATCTGTTATGATTTTTTTACCGATAAAAGAAACACTAATACCGCCTGCTCCAATCATCGCTACCAACACAAACATCACAACGACTTCCAATACATTTTCTCTCATTGCTATAAAGTTACTATTTAAGAAAAACTGTGAAATTAAAATCACGATCATAAATGTCATTGCTTGGATCGTTACTTTCCAATTAAAGTAAATCATAGAAAAAATAAAGTAAATTGGTAATAATATCCATATATTCATAGCCGGTATCGTTAGAATAACGAAAAAACTAGCTAAGTAAATAAAACTCACCGTTACATACTTCGTTTGACTATATTCAGAAAACTTTTTATTGATCGTTAACAGTGTTGCGACGACGACTGTAGTTACTAGCAGAAAGCTAAAAAACACGCCGCTACTAACTAGATTCCCTAATTGGAGTAACCCTACTATCGGTAATGCCGAAAGATATAACCCGATAACCGTATAGGTTAATAACTTTGTACCCATTTTTTCGTATTGACTTACCATAATGCATCTCTCCTCTTCTAACGCCCACCCTTTGATATCTTCTACTGAATCAAAGAGCATAAATGTGTAATATAGATACACTAGAAAATTCATTTTTCTTCTGTATAGCTTTTACAATCGGTATTTTTCGAAAAAAATTAAGAGAACGATCCTAATTTAAGGAGAGTTCTCTTACAGATTATTTTAATATGTTATGTCGAATCGTCATTTTAAATTGCTAGTTAAACATTTCAAGTAAATTACTGTAAATGCCCTCTCCGATTTGATTAACATTGGTTACCTGACTAGAATGAGTGAATGGTCCATTCGCTTGACGGTATTCGACAATGTATGCTGATCTTTTGGGTCCTATATAAGATACAGCTTGCAACTCACTTTGTGAGGCAGTATTTAAAAAGTTCAATAAAGCTGCTTCACTAGTTGGTTTGTCAGGTGTAGCTTGTTCAGGTGCACTGCTTTCTTCTTCTACAGCTTTCTGATTTTCTTCTGCTTTAGCCTTCTCTTCAGCAGCTGCTTTAGCTTCTGCTTCTTGTTTTGCCAGTGCTTCTTGACTTTCAACGGTTCCTTTTACAGCGTCTAACTTAGTAGAAAGAGCTGTTTGATTTGTCTGAACACTAGAAAGTGCTGTGACAGCTGCTTCATAATTTTGTCGATTTGGTTCAGTTTCAGCTGTATTGATTGCCTCTTCTGCAAGAAGAAGCAATTTTTCTTGCGCTTCAACTTCTCCCCGAACTTTTTCTAAGCGAACAAGATACTCTTCATCCAATTCTCCAATATCAGATTCTTTTTTTTCAAGACTCTCCAGATGAGAACGAGTAGGGTCTTCCTCAGCTAAAGCCAATTCTTCAAGAAATTCTTCAAGCTGCTCAGCTGCAAGCAGATTTTTCTCAACAGCTTCAAGACGTTCTTTCAGTTGAGTGGAATCTCCTTTTAATTGACCAACTAAGTCATAAGCGATCTCAATATTTGATTGGGTAGGATCTTCTTCTGCTACTTCGACTGCCTCAGTTGCTTTTTCTAATAACTTTTCATCATTCTTTTTTGTCTCCGCTTCTACTGTTTCAGAAGCGACCTGAACATCTGGTTCAACCACATCTATGTTTGTAGCAGATATACCGATTAATAAGATACTAGACCCTAATAAAATAAGTGATCGATTTTTTTGGGATTTTTTGTAGATATTGTTTGCTAATAATCCGAGTGAGGTCATCAATAAACTGACTCCTGATAAAACCCCTACCTCAAATAAAATACCAGCCAGTGAAGCTAGTATGACCATCCCTGCATAAATACCTGTGATAACATGCATGGTCTTCTTTGGCCAATTCGAGTATGTATACATGTAGTATAATCCAAGCGGGAAAAATAACATTAACCAAGCAATTACTTTCCAATTCTTCATTTTCACAATCCTTTCTTTTCACTAATGTAGATTATTAAGCTCAATCTAAAAATGACTAACACTTTTTTTCATTAATGACCTCGATCATCATTGATTACGCTAATCGATTCTTTCATGATTTACAGATAATAACAGATACTGGCGAGTCGTTCCTCCTATCATTTAATTTATGAAAATAGAAGTATCACAGTTAGATTTTTACTGATACTTCTTGAGTAACCCTTTGACTCCAATTCGCATATCACGATTTCGTAACATTAGAAATCAAAGTTCCTCACTTAAAATAATCGGACTTTTCTAACCTGATTTAAGATAGTTTTACCAATTAAAGCAACAATATTCATATTATTCATTGACTTTATTCTCTTTCGCAAACAAAAAAGACTCATGCGTTAAGCATAAGTCTATGTTAAATAACTGATAGTGGCTAGTAAAATATTTGTATGCTTATAAAAATGCTAACTAACAATTAATCATCTCGACATGGTGTGATGACTGTTTTTACTAGGTAAATAAATAGGATAAAGTTAGTTAGTATTCTTATTTCTAAATTGTTTTTTCTGTTTTTCGGCCAACAATTTTAGTTGCTCTTGAGCTTCTTTATTTAATCGTAAAAAGTCTCTTTGAAAAGCCCAAAAAATAGCTGATGTGGGCGTATATTCTTCTACTAATCTTTCTAAATCTGGATTATTTGTAGAATAATAATCTCCTAGAAATTCTAGACCGTTCTCCCAACTTCTCAACTTGTTCAAAACGTCTTCTAACTCTATAAATTCTGAATGAAAATTATCTTTACTTTTAACCATAGCAAACCCTCCTAATATAGTTAGTTAATCGTGCTTTTGTTAGTTCCACTTTAACATTATTAGTATTGATTAATATGGCGGTTATCCGCTAAATCTGTAATATTTTTTTCTAATGACTTCGTAATTTTACATCTACTAAACTGTTTTATAGTACTTTATCCTTGATAAATCAATTGATAAATTAGTATAGCTATTCGTAACATATGGATAAATAATATAATTGCGTAAAAACCAATCATTTCTCAACCTAAGATAAAACCTAATTATAGTTTGTTTCTAATTTTTATTCTTTAAATACCAATAAAACTAGCTCCAAAAAACTGCTATAGAGAATATAAAAACAAAAGCTTCTACATTAGATAATGTTCCACTTGAGGTACTCGGCCTACTTTAAGCAATCCCCCCGTCAACTCTAATCAACACTAGCGACGCTATAAACTGATTTAGAATCTTCTTACTATTGTTTTCCATTGAATCATATGCTTTTGATATTTTTTATTTCAGTAAACCTTTAAAATGGTTTTCCAATAAATAATTGAAGTTCCTAGCTGAATAATCCGGTCCATTAAATGAATAAGACCCACTGGCATCAATATAATAATAGTACTGCTTACCTTCAGCCTTAAACTGTAAACAATACTTTATAATAGGCCTTGAAACTGAAAAATCAGTAATATTTTTATAATCGATTTTAAAAATATACTTTTCAGAATTGTCTTGTAGAAACTTCATTTTCAGTATCAATAAATGATTCTCAGCGAAATATAAATAATCAAATCCTAGAAATGCTGTTACATAACCAGACCAATTTAGATACCACTGAAAATAAGGTCTTACCCCTCGTTCAGCTACAAAATAATTGTGATTTAAGTAGTATCCCAAACGTCGATATGTTTTTTCCAGCACTTCCAATTCTTGTTCTTTTGTATATATTTCTTCATCCATTAAATCGTAAACTCCTAACGCCTTTTTTACAATCTTTAATAAACTGAAAAAAGAATTCTATCGTATTCTTTTTTTCAAACCTAACATAAATATATTATTAATTAAACAGTTTATATTTCTATGCACAAATATCCCACATTATTAGGAGGTGTTTATACTTATTAAATCTAATGAAATAGTAATTAAATTTTGAAGATTCTTATTGTGCCAATCAATTAAAAACAAGTAGTGTTTAATTCAGGCAATAATATTAGATACAAGAACATCAGTATATCAATTCAAGCCATAAATTTTTTTGGAATCATTAATATCATATCAAATTCTTGAACATGCGACTTCATACCCGGAAAATTGGTATATCCGAGCTGTTTAGCGAAGCGACGAACACAGGCTCTTGATACACTGTTGTCCGCTGCGATTTGGTAGATACTACAAGTGTTGACACTTTTAAAATGCTCTAAGAAAAACCTTGCTAATTCATAATCTACTGTCCCCACGCCTAACTCATTTGCGATATGGTTCAACTTATCAATCAAATTCAATCGATTCTTATCCATTTTATTTGATCTCCATTAGCCAAGTTTGATTGTAAACCTAGTATAGCCCATACATTGTTAAACAAAAATCGCAAGGTTTGAATGGTGAAGTCGTTGGCTTTCATTTCCTTAAGCGCCTTTAACTAAATGTAAGGCTCCTTGCAAGTTGCGGAATTCAAGTTCAGACCGTTTCTTTTCCCAACTTCTCCGATAATCAACAGGAGATTCGTAATCCAACAATTGGACGGGGTAGTTCATAGAGTGTATGGAATGTGTTGTCGTAAACAAATGGAAACTTAAAAGATTTATAGGTGGACTACGCTACGGCATTTTTGTAAGGACTCCCTTTTCTACATAACGAGCGCCTGATATCAAAGGTGTCTGGTAACGCATCAATGGAGTATTTGTCAAAATAAGAATTAATCAAAATTGATTCATACTCATTAGATTATTTGTTTTCGTTAGCTCTATAGGATTCATTGATATAAATCATCAACTGAAACTCTGAAATTTCCTTTAAAAAGATAGTTAAAGTCAATCGTTTGAATAAAAAAAGTAACAATCCTTGTATTGATAGGATTGTTACTTTTTTTTTCGATAACTTTTCTTATCTAAAGTACTCATAAATAGAAACAGATTGAATGAAAAATATGAATGATTCGGTTTTAAGTTTTGGTATTGCTAAAATAGCATTTTTGTTGAACCAAATGTTTTTCCTTGCGCTTTTAGTGCTAAGACATTTAAGAAGTTCCACGGACGACTAAATCCTGGTTGGAAAAAGAAATCCGCTTTCCCTAAATCACTTAAAGTCATTTTGTTACTAATGGCTAGTGAAAGGGTGTTTGCTGCTTGCGTAATATCTTCAGTAGATAAAAATTGTGCTCCTAAGATTACTTCTGTTTCTGAATCATAGAATATTTTCATTTCAACTTTAATGTCCCCATCACGCATGAATGAAGGACGGACTCTTTCTTCAGTATAGAAAGTTTTAATTTTTCCATCGTAGTTCTCTACGTTAGAATCATTCAAACCGGTTGTTGCAAATTTCAAATCAAAGAAAGCTAATCCAGACGTCCCGTTGACTGGGATAATTTCGATTTTTTCTCCCATCGCATTTTTAGCAGCGGTAATCCCTTGTTTGCGGGCGTTAGTTGCTAAAGCGATGTTTTGTTTTTTACCTGTTGCTTGGAAGGGAATTAATGTCGCATCTCCACCTACATAGACATTTTTAGCTGATGTTTCTAAATAATCATTGACAACTACAAAGCCATTTTTATCTAATTCAAGACTGTTCGCTAGCCAAGATGTATCAGGCTTGACTCCAACAGCCATAATCACTGTATCTGCTTCATATTCACCTTGATCAGTTACTACTGCCTGAATTTCACCATTTTCCCCTTTGATCTCTTGTACTAATTCATTTGTTTGAATTTTCAATTCTTTTTCTTTCGCTTCTTTAGATAAGCTTGGATAGAATTCTTCGTCTAGGTAGCTCGGTAAGAAACGATCGACTGCATCAATCAACGTCACATCCTGACCGTTTTCTGTATAGGCTTCGGCAACTTCAACACCGATGTACCCTCCACCAATAACGACTACTTTCTTCGCATCTTTCATACGTGCTTTAACAATTTCTGCATCGTTTCGACCACGGAAAGTATAGACATGTTCTAAATCATTTCCTGGTATGTTTAATTTGGGTGCGTAGCCACCTGGTGAAAGAAGTAATCTATCGTAGCCTTCCTCTCTTTCCCCACTGTCTGTTTTTACTGTCACTGTATTTTTATCAGCATTCAAACCAACCATATCAGTATTTAGATGGATATTAATGCCTTGTTTTTTATAGGATTCTTCATTCGCATAATGTAGCTCATCTGGTGATTGTGCGATATTCATTAAATATGATTGAGCTCCACAACTCATAAAGGATGCTTTGTCTTCACGTTCAAGCAAATGAATTTCTGCTTCAGGTTCCGCTTCTAATATGGTCTCAACTGCTTCATAACCAAAGTGAGAAGATCCAACAACAATATATTTCATTTAAAAACTTCCTTTCTCTTATTTAAGGTATGCAGACATTCTATTCCTTCTATCTATATTAGTAAATCAGAATGAGTTTTTTCTTACAATTTTAATTATTCATCTATCTGAATGATAATTGCAAAAAAACTTTAGTATTAGAAATGGTATAGAGAACTATAGAAATGATGCCTAAACCTACCAAAACAGCAACGTATATAATAAGTAATTTTTATTTTTTTCAGAAAATTTATTTTTAGTGTTCATTTAAGTCATATTTTTTAGCAAACCTGATGGTTGGAGTAGTTCTCGGACTTTAAAATAAAAATTTAGAACGTTCCGAATGAGATCAATGTTTTCTCTTGCGTGTTGTTGTGGTATCTTGATTATGAAAAGTCGACTAAGAAACCATAGAAACTTTATTTATTGATCAGTTCCCACATCTTCATAGTGGTTTTCCAATTTCTGATAGTAATAGACTGATATATATTCTTACGCGCTAGTTTACTTAATGCACTTTTCGTATAATCTGGATGAGTTGGTCCTGGTCGTCGGTAATAAATTACATGAGTACCTTTCCAGGAACGATCTATTCCCTCTCGAACATCAATCTCTTGCATAGCTTCGTCAGGAGAAATATTCATTAAAAATAAGACATCATAACGATAATCAACTTCATCCGGATTTTCCCCATACCCTTTAGGCGCTTCTTCTATAACCGACTTATAAATATCGATGCAAAGCGTCAATACTTTGATTAACTTACTGTCTAATTTAAAATTTTCTATTAATAATTTTTCTATTTTTTTAGTAATTTCTTGGCTTGATCGAGAGGACCGAAGGCACACATTTCCACTTTGAATGTACGTTTGAACATCTTGGAATCCTAACTGAACTAAATGATCACGTAAATCAGCCAATTTAATTTTGTTTCTACCGCCCACATTAATACCTCGAAGTAAAACAATATAATTTTTCAAACTGATACTTCCTCTCTGTATACCTTCGTAGTGAAACCCTATCGGGTAAAATCAGTCTACTCTTTTTTAGTATCGAATCAATATTAATAAACTCACTAAGAAAGTGACGAAACTCAGTGCTAGTAAACAATAAATTTTCTTTTTGATCGTCAGAAATGTTTGTTTTTCATTTTCTGAAAGTAAACTAGTCGTTTTTCTGCGCTTGAATAAATAGAGCAGTATGCCTCCACCGTTTTGATTTGCAGCAGCTATCGTTGACCAGAATCTTGGATGGTCTATTTGGCGACTTTTCGCATCCATCAATATTAATTGATAAACATAATAGGCTAAACAAATACTTGAAAAAGCAATGATCAAAAAGCATATCATTAATAAATTAAATTTATCCATTATAAAGTCTCCTTTAAATTTTTTTGATTATCAAATAAAAAATAGACAGTGTGTTCAAACTAATCAATCCCATCATGCTACCCGTAATCAAACCATTACTTGTATTCAGCACTAAAAGTAGTCCCATCAAAACAATATTCACAATCATTAATACACTAAAGTGTTTGAGAAACCGATTCACTTCTGTTGCTTCTTTCAAATGATTTACCATTGTCTGATCTCCTTTCAATAATTCATCCAAAGATAACGTGTACAGTTCAGATAACCGAATGATTCGCTCAATATCGGGGTAGCTTTTCCCATTCTCCCAATTTGAAATCGTCTGTCTGGTAATGCCCAAATATTCCGCCACCTGATCTTGCGTCATCCCCAACTCATTTCTGCGCTCTTTTATCCGTTGGCCAACTTCCATTTTATACACCTCTATTATGTTTGATTTACTTATCCATTAAAATCAAAATCTTTCAACATGACAATCAAAAATACTAGACATTCTATGTAAAAAAACTTTTCCATGCTGCTATTATGCCAGTTCTAGCAGATAAGGAAAAGCTTTTTACGATTCATTCAAAAAAGTGGACTAATACGATGTCGGTTATCTCCATACTCGTATTAATCCACTTTTTGACTGGTTCATATAAATTAAGGGCTCGTTTGATAATGCATTCTTTATTATGTAATATATTCTACTAATTAAACATTCTCTCTATTTGATTTATCTATTTTGTAGTAAAAGTTCATTATTGAATAAATTAGTTATTTCATGTTTGAGATCTAACTCAGTTTTATTAACGATAAAATAATTATTCTTCGTTGGAAAAACAATATATCTAGCCTCATCTTCATAACTTTTTAGGCAATCATTTACTTTGATTTTAATGGTCTCACCATTTGTTTCAAGCATTAAATGCTCTTCACTAAAACTGAAAGTATGGTCTTGCTCATAATAGTCTTTGTGGTATTTATATTTTATTCTAGCTAGTCTTTTGTATACTCGTTTTTCAAAAATATATAGATTTGCTAAGAAAACAACAATTCCAAATAATAAAGACACTATCAAATTTCTGCTTAAAATGAAGCTTGTTCCAGAAAACATGAACCCATAAATTAAGCAATTATAATAAGTAATGGATAAGTTTTTATTTATATCCATACTTAACTTTTCCGCTATTTCAATATCTTCATGCATTATTTTGTATTTCATTTTCATTAGTAAGCGCACTCTCCTTTAGTCTTTTTCCAAGTTTATCTTTTATCATCTCTTCAAATTTTTGATTTTCAACATCAGATAGTTCTGTATTTATTTTTTTAAAAATATGATAATGATCACTTTTACCAAAGTTCAAGTAATAACATTCCTTGTCCTCTTCGGCGACTTTAATTTCATCCCAAGTTACTTCATAGGAGATCGTACTATAGTCTAATTTTATAAACTTTTCTTTTATTTCTATGTTCATTGTATATTCCTGAGTATTATCATATTTTTTTAAGGTGTTTTCAATCGTTTGATTATATACTGATTTTTTTATAACATAATATAAAAATATCATGAAAAATATTATAACCGGGATCTCTAAAAACAGTTCGATATTAGGTTTCATTACAAGATATATAATTGGGAAAAGGACGGTAAAAAAGATGCAATGGTTTCTTTTAATATACTTTTGTGAATGCTAAACTAAAAACAACAATTATTGCTAATTAAGATTCTGCACTTTTTATCTAAAGATTAGTCGATTCGGTTATACTATTAAAGTTATGAGTATAAGTGGATCGGAGGACGAAAGGTGAATGAATCAAAAATGACTTTATATCATGAGATACATAAGTTGAAACGTTTAGGGTTTAATAACAGTCAGATCAAAAGAAAAGTTGGTGTGGATAGAGATACAATAAGGAAATATTTAAGCCTGAATTACGAAGAAATGTCCGAATGGACATCAGGTCTGCAGAACAGGAATAGAAAACTGAACAGTCATGAACAAGTGATTGTCACCTGGTTAAAAGAACATCCAGATTTATCTGCAGCTCAAATCGAAGACTGGTTACTAGAAGAATATCCCGGTATAAAGGTGGGATCGAGTACAATCCGATTATTCGTTAAAGAGTTAAGAGATCGCTATGCAATCCCAAAAGTTAAACAGTTAAGGCAGTATGAGGCTATTCCAGAAGTTAATATGGGTGAACAGATTCAAGTCGATTGGGGCGAGTGCTGGCAGGAAACAGTCGAAAAAGAAAAGATAAAACTCTTCTGTATTTGTTTCGTTTTAGGACATAGCCGCTATAAATACGTGGAATGGTTAGATAGACCTTTTACAACTGAAGATACGATACGTTGTCATGAACAAGCTTTTCGCTACTTCGGCGGAATGACAAACGAAATTATGTATGATCAAGATAATCTAATAGCGGTAAGTGAGAATGCTGGAGACCTAATACTAACAAGTAAGTTCGAAGCCTACCAACAAGCAAGAGGTTTTCAAATCTACTTATGTCGCGCAGCTGATCCCGAAACCAAAGGTAAGGTCGAGCGTGTTGTTGGCTATGTAAAAGGTAATTTTGCCAAGAATAGAATTTATAGTGATTTAGATGACTGGAATCAAAAATGTCGAAATTGGTTAGACAGAACAGGTAATCATAAAGTACATGGCACAACAAAAAAGAGACCAGATTTAGTGTTCCTTCAGGAAAAAGCACACTTGAAACCAGTCTCATCTTTTAGAAATATGGACAATCCATTTGATGCAAGTATAGCAGTTAAGATAGGAAAAGACAATACGATTCGCTATAAAGGAAATCGTTATTCTGTTCCTAAAGGAACTTATCAACCTGTTGGAAATAACGAAGTCTTACTGAGAATCAATACCAGTGAACTCGTTATTTTAAATGAATTAAATGGCCAAGAAATAACGAGACATACGCTCTCTTTTGAAAAAGGAAAGTTAATAAAGAAAACGAATCATGGTCGAGATTTCTCAGTATCAATACAAAAATATAAAAAAGCAATGATTGCTTTATTTGAGGATGAATTGAGTGCTGGTCTCTTTATTGATAAAGTCATTGAAACTCATAAACGCTACGCACGAGATCAGTTTATCGTTTTAGAGAAAGCCATAAAAGCTTACCCGGAAGAAAGTGAAGCAGCTTTACACAAGTGTCTAGACGAAAAGTTATGGAGTGCCAATGATTTTAGAGATGTATCTAAATTCTTAGCAACGCATTCTCAAAACTCGCTGTCCGATGAACACCTAAAACCGACTAGTGTCTCATTAAAGCCGCCGGCTTCCTCCATCATTGTTCCCACACGATCACTTAGTGACTATACGAAACTGATTGTAGGTGATCGCCAATGAGCTCTGGACTTGAAGGTCTTCAACATGCACTTAAGCAACTTCGCTTATCAGAAGTATCGGTTGAACTACCACTTATAATGCGTGAAGCAGAACAAAACTCTTGGACCTATCACGAACTTTTAAATCATCTTTTGACTTTTGAGTTAAACAAGCGAGACGATAAAAATAAAGAAAAACGATTAAAGTGGGCCAAGTTTCCTTACCAGAAGTCCCTTGAGGACTATGAAATGACAGAACAAAAAAGCATTACTGAACGTCAGATGAAACAACTGAAAGATATGCATTGGCTCGAGCAGCAATATAATCTTGTGTTACTTGGTCCACCCGGTGTAGGAAAAACACACCTTGCCATAGGTATGGGACTCGAAGCCATTGGCCAAGGGTATCAGGTCATGTTTCTCCCCATGGGAGAACTCATGACCATACTGAAAACAAGTGATTATACCAGGAAGTCACAGATAACATTAAATCGGATCAAACAATCCGATTTAGTTATCATTGATGATCTGATGTACATCGCGATGGATCAACGTGAAGCGAATCAATTCTTCCATCTCATTAACCATTTATATGAACGGAGTTCGATTATTTTGACGTCGAATAAGAGCCCAGATCAATGGGGTGAGCTTTTGGGTGATGAAGGGATTGCGACCGCAATCTTAGACCGCCTTCTTCATCGCGTAGAAGTTATACAGATGAATGATGAAAGTTACAGAATGAAGAACCGTGAAAGCGTGTTTCAATAATTAAGTGCAGAAACTTATTTAGCAAAAACTGCAGAAACTTAATTAGCAGAAATTGACGATTTCTACTTGACGTCAACAACTTTTTCAACGGTAATGATTCACTTGCCAATATCTCTGATTGAACAGTATCATTTAACTTTATTTCGCAAGTTCTAAACATAAAGATTTTTTCCTTTCTATCCGCTTCATTTTAATTCTCTATCTCACTTATCTATTTTGACTGTCCTTTACTTTTCTAAAGACTTGCACCAATACAAAGCCTGGATAGGTTACACTGAGTTGGACAGAAAAGATAAGGTGTGTATACTAAACACAACGCACACAGGAGGAATCTATCATGTCTACTCGTCGTCCACGTCGAACTTATACAGATGAATTCAAGAAGCAAATTGTTGATTTACACAAAGCAGGAAAATCAAGAAAAGAAATCATAGAAGAATATGACCTTACAGGATCTGCTTTTGACAAGTGGGTAAGTCAACATCATCAAACCGGTTCATTCAAAGAAAAAGATAACTTAACACCTGAACAGAAAGAATTGAAAGCATTAAGAAAAGCCAATACCCAGCTTCAAATGGAAAATGATATTTTAAAGCAAGCGGCGCTGATATTCGGGCGAAAGTCGAAGTAATCAAACGTAATAAACATAAATATTCTATATCAGCGATGTGCCGTGCCCTTGAGATCAGTAGAGGATCTTATTATTACGAAGTAATAAAGAAAGAAAGTGACGCGGAACTTGAACA
>NZ_JAGFVM010000044.1 GCF_017599325.1 Marinilactibacillus kalidii | reverse complement strand
GAGAGTGTAAAATATCTTGTGTAAATAGAAAAAAGGAAGTCCCTTCTGTAGAATAGAGTTACCACACTACATTCACAGAAAAGAGGACTTCCCTATGAACAATTTTACTACAGATATCTTGCAGACTCTAGCTACAAAAGGTGATTTGAATGAATTATTTCGTTCTCACTTGGAGTTAGCTGTAAATACACTCTTAAAGACAGAATTAACTGCTTTTTTAGATTATGAAAAATATGATCGAATCGGATTCCATTCAGGGAATTCTCGCAACGGCACTTATGACCGTACGGTCAAGACAGAGTATGGAGAACTTCAAATACAGATACCTCGCGATCGCAATGGAGTATTTAAACAACAGACTATCCCTCCTTATAGGCGAACCAACGGTACGCTTGAAGAAACAATTATTCATCTTTTTCGAAAAGGAATCACCATGTCCGAAATCGCGGATTTGATCGAGAAAATGTATGGTCATCACTATACACCACAGACATTATCTAATATGACTAAGGTGTTTTCTGAAGAAGTTTTAGCTTTTAAAAAACGTTCACTAAACGAGCGTTACGCTGTTATTTATTTGGACGCAACGTATATTCCTTTAAAGCGTAAAACGGTTGATAAAGAAGCCGTTCATATTGCCGTAGGAATACGCCCAGATGGATCCAAGGAAGTACTCGGTTATGCTATTGCCCCTAATGAATCCACAGTCACTTGGAAGGAATTACTAGAGGATCTATCAGCACGCGGTGTGAAGGATGTTCTTCTGTTCGCGACCGACGGTCTGAAAGGTATCAAAGATACGATCCACCAGGCGTTTCCTCAAGCTGCGTATCAACACTGTTGCGTACATGTTTCTCGCAACCTTGCCAGTAAGGTACGTGTAGTGGATCGTAAAGAAATATGCGAAGATTTTAAGACAATCTACCAAGCAGATTCTCTTGAGAAGGCTATTGAAGCGCGCCGTGCGTTTTCTCAAAAGTGGCGCACTAGTTATTCTAAAATAGTCAAATCTATTTTAGAAAATGATAGTCTGCTTACGTTTTATAACTTCCCAGTTTCGATCCGAAGGAGCTTGTACTCCACCAATTTGATTGAATCCTTTAACAAACAAATCAAAAAGTACAGTCGGCGTAAAGAACAATTTCAAAACGAAGAATCCATGGATCGCTTTTTAGTTTCAAATTTTGATATGTATAATCAAAAATTTTTAACTCGAAGTCACCGTGGGTTCCAACAAGCTGAAGCAGAACTGGAAATGATGTTTGAAGCTTCAATAAAAAGATGAATTTGTTTTACAGAAGGACCTCTTTATTTACACAAACTTCTTGACGCTCCCTTGAATCAAGTAAAAAGAATATAGAATATACCTCATTTAGATGTAGTACGGAGAGCCTTATCATAAGTAGATGAGGTTCTTTAAATAAAACCGTAGTTCGATTTAATTTAAGCACCTCAACCACCTTTATAATGAAGTTACTATTTTTACAGGGTAAGAAGTCTCTCATATCAGGGAATTGACTCAAAGTCTTTAATAGCAGAGTTATTTAGGTTTCTTATAGTAGTTGATACATTTTTATTACTCATTACTTTTATGTCTAAAGTTTGATGTTAATATTTATGATTTGTTTTTATAGGCATGAACAAGGCTAGGATTCCGATCCCAGAAAATAGTAAGAAACTAGTAGAGTAAGATAGATACTCAATAGAAAATCCAGCTAGAGATGAGCCAATTGTCTGACCAATGCCTAGAAAAAAGAAGGAAAGACTGACACCAATATAAGGGGACTCTGGGAAACAACGTGTACCCCACACAAGGAGTACCCCTGTAATGGCTATATAAGAAATACCAAATATAATAGCTGAGGAATAGAGAGCTATTGTATTAGAGATAACAATGAGCGCTATAGAGGACATCAGTAATATCAAGAATATGCGAAACGCTGCTGAAAGACCTTTTAAGCTAATTAATTTTCCAGCAAAGCTACCTCCGATACCGGCTATTCCCATGACTAGCCAAAATGCTATGCTTATCTGAGTTGTTAGTTGATAAACTGCAGTCAAATAACTTCTAGAGAATGTCCAGTATATGGAAGTGCTCATACCAATTAAGAGAGATGCAGGTAATAAATAAGAAGTCCGGCTCAATAACGCTCTATAATTTAAAGAGAAGCTCATCTCGTTTTTATCGTTCTCAGAAGGTGATGGAATAGCGATTAAGTTCCAAATTAATGTGATAGCTGATAGAAAAGCGAAGAATAGAAATGCTCTTCGCCAATGATTAGCAAAAAATAAAGCGATGGGGCCTGAAATAATGACTCCAAAACTAGTACCTGTATTCATCCAACTATTAGCTTGATCCCTTTTGTCTAAGGAAAGAGAGGTTTTTGCAACTTTGCTATAAACGGGAGAACTCCACCCACTTCCCAAACCAGCTGTACATATACCTATTCCTAAAAAGAAGAGATTAGGAGAAAGAGCAATAGCCAATAGCCCTATAACTGAAGTGATACCACAAGCATAAATTATTATTGTCTGTCCAAACCTTTTTATCATTAGATTTGAGCATAGTAGAGCAAAGGCGTATGAAATATAGCCTAACGTGCCAACGAAACCAGATTGAGATTCAGATAAATGTAACGCATCAGAAATTTCAGGTAGGAATAATCCAAAACTGAATCGAGAAAAAGCGTAAGTGACAGCAATCATAGCGGTGCCTGGTGCAACAAGTTTAATCATTTTAACATCTCCTTTTAGATAGAACGATCACTATAATTTTAAAATAAAAAAATACAGCTAACAGTATATCTGTCAGCTCAAGGATGAAAAAGAAGGTCAATAATAGAAAGACACTCTTTTCTAATATGAGTTATGTTAGATGTTTCAGCTAGCGCAGTAGCCCCTTCCAATTGTATAGCTAGGCGGAAAGCGTCGTTCTTAGAAAATCCAGAGTCTTCCAAGTATGATAAAATGAATTTTTTATGACTAATCACACGTTTAGTAATCTCATCATTTTCATGAGTGTATTCTTCTTTTGCTCTTAAAAACAAACAACCATTTGTATCCATTTTTTCTAACCACAGTAGATGACTTTCCATAACCTTTTGCGCTTTTTCCTGGATAGAGTTTATTGAATTTAAGTCAAATTGATTTTTAAGAAAAGAAAAATATGTATCTTCTCGATTATTTAATACCGCTAGAACTAACGCTTCTTTAGAATCAAAGTGATTGTACAAAGTCATCAGAGAGACACTCGCTTCAGAAATAATTTGTTTGATTCCTACAGAATGAAATCCTTTCTGATAAAACAAGTATTCTGCTGTCTCCAATACGTCTTGGCGTTTCTGGCTCATATAGATCTCTCCTTAGGTATAATGATCGTTCTATATCATTATACACTATCTAAAGAATGAGTCAAATATAAAGAGAACCCTTCAAACAGCGAATTATAAAAAGAATCAGTAGCAAGCAGTTAATTTTTAGCTAGAACAATCATTTGTATATGAACTATACCGATAAGAAAAAACGATAAGAGACTGGAAAAAATTACCAGCATCTTATCGTTTAAATACTATTTCGCACGCTTAACTTCGATACGGTAACCGTCAGGGTCAGTTACGAAGAAATAACTAGGTGTACCACCTGATAATCCTTTTAATTCACCTGTTTCGTAAGCAGAAGCTTTACATACGTCGTGCATTTTTTCTAGGTCACCGACAGTTACGCCTAAGTGACTGAAGCCGTCTCCTACATTATATGGCTCTGCATCGTAATTGTAAGTCAGTTCAATTTGTACAGAAGAACCTGGTGAATTTAGATAAACTAAATCAAATTTATTTTCAGGAAATTCTCTACGGCTAGCCACTTCAAAATCGAATAGGTTAGTATAAAAGTCTAAAGTCGCTTCGAGATCTCTAACACGCAAACAAATTTCAACGAGTTGTTGGTTCATAATATCATCCTCCAATAATTTCTTACTTAATTCTAGCATAAATAGGATATAATAAGTAAAACTTAATATCTAGAGATTTGGCATTAGGAAGAATAAATAAAAATTGATAGAGGAGTTTTGGCATGATAGGCCTATCGTTTGAGATTCCGAACACTTATGGACAGCATTTATTTGATATTTTAGAAGAAACGATTCTAAAAGATATGAACTGGTGGAGGAGAATCTTATAGGATTCAAAATAATACATTAGGAAATCCTCTTTTCCCTGAAGATTGGCAAATGGATGAAGTAAGTGGAGAAAAACTGTATAAATTGATATCAGAACAAGAATACTATCTTATCTTTTGTGACTTGAAAGGCTTTCCCAAGAATTCAAAAGCGAAAGAAATTGAAACATACGAAGAATTTATGGAAAGTGATTGTCAATTTGTATTAAATCTAGTGGATTCTTCTTATACGTGGATTTACTGTAAAAACCAAACGACTATCAAAAATTTGCATGCAAAAGTGTTAGCTTTAGGGTATGAAAATTTAGAATATTTGACAGAAGAAAATAAAGGGAACGATACTCTAATTGCTTGGTGAAAGAAAGACCACACTATAATAGCCAGTAATTAGGTGAATTCATTTATGAGAGGAACATTATGAAGAAAAATAAACAGTTATGGTTTACAAGTATTCTATACAGTATATTTTTGATTTCAACGGTATTTTTGTTTATAGCAGCTTATAATAATATGGACTTACCATTTGCATTTTTTTTAGGCTATGTCTTTCTCCTTATTTTTATGCTACTGTATGTTCCAGTAGTGACAATTATGAACATGAGAAAGATTAAATGGCAAGTTGTAAGAAAAAGTCTTATTAAATTTTTTACTCTTTTTATATTATCGAGCGCCATGATTTACGGCTTTGATTATCTATTCCGCCCTGAATCACTTGATATCATTACCATACTTTCTGTTTGCTTTGGTGTATCTTTCGGTGTCGCATTCATCGATTTAGCATTTTTCAACGGAAACTCTAAGTCATAGAGCACTCAATCTTATACGATTAATTCATTTAGACGACAGTCCATTATTTTATAGCTGTTGAACAATTCAGCAGAAAAAAGAAAGCAGGAGAATATGAGCAATACATCATTTGAAACATTTGGGATCGATCCAGAAATATCGAAAGCATTAAAGAGTTTGCGTTACTTCAATCCAACAGCGGTACAGGAAGCCGTTATTCCGTTAGCACTGGAGAAAAAAGATATTATTGTAGAATCTCAAACGGGTAGCGGTAAGACAGTTGCTTTTGGTATCCCCCTTTGTGAACAAGCAGAATGGGAAGAAAACAAACCGCAATCTTTGATTTTAGTGCCTACTCGAGAGTTAGCACTACAAGTTAAAGATGACATTATGAATGTTGGGCGATTGAAGCGTATAAAAGTGACTGCGGTATTTGGTAAGTCTTCTTTTAAAACGCAAAAGTCTGAACTAAAACAAAAAAGTCATATCGTTGTTGGTACGCCAGGTCGGGTACTGGAACACTTAAAAGAAGGTACGTTAGTAGTCGATAAAGTGAGTAGTCTAGTTTTAGATGAAGCGGATGAAATGCTGAATATGGGTTTTATTGAACAGGTAGAAGAAATCATCGGTCACTTGCCGACAGCACGCCAGACGATGTTGTTTTCGGCAACCATGTCAAAACAAATAGACCGCTTAGCGAGTTTTTATATGAGTGCTGATCGCGCGTCTATCAAAATGGCATCTTCAGAAGAGAACACGCCTAAAATTTTACATTCCTATATCAAAGTGGAAGATGAAGCGAAAGAGAAGCAATTATTAGAGTTATTGACGATTGAAAACCCAGATGCTTGCATCATTTTCTGTAATACGAAGGATGTCGTGGATTCGGTTGTCAGCTTTTTAGATAAAGAAGGATTACCAATCGATAAGTTGCATGGTGGTATGGATCAAGAAGACCGCATAGAGGTATTGGATGAATTCCGCTCTGGAAAACTTCGTTATTTAGTGGCGACTGATGTGGCAGCTCGTGGAATCGATGTTGATAACGTGACGCATGTCGTCAACTATGATGTGCCTTTTGAGAAAGAGAGCTACACCCATCGTACAGGTCGAACCGGTCGTGCTGGTAAAACGGGTCTAGCCTTAACGATGGTAAGTCCAACTGATCAAAGACGCTGGCAAGAAGTTCGTGAGTTTGCTTTTGACGACAGCCAAGAAGTTACAGAAATTTCTGCGCCTAATGATCGTGCAGTTACGCGTGCGCAGCCAGCGTTTGAAAAGAAAATCAATACCCGATTGGCACCAAAAATTGCGCGCAATAAAGCCTTGAATAAAGATATCACGAAGGTCTATTTCAATGGTGGTAAAAAGAAAAAACTGCGTGCAGTTGATTTTGTTGGTACATTGACGAGTATCAGAGATGTATCTGCTGAGGATATCGGGATTATCACGATTCAAGAAAACGTAACCTATGTAGAAATCATGAATGGTAAAGGTCCTTATGTGATTTCCGAAATGCAAGAACGCAAGGTTAAAGGAAAAACATTGAAAGTAAGTAAAGCACGTAAATAAATAGTAGAGCTCTAAACAACCCACGTTACTCTTCACTATTGAAGAGCAACGTGGGTTGTTTTACTTTTGGAAGCTAGTAAAAGTGGTCTTTATCAGATAAAATAAATAGTATAGCTGTATGACGAACAGGCACATGACCTATTGAGGAGAATGACAATGAAAAGTATTGTAAGCGGTATAATGATGCTGTCCACTGTTTTAGTGATTTCAGCATGTTCAAATAAAGAAGAAGCAGAAGTCGTTCAAGAAAAGGTGCAAGAAGTTGATACTGTAGAAAATAAAAATGAACCCATTACTCAAAGAAGCGAAGAAAATCCCGCACTACATACAGAAGTTCCGATTGTAGAACTGATCAGCTCAAACGATGATTTATCGATCTTGTTTGATTATATGTATCAAGAGCTGTTCTGGGGGACTGAAGAAAACGAAATAGCTTACAGCTTTCCTGATGTTCATTCTGGAAAGGTAATCGAAGGAGACAGTGTGGTAATTGATTGGAGTGCGATGGATCCTCAACCTACCGAGACCCGCTTGATTGAAGTAAATGTGGATGATCGTTCTGAAATAGTCAGTGAAAAAAACATATCCGAAAGTACGGTACTAACGATTGAGATTGATGAAGCAGAAATGGGTAAACAATATGCTGTGCAATACCTATGGAAAGAAGGCGCAGTTTCTACTGGAAAAAGCATGTTAAATGTCAGATTTGAATAAACAACTAGTATGATAATCACTATTAATTAAAAAGTAGCTGAAAGTAAGGAGTCACTTTTTGAATTCAGACTTTAAGCAACGTGTACTAAAAGAAAAACTTTTATGATGTGTTAACATAGGAACAATAGTCGGTCTCATTATGTATAATGAATAGTATCTCCTCTTATAGTGAAATCAGCAAAAAGTCACTGAAATAGGATTCATTTGAATATAATAACAGGCGTTTTATGTTTTGCTAAAAATGTTTTAGGTTACTATTTTGGCCTCAGAATCACCCATTGATTCAGGCGTAGTGATTTGCGGCACTATATAATTCACATTATTGACATTTTATATGATTAAAGCGCTATTAAATCAAGAAAACAAACGACGATTATAATGATATAGTACGAATCCGCTTAAGGGGGTGACAAGATGCAATGTTGAAGAAAAAACGATCATTAATCATCATTATATTAATCAATCTCTTAGTCCTATTTGGATGGGATATCATCTTTCAAGATAATGCATGGTTAAAAAGCTTGAATTTACCCATCATTCATACCATGGGAATCCTGTTTAGTATAATAGAGTTCTATAAGGCGTATCGCAGGAAAGATAGCCATCATATAGGCTTTTGGCTGTTATTGACGATTGGAACGACTGTATATTTTCTTGGGAATTTATCTTGGATTTTTGTGCAAATTCTGAATGGAAATACGACGTTTACAGGAGTAGAATATTTTCTTTGGATGATTGCGCGTATTATTTATTTAGTGGCTCTTTTTTATTGTATTAGGGAAATAAATAAAACGAGATTTAATAAAATCTATTTCTTTAATTTTCTGATTTTTATGATCACGACTGCATCAGTCACCCTTTATTATTTGATAGAGCCGACATTAGATTATGCAGAGCAATCGTTAACAACAATCATTATTATATTAATGTATCCGACAATTAATTTGAGTATACTCTTAATGATTTCAATTCTAACGTATCTGGTTCATAAAAGAATCGAACACAAAACAATGTTATTCCTTGTAGTCGGTTTCTTGGCGACGTTTATTGGAGATACGTATTATACGTATCTAGAACCGAGAGATCGTTATCAACCAGATGGATTGGTGAATTATCTTTGGATCATCGGCATATGGTCTATTGGACTGGCAGGCTATCTAATAAAAAAACAGACGAAATCGAAAAACTTTGCCATTGAGCATATCAGTTTACCGAAAGTCGTTATTCCGCCATACGTTAGTACGATTATTCTTATTTTTCTTGTGATCCATAGTTACGGCTGGGCAGTCAATTCACTTAGCTTTGGTCTGCTTATTGTGATTGGGATGATTATTTTCCGTCAACTATTGATGATAAAAGAAAATAATAAATTAATTGATGAATTCAGTTATCTCGCTTATCATGATCCGTTAACGAATTTGAGTAACCGGACGAAATTCAAAGATACGCTAGAAATCGAGATGGAGAATGCACAAGATGAAAAAATCGCTTTACTGTTAATTGATCTTGACCGATTTAAGGTGACCAACGATACGCTCGGTCATCAAGTCGGAGACGAACTTTTGGTGCAATCGGCAAGACGAATTGAAGAAGTACTTGCGCCAAATATGCAACTATTTAGATTAGGTGGAGATGAATTTGCCGTTATCATTGTTGGTGCATATGATTCGATCTGCAAGCAAACGGCGGATAAGATTCTTCAAAATATTGAAAAAACCTTCAAGCTAAATGAATATGAAATTAGCCTAACCAGTAGTATCGGAATAAGCGTTTATCCAGATAATGGTAGTTCCTATGAAGAACTATTTAAATTTGCTGATACAGCCATGTATCTTGCTAAAGATAGTGGTAAAAATAGATTCCAATACTATGATGGTGACCTGAGCGAGATAATGAATCGTAGATTGAGAATTGAAAGTGATTTAAGAAAAGGATTAGATAGTCATCAATTTGAGTTGTATTATCAACCAAAAGTAGAGCTGTTTTCTAAAGAAATGATGGGGATGGAAGCGTTACTTCGATGGCATCATCCAGATCTTGGGCCTATTTCTCCGGGAGAGTTTATTCCTATAGCAGAAGAGACCGGTCAAATCGTTGCAATAGGGGAATGGGTTTTAAGAAATGCCTGTATTCAAACGAAAAAATGGCAAGATATGGGATTGCCTGCTATTAGAGTCTCCGTTAATGTATCTGTTAAACAGTTCCAGCATGGTGGGTTAGTAGCAATCGTTAAAAGAGCGCTTGAAGAATCTGGTTTAGAGCCGAGATATTTAGAAATTGAAGTGACTGAAAGTATTATGCAAAATACGACAGAGAGTAGCGAAGTGTTGCACCAATTCAGAGAAATGGGGATTGAAATATCCATTGATGACTTTGGAACAGGTTATTCTTCCTTAAATGTCATTCAACAATTACCCATCAATACGATTAAATTAGATCGTTCCTTTATAACGAATATTGAAGATGAAAGTCAACTTTCTATGGTGAAAACGATCATCAATTTAGGAGAAAACTTGAACTTGGATGTCGTTGCCGAAGGAATAGAGACAGAGTACCAGTTGTCGAAACTGATTGAAAGTCGATGCAAGATTGGTCAAGGATACCTCTTCTCGAGACCAATCAAGGCTGATCAATTTGAGTTATTATTGAGAAACGGCTATACCGTTGCTGAAGAACAATAAGTAAGATTAAAGGAACAACTGTCAAAAAAAGCATCGTCTCTCTACTTTAGAGAAACGATGCTTTTATTTGGGCTCTGTGTCAAATAGATGTTGGTAACATCAGTTACCTTTAAGAAGATTCTATCGAATTTATTCGATAGGTCTTCTTTTTTTATTTTTAGGTTTCATTTTCAGTGAAAGAACGAGACGATTTCTAAAAGAATTAAAACTGATAAAGCCATAGGCTGTTCTTTTGATATTTTTCACTTTATTATTGGAGCCTTCCAGTGGACCATTAGAGTAATTATAAAGAAACGCTGTTTCAATATGACCTTCTTCTAAGTGATAATTCAACGTTCGCTGACTGACCTTCATCAAGTTATGGTATTCAAAAGATGTCTCTTGTAATGTATTTCGAAATTGAGTATAGTTCTTTGTTTTTAAAGCATGTAAAAGATTTTGATAGAATCGATAACTTTCTTGTAATTCGCTATTATAGGCGAGCAGCGTATCAACTATGTGCTGTTGAGTCGTTTGCCCAAAGCAAGTATAGTACTTATAATTTGTACTTGAAAGTGTCCGTTCTTCTTTTAGTAACAGGCGTCAGTGATTCTTGAATTTATTATAAATCCCTTTAGAAGGGTAACTAGAACGGTTGTATTGTTCATGATTTTAACTCTGATTCTATTCAAAGATCGATTGATCAATTGTACGATATGAAACCGATCGATAATCATTTTAGCATTCGGGAAAAGTTCTCTTATAAAGAACTCATAAGCTGCATTCATATCAATGACTACGAACTTTACCTGTTTCCTCACTTTTAATGGATACTTTTGGAAATGAAGCTTAAGATAGGCTTTTCTTCTATCAGGTAGGATATCAATGACTTCATGTGTATCGCCATCGGCGTAAATGAAACTCATAGAACCTTTCACATTCTTAACGGATTTGAACTCATCAAAGAGTAAGCAAGAAGGTAAAGACTGATATACTGGATAGTATATCTGGGCAAAATGACTGATGATACGTTTCACGGTAGTAGGCGAAACAGTGTGATCTTCTGCAATATACTTCTTCGAAAGGTCTTCTCCTGATTGAAATCCGATGTGCTGCTTAACTTTTCTGGAAATAAAGCAATGTTCTTCAACTTCAGAAGATCGAGCAGAAAAGGTCTGCTTACAGGATTTACAAAAGAAACGTTGTTTCTTTAAATAGAGACGCGTAGGATAGCCAGCGACATGATTCCATACAATCTTAGTCAGCTTTGATCCGTATTTAATCACTCGGTATTGAGTATTGATCGTGCCGCACTTGGGACAACCTTTTGGGGTATATGTGATTGTTCCTCTAACGATATTCGTTAGACGTCCTTTGACCGTTTCTTTTTCAATTCGAGTTAAAGTAATCGATTCATCTTGGATATTGAGCAATTTTTTGATATCATTTGTTTGAAGCAAGCGAGATTCCTCCTATAGATTTGGTGTGGTAACTATAGTCTATCAGAGAATCTCGCTTGTTTCTTTATATGCAGAAAAATAGTGCTGGCGAATTCTCACCAACACTAAATATTATAGAACCTTTATTTGCATAATCGTTCGTTTTTACATAAAATAATTGACCGGTATTAAGCGTAAAGTGAAGATAAGTCACTCGCCACAGTCGGATAAGCATAAATACGGTCAGCAACTTCCGAAGCAGGGACTTTTTGTTCAATCAATTGACTAAAGTAATTGATCAAGTTATCAGCTTCATTGTTTAAACAAGCTGCACCAACTAGTAAACCAGATTGTTTCTCTTTCACGATGATAATAGATGAAATAGGTTCGTTGGTTCTATGATAATTAAACCACCGTGTGGCATCGATGGTGGAACGTTCATGTGTATCATTGTTTTCATCGATCATCAAGCCTACTTGGGCTAATTTTGGACCTGAGAAAACGATTGTTGGGATACTGGGATAAGCAATCGGTTCAGTATCTTTTCCAGTCATGTATGAAACAACGTAATTCGCTTCAAATGTACACACAGGTGTCAATTTCGGCTGAGGCTTAGATAAGATATCGCCGATAGCAAAAACCGCTAGATTACTTGTCTGAAGGTGATTATTGACGGTGATACCTTTTTTGTCATATTCAATACCAGCATTTTCTAGTTCAAGTGTTTCTATATTAGGAATTCTTCCTGTTGTACAAAAAACTAAATCTGTATTTAATTCGAAATTTGTATCATCGGTTATTGAGAACCCGATAGATGTTTTCTCGATTTTAGTAATGTCTACGTTGTAATGGAATTGAACACCTTTATTTTCTAATTGTTGGACTAATTGATCAACAAGTTCTTTATCAAAATCTTTAAGCGGTTTATCGTTATGTTGTATAACGTGTACTCTTGCGCCAGCAGCATTGGCAATAGCCGCGAATTCAAACGCGATATAGCCACCACCCACTAAAGTGATGGTATCAGGCATTTCAGGCAGAGACAAAAAGTCTTCGCTCGTTAGAAAATGCTCTTTTCCTTCAATGTCCAATATCGAAGGACGTGCGCCAGCCGCAATGATAAAGTGATCTGCTTTTAGTTCATTGCCATTCACTGCTAAGTGGGTTTCATCTACAAATGCCGCCTTACCAGTAAAGGTTTCTACTCCAGATGATTCGAGGCTACCTTTCATTTGGTCAGGCACTGGGGAAGTGAAGGTTTCTTTGAATGCCATCAGTTCTGGCCAGTTTACTTTCGGTACTGTATTTAGTCCTTTTCCTTGGAGCTGGTTGATGTGGTCGCGTGCTTCAACCGCTGAGACAAGTACTTTTTTTGGATCGCAACCACGGTTTGGACAAGTGCCGCCCCATAAATCTCCTTCAATAATAGCCACACGTTTTCCTTCCGCCGCTAAACTAGAAGCAGTGCCCATTCCTGAAACCCCACTACCAATGACAATAACATCAAATTCTTTTACCATGTTCCTATCTCCTTTATCTTATGTTTTCCATTAACAATCTGCATGTTAGTTTTAACACAGAAAGTGAGATAGAGAAAATGAAAGAACCTAGCGTACTCTTTTTGAATATAAAGTTGGTTTGCAACCGTCTGTATAAGTGAAGTATTATGGTATAAAAGCGTCATCAATTCTAATAGATAATTGAAAGCTGGTTTTGTGATTGTAAAGGTGGAAAAAATGGATAAAGTAACGTACTTGATCAAGACATTTTCGCGTACAAAGCGGAAAGATTATGAGAACTACATATTGAATGCTTTATGGCAAAGAATAGATTGCTTGAATATTCGTCCAGTGACGCAGCAATATGTGAGAGTCAGTGCAGATAAGTACTATTTGATTGATTTGTTTTTCCCGCAGATCAATATGGGCATAGAAGTAGACGAAGCTTTTCATAAAAAGACGATTGAATCTGATTTAAAAAGGGTATTAACGATGGAACAGAAATTGTCTGCCGTTCGAGAAGATCGTTTGTTTGAAGTGAAAAGAATAGATGCAACGTTACCCTTACAAGCTTTGACAGAAAGAATACAGGATGTTGCTGAAGAAATAAAAGCAAAAATTATAGCATACGATATCAAAAAGTGGGACACAGATGTATCGGTCAAAGAATGGATTGAAAAAAATGGCTTCTTATCTATCGACGACTTTTATCGCTTTCGATTGATAACGGATGTAGCGAATCAATTATTTTTTAAAAAATACAAAGGCTATCAGCAAGCAGGTTTTAATATGACCGTGGCGGATAAATCGGTAGAGGTATGGTTTCCGACAATTTCCACTGGGGAAAAGGAAGAGCACAATCAGTGGTTAAATTATCTCGACGATTCATGGTGTGTTCTCACAGAGAAAAATATTCGGCAAGACGGCAAAGCTGCTTATCATGATGTGGGAGAATTAAGAATCGTCTTTGCGAAAATTAGAGATCATTTTGGAAAGTTCAGCTATAGATATATCGGTAATTTTAAGCTAGATAGTATCTCGGCCGATTTAAAGATACGTAAATATACGAAAATCAGTGAAAAAGTGTATATCGATTATAAGAAAGAAACAATCACAATATAAAAGTAAGAACGACTTTGTTAATTGGAAAGGAAGAATGGATGAGTCGAGTATTAAATGAAGCATTGATCTATGAGGTTTTGTCAGTCGTTGATGAGATTCCAGAAGGAAAAGTAGCGACATATGGTCAGATTGCCAGACTGATTGGTAGAGAAAAAAATGCACGTCTCGTTGGAAGAGTATTGAGTATGTCAGAATTTTACGGGAGTTATCCGTGTCATAGAGTAGTGAATCATGCAGGTAGGTTGGCACCTGGATGGAAAGAACAGCGAGGACTGCTAGAAGCTGAAGATGTACCGATGAAAAATGAAATACAGGTCGAGCTGAAAGTTTGTCGTTGGGAAGAGTAATCGCAAGGACTAGAAAAGTGGCGAAGACATAAATTTCTTAAAGTTTTTAACTACAGAGAAACCACTGAGAGAATTGTAAAAGTGCAATTCTCTCAGTGGTTCTTCTTGTTTTATGTTATTTAAATGATGGATACGTTAAAAAGAGATCTATTCGTACGTAAGAGTCGAACGCAAACGTCTGATGCGTTCGAAAACTACTTCGATAATCCCTAAATTTCAAACGCATACTTCAAATAGGTTAGAAACCAAAAAAAGAGGCGGAGACTTTTGTCCCGGCCTCTTTCAACTTAATAGTCTAGTGCTTTTAGTTCTTCTAAAGTAACGTCTTGTTCTGTATAGTTGTCTACCATAAAGCCACTTAAGTTCGAAAACTCTTTGTAAAATAGATCGTAAGCTGTTTTGTCAGAATTGAAGTTATCTTCATTTAATTGCATGATCAATTCTTTCGTTTTAGCTTGTGTATCGCTATCTAATTCCCAGCTGTCTGGTCTCAGACGTCCTGCGTCATCATACTCAGGATTGTTACCGTAGATCATATCACGGTAAATACGGTCTTGATGCATGATAGGTGTTTCGTGGGTGCCTTTTTCTTCCATGACTTTGTATAGTCCAATACAGTAAACCGGGAAGAAAGGAATCACAGAACTTGCTTTTGTTGTTACAGCAGTCGCAACGACAATGAGTGCTTTACCATTGATATCAGTCAGCAGGTTGTTGATGTTTTCAGCTTTCTCATCGCAGTCTGCTTTAGCTTGTCCGAGTGTACCACCACCATAGTAAGGGTGATTCAATTCTGTACCAAGGTAAGAATAGTTCGTTGTCAGAACATTGTCCGAAAGCACACCAGCTTCTTTTAATGCGCGCATCCATAGTTCCCAGTCTTCGCCACCCATAACTTTAACGGTATCAGCGATTTCTTGGTCAGTTGCAGGATCAAGTGTTTCAGTGTAAAAAGATTGTTCTTGCATATTGATGTTTGGTCCAACGACAGGCTCACCGATGGCTTTAATAGAGGATGTATATGTTTCTTTCGTATCTGGATCTGTTCTACGGCCACTCGCTAGACTGTAAACAACTAAGTCAACTTTTCCGCCAAATTCATTTTTAATGTAATCAATCACTTCTTGTTTACTTTCATGACTGAAAGCATCTTGCACGAAATTTTTCGCAACGAGTCCTTCTTTTTCAGCCGCTTCTTTGAATGCAATGTTATTGTACCAGCCAGCCGTTCCTAGAGAACGGGCACTTTTGGGTCCTTTCTCAAAAGAGACACCAATCGTATCTGCACCAGCACCGAAAGCCAAGCTGATTCTTGTTGCCAAGCCGTAGCTTGATGAAGCACCGATAATCAATACTTTTTTAGGAGCTTCATAGGTTCCTTGTTTTTTTACATAATTGATTTGATTTTGTACTTCTTGTTTAAGTCCGACTGGGTTGATCCCTAAGGCAACATTTCCTCGGATATTTTGTTTGAATTCCAACATTCATTCTTTCCCCCATTAACTTTTTTATAGTTCTATCATATCAGAAAAATCGTGATTGGGAGAACTTACTTATAAAAAAATAAATAACTTTTCGTATAGGATAAAGAGCGTGTTCATTGCAGTTCAATAGTAGAAACAGCTATACTTCAAGAGTAAGCAATTAGACAAAGGGGCGATAATTATGATGGTTCAACCCATTACAGCATTATCTGACAACTATATCTGGGTCATGGAAGAAGGAAGCAGAGCGGTTGTTGTGGATCCAGGGGAATCTGCTAAGGTGTTAGGGTATTTGAAAGAAAATGAATTGACGTTAGAAGCTATTTTACTGACACATGAGCATGATGATCATATTGGTGGTGTTAAAGCGGTATTAGCCGATTATCCAGATGCGCCGGTTTATGGTCCGAAAGAAACGAAACCATTAAACACAGAGACAGTAGAAGATGGTGATACGTTTGAGGTGTTGGATCAAACGGTGCAAGTCTTTAAAACAGCTGGTCATTCCACAGAACATATCAGCTTCTTGATAGGTAGTGCTTTATTCTCTGGGGATGCCTTGTTCTCAGGTGGTTGTGGACGTGTGTTTACAGGAGACTATCAGGCACAATATGACGCGTTACAAGTGTTTAATCAGCTAGATGAGGGTGTATCGGTATATGCCGGTCATGAATATACGCTGACCAACTTACGATTCGCACAGAGTATAGATAAAGAAAACGAGTCGATTGCAGAAGAATTAGAACAAGTGAAAGCGTTGAGAGAAAGAGAGATGCCAACGTTGCCGTCAACGATCGGAAAAGAAAAACGAATCAACTTGTTCTTAAAAGCAGATTCAGTAGAAGCGTTTACCGACTTGAGAAATCAGCGAGATGATTTCAGTTAGAATCAGAAAGTGATTACCACTATATAGTTTTACCTTAAGAAAAAACTATTTTATGAAGATAAGCGTGTACTGATGACAGCAGTGCACGCTTATCTTTTTTTGTTGTATCTTGTATCTCCAACTATACATTAGAAAAACTAGCTATTTTCACAAAGTGTCCAAATATGATGAAAAAATTATATACGATTTTATATCAAGCATTGACGGTATTATATGAGATGTGTATAATTTTAACTATATTGATTGTGAAAACGAACACAATTAAGGTCGGTAATACCTTAGACGCCTGTCGTAAAGGGGAGATGAATATGCATATTGAGCGATTTATAGCTGCACGCAAACAAAAAGGACTTTCACAATATGAATTAGCTGAAGGTATTTGTACGCAAGCTACTTTAAGTCGGTTTGAAAATAACGCTCACGTTCCTAATCTTAAGATATTAAATAAGTTATGCAACAAATTAGATTTACCACTGGGGGAATTATTCCCGAAAGTAGGCGTAGCGTACACTGAGGTTACCACGAAAATGAATCAAGCAGAGTTTTATCTCATCACAAGTGAATATCAGAAAGCTTCGGATTTATTGGAGACCATTGAGATTGACCAATATGAAGAACCTGGATTGTGCGCAAGATACTTATACATTAAAGGGTTTTTGGCTATTTTTAGAAATGAACCGCTGATCGATAACTTGTTTATTTTTGACCAATTACTAACGGAAAAGGACTGCGCAGATGCTGGAATCTTTCAGTTATTAGCTTATACCGGTATTGGTATGATTTATGCACGAGAAAAAGACCAAGTGAAAGCAGAATTTTACTTTAGTAAGGTACTGGAACAGATTTATGCATATCCGACGAAAAAGATGGAAGACACTTGGCGCGTTCTACATATCGTATTTGAGTGTGGTGTGTTTTATGCTGATGTAGGAGAATTAGAAATCAGTAACGCTTTGTTGAATTATGCTATCTCTATTTGCTCAGATAATCACGTAACTTATTATTTAGCTAGAGCGGCTATCCAGTTGGCAAAGAATGCAATCGTATTGAATCGTCCGAAAGCAGAGATCTTAGGCTTGATTTACGATGCCAGAGCATACTCTAAAGTGAACCGAAACCAAGTAGGATTAGCTGTGTTAGCAGATATGGAAAAAAGTTTAGAGCATACCTGAGGACGGATAGGAGTTGAGTAAGGATGTATATGGAGCAAAAAACCGTCCGGATGATGGGTACGATCATTGAGATACAAATCCAACATGAGTCGGCGAGCCAGTTGGTTCAAGAAGTGATTGCATTACTGAGTATGTATGAGCGACGGTTCAGTGCAAATGATGCTAATTCAGAACTGATGAAAGTAAACCTAAATGCTGGAAAGCAAGCCGTTATTGTACATCCGGAACTCTATGAGCTGATTGAAATCGGCAAAGAACATAGTTGTGCATCAGATAGTTTGATGAATATCGCTATCGGACCACTAGTGCAAACTTGGAGAATTGGATTCGATGATGCAAAAGTTCCCTCTGACGATGATGTGCAAGATTTATTGAGAAAAACAGATCCTGAAAAAATCCGTTTGAATCCAGAAAACGGATCGATATTTCTTGAAGAAACAGGTATGTTGATCGATTTGGGGGCACTGGCGAAGGGATACATTGCGGATCGAATCGTCCAGTATTTAAAAGCCCAAGGTGTGAAGACGGCTTTGATTAATCTAGGTGGAAATTTGGTAGGTATCGGTCCAGGTGATGATGATGAAAGAACAAGTTTTAAAATTGGTATACAAGATCCGAATCAATCTAGACAACATTATCAAGCAGTGCTAGATGTAGTTGATCAGTCTGTCGTAACGTCCGGTATTTATATCAGAAAGCTAGAGAATCAGCAGCGGACGTATCATCATATCTTAGATCCGAAAACCGGGTATCCTGTAGAAACAGATGTAGCGAGCCTAACGATTCGCTCTACGAAATCAGTGGATGGCGAAATATGGACGACGCGACTCTTTGGTAAGTGTGCATCAGATGTGATCCAGACACTGAATGGTGTGCCCGGTGTTGAGGGGCTTGTGATCACTAAATCAGGAGACGTTTTGTATGCGATGAATAACGTGTTGAATGTGAGTGGGAAGATCAATAAAACAGCAAGTGGAGAGGAAGAAAATAAATGAAAAAATTGATTGGATTAGTAGGAACCAATTCGACAGCATCAACGAATCGTCAGCTACTTCAGTTTATGCAGCAACACTTTTCAGAAAGAGCAGAGATCGAGTTAGTGGAAATCAAAGCATTACCCGTATTCAACAAACCGGAATCGAAAGAGTTACCTGAATCAGTTAAAGCATTGGCAGAAAAAATTGAAGCAGCTGATGGTGTGATGATTAGTACACCAGAATATAATCATTCTGCACCGGCAGTCTTGATCAATGCACTGAACTGGTTGTCTTATGGTATTTACCCATTTGTTGATAAGCCAGTGATGATAACAGGCGCTTCATATGGAACATTAGGATCTTCAAGAGCACAAATGCACCTAAGACAGATCTTAGATGCACCAGAGTTGAAAGCACGAATCATGCCAAGCTCGGAGTTTTTACTTAGTCATTCTTTACAAGCGTTTGATGATGAAAATAAATTGGTTTCAAAAGAAAAAATTGAAAAGTTAGAAGGTTTATTCGAAGATTTTCTGACATTCGTCGACATTATCAATCAATTGAACCATGCGCATGAAATCAATAAAAAAGAAGCAGAAAACTTCTCATGGGAAAGGGTTTGAATAAAGAATGAGTAAAATGAATATCGTCGGTATCGTTGGGTCAAACGCAGAAGTTTCATACAATAGAACGTTATTACAGTATATCAAAAGACAATTCCAAGGTATGTTTAATTTAGAATTAGTTGAAATCAAAGATGTACCGATGTTTAACCAAAGTGATGATCAAACAGATAGCCAAGAGATTCAATCGATTCATCACAAAATTCTTCAAGCGGATGGTGTCATTATTGCGACACCAGAGCATAATCATACTATTCCAGCAGCACTAAAAAGTCTGTTAGAATGGTTGTCATTCAAAGTACATTCATTTGAAGAGAAACCGGTCATGATTGTTGGTGCATCTTACTATGATCAAGGCTCTTCCAGAGCGCAAATGCACTTAAGACAAATTCTGAACGCACCTGGTGTCAATGCGATCGTTATGCCAGGAAATGAGTTTTTATTAGGAAAAGTAAAAGAAGCATTTAATGAAGAGGGGAACCTGATCGACCATGAAACGATTGTGTTTCTCGGTAGCTGTCTAGCTAAATTTACACAATTTATTCAAATGGTTTTAGCCATGGAAGCCGCTGAACAGTCAGAACCGGAACCAGAAGATCTATACGCAACTGGAAAAATCGATACGACGATCGAAGGTGTTGATATGGATGCGGATGACTGGCTCGAACAAGCGGCAGAAGCGGTCAACGCGGTTGAAGGAAATACTTATGTCAAATTGGATAGAGGTCTATTGACCGTTGATCAGTTGAATTATTTCCTATCCTCTATGCCAATGGAATTAACTTATGCCGATAGTAATAATCAATTCCTTTACTATAACCACACACTTCCAGGTAGTGAAATGTTAGCTTCTAGGGTACTAGGACAGGTAGGAAATCCATTAGCAAATTGCCATCCAAAAGCGGCGTTCAAAAATGTAGAGTGGGTGATTCAACAATTACGTTCTGGTGCAGTAGATGCAGTACGGGTAAATGTACCGACACATGGCCCAGATAAATATGTCGTCCATAATTATCAAGCGATGCACGATAAAGAAGGGAACTACGTAGGCATCAATGAATATATCTTAGACTTTAAACCAATCATTGACTGGTACTTGAAACAAACTGGTCAGACCTTGGCTGGTGGTGTAGAAGTAGATGGGATGACAGGTGCTTCAGTGAAAGAAGCAGATAAACATGTCGAAGCAGTGTCCGGTGCTTCTGCTAAAGAAGATGCTGTTGAAGTTTCTGTTGATGCCATGTCCGGTGCATCAGCTAAAGGATAAGCACAATCAGATTTTTATCAGAAACCGAAAAAGATCGGTCATACCCTAACGTTAAGGGATGACCGATCTTCTTTCGTATTCAGGACGTAAAGCGATAGTCAATCAGCTAACTACGATAAGAAAATCGTTCTAAAAAATCAATGACTTGAAAGAATAGAAACCCTAAAAGGGCAATACAGAAGATACCTGAAAACATTTCTACGTAATCCATCTTGGTCCACGAGCTGAGTATAAGATAACCTAGGCCATATTGAGTAGCATAATTTTCTGCAAAAAATAAAGAAGCTAGGGCAATACCGATACTTGTCCGTAAACTAACTAAGATATGAGGAAAGACAGCTGGCAGCATCAAATAATAAATACGCTGCCAAGTACTAGCATGGAAATTGGTCATTGTTTTCTGGTAGTTCTTAGGAATTCTATTAGCGCCGTCTCTAACCAAAACAATCATTTGTAAAACAATAATGGAGAATAATAATAGAATTTTAGAAAAATCACCTAATCCCCAAAACAACATGAGGACAGGCAAGAGTGCAACTTTTGGTAACGGATATAAAAAATAAAGTAAGGGAGAAATGATCCGATCCAATTGAGGATAAGTGCTTAATAAGATTCCTGTAGGAACGCCTACAATAATAGAAAAAAACAATGCTGCTAGAATGCGTAGCGTACTCGCTGAAGTATGTAAGAAAAGGACTTCTTTGGTTGTCCACATGTTAGAAATTGTCACTAATGGGTCTGGAATCGCGTGGTTTTGGGAGACAAAGTAAATGAGATACCAAACGCCTAAGTAAGAAAGAATCCCTAAAGATAAAGAACGAAAAAAAGATGAACGATATTGATTCATTAGGTGCGTACCTGCTTTCTCATTTCGATACAAAATTGATAAAACGCCACATCGTTTCGTCGATCATGAAGATGAGTGGTTGGATTATGGAATAACTGCAACTGTTGGTCTTTAAGCAAGAGAATTTCTTGTCCAAGGTAGACAGCTTCTTCAATGTCGTGTGTGACGACTATCATCATATGACCTCTTTTTTTCTGTTCTTTTAACAAAATTTCTTGAATCTCTTCTTTTGCTTCTTGATCTAGTGAAGAAGTCGGCTCGTCGAGTAATAGTACTTTAGGCTGCATAGCTAGACCTTGCCCTATCGCTACACGCTGTACTTGCCCACCACTTAACATGGGGATTTTTCTAGATAATAAATCTTCAAGAGAAAGTTCTTCGGCCAATGCCATTATTTTGTTAGTCCGTTTACTTACGGGATATTTCGTAATCTTCAACGGTAGTTCCAAAGTATCCGAGACGGTAGACCATGGGAAAAGCTGATTCTTCTGAAAAACAGTTACAATATCCGTAACCGATAAGTGTTGATACTGAATTACGCCATTAGTAGGTTCTGATGACTTTTTTAATAAATCTAAAAGCGTACTTTTTCCAGTTCCAGATGGTCCCAGAAGTGTATAAATTGTATTTTCTTTAAATGTGAAGTCGATATTGTGAAATAGAAGGTTATCTTCATATTCGAAATGTACATTTTTCAATTGAATACTCATTCAATAAATGATCCTTTCCTTAAATCGGTTAGTGTAATTATACACAAATATGCTATAATATAAAAGTTCGGAAGGAGAATATTAAGATGTTTACAACACTTTTATATCATGAAATTTTACCGTGTGAAGAAATCCTATCAGTACCAAGACCTATATCTGTGGCAGATGGATACGAAGACGCATTACCTACAGTGTTATACAACAGTTACGAATGTTTTTGTGAACAAATGAACTATTTGATTCAAGAGCACTATCATTTTTTAACACTTAAGGAAGTAAAAAATTATTATAAAAATAGTTTTAACCTACCTAAAAAAGCCGTACTGATTACTTTTGATGATTGTTTTCAATCGCAAATGAAGTATGCTTATCCATTTTTAAAGGATAAAGGTATCCCTGCGGTTTCTTTTGAAGCAGCTGGCTGGGTATTTGATCATCCGCAACCTTATGAGCAATCGCTATCAAAAACATTGAGTTTCCCAGAATTAAAACAAATGAAGGACGTCTTTACGTACGCAAACCATTCTTACCACTTTCATCAACGTAGTGGAAGGGAACGAAGCCGAATCATGTGGGAATCGAAAGCGGCATTTATAGAAGATGTCAATAAATGTAATGACTATGTACAGGAAAAGGACGTCTACGCTTATCCATTTGGTTTGTACAATAAGGAAAATGTAGAAACCTTAACTGAGCTTGGTTTTACATTAGCTTTTACAACGGTTCCTGGTATCAATACAAAAAAAACGAACCCACTTGAATTGCATCGGGAAGTTATCCCGGAAGGCTTGTCGTTAGCAGCATTCAGAGAAAAGTTAGGAGAAACAGTATGAAAAAAATTACAATAGGTATGGTCTTTGCTACAATGACAATGAGTTTAGCAGCTTGTGGGAACCAAACCAGTCAAGTAGAAAACGAAGAGGAACAAGCTGTTTCGGGAGAAACGATTAAGTTTGGTATTTTACCGTCTGAATCAGCGATTCCTATTATATTAGCTAAAGAAAAGGGCTACTTTGAAGAAGAAGGAACCGTTGTAGAAATTGAATCTTTTGCATCACCTAATGACCGTAACGTAGCGATTCAAGCGCATGCAGTTGAAGGAACCATTAGTGATGTTATGACAGAGGCGACATTCAAGAAAAACGGTACAGATATGACGATTACTTCTGGTATTTTAGAAGACTTTAAAATTCTGGCATCGCCACAATCTGGCGTAAAAGAAATAAAAGAACTAGATGGAAAAACAGTAACATTAGTGCCGAACTTTATCTTAGAATATATTATGGATGAATTTGCTAATGAAGAAGATATAACTTATGAAATTGTGGATATACCTTCATTTGCAACACGTTCAGAGGCGTTACTGACAGGTGAAGTAGATGCTGCTGTCTACACAGAACCTCAAGCCAGTATGTTAGCTGCTCAAGGAGCAGTGGTATTAGGGAGTTCAAAAGCTGCTGGGTTAAATGGTGGAGCCATTCAATTTATGGACTCGTTGTTATCCGAACGTCCTCAAGATGTATCTGCTTTTTATAAAGGCTACAATAAAGCGATCGATTATATGAATGAACATCAAGCTAGTGAATATGCAGCTATCTTATCTGAGTACGCGTTCCCGGAAGCGATGAGCGATTATTTAGATCGTCAGGAAGCGTCGTATCCCTATGCGCAATCAGTAGATAAAGAGCAATTTGAAGCAATCATAGACTGGACAGTCAACAAAAATCAAATCGAAGAATCGTATACGTATGAAGCGTTAACGGATTTCAGCTATATTAAGAGATAAAACAATAAAGATAAAGAAAGCAGCGACGTTTTCGTCGCTGCTTTCTTTTGATTGGTTATCTGAATAGATCCAAGAATCGCTGCCACAAGTTCTTATGCTCTTCAGGTTGTTCAGTTGTTTTGGTTTCTTCAGTATCTTCTTGTGCACGATACTGAATGACAAATTGAACATTTTCAACTTGGTCATTGCGATCATCTACGAAAGAGTGAACAGTGTAATCTTCGTTTGTGAATGATTCGAGAGCCTCATTGATTTCTTCTTCAGTTTTGCCTGGCAAGCCACTCGTTTCTTCTCGAAGTGTCTGTGTACCATACGAAAGATCATTTGCACCATTTGCTAAGGAAGTAGCACCTGATTCGGCTTCGTCGATACCATTGGCTAGTGTATTTGTTCCGTCTACTAAGGAAAGGGAGCCAGCATAGAGTGCATTCGTACCATTGTTGAGTGTGCCGATACCATCTCTAAATGAGCGTGTTCCGCTGTGTGCTTCGCTGATACCTTGTGATAATGTAGAAGCCCCTTGATTCAAGCGTGCGGATCCGTTTGATAGTTTAGAGATACCGGATTCTAAGGCTTGCCCACCTTCAACTAGTTGAGTGGAGCCATTAGTCAACTGACGACTAGCGCTCGTTACTGAGTCCATACCATCGGATAGTTTGTCGACGCCAGCTGTATAATCTTGAATACCTTGATCAAGAGAAGCATACTGTTTAGCTAGTTCACTGACTGCTGATTGTAGAGGTGCCAATTCGTCAGGCAAAGTAGCGATACCGGTTACCACTTTTTGGATTGATGCATTAAATGCTTGGTACTGGTCAAGTAACTGTTGACTACCACTGCGCAAAGCACCATCTGTTGAGACTTGAGATTGGATACCATTAACTAGTTTTTCACTACCAGCAATATATTGGTTGTTCGCAGCCAATAGTTGCGCTGTTTGATTCAGAGAGTCGGTCAATTGATCAACAACTGACTGATCAACGACGCCTTCGTCTACAAGCGGTTGTAAGGTCTCGATATTACTTTTAAGTGCTTGGATCTTTTCTTGGGCGCTTGCGTTCTGAGCGGTAAGTTCAGATGAAGATAAGCCCGCATTGGAAAGCGTTGATTTATACTGACCGATGCTTTGATCAATTCCGCCGATGCCATCATTTATAGAAGAAATACCAGATTCAATGGCACTTGAAGCGTCTGTCAATTTGGAAATATCATTGAAAGCTAGATTGATTTCACTGACTTTAGCATCTAATGTCTGTAGTGCTTCCAAAATACTAGCTGATCCGTCCGTTAGTTGTCCAGATTTGCTGTCTAGTTGCTGTACGCCAGCTTCAATCTCAGCGAGACCACTATCCAATCCAGATAAACCTTCATTTAAGTCACTTAAACCAGTAAAGAAGGTATCCGCTTTGTTATCTAGCGTTTGGCTACCATCAGCTAGTTGTGCAGCAGACTGCGCGAAAGTTTGACTCCCCTTATCTAACGTGTTTAGACCATCTTCCAAGTCTTCTGAACGTTCATAGGCTTGGCTTGTACCGTCAGACAGCTCTTTGGTTTTGCTTGCGAATGTCTGTGTGCCATCAGCTAAGGTTTGGCTACCTCCTAGTAGTTGGCTGATCCCGTTGTTAAGGGTCACACTACCGTCATAAAGATCTTGAGAACCGTCATCAACTTTGGCGATACCGGATTCCAAATCTTCCAATGGATCTGTGAATTTAGATAGATCAAATAAATCGTCACCCAGTGATAAGCTTAGGGGTGCACCAGTGATAGACCAGTCAAGTTCTTCTAGTTGATTTGTCTCTACTGTGAAAGATAAATGGTCTTCTTCTTGCCCAGGCAGAACAGTCCATTGAACTTGTCGTTGATTCCCAGAGGTACTGATAATGCCATTTTCACTTTTCAAATCAAAATGTGTGTCTAGATCCATCGATGTACTGACTTGAAGGACATAATGATCAAAGAAGTCCATTAACTGCTCATTTTCTGTATCAGTTGGCGTAATGGAAACATCAACAGCTAACTGACCACTTTCACCAGCTGCTTGATGTGGATCAATCGTTTTTCCATCTAGCTTATACGTAAACGCTACTGACCAAGGTAATTGTTTGTCTGCAATTTCTCCTTGCGTGAAAACGCGTTTTTGGTCTGTTTGGACGCGTGCATCATCTGCCGTGTAAGTTAATGATGAGTCAGCTGAATTTAATAGATGCAAGTTATCATAGTTACCATAATCATGGAAGTCACCTGCTTGATTTAATTCAAATAAGTTTGTTACATACAGATCTTCTAAATCTCCAGACAAATCAATGGTGGAATAGACGAGTTCTTCTTTAGAAAAGTCAGCAGGTTCTGCTGCATAGACAGGAAAAGACACAGAACCGATGGCTAAATACAGTGAGCTTAATCCAATAAGTGTTTTTTTCATGATGAGTGATGTCCTTTCTTGTGTATAAAAGTTGTTTTTAACGTTAATTTTTCAATCAAAGGGTCGGTCATATAAAGCAAGATCGGTAAGCCGAAGAAGACAATGATCATAGATAAGATCGTACCTTGAGCTAGCAGATAGCCGATTTGAGCCGGTACTTGATTGGTACTGAATAGGCCGAATAAGAAACCGGCAGCGGTCATAATAGTGCCGGAGACAAGAATGCTTTCCCCAGATTTTTCAATAGAAGCGAGTAACGCTTCTTTTTTCGGTTGAAGATGGCGTTCTTCTAGATAACGGTCAGTAAGCAAAACAGCATAATCAACCGTTGCACCGAGTTGTACAGAGCTGAGGATCAAAAAGGCGATATAGAATAAAGCACTACCTCTAAAATAAGGTAACCCTAAATTGATCCAGATGGCTGCTTGAATACTGATGACTAACAAAGCTGGTAGAATCAAAGATTTAAAGGCAATCATAATAACGATCAAAATGCCGATGATCGAAGTGATATTGACGATTTTCTGATCAGCACTGATCACATCTTTGAGATCATACGTAGATACACTATCGCCGGCTAGTAAGTAATCATCACCGAATAAGTCACCCGCTTTGTCTCGAATCGTATCAATCAATTCAAAGGTTTCAGGGCTTTCTGCTGGAAGAGAGGTTTCAAGCGCCATTCTTGTATAATCTTCTGAATGGAGCATCTCGCGCGTATCTTCAGGGACGTATTGGATGGGGATAGCCCAGCCTACTTCGTTGGAATAAGCCTGTACTTCCGAAACGTCTGCTAATCCTTCCAGCGATTGAATCATTTCTTTTTCTTTTTCTTCGCTGTCATTTGGAATCATAATGGCCATTTGGTTTTTATGTCCAAAGGTTTCTTCAATCGTTTGTTTATCTTGCATGACGGTGTTGTCTTCTGGAAGCCATCTAGAATTTCCATAGTAGAAGTCATTTTGACGTTGGGCAAAGAAAAAGACGATTGCCGCCACGGCCATTAATGGAACAACGATATAACGAACTTTATAAACGAATTGCGCTAAAGGGTTTAAAGAAGGAATAAACGATTTGTGCATTGTTTTTTCTAAAATATCGGCACAGACAAGTGTCATAGCCGGTAAGAAAATAAAGACAGAAAGCAAACTCAAGATGACACCTTTTGCCAAAACGATTCCCATATCGGCACCAATACCGAATTTCATCAGGATTAAAGCTGCGAAACCGATGACAGTCGTCAAACCACTGGAGAGCACAGAGCCCAATGAATTTTTCAGCGCTTTTACCATGGCTTCTTCTTGAACAAGTCCTTCTTTGCGGTATTCTTCATAGCGATGAAGAAGGAAAATAGAATAATCGATTGAAACGCCTAGCTGTAATATTGGAAAAGCATTTTTTGTTACAAAAGAAATTTCACCTAAAAAGATATTTGAACCACTGTTGATTAGAATGGCTAAACCAATTGTTCCTAGAATCAATAAAGGTTCGATCCACGAAGAAGTGGTGAAAAGTAAAACGAAAAAGGCGACGACAACTGCTAGACTGATGGTCGTATATAAGTCTTTCGTTGTATGTTGATCCAGTTCGTAGTCTTGAATGAGTGGACCATCCATTTGTGCATCAGTCCCTACGATTGCTTCTATGCTTTCGATCATTTCGTCTCGTTTTTCGGGTTCCGTTATTTCAGTTGAGATATATAATAGTGCTTGATCATCTTGATAGTATTTATCAAGCGTCTCTTGATCCATTAAGGGTAATGGTTTTTCAAGATCCTCTTCATCGTCAAGCCACTCCACGCCGGTCACTTCACTTACTTGAGCCAGCTCATCTTTGACGTCAAGGACGCCTGTGATATCAGAGGGGGGGAGTAACACACGAATTTCTGAAGGTTGTGGTGGAAATTCATCTTCCATCACGTGAATCGCTTGTGTAGATGGGGAACTACTGGGTAAGTAATCCACCATGTCGTTATTGATACCAACGAATCTAGCTAAAAAGATGGAGATCAACCCCAAGATGCTAAACACGGTGATAATGATTTTCTTATATTTTACGATACCTCTAAATAATGCTTCCTTCATGCCTACCTACTTCTTTCATGATATTTTGACAAATGTTGAAATTTGAACTAGTGTTAATTATAAATACACATCAGTAAAGTACAACAAACAGTCATTTGGCATCTGTTCAAATTCCAACAAATAAGGAAAAAGTGTTGAAAGAAGGAGAAAGAAATGAAAGAAAACCGTAGCGTCCAGAAAACCAAGCGTCATTTGAAAGAAGCACTTATTTACTTTTTAAAAGAAAAATCAATACATCAAGTTAAAGTAAAAGAGTTAACAGAAAAAGCAGAGATCAATCGTGGAACGTTTTACTTCCACTATTCAGACATTTATGAATTGCTTTATGAGCTAGAAGATGATGTCTTTACAGAGTTGGAGAAGATGTTTGATCAGTATGATGATAACCTTGAAGGTGATTCAGAACACCCGCCACTACTTGAAGTGTTGTTCTCAAGTCTTTCCGAGGAATGTGATATTATTTATATCTTATTAGGACCGAACGGAAGTCGTTCATTCTCGTCTCGGATCGATGGTTGGGTAGATTATCATTCAAGGAATATTTTACAGACAGCCTTTCCACAAGTGGAACCCGCTTATCACCGTTTAGTTTCTGCTTTTTTGATTAGGGGCGTCATCGGTACTTTTAAAACCTGGTACGAAACGGGACAAAAACAAAGTCATCAGGAACTTGCGGAGATCATCCGAAAAATTATCGGACATGCACCGACCGATTCTCAAAAAAATTAAGGATCAAAGTCACTAAAAGGCTTGAGGATAAAGTGTTTTGTGGGGGATTTTTGATGATTTTGGATATAATAACGGTGTGAACCGATAGTGGATGAGAAATGTAGACTGCCTATAAATGAGGATGAGTTAAAGGAGAAGTGGATATGAATGCGATCGAACATACTTATATAGAAACGAACGGCGTCAGACTTCATGTTGCGCAACAGGGTCCCGAAGATGGAGAACTCGTATTATTGCTGCATGGATTTCCAGAATTCTGGTACGGATGGCATCATCAAATGGCGGCTTTATCAGAACAAGGTTATCGTGTTTGGGCACCCGATCAGCGCGGGTATAACCGTAGTGACAAACCAGATGAGGTTAAAGCATACGACATGGATCATTTGGTAGAAGATGTTGTCGGCCTGATCAAACAATCGGGTCGAAAAAAAGTCATACTAGTAGGTCACGACTGGGGTGGAATTGTTTCCTGGAAAGTAGCGGAAAAACACCCAGAACTGATTCAAAAAATGATTATTTTAAATGCACCTCATTTGTCAGCAATGAGTAAACATGTGTTGGAGCGACCATCACAGTTGCTGAAGAGTTCGTACATTCTATTCTTTCAGTTGAGAGGACTTCCTGAAAAGTTATTTAGTCGAGACAACTGGGACATTGCATCGAATGCCTTAAAAGGGAGTAGTATAGAAGGGACGTTTAGTGAACAAGACATGGACGCTTACCGTACAGCTTGGTCTGAACCAGAAGCCATGAAATCAATGATCAACTGGTATCGAGCAAATGGTCGGAACTTGATGCGTTCTAATGCGGATGCACGGATCTCTGTCCCGACGTATATTATTTGGGGTACGAAGGACCAGTTTCTCGGAAAAGAACTGGCAGATAAGAGTCTGAATTATTGCGACAATGGTAAAGGTATCTTACTCGGCAATGCAACACATTGGGTACATCACGAACAGCCTGAGCACGTCAGCAAACTTATGCTGGATTATATCCAAGAGGCGTAACATGCGCAAGTATGTACAGCTTGAATCAAAGGGGTCATAGAATGGAAAAACATCAATCAAGAAGATTACTGGCGGCTGCCTTATTCTTTATAGCAGCTTCCACGATCTATCTTTCTACTGAAGCTATTTCAGCACATGCATGGGTAGATCCAGATTATGGTTACACGTATCACTACATCAGTGATCTTGGTGTTGCGAAGCGACTCATGATCGATGGACGAGCGGTTTACTCTCCGTTAGCATATGTGATGAATAGTGGATTTATTTTGTATGGGCTACTCTCAATGAGTGCCTATCTACTGGCTGCACCATTACTGCAACAAAAAGCACGCGTACTCGTTTCACTCGTCGCAGTGATTCAGGGAGTAGGAAATGTCTTAGTTGGTCTATTTCCGGGAGAAACTTACGATTATACAAATATGCATACGATTGGAGCGGGAATGGCGATTGCTGCCGGAAACCTGACACTCATCTTATTTGGCATCTATTTAAACAAGCATCATTCGAGTACAAAAAAACGACTAAGAAAATTGGCCATTGGACTAGGCATTTTTGGTTTGATTGCATTGGGTATGTTGCTCATGAATGATTTTGGTTATCCCGCAGTTTTTGAACGTTTATCTGTATATACCATGACATTGTGGAATTATGTATTTGGTATTTGGCTGATTAGAGCGATGCAGCGAAAATATCTATAAAAAAATCAAACAAGGTCTCAAGAAAGTCCCAAACGATTGGCCTTTCTTGAGACCTTATTTGATTGAACTAAAGAGAATGATATTTCTCAACAAAGTCTTCAATCGGTAATTTCAAGTCTTCATAACGTTCCTCTAGTTCTGCTCTAGACCAGTTCCACCACTGGATGTCTAAGAGTTTAGCTTGAATCTCTTTTGGAAAACGTTCTTTCAGTGGTTTAGCAGGAATCCCGCCAACGATTGTGTAAGGGGCAACGTCTTTTGTAATCACTGCACCCGCACCGATGACCGCACCATCACCAACGGTTACACCTGACTGGATCGTAACACCGTGACCGATCCAAACATCATGACCGATCGTAGTGATTTTTTGTTTTCTTTTTTTAAGAAATTGTGTATCCTTATTCGGAAAGCCGTAGCCATCTCCGTTGTAAGCAAATAAATGCTGAGAGGGTCTTTCGTAAGGATGATTGGTTGGGCCAATGCGCACCATATCCGCTATACTAGCGAAGCGGCCAATCACTGAATTTTGAATATAGCAGTAACTGCCGGTGTAACTGTAACCACCAATCTTTGCGTTATCGACACTATTAGAAGAACCCAGTTCAACATATTCTCCAAAGGTCGTATCTTTGACTTGGCTATTTTCTCCGATAACGGGACGATCAGGATAAAGCTTAATCGTTTCAATATGCACTGTAAAGCACCCTCTCCAAACTTTTATTTTAGTGTAACCAATGATAGAATGAAATGCAAAGTAAAAATGAACGAATGAATCATGACTCAAAGGAGGCGATAGCATGTACGAAATCAAAGTGATCGACAGTTTTTCCAGTAAACAATTGGCTAAACTAAAGCATGCAAAAGCTAAGGTAACAGATACCGCTCACCCACATGGTATTATGGTCAGAAGTTCAGTTGTTCCAGATGATTTGCTGACTGAAGCATTGTTGGTTATATCAAGATCTGGGGTAGGCGTGAATACGATCAATGTTGAAGCCGCTACTGAAAAAGGTATCGCCGTTTTGAATACACCTGGTGTAAATGCTAATGCGGTTAAAGAAGCCGTACTTTCTAGTTTGTTTGCGACTTTTCGTCCAATCGGTCCGGCAGCTGACATGGTTCAGACATTGAGTGGTGCAGACTTATTGAAACAAGCAGAAGATAAGCGAGACGCTTTCGTAGGAAGAGAACTGCAAGGTAAGGTGATTGGTATCGTTGGACTCGGGTCAATCGGTTCTCAAGTTGCAAGAAGTTGTTACGATTTGGGAATGGAAGTGCTAGGCTATGCTCGGTCAGATAAGGATCTGGATTACGTCGAACAATTGGAACTGGAAGAGTTGTTGCGTCAATCAGACTTTGTAGTACTGACTTTACCGTTGACAGAAGAGACCAAAGGGATCTTATCCAAGGAACAATTGGCTCTGATGAAACAAGGTGCCTATTTACTGAATTTTGGAAGAGGACCCCTTGTAGATAATGAAGCTATAGTTGGTGCATTGGCTACCGATCAAATCGCGGGCTATATTACTGATTTTCCTGAAGAAGCGTTGTTGGGAAACGACAAAATCACCTTGCTGCCACATATCGGTGGGAATACACAAGAAGCATTAGAAGGTGGCGAACGATTGGCGAGAAAAGCACTCAGTGATTTCTTGTTATATGGAACGGTGAGGGATTCGGTCAATTTCCCTGGTGCCAGACAATTGTTTCATTCTCCTTACCGTGTAACGGTATTCTATGAAGAAACGATGGATACCTTAGCGGAAATTATCCAATTATTTAACCAATATAATCTACGTATGGGAGATATGACGAGTAATCGTAAGAACGGATATGTATATGTATTGATTGATTTAGAAGAAGGACTGGATAAGATTGAAGGTGCGGTACAAGAAATCCAAAAAATCCCGACCGTCCAACGCGTTAGAATATTGAAAAGACCGCATTACAAAAAGTCACGTGGACGAAAAAATAAAAAGGTAAGAATCATGACGAAACAAGATGAGCAATAAAAAATACCATCCAATATTGGATGGTATTTTTTATTGGCTTTTTAGTTTACTTTACTTCACCTAAAGGCATAAGTGTTTTGCCGTATACTTCATTGATGACTTGTGCTAACCCAGCATAAACAGCTGAAAATCCACAAATGATCCCTTCGTATCCAGCAACCGTGATGACCATTTCAGATCCAGTGAAGTCTCCGATAGCTAGCAAGAAGAATAAAAGCGCTAGAGAGCCGAAAACTACTTGTAATGCACGGCTGATTCTAAGTGTTGCGATAAATAGACCCAATGTGAAAAGTCCCCACATGAACAAGTAAGCAGACATCGCTTCCGGAGCAGTTGGTTCACCTAATCCCATCATTGGTAATAAATTCAGTGCAGCAAATGATAGCCAGAAAAATCCATATGATGTAAAAGCCGTTGTACCGAAAGTGTTGTTCTTTTTCCATTCCATGATTCCAGCAACAACTTGAGCCAATCCTCCATAGAAGATTCCCATTGCGATAATCATTGGGTTGATTGGAAAGAATCCAGCATTGTGGATGTTCAGTAATACTGTCGTCATTCCGAATCCAAGCAATCCAAGTGGTGCAGGATTAGCAGTTATTTCATTGAAGGCAATTTTTTTGCCTTCTGGTATCCCATTACTCATTTTTTGTTCTCCCTTTTAGGTGTTGTCGTGGTTACGCACGCTTTTTCAATTATACAGTAGCCGCAAGGCAAGTCAAACGAAATTTAAGGAGAAAAAATGACATCATTCGCCAAAATGACAAGCTTTCAAAGAGATGCTTTCAAAACAAGTTGATATCTTATTCAGGAAGCGTTTCATATGCTAATTTTGTAATAATTTCTTTGTGCTCAGGATAAAGCGTTAATAGTTCAGTTTGTGTAAATAATTTGAAATCTGAAAAATCAAAGCCTGGAATAACAGTGCAACTCACTAATGCATAGCCTTCTTCGACGGTTGAACCAAAGATCGTTCCGGCAGGTACCGTATGGTGTAGTCTTTCTCCGTTTGCTACCTCTAATCCAACAAGATGTTGATGGTAAGAGCCATCAGGATGAAGTTCATGCACCGTGAGTGCTGAGCCAGCGTGATAAAACCACAATTCATCCGAAGTTAGTCGATGAAAGTGTGAGGCCGATTCTGTGGTCAGTAAGAAATAAATATTGGTATAAAGGGGTAAAGATGTTTCGTTGGAATGAACAGGCTGTTCCCCTTTATCTGTTTGAATAAAATACCCACCTTCTGGGTGTGGTTCTAAGCCGAGTTCGTTGATCCATTCTTGTGCAGTTTTCATATTGATCATCCTTTCAATAGATAAAATGGCATTGTTGGTTACGCTCAGTTTAACATAGTCGGCTGATTCGAAACTGATCATGAACGTCATATCGGTTAAGGTATAGATAGATTTAATGTCTACAAAGCGTTTTCGTGATAAACTGTAGAAAAGTAAAAGATAATGAGGCTAGCCTATGAATCCACTTTTCAAACTCCTATTGAAGTTGTTGTCTTCTCCTAGGATCGATATTCAAGAAGACTATGAATCCATTAGAAAGTTTCAGCAGATTTTCTATCATTCGCCCAAACGCTCCTACAGAGTGTTAGATGAAAAAATCTATTCTGAAAATCGCTCGCATACAATAGATGTACGGGTATTCCAGCCAAAAAAGAAGCAATATGAAGAACCAATTTTATATATCCATGGTGGTGGGTGGGTGATCGGTGATATTGATTCTTACACAAAAGCCTGTCTCAACTTAGCTGATGCGTTGGGTAGAGTCGTGTATTCTGTGGATTATCGATTAGCGCCAGAATTTCCTTACCCTGCAGGATTAGAAGACTGTTTACGTGTAGCTGAGATTTTACTCGAACAATTGGAATTCACAGGGCCAGAAGATGTCTCCAAGTGGATCATTATGGGCGACTCCGCAGGTGGGAATCTCGCGGCTGTCGTCAGTATCTTGTTGCGGGAAAAAGGACTGACACAACCTTATAAGCAAATACTGTTGTATCCTGTTACCTATTGGGATCATTCTGAATCTTCTCCTTTTGAATCGATTAGACGAAACGGTCATGACTATGGCCTGACGATTGATAAAATACAAAGTTATATGAAATTATATGTTCCGAATGAAACTGAACGAAAAGATTATAAAGTCGCACCACTAATGGCGGAAGATTTATCTCATCAACCAGAAACGCTCGTGATTACAGCCGAGTATGATCCGCTTTGTGATGAAGGCGAAGCATATGCTAACGCGTTATTCAACAGTGGAAATAAAGTAAGGTTACACCGCGTGGAGAATGCTGTTCATGGATTTATTACGTATCCTAAGTTTGCTTCTCCGCTAGAAGAATCGTACCGTATTATGAATGATTTTTTAACAAGAAATTAAACGTTCCATCAGACTGAGTCAGAAAGGGGAAAGATCCGTTGGAAAGAAGAAATTGGGTAAGATTAGACAATGCTTCCAATATCTTTTTAGCAGCAAAAAACGATATCGATACAAAAGTCTTTCGACTCAGTGCTGAGTTAGAGGGGACCGTTAATCCGAGAGTATTGCAACGCGCGCTGGATATTGTCTATAAACAATATGCGTTATACCGAAGTGTTTTAAGAAGAGGGCTGTTTTGGTATTACCTTGAAGAAAGTAATTTGAGACCGGTTGTTAGACCTGAAACCCAATCACCCTGTGCGCCCATTTACCATTTTGACCGAAAAGAATTGTTGTTTAGAGTTTTATATCATCAAGATCGCATTCATTTGGAGGTGTTTCATGCCTTATCAGATGGAACGGGCGCCCAGTGGTTTTTTGAAGATTTGGTATCTGAATATATTTCTTTGATGCATCTTGAACCGCAATCAGATGGTGTTGAAGCGGATCCCGACAGGGTGACAGATCAACGAGAAGATAGCTTTGCAAAACATTTTAGAAAAAGTCGTCAGAAAAATTTTGGCAAAGCGGCGCTTTCAGCACTTGAAAAAATTTATCTCGAAAGAGAAAATGATGAGCCTGTAAAGAAAACGGCTGTTTCTTCAGCGACGATGGATGAACCAGATATGATCGACGATAACCAGGATCAGCAAACTATTTATCGAATCAAAGGGACTAAGACACCCGATAATCGTACACGCGTGATAGAATTGGAACTACCATTAGACCAGATGTTGAAGTTAGCCAAGTCCTTTGAGGCATCGCTGACCGTTTATTTGACAGCACTTTACTTGGTTGCTGTTGAACAGACGAAGGAAGAAAATGCGAAGTCTTCAGCACTCACAATCTCTGTGCCTGTAAATTTAAGACAATATTTTCCGTCTTCTTCAGCGAGAAATTTCTTTACTACGGTTAAGTTAAGTGCATCTATTGCAGATCGCGCACGGCCGGATATTCAAAAGCTATGTAGACAACTTTCTGAACAATTAAAAGCACAAACGAATCAAGCATATCTAGAAGATAGACTGAATCGATTTATCTCCTTTGAGTTGAATCCTTTTATTCGTGTACAACCAAGACCGCTGAAAGATTTCATTTTAAAGATAATCAATCGAATAAATAATCAGAAAGTAACCGTTGCAATGTCAAATTTGGGTAGAGTCGTGTTTCCCGAATCGGTCAGACCATTTATACGAGCTGTTTATTTTCATACCTCTGCCATAAGACCGCAATTTTGCATGATCAGTCATGAGAATCAGTTGACAGTCAGTTTTACGACGCCTTTTGTGGAAACGGAGATTCAAAAAAGATTCGTAGAACTATTAAGAGAAGAAGCTTTGCCGGTGACTGTCAGAGCGAATAAAGTAACAAAAGAAGAAATGGAGGGGAACGCTAATGAACCAATGCCCTCGTTGTCAGACAACAGTAAAAGGTGAGTGGACACGTTGTCCGCTATGCGGTAGTCAGATCATGGAAAAGGAGCATAGCGCACATGCTAATCCTTTTCCGGAGATTCCACTGAGATTTAATCGGGCTAGAATCACAAAGTTACTTACGGGTATTTCCATTTTGGTAGCTATGGCTTATTTTGCGGTTCAATGGTTCTGGGCGTTTCCATTTTTTGGTTTAGATTATGTTTTAGCTGGGATCATCAGTATGTGGTTAGTCGTATTGATCATCATTCGTAAACGTCGAAATATTACAAAAGGCATTCTTTATCTGATTTTATTTTTATCGATGATCAGTTTTTATTTCGATTTCACAAGTGGTTGGCAAGGATGGGCTGTGACTTATTCCATTCCAATCATCTGTACGTCAGCTTTGATTGCAATGTTTCTAGCCATTCAAACGGTCCGTTTAGATGCAGAAGATTACGTTCTTTATCTTCAGGCAGCGGCTTTGCTGGGTTTCATCCCTTTGATTTTCTTGCTGATGGGCTGGACGACTGACCCTTTACCCAGTGTGATTTCTTTCGTAACTAGTACGTTGATGTTTTGGTCAGTCATGATTATTCACGGCAAGGAAATTTTTATAACATTAAGAAAAATCATAGATGTATAAGGATAACTATTTTCTAATTAAAAGCGGACTGATCACTGATCAGTGCGCTTTTTTTGAGTAGATGCCGAATTGTTCAGTGCCGTTTCTATGATGGCTAAAATTTCTTTTGGTGTATGACTTTCATTGAAGAGGAACTCATTAGCGTGACCTAACTGATCATGTTCATTCCACCAACTACGCATGGCTTCTTCTCCAAAATCATTGGCTTTATCTCTTTGTTGATGGCGTTTCAAGGTTTCTTGAAAAGGAAGATCAAAATAATAAATCAGCGGTGGTTGATTACATAACTTTATGATTGTTTCAAACATATCCGCGTACCAAGGGGCTTTAAAGATACCTTCCACGATAATATAAGGACAAACCGTTCTGCCATAACGAACCATTTCGATTATCATCGGGATGATCAGCGTATCTGGTCCGTCTGAAGTATACATGATCTCTCTACGGATAACGTCTTGAGAAATCAACAAGGTGTTCTTTCCTAAACGTGCCTGTAAGGCTAGTGCAGTCGTTGATTTACCACTACCAGAATTCCCTCTAAGAATGATGAGTTGGCTCATATAAATTCCTCCTCAAAAAGATAAGATAAGCTCATTATACTATGACAAAAAGAGAGAATCGACGGAAAGAAAGATTAATCACGATAAGGTATGCTTATATAGAAAAACAAGTTAAGATAAGGCTATTAAATGGAGCGCTTACAATTTTGCCGTTTCAAGTTGCAACAATCTCTACTGATAACAGATGAAAAGACCTTTTATACTATAGTCAGATAAGGAGTTGATATAAGTTGAAAGATAGAACTTTAAAAACATTAACGCGGTTAATGGACTCAGACCTACCTTTATCTATTGAAACATTGAAAGTAGAAATGAATGTTAGTCCACGAACCATTAGAAATGAGATCAACGAAATCAATGACTTTCTCGAAGGCGAAGGGATTTCTAGAGTCCAAACGATTCGAGGGAAAGGATTTATATTAGCGATCACAGATAATGAACGAGCTAATATTCAGTCATTGACCGATTTGGATCACTCAGAAGCTTATCTATCAAGAGATGAGAGAATATTTGATCTTATTCTTTCTTTTTCCCTCTCCACAGAACCGGTATTTTGTTACCAGAAAGAAATAGACTATCAAATTTCTAAAAGCACGATGGACGAAGATATGCGACGTGTCAGGAAATTGTTGAGACAATATGATATTGAAGTTGTTAGTACAATAAAACAAGGAATTCTTTTGAAAGGAACAGAACGTTCGATAAGAACGATGATTTACGACGTTATCAATAAATCAGTTGGTTCAATCGCTATAACGACTGGTAAAAGAGCAGAAACGGTTATCGAGAATCTACTGAATCGCTATATACCAAAAGAAACATTTACAACATTGGATCAGATTTATGACCAGACGATCTCTTCTACAGAAGAGAGTGCTTACCGAGACCAAATGATTCTGTTTACAGCTGTTTGGATCAGTCGGTATTCTGCAAAGCAAGTGATCGTAAAGAGTTCAACGGATTTAAAACAGAAAAAACACTCTAAAATGAAGGCGTATACAGAAACGCTCTGCACCGTATTGGACGTTTGTCCTCCGGAACAGGAACGGCAATACATCAACTTTATGCTAGAGTCCTTTACTTCAGAAAACACGACTGAATCAATCGAGTGGGTACAAGCGCAACTACTATCCATTCAGTTGATCCGACATGTAGAACAGGCAACGAATATCCCTTTTACTAGAAAAGAAGAATCACTTCACGAGGGCTTGTATAAACATATTTTAGGATTGATCAATCGCGTTAAAAATCATATTCAAATGGTTAATCCACTGAAAGAAACGATTCAAAATTATTACCGAGAGGTCTATCGAGCGATTCAAACGTTCACACCACAAGTCGAACAGATCACCGGTGAGCAATTGACCGACGATGAGATCGCCTTTCTCACGATTCATTTTTCGGCTTCTGTCAGTGCAATCAATCAAGACCTAAAGTATACCTACAAAGCAGTCATTGTCTGTAATCATGGAACGGTGACCGGTAAATTACTATCAGAAAATCTGAAAGAACAATTCAACATTGATATTGTGGGGGTGTTGAGCTCAAGAGAGATTCATCTCATTGAAAAATTAGATGTCGATGTCGTCTTTTCAACTTTGGCACTCACCTATGAGCAGAAGCCTTTACTGGTACTGGATCCCATTATCAGAGAAGAAGACAAACAAACGATCGAAGCTTTTCTAACAAAACATCAACAGTTTAAGAGACTGACAAACCATACTGTCGATGCGACTGACTTGTTTCAAGCGTTTATCGATATCATCAAGCAAAGTGGCGGCAGTGTATCTGGGAAAATCTATCAGTCAATGGAAAAGTTATTTGATACTCATCAGTTAAAAATCAATAAAAAGGAGATTCAGCCAATGCTTAAAGATATTTTGGAAGACAAAGACATTTTACTTTCCGAGCAAGCAGCGGACTGGAGTGATGCTATCAGAAAAGTCTCAGTCCCTTTGCTAGAAAAAGCGATCATTGAGGAACGGTATGTAGATGCCATGATTCAATCAGTAGAAGAGTATGGCCCCTATATTGTGATCGGAGAGCATATTGCCTTAGCCCATGCTAGACCAGAAGATGGGGTCAATAAATTAGGTGTCAGCGTAGCTACTTTAGAAGAACCGATTGTTTTTGGAAATGAAGATAATGATCCAGTCAAAATCATTTTTTGTTTGGCGGCAGTGGATGCGTATTCTCATTTGAACATTATGAAAAATTTAGTGGACTTGATCAATGATAAAGAAAAGATAGAAGAAATGGTTCAATGCAAAGATATCCAACAGTTTAAAAAAATTCTATATAGTGAACAATCAAAAATAACAGAAACGGGGAGATGAACATGGCTAAAAAGTTAACGATTTTATTTGTATGTGGGGCAGGACTAGGAAGTAGTTTCGCAGCACAGATGTCTGCGGAAGATGTATTGAATGCAAAAGGTGTAGAAGCAAAATTGGATCATGTAGATATTTCAAGTGCAGCGTCCATGAGCCCAGATATTATCATTACAGCACAAAATTTCAAATCACAGTTTGAAAAGTTCAACATTGATGAAAGCAAGACGGCCATTGTCTATTTGAAAAATATTGTATCCAAACAAGAGATCGACGAAAAACTAACACCTGTATTAGAAGCCAAGGGCGCTATCTAGAAACCGTATAGGAGGAAAAAAGATGTCAGTCATTAATTTCATAGTAGATAATATTTTAACGCAAGCATCCATTACAATCGCATTGATTGCCATGCTAGGCTTGCTGCTACAGAAGAAATCCATGGGGCAAGTCATATCTGGCACATTGAAGACATTATTAGGCTTTCAAGTACTCAGTGCCGGTTCAGGCATTATTGTTGGTAGTTTAACGTACTTTGGCGAAATCTTCACGATAGGATTCGGTATGCAAGGGATCATTCCTTCGATTGAAGCGATCAATGGTCAAGCTATGAACGAATTAGGGTTAGGAAGAGATATTGCTTTAACCTTCTTAGCGATTTTCGTCTTTAATATCTTGATTGCACGATTTACCAAATGGAAATATATTTTCTTAACTGGTCAGGCAATATTATGGATGGCTACGATGACCACAGTCTTTGGATTCTTTGCAGGACTAAGAGGAATCACACTGATTCTTGTTGGCGGATTTGTTGGTGCCGTCTTCGCAGTAGCAATGCCGGCACTTGCACAACCAATCATTCGAAAAGTTACCGGATCAAACGATATCGCACTTGGTCACTTCTGTACACTGGGGTATCTTTTTGAAGCCGGTGTCGCAAAAGTATTCGGTGAACGTGGAGAAAACAAAAAATCGATCGAAGATATTCAATTGCCTGGGTCTTTTGAATTTTTACAAGATACGTATCTTTCACTCATGGTCGTAATGGTGCCACTCTATATCGTTACAGCAGCCTTTGCAGGAAGCGAATTTGCTTCTACGCTATCAGGATCACAAAACTATATCATGTTTGCATTCATACAAGCGATTCAATTTGTCGTAGGGGTTTATGTCCTACTAGCCGGCGTACGTTTACTGCTCGGAGAAATCGTACCAGCGTTTAGAGGGATTGCGATGAAACTTGTACCTGATGCTATTCCAGCACTCGATTGTCCGGTATTTTTCCCTTACTCACCAAATGCCGTTATTTTAGGATTTATCACAACAACCATAGGTACAGTGGTTGCGATGTTCGTTTTACCAGTTTTTGGATTAGCAATGATTTTACCAGGTATGCTAACGAATTTCTTTGCCGGCGGAACGGCTGGGATATTCGGTAATGCAGTAGGTGGACGACGTGGTGCGATCATTGGGGGAATCGCTCATGGTTTCTTTATCACACTCCTACCTGCTTTACTCGTAACGATTTTCAACAGTCTTGGCTTTATCAATGCAACGGCTACAGATGTTGATACAGTCTTCGCAGCGCTACTTTACGCTTGGATTTTAAGTCCCATTTTAAAAGCCTTTTAAAATAAGGAGGAACAAAGATGTTCGGATTATTTAAAAATAAAGATAAACCAAAAACGAAAGAACCCACTACACCAGAACCGACATTATCCGTAGAAGAAAAAGCACGACTCGTCAATGAAATCGAAGCATTGGACAAAGAAATAGAACAGACTAGTGAAACGGACAAGCCAGCGCTTGCAGTTCTTTATGAAAAAAAGGGACTGAAACAAGCAGAACTGGATGAAAAAGAACAGGCAGTAGCGTCTCTTGAAAAAAGTCTTGATTATAAACTGTCTATCGGTGATGGCTATAAAAAACTCATGAGCTTATACAATGCAAAAAGAGCTGAAGCTGCTCGGAGTGGTGACGACCAAGGGATTGATTACTATATGAACAAAATGGATGACATGAGACAAATCGCTAAAAAAGTAACCACATCTAGATAAAAGGGAGAGAAAAAATATGTATACAACTTTAAAAAACGTGACACAAACAGCTGAGGACTTGAACATGACGATTGGTGCGTTCAACGCCCACAACTTGGAAATGATGCCCGAAATGATCCGTGCTGCTAAGGAAATGGGTTCACCGATTATTATTCAAACATCCATTGCTACAGCGAGATATATTGGTTTCAAAGTGATGGTCGCTGTCGCAAAACAATTAGCTGAAGATGAAATGGTCGATGTTGCCTTACATTTGGATCATGCCCAAGATTTTGATGATATCAAAGAGGCGATTGATAGTGGCTATACATCGGTGATGTACGATGGCTCTCAGTTACCCTTTAAAGAAAATATTGCAAAAACAAGAGCAGTTGTACAATACGCCCACAAACACGGCGCTTCCGTTGAAGGGGAGCTCGGTACGATCGGCGGTACAGAAGAGGGGATTCATGTTGAAGAAGCGGACAGAATTTATACCAGTCCTGAAGATGTTGTTGAATTTGTAAAAGAGACCGGTGTGGACGCTTTGGCTATTGCGATTGGGACAAATCACGGTCAGTTCAAATCTAAAACAGAAGTAAATATTCCATTATTAAAAGAGATTCATCAAGTAACGGATATTCCCCTAGTGGTTCACGGTGGAACAGGTGTGAAAGAAGAAGATTATCCAGATTTAATCAATAATGGTATTCGTAAATTTAACGTAGGAACAGAGTTACTTGTTAACTGGACAAAAGAAGCGAAAGCTTGCTTTGCAGAGACCCCTGTCAATAAGTCACTGCGCCATAATGTGATTCCTGCTAACTTAGCTGTAAAAGAAATCATCAAACATAAGATTGGTTTGTTCATGAATGTGGACAGTCCAATCAAAGTAGCACAATAGTATGAAAAAATATTTGATTCTTTTAGCAGGGAGTCCAGCAACGGGGAAATCCTACCTCGTAGAAGAATTGAAGACCGTCTTACCAGATATGTTTATCATCACACCTGATGAAGGAAAAGAAATCATTGCGGATTCTGTTGGATTCAGTAACCTAGCTGAAAAAGCAGTGTTGGAAAAAGAAGTCTGGGACTTTTACTATGGTGTGTTGGCGTATTACATGAAAATCGGTAAAAAAGTTATTCTTTCAGAGTACCCTTTTAGTCAAAAACAAAAAGGGGAACTGTCAAAGCTTTCTACGCAACACGAGTATACGGTCATCACGATCAGGCTCGTTGCAGATTTTGAGATACTTTGGGAAAGACGAAAAAAAAGAGATGTTGAACTTTCTAGACATCTGAGCCATATTCAGACACATTATCACTATGGAGACAGTTTAGAAGATCGATCTACAGCAGACAACCTGATCACTAAAGAAGGATTTAAGCAGATGATCGAAACGAGAGGATACAACGATTTTCAGTTGGGAGAACTGATTGAGATTGATGTGACCGATTATACGGTTGTTGATTATTCCGGATTAAAACAAACACTGCAATACAAAATCACTCATGATTTATGAGCAAATCAATGACCTCTTCTACGAAAAAGTAGAAAGAGGTCATTTTGTTATTTTAATTTAGATAGTTTTAAAGTAGAATTGATAAAAAGGAATAGCGAAACATACATAGGGGGCAGTTGAAATGAAAAAAATTGGCCTGATAGGTGGAATGAGTTGGGAATCCTCAGCGGAATACTACAGACTGATCAACGAGCAAGTGAAAGAGAATTTAGGCGGACTGCATTCAGCAGAGTGTATTTTATACAGCGTAGATTTTGAAGAAATTGAACATGACCAACAAACAGGAAATTGGGATCGAGCAGGTGAGCGGTTGGGGCAAGCAGCGCTTTCTTTAGAAAAAGCAAGTGCTGACGTTATCGTGATCTGTACGAATACGATGCACAAAGTGATTCAGTCGATCGAAGAAAAGATTTCGATTCCAGTGTTGCATATTGCAGATGCGACAGCCAATGCACTAAAGGAAGCCCAGATTCAAACGGTTGGTCTATTGGGGACGAAGTATACGATGGAACAAACTTTTTATAAATCGAGAATTGAACAACAAGGCATTCAAGTAGTCGTTCCAACAGAAGATAGACGTAGTAAAATCAATGAGATCATCTTTGATGAACTATGTTTAGGAAAGATGGAAACTGATTCTAGGGTCTATTTCCAAGAAACAATCAAGCAACTAAAGGAACAAGGTGCTGAAGGCGTTATATTGGGCTGTACAGAGATCGGTTTATTGATTAAGCCAGAAGATTCAGCGTTAGCAGTATTTGATACAACGGTGATTCATGCAAAAGAGGCTGTGAACTGGTCTTTAAAAAAGTAAAGTAGGTGAGCTATGTTAGACAAACGTGTGTTGTACTTCCTGGCGGTCGTTGAGGAAGGTTCCTTTTCTGCCGCAGGAAAAGCTTATGTGATTACGCAGTCTGCAATCAGTCAGCAAATTGCTTATCTGGAAAGCGAACTAGACGTGACCCTCTTTGACCGCAGTTTTTACAAACCAAGGCTAACGAAAGCAGGAAAAACATTTTACGATTTTTGCACCGAAACGCTTGAAAAAGAAACAACGATGCTTTCCGATCTTAGAGAAATTTCTCGAATAGAGGACCGTGTTTTGCATATTGGGATAACTGGACCGCTAGAGGCTGTTCACTTGCCAAATATCATTGCACTGTATGAAGAACAATATCCTGAAAAAATCATTAAAGTGACACGGACGATATTTAAATCATGTGTTCGTCAAATGCTCGAAGGTGAATTGGATGCAGTCTTCGGAACCATACAAGATCTTGAGTCGTATGCCATGATAGAAACAACTAGAATGATTGAACAACAAATTTGTTTGATCACGTCTCCTAACCATCCGTTAGGAACCCAAGAAGCTGTTTCCTTAAAAGCACTAGCGGATTACCCCATCATTACGCTGTCAAAAAAAGCCTATCCGGACTATTATGCAACGCTAAAACATCAAATAAGAGAAGAACAGATTATATTGAATATTGTTAAATATGTAGATAGCATGGAAGAGCTGATTCGTGCCGTACAGTTAAACCAAGGCATTGCATGGATTGGAAAGGAGATTATTGGTCATACCGATAAAGTACGCGTTTGTCCATTGGCTGAAACTTATAACAGTGTACCTTTTGGAATTGGAAAACGTAAGCGGAACCAAAAAACGGATATACAAGACTTTATAGATCTTTGTCAGCAGTATTTCAATCAGCTATCTTGAAAGTATTAAATGCGCTTGAAAAATTGTGAAATCAACAATTAATTAATGTTTATCGTTAATTAATTGTTGATTAACATTTATTTTAATGGTAACCTTTCAAAAAGGAGACGATTATATGAACCAGAAAATCAGATTACTCAGTAAGAGTATTAGTATTTTACTAAACGTATTTATTGTTTTGATTGTTTTGCAACTCGTTTATTTTGCTTTTGTTGTTTTTGACGGAGGGTCTTTTTCACAGAACAAGCAAGTACCAAGTGGGATTTTTACCGTATTTAGTATGGGAAGAAAATCAGGTATAGTCGATCAGTCTATCGTAGACACGATCAATGTAACACTAAGATACATATTGCTTTTTTTAACGTTAGTTGGTTATGTTATTGTTTCCAGAATCTTCAGTGGTCTTGCTAAAAGTGAAGTGCCTTTTAAAACGATTCAAGTCAGAAAAATCTATTTGTTATCAGGATTATCGTTTCTCGGTTTCTTCGTAATCAGTTTTTTACCATCCCTTTTATATGCGATTTTCTTAGAAGGCACATATGTACAGATGAATATTGATGGTGGGTTATTATTGATTGGGCTCATGTTTTATACACTAGCTGAGATATTTAAATATGGTCAATCCTTACAACAAGATGTCGACGAAATACTATAGCATGGAGGAAAAATAATGGCCATTATTCTTAGGTTAGATCGCGTCATGGCCGATCGCAAAATCTCTTTAAAAGAATTATCCGAAAAAGTTGGCGTTGCCAATGTCAATTTATCAAAAATCAAAACAGGTAAGGTGAGTGCTGTACGATTCTCGACCCTAAACGCAATCTGCAAGGTACTTGAATGTCAGCCAGGTGACATATTGGAATACGTAGAAGATGAAGAAAATAGCGACTCGTAAAATGAGTACCTAAGTAGATACCGATAAGGTGTCTACTTTTTTTTAGTTTATACCTGTATTCAGTTATAAATCAGTTAGATATACGCGGTATAGTGCCGGTAAGGAGCTGATAAAGATGGCGCAGAATATGATTGAAACAAAACAATTAACGAAGAAGTTCGGTAAAGAAAGCGTACTAAAAGAAATTGATATCCATGTAAGACGAGCAAGTGTGTATGGACTATTAGGGGCAAACGGAGCAGGTAAGTCGACCTTGTTAAAAGTGCTGACCGGCATATTAAAACCAACAAGTGGAGAAATCTGGGTTGATGGAAAACGATGGGATAGAAATCAGGTCGCTTCAGTCGGTTCAATGATTGAAGGACCGGCTATTTATCCTAATTTGTCAGCACATGATAATTTAAAAGTACTGAGTTTATTACTAGATTTACCAGAAAAACGAATCGAGAAAGTACTAGAAATCGTTGGATTAGTAAACGTAGGGAAAAAAAGAGCGGGGCAGTTTTCTTTAGGCATGAAACAACGGCTAGGTATCGCAATGGCACTTATTAACGAGCCCGAAGTACTGATTCTGGATGAACCAACAAACGGACTCGACCCATTAGGTATTCAAGAATTAAGAGAACTGATTCGGTCTTTTCCAGAAAGAGGCATCACTGTTATTTTATCTAGTCATTTATTAACAGAGGTTCAACTCGTAGCAGACGACATTGGTATCATTCACGAAGGAGTAATGGGATTTGAAGGCAAAAATGATCGAAATGCTCATGATCTCGAAACGATCTTTATGAAAATCGTTCAACAAAATAGAGCGGAGGTGTCTAGATGATCAATACCATCAAAGCCGAATGGTTGAAAGAAAGACACTCGTCGAATCGTTCGCTCTTTTGGATTATACCGCTAGTTTTTACTATTTTTTGTTTTTTGGTGAGTATGCTTATGGGCAAGGCGGAATCAGGGTCAATTAGCTTCTTCATAGCCGCAGCCTATAATTGGTATCCTTCAATGATCAGTCCAATCGTGCTATCTTTAATCACTAGCCATGCCATTAAGCGAGAAGACGATCAACGAAAGATTGATTTTCAGTTATCGATGAATGCTGATGCGAAAAGCATTTGGATAGCAAAAATCTTCATCACTTTGCTAGATTATAGCATCGTTACCTTGTTCAATCTAATACTTGCAGTAATAATAGAAGTGACTGTTTTTCAAGAAACGACGAGTATAGGCGCCATCATCTTTGCAAGTATCATACTCATTATTTCGAATAGCTGGTTGATACCGTTCAGTTTACTGATTGCATATAAACTGAATCGTCTAATGTGTTTTGCGATAAATGTTCCGATGACCATCGTAGGTGTTGCCTTTTTTGCAGCGGCACCGGCATGGATCTACTTTCCCTGGAGTTATAGTACCAGAATGATGGCACCTGTGCTGGGTATTCATCCGAATGGAACCTTTCTTGCAGTAGACAGTTCTCTGATGGATCTGTCGGTTGTAGTGTTGGGAATAATAACAAGCTTTGCGTTGTTTATCTTGCTGTCGGTTACGACAACGAGTCTTTTTGTAAGGAGCGTGAAAATATGATTCACCGTATTCGAGCAGAATGGTTGAAAACAAAGCATACATGGATCCCTAGCATGACTTTCCTATTACCTTTTACTTTTTCGCTGGTTCTGATCGGCTACTTTATGACGACAGCATTGACTATAACAGCAGAATACGAAGCAACAAGTTTTCTTATTCTTTTTAACCTTTGCGTGATGATCATTTTAGGGGTTTTTATTGATCTGATCACCGATCTTGACCGTAAAGCAGGACGATATGCGAATGAATTTCGAACTGACCTGAACAGAAAAAACTATTTTCTTGTTAAATGTCTTAGTATTGGTTCTTATCTAGGATTAACTTATATGATAGCTGGCGGAACTTTTTATATCGGTTCTTATTTGAGAGAAACCCAAGTACCGATCAATCTCTTTTTGCTTTTCTTGAGCATCAGTTATTTACTGATGTTACCAAACGTGCTTTTGGTACTCTTTACAAGCTACCAGTTCAGAATGAATGGCGCGGTTATTAATTCTGCCTTTTTAGCTTTATTCGGTATACTGATAGGTACTACAGGACTAGGTCAAGAAATTTGGAAATACTTACCGATAACGTGGTCGATTCGCATGCACTACGAATATTTTCCCAGTCAAGCAACTGGTGGGACCTTGTTGATTAAACCCCTATTTGGATTAACGATTATTGCGTTATTACTTATCATCTGTATCTTTTTCATCGAGCGAATTTGGTATAATCAATGGGAAGCAGAAGACGGTAGCAAGGAGGGATAAAGTATGGCGCATATTATGATTATTGATGATGATTTGGATCTACTAAAACTGATGAGACGAGCGTTAGAGAAAGTTGGACACACCATTACTGTTCAATTGGATTCAAGTACAGTGAACATCCAAGCCATTAATCAGTGTGACTTATTACTATTGGATGTGATGATGCCAACGGTAGATGGCTTTACGTTTCTGAGATCCAATCGCAATCAAATCGATATCCCCGTTTTATTTTTAACAGCTAAATCATTCGAAAAAGATATCCTAGAAGGCTTTGCATCTGGCGGAGATGATTATATTACAAAACCTTTTTCCATTAAAGAACTGCGTGCAAGGGTAGAAGCACACCTTAGAAGAGAGACAAGAGAGAAGCAATACCGTCTGAACGATGGCACGATCAGCGCGGATCTCATACAAAGAACTTTCTATTGTCTAGAAAAACCCGTAAATCTTACTGCATCTGAATATGATATTTGCTTGCTCCTTTTAAAAAACAAAGGACAAGTCTTTTCAAAAGAAGCGATTTATACATCCGTTTATGGCTTCGATGGCGAAGGAGACAGTCAAACAACCATAACAGAACGTATTAAAAAAATTCGCCATAAGTTTAGTGCATATCATGAACAACCAATACAAACGGTTTGGGGGATTGGGTACAAATGGCTAAACGATCCATCAAATCGATTTTAATACAGTTTTTAATGACTATGCTACTATTTTTAATGAGTGTGGTAGCTTTGTTTTATGTAGGAATGAACCTCGCGCTCAACAGCGGGGTTCTTTATCCTGCCAATTACCCAGAGCGAATGGCTTCAGAGATTGCAGAGGAAATTGATCAACAAAACTTTTCTGTCGCTCAAATTCCTGGGTATATCCATTATATTGAACTAGATAAAGAAGGAAAGATCGTTAATCAATCTATCGCGTCACTCGAAGAGCGGGAGAAACTAGCACAAATGACAGAGGCGTATACGAGTCGGAGCACTAGGCAATACAGAAGGATAGAAGGAGAACAGCGGACACTTGTTTTGACATACCGATTAAAAGCAGACTTTAAATCGGATCAGTTACGAGAACGATTACCAACAGCTGAGCATATAATGACCGTAAGTTTTTTGCTCGTGATCGTGATTGGTCTCGTGTTGCTCGTCAGACATTTCGCCAAGCGGATTGATCGAGAATTACAAATGATTTTGACAATAAAAGATTCTATTTTTGATCAAGAGAATGACTATGCCAGGAAAAACAGTACGATAAAAGAAATTGATGATATCTTACGTTCCCTATACAAGATGGAAGATAAATTGAAAAAAAGTTTAAGAACCCAGTGGTCCCAACGTGAAGCCCTTGAGACGACGTTACAAGCGATCTCTCATGATATTAATACGCCCTTATCGATTATTGCCGGAAACATAGAACTACTAGACGAGACAGTGCTTGATGAAGAACAACGAGCTTATCTGACCCATGCGGAAAAAGGGTTAGAAAGAATGCATAGTTATCTCAAAGAATTACGTTATCTATCAGGGTTAGAAGTCGAAACCGTCCAAACTTGCGTATTTGATGAAAAAACCATTTCAAGTATAGAAACGCTAGCCAAGCAGATTTCTACGATGAAACAAATAAACGTATCTGTTTTAGAGAGAGAATATGAAGCAAGTGTAGATGTAAATAAAGGGGAATTAATGAAAATTATTCAAAATCTGGTTAAAAATGCCATCGATCACAGTCGAATAAAAACCCAACTGACATTGTCTTTTAAACATGTGGACGATCGGTATGAAATAGTGATTGAGGATGAAGGGGATGGCTTTTCTCAAGTTGCATTAGAGAAGGGAATGGATCGGTTTTTTACTGAACACAAAGCACGAAACAAAGAGCATTATGGACTAGGCTTGTTTATCGCAAACGAACTGGCAAATAAAAATCATGCGCGGTTATTTACTGAAAATATAAAAAAAGATAAAAAAGTTTTAGGTGCACGTATCCGGTTGGTTTTTGAAACAAAATAAACAGATAAAAAGAATAAAAGTTTAAATACTGAAACTAAAAACTAAAAAAAATTTCTTTTAAACGCCCATTTGACAAGGGTTTTTTGAAAGCTTCTCCAGGTTATGTTAACATATTTATCGGAGCTTGTTTTAGTTTGCTTTACTTTAATCGTGCGGAATATTTTGTTCAACATGGATAAACAAGTGAAGCGATCATAAAACAACTCGAATTTGGAGGAGGAAAAGAATGAATTATCAGAAATCTATAGGAACATTGTCAATCGTATCGGGGGCTTTGCTACTTTCAGCTTGCAGTACTAGTGAAGGTGCAGAGGATACAGGAGAAAACCATTTAGGCGAGCAACTAGACTACACAATTACTGGAACAGAGCCTGGTGCTGGTTTAACACAAATGGCGCACGATACTATAGAGACGTACGATAACCTAGAAGGTTGGACACTACAAGAAAGTTCAGCTGCTGGGATGATAACAGAATTAGATCAGGCGATTCAAAACGAAGAACCAATTATTGTTACTGCTTGGGCGCCACATTGGAAGTTTGAAGAATATGATATCAAGTTTCTAGATGATCCAGAACTGACTTTTGGAGAAACCGAAAGTATTCATACGATAGCAAGAACAGGTTTCCAAGAAGACCATCCGGCTGCTTATCAAATCGTTGACCAATTTAATTGGACAGTGGAAGATATGCAAGACGTTATGTTAGAAGCAAGAGAGCAACCTTTTGAAGAAGTAGCGGAAAGCTGGGTAGAAGATAACCAAGAAAGAGTTTCTGAATGGACAACCGGTGTGGAACAAGGAAACGGTGAACAGATAGAACTTGTTTCTACGCCATGGGATACGGAACGCGCTTCTTCAAATGTCATGAAAGTTATTTTAGATCAACAAGGATTTAACACTACTATTACAAGTGTAGATCCAGCAATCATGTTCAGTGCAATTGCATCTGGAGAAGGTGACGTCAGCCTCGCACCATGGCTCCCAGGATCTCACGGGGCATTTATGGATGAATATGGCGATGATCTAGAAGATCTCGGAGAAAACCTTGAAGGTGCACGTAGTGGATTAGCCGTTCCAAGTTATATGGATATTGATTCAATTGATGATATACCAGGAATGGACTAAATAAATCAAGACTAGCTATAATAAAAAATGCACGATTTGATAGCGTCATTTTTTAAAATTCGATGATGTAGGGAATAGTTGATGTTCAATTGTTCCCTACATTTTTATTTTATTCAATTATTCTTACATAAATATGTCATAAATTGTTCTTAATCCGTTTAGCTTGAAATGGAGGGAGTTGTGATATAGTAAAATGAAAAGGACATTATTTGAGGGGACTATATGCGCGAACAAATGCTAGCTTACATCTCGATCATTACAATGTCAGGTGTATTAAATTTCTACTTATTCCTGTACGTTTTTAACAGGAGGCGTCTTTACAAGAGGATTTCTTTCTACTTTTTAGTTTATGTAGCAGTGATCGTCATTTACTGCTTGGGATCCGCTTTTGGTATGTTATCAGCTAATTTACAACAATTAAAATTCTGGACGGCGATCATGTATATTGGTCTACCCTTTACTTCGCCACTTGGTTTATTATTTATCATGAAGTATCTGGGTATCAAAGTACAAAAATACCAAATAGCAAGCTTACTGACGATTCCAGTGATAACGACAATACTCGTATTTACGAACGACTATCATCACCTTTACTATAGAGTGTTCACTTTACACCCTACGTTGGGCGCACCATTTTTTTATCAAGAAATTGGGTTTTGGTATTTACTACAAGGTGGTCTGACATTTGGGTGCATGTTGGCAGGTCTACTTTTGCTGGCATCTAGGTACAAAGAAGTTTCTATCCAGTATCGTTTTCAAATTACAGCACTCATATTTGGTCAGTTCTTACCGATCGTCACCGCTTTTGTCTATTTATTAGGTATCACACCTGAAGGTCTGGACCCAGTACCAATGGTTTTATGGATATCCACTTTGCTTTATTTTTGGGCGATCAGTACTTCAAAATTATTTAGTATTATGCCGGTTGCAAAAGATGTTATCTTCAATAGTATCGATGATGCTGTAATGGTTCTGGATGGCTCTTTTAGACTAGTTGAAATCAATCAAGCAAGTAAATTGCATTTTCCACAGTTGAATCACGCCATGTTTGGGCTAGCAATTAGCGATGTGTGGCAAGATTTGTTCAATGCTACATTTGACATGGAAATTGGTCTTTTAGAAATCAATGTTAGCGTGGATAATGATCGAATCTACCAAGTGAGACTGTCTACCTTGGATCCAATGAGAAATATGGAAGGATATTTGTTAATATTCACTGATATTACAGAAGTGAAAAAATTACAGCATTTGTTAGAACGACAAGCCTATTATGATGAATTGACGCATATTTATAATCGACGAGCTTTCTTACAACAATGTGAAGTAGACTATACGCAATCTCATATGGAGGAGACACCTTTTGCTGTGATGATTATGGACGTGGATTATTTTAAAAAAGTGAACGATGTTTATGGTCATCTCATTGGAGATCGCTTGTTGGCACATGTTGTGACGATTTGCCAAAATAATCTTTTAAAGGGAGAACTGTTTGCAAGATATGGGGGAGAAGAATTTGTCTTCTCAATCAAAAATTGCCATCAATTAGAAGCAGAACTATTAGCTAATCGTATCCGTTTGGCAGTTGAAAAGACACCCTTGATCACATCAGAAGGTGAAATTACGGTCACATTGAGTATTGGTATAGCGGGGTCCTTGAAACAAGGGACAGATACAATCTCTGATTTATTGAATAAGGCAGATAAGGCACTCTATCAAGCCAAAGAAACTGGAAGAAATAAGGTTAAGGTTTTTACGGAAGATATGGTTGATTTAGATTCGTCTGATTTGGAGAATCCTTCTAATCCTATTATGATATAAATAGAATAAATCGTATAGGATAGGTGAATATCAGGATGAATTGGATTTTTTATATACTAGGGTTTGGCGTTATTGGTTTGACTATTATAGATTTGGTCTGGACAACACTCTGGGTTGATGGCGGTGCAGGACCACTCTCGAAACGACTGGCAGAATTGATTTGGCGAGGTTTCAATCGAATAGGGAAATATAATAATAAATTCTATGATTTTATTGGTCCAGTCACATTAGTGAGCACACTATTTTTATGGTCTTTTATGATTTGGGCAGGGTTTTCGCTCTTTTTTTCAGGTGATCCTACTTCTATTTCAAATGCTTCTAGTCCAGATAGTCCAATCGTTTGGTATGAACGAATTTATTTCACCGGCTTCACCTTGTTTACGCTTGGTGTTGGAGATTATTCACCGAAAGCAGGTTTTTGGCAGATCATGACGACGTTAAATTCAGGTGTTGGTATTTTATTTTTAACGTTATGTGCTTCTTATATTATTTCAGTGGTAGATGCCGTTGTGCAAAAGCGTTCGCTTGCAATGAGCATCACGAGTTTGGGCAACAAAAGTACAGAAGTAATCGACAATATTTGGAATGGGGAAGACTTTCATAATATTGATTTAGTATTGGTGGACATTTCTTCTAAAATCAGTCACCTTACGCAACAGCATCATGCCTATCCGCTACTGCATTTCTATCACAGTAGTAAGCCCAAGGAGTCAGCTTCTGTAGCGATAGCGATACTGGATGAAACACTGACTATTTTAAAAAGCGGACTAGCAGAAGAAAACAAAACGAATTTTTTATTGATTCAAAGTACGAAATCGAGTATTACAACGTATCTGGAAAGTCTCACAGAAGCTTTTGTCAGTCCTTCTGATACACCACCGCCTATTCCAAATACAGATTCTTTAATTGAAAAAAATGTACCCCTGATTTCTGCGGAGGACTTTGAAAAGCTTTTTGCAGATCAGGAAAAACGTAGAAAGCAATTGATGGGGGCCATAAAGATTGACCATCATAAATGGCCGGATCAGTAGTCTAATGAGCAAAAAAAACGATACTTACACTGCGTATTCTCTATGTTAAAGAGCATACACGGTAAGTATCGTTTTTTAGTCGATAACTATAAGGTCTGATCTAGTGTGACGTAATGACTGAGGAATCCAGATACTCTATGACGATAAGTTTCTTTGTCTGTTACATAAGCATAGGCATGTTCAGCGCCTGGTACTACGTATAATTCCTTAGCTGAAGCATTTGCTTCGTATAGCTCATGAACCATCCAAGTCGGTACGAAGTGATCGGCGTCTCCGTGAATAAATAGCGTTGGTGTTTGATTTTTTTTCACTTGCTCAAGTGAACTTGCCTCTTCAAACCAATACCCTGCACGAATTTTTGTCACTAAACTAGTTACTTGAACAAGTGGGAATTTTGGTAATTTGTACATATCTTTTAATTGATGCGTGATTTCTTCTTCTACTGAGCTGAACCCACAATCTTCCACGATTGCTTTTACTTGAGGCGGAAGCTGTTCGCCACTAACGTTTAAAACAGTGGCTCCACCCATACTGATACCAAATAAGACGATTTCCGCTTCTTCACCGTGACGTTCGATCATCTGATCGATCCATCTTAAGTAGTCGTTGCGTTCATGCCAGCCGAAGCCTATATAGTTTCCTTCGCTATCACCATGACCTCTAGCGTCAGAGACGAGAATATTGAAATCTAAATCATGGAAAAGTTTAGCAAAAGGAGCCATATCTTTTGAACTACCACTATAGCCATGAGCAATCAAAGCCACTTTTTTAGATGGCTTAGCAGCAGGAATATAGATTCCTGAAATACTCAATCCATCATCTGAAAGAATTGTGGTCACTTCGCGTTCGGCTTCGTTATACCATATTTTTTCGTCTGCCCAAGGATCATCTGGGTGTATCGCCACATGGTCAAACTCTTCTATAAACGGTTTTTTTGTATTGGCGACCGCCGTTTTATAAAAATAATTTCCGGTTACCGCTAAGGCACCAATTGTTGCGCCTAAACCACCTAATACAGTTGCAGCTATTCTTTTATTCATTCATTCTACTCCTTCTTATTCCTTCTTGTACAAACTATCTTATCACATGACTTTGATGATTTGATGAAGAAGGATTAGAATCAAATAAAGGTTTTAGCGTAAAAATATTCTGTCAGATCTGCGTGAGGATAATCTAGCTGGCCAAATAGGCTATAGCCACATTTTTCATAAAAAGTAGGTCCCTGAAAATCAAATGTTTCCAGGTGTACAACTTGGCACCCGTAATTCGTTAGTGCATCTTCTACTTTTAAAAGTAGGTCTTTCCCAAACCCCTGACCTCGAAAGGCTTCGTCTACCCAGAGGGTATCTATGTATCCAATTTTATAAAGCGATGCATAACTTGAAACACCACCGACAAGTTGATCGTCTATTATCAAGGTGAAATTGAATGGGATGAATGCTTTTTCTTGCAGTAATGGTTTTGCCTTAAGATTGAATGCATCGAGCCTTGTTTCGATTTCATTGATTTCTTTGCTTAGAGCGGGTCTTATAGTCCTATTCTTCATTTTTATTTTCTCCTTTCTTTGCGCTATTATAAGTATAGCAAACACGTAATAAATAGTGTAGGAGCATAAAACATGTCGAAAAAAGAAGTAAGCGTTGGTCAGTTTAAAGAAAAGTTAGATCAAGTAACACTGATTGATGTGATGTAAGAAAGCAGCAGAATTTGAAGAAGGACGTATCGCTGGGGCGCAAAATTTTCCACTATCGACATTAGAATGCCAACTGAATCAATTTGATCAAGGACAGCCAGTGCATGTGATTTGTCGTTAGGGTAAGAGATCTGCTAGAACGGGCACTTTATTAGAAGAACATGGAATAGAAGCAATCAATATTAACGATGGTATGCTAGCTTGGGAAGAAGTTTAACCAATAAAAAAAGATCGACAAATCAACTTGTCGATCTTTTTTTATTGCACATCAAGAACGCTACGGAAAAGCTGACGAAATTTTTCGCGATCTTCAGCGTTAAATGCTTTGGGTCCTTTTGTTCGCTGACCACTTTTTCTAGCCATCGCACTCAAGTGTCTGGTCTGTAGTAATTGGTCAATATTTTCAGTGGTGTACTGAAATCCTTTATGGTGTAAGACAATGCAACCTTTCGGTAAGAGTAAAGAAGCTAAACCATAATCTTGCGTGATGATGATATCAGAAGGTTTAGCAAGTTGAACGATCTTGAAATCAGCGGAGTCAGCACCCTTTTCGACATAGACGGTTTCTACGTGTTCAGGATGTTCTTGAAGAGAGAAATGGGCAATACTTGAAACGAGAACAACAGGTAATTGCGTTTGTGTCGTCTCTTCAATGACGACATCTTTTACTGGACAAGCATCTGCATCAATGAACACTTTCATAGTTATATCCTTTCTACTTTATCCAATTCTTCTAATGAAAAAGGGAAAGTATTTCGTTTTAACACAGTTTAGCATAAAATAAGATAGACTGAGAAAAATACTGGAGTGGGAAGAGGGAATAACATGAATGAAGAAATTGTATTGAGTACGGCTGAAATGGTCCGTTCAAAATTATCGGGAGAAGGCTCTGGACATGATTGGTTCCATATTGAGAGAGTCTGGCGTAATGCAGTTAAAATCGGGAAGGCTGAAAAAGCAGATTTATTTGTTGTTCAGTTGGCTGCGCTGTTACATGACCTAGCAGATGATAAAATCGTTGCGAGCGAAGCTGAAGGTGTCTCAGAAATCAATTATTGGTTAGAAGGAGAAGGTGTACCGTCGAATGTGATCGAGCACGTTTTAACGATTATTCAAACGATGTCATTCAAAGGTGGAAATAATCATTTGTATGGCTCACTAGAAGCGAAAGTCGTTCAGGATGCTGATCGTCTAGATGCCATTGGTGCAATCGGTATAGCAAGAACCTTTACGTATGCCGGTAGCGTCGGTAGCCCGATATTCGATCCTCAGTATACGGTTCGAGAAGAAATGACTAAAAAAGAATACCGTGAAGAGAAAAGTAGTGCGATTCACCATTTTTACGAGAAATTACTGAAATTAAAGGATCTCATGAATACAGAAACAGCGATTCAGATGGCAGAAGAACGCCACCAGTTTATGGAGATTTATCTAGAACAATTCTTTAAAGAATACGCTGATGAAGAGGGATAAAAAAGCATAACAAACACAGCCGAGATATTTGGTGCTCGTAAGCGCGCTTTCTCAGCTGTGTTTTTTGATGTAGGTTAGATTTGTTCACCAAGATGCAAGATAGCCGCACAAGTTGTTTTAATACCGGCTAAATATTCTGATACGCCCATGTTCTCATTAGGTGCGTGATTATCTTCATCCACATTTGCATAGGGAATGGTTAATGAAGGTATACCTAAAATATCTGTGAAAATATACATAGGACCTGTGCCACCTAAAGCGGGTAAGACCACAGGCATTTTATTATGTGAGAGCTGAACGGATTCAATCACTTTTTGAACGATATCTAAATGCAAGGGTGTTCTAGAAGGCTTAACGCCACCGAGATAGTCTACTGCAATCGTACAATCTGATTCGAATCGTTCTACATGTTCTAAGATTGCTTGAAAAATTTTCTCAGGATGTTGATCAGCGGCTAAACGCATATCGATTTTGACCGTTGCTTGGCTTGGAATAATCGTTTTTGTTCCTTCACCCGTATAGCCACTGCCAAATCCGGCAATGTTGAATGTTGGTGATAAACTAAGTTTCCGATAGTAAGCTTCAGCCGATAGGTCGATTGCATCAACGCCGATAACCGCTGCTGTCGCTACTGGGTCAAATGGCAGAGACCGAATATGTTCGATTTCTTCATCAGTAGGAACCAAAATATCATCGTAAAAACCCTCAATGAGTACGTTACCTGACTCATCAACCATTGTACGAATCAAATTAATAAGTGCCATCGCAGGATTTGGTGCAATGTTTCCCTTATTTCCAGAATGATTGTCTCTGACTGCACCTTGAGCGTTTAGCTCAATATAGAGAAGTCCGCGGTTACCCAGTGTGACAGAAGGCTGATCTTTCCCTTCCATTGGTCCATCTGCTGTATAAGCGATATCTGCTTTTAACAGTTCTTGGTGCGCTTGGGCAAAAGGGGCTAGATGGATACTGCCCTTTTCCTCTTCTCCTTCAAACAAAAATTTCACATTGACTGGTAGACGGCCATGAAGGTCAAGCAAAGCTTTTACAGCCAGTACGTGGGCAATCAATTGTCCTTTATTGTCACCAGTACCTCTACCATAAATTTTACCGTTACGAATGGTCGGCTCAAAAGGATCGGTATCCCACAATTCAAGGGGCTCAGGCGGTTGGACATCGTAGTGACCATAAAAGAGGATAGTCAGGTCATTATCTGGATGAATAACTTCTCCATACACCACAGGAAAGCCTTCTGTAGCTAATTGTTGTGTATCGATTCCAGCATCTTCCATCATGGATTGTAGTAAGTCAGCGCAAGCTTCTACCCCAATATTCTGTGCACTGATACTGCGTTGGCGAATCAATTCAAAGAGTGTATCCATGTGAAAGGCTTCTTCTTCTTTTAATTTTAAAAGAACATCATCAAATGAAACAGGTGACGTCATAATATTCCCCCTAAGTTAAGTCGTTTCTCCTTAGAACACAGTATACATAAAGATGAGTGAAAATACATTATTTTCTCATCTTTTTACAATTAAATTAAAACAAGCCAGCGATCCCATAGTAACGATCGCTGGCTTGTTTGAGAGAATTACTGTTAAATCAGATGTCCTCGGGTGAATCAATGTCTTCAATATTCTCCTGTTCGACTTCCAGACTTTGTCTTGCCATTAGGAGTTCAGGCGGGATATTTGCGAGATAAGGTGTAGGATGATGTTTGATTTGTTTAGCGTATTTTACGATCAATAGGAGTGTTACGACCAGAACAATCAAGAAACCAATAGCGTAAAGGGTCATCTGTTGAATGAATACAGATGTCGGACTAGTAATAAGGGATAATTCTTCTTCATTTGCCGCATTATTCGTGAAGAGTGTTGGTAATATAATAATAAAATTATACAGTGCATGTGTAAGGATAGGATAAATCAATTTTCTGGTTTTGGTGTAAACAACTGCGCAAAGCAAACCTAACAGTAATTGAGGAATCATCAATGAAGTGAAATGAATGATCATAAATACAAGTGAGCTAAAAATGATCCCTTTCCAGATACCATATTTTTCTGACCACTTGTTCATCAAGATGCCCCTGAAGAAAACTTCTTCAACAATAGGTGCAGCAATGACTGTCAGTGGGAATAGATAAAGAAAAGAGGGGCTCTCCACAATCATTTCACTTGAATCAAGACTCAAGTAACCGATAAAAAAGTTATAGAGATCTGGAAATGATAAAAGTACACGTAATGCAAAGAAAACAAACAAATTGCCACAGACTGCAACCAGAAAGGTGAGACCGATGATCGGAAGCAGTTGTTTCTTTTGTGGACGGCCGGTACCTGTAATACCACTGATCAAAACATCTTGTTTAGATAGCTGATTTGTAATTATTTTATAAATCAGAAAATGTAAAAATAAGTTTAGCATCAAACCTAGAGCTGGGGGATAAGGAATAGCGAAAATTAAAATGCCCTCTAATATACCAAATCCAATCAAAAGTAAAAGAACGCGCCAAACAATAGACCAGTTAGAAAATTTTTTAAGCGATAGTTTATACATATGTAAGTCCTCCAAAGTTTTTCTATAATCATTCTAACATAAAGAATGTATCACATATCATCACTTCTATGTAAAGAAAAGACTAATTTCCCAAGAACATACCTACATTGTTCTCAGCTTGTATGATAAACTAAGTGCAATCGTAATCAATGGAGGTAGTACATAAATGGATAAGATTTTAGAAATGAGAGAAGTCACCAAATCTTTTGGAGGTAACAACGTTCTTAAAGGAGTCAATTTCGCCGTTTACCCTGGAGAAATCATCGGGTATATTGGACCGAATGGTGCGGGGAAAAGTACGACAGTTAAAATGATTTTGGGTCTACTGCAACAGGATTCTGGCGAGATCATGATATTCGGAGAATCTCTTTCAGGTATGGGAGATACATACAAAGGCAGAATCGGTTATGTACCAGAAAATGCCGAGCTTTACGACACGCTCTCGGCCGAAGAATACTTGCTATTTGTTGGCAGGCTCTACGGTTTGGAAGAAGAAGTGATTCGTAGAAAAAGCTTTGCCATGATGAAGATTCTGGGAATCGAAGCTGCTTATCAAAATCGATTATCTTCTTTCTCAAAAGGGATGCGTCAAAAAGTGTTGATCATTTCGAGCTTACTACATAATCCGGATATTCTTTTTTGGGATGAACCTTTAAACGGGCTAGATGCCAACAGTGTACAAATCATCAAAGAAATTCTTTCTGAATTGAAAAATGATGGAAAAACCGTTTTTTATTCGTCTCATATTATGGATACGGTTGAAAAATTAAGTGACCGTATTATTATTTTGAACGAAGGGCGTGTTGTCGCTGATGGGCATTTCGATGAACTGCAAAAAGAGGCAGACGGTACCTTGGAGCAGCTGTTCAACCAATTGACAGGTTTCAACGAATATGAAGAGTTGGCTAGTGCTTTCGTTTCTGCAATGAAGGGAGAAATCACTTATGATGCGTAATGTTTTTGGTGGAGATCAGAAACAAAAAGAGGGTGATCAATTCTTCATCAAAGTGATCAGAAAGTTTGCGCCTTTATACCGTCGATTTGGTGTAGACTATCCTATAATGGAAAGAATCGTTGATATGAAATTGATTATGGATAGCCGTCAAGAAAAAGTTATCCCGACAAATTCTATGTGGGGCAGTCAGAAAGAAAAAGAGAATGAAGACAAGAATGCCTTCTTTCAATCCTTATGGCTTTATGGCTTTATCAGTTTACTCCTTTTGTTTTTGTTTGTGATTGATAATATTCAATTTCAATACACAATCTTTTTCAGCTATGTATTTATCATGTTGTTCTCTACTTTGATTGCCAATTTTTCAACCATTTTATTGGAGACAAAAGATCAAATCCTTATTGGAACGAAGCCGGTCTCTTCCAGAACGTTGAGTGCAGCAAAGACCACGCATGTCTTTATCTACTTGATATCACTGACAGTTGTCATTGCGGGTCCAGTCGTCATCGGTACCTTTGTTATTCATGGCATTTTAGCCGGTCTTCTCGCTGTTATACTAACCGTTACAGCATCTCTTTGGTGTTTGTTACTGACCATTCTTACTTATGCAACCGTACTAAAGCGATTCAACGGGGAGAAGTTAAAGAATATCATTGCTTATAGTCAAATTGGTATTTCAGTTTTCACTGTGATGGCTTATCAAATCATGAATCAGGCAATCCAATTCATTAATCCGAGTATGCTGGAGGTTCAGTTGAACTTACAGTGGTGGCATATTTTTGTCTTTCCACTATGGTTTGTTGCACCGTTTGGCATCATTACAAATGGATTTTCACTGACTTACTTGGTATATATCCTATTACTTGTTGGCGGCTCTGTTGGCTTAGCTTTCTTATATTACTTTAATAGCGATAAATTAGAAGCTAATCTACAGAAGCTAGAGAGCGGGGAAGGTGACACTGACAAACGTTCTTGGTACGAAAACGTTACAGGGAAACTGTTATGTTGGGATAAAAATGAATTGGGTTATTATCATTTTGCTTGGCAGTTAACGAAAAACGAAAGAGAATTTAAAACACGGCTCTATCCGTCGCTTGCTGCACTCTTCATTTTTCCAATCGTGCTTATCGGGACAACTTACCGATTGACCTTAGAAACAGGTGGTAGCGTTGGCGATTCAGTTTTCTTTAGATATATGCCTTATTACGCATTGCTAGTGATTCCCATGCTTGCCGTTTCGTTGAAATATTCAAAAAACTACAAAGCGCATTGGATCTTCGGAATGAAGTCAGAAGATCATGCAGGTGTCTTTTTAAGAGGCATCATCAAAGCGATGCTTATGAAACTATTGTTTCCTATTTATTTAATTTTATCAGTTGTCGTCTTGGTTTTTTCTGATTTGAGCTTACTGCCCGCTATTATCAATGGGTTTTTAGTGGTTACGATTGTCTTCTCGCTACAAGTCAAAAGAACGATTCAACAATATCCTTTCTCTAAACGATACAATGCGTCTGAAGCCAATCAAGGTTGTTTAGCAACGATCATTTTCTTCATGATAATAGGTGTAGCTGCTGGCGGTATATTCGCTATACAGACGTTAATACCTTTTGGCGCCTATATCATTATGGCTATACTAGCTGTGGTCGCTACTTGGCTATTAACAAAAGGCTTTAATAACCATTCACTTTCAATGGAATAAACATTAAAAAAAGCCAATCTTTCCTGTTCGAGGGAAGATTGGCTTTTTAAGGTCATTTCTTATATTTTATCCATTGATTTAAGCGATTCGTTGTTTCTAAAAGTGTATCTTTATCTGAAGTGCTGATCTGAGAAGGCATCTCTTGATTTCCGTAGAGTGTCCGATCAACGAGAGTAGAAAAGTCAGCCAGCACGAAAGAATCATCGTTTAAGGTTGAACGCACGTGCTGCATGTAAGCATCGATCGTTTGATTGTTTTCTCTTTTTTCCTTTAATTCAAAGAGTTTCAAAGTCCACATAGCAGCGTGATTTAAGGATAATTTATCTGCCTTTAGGGCTTTTTGAAGTAGCCAGGTCAATAGTTTCAAATGCCATGAGAAATAATAGGAACCAATGATAGTGGCAATCAAGCCGATAGCTGTTAAAAAAGCAACAACTAGTTTAATGAAAGAGAACATAGAGGCATCCAGATTTGAAGAAGTGTTGTCTGTTGTATCTGGTTCAGCTGCTGTTTCTTCTTCCGGCACATCTTCGATTGGTTCTTCCTCTTCTTGGGTGTCCGTTTCTGGCTCAGTATCAGGTTCTCTTTCTTCAGGCGTAACAGCTTCATCTTCAAAAGTAAGGCGCTCATCTTCAGGAGATACATCATCCGCTGTTCGAGTGAGAGGGTTGGCGAAAGAAGGACTTGGCTCAAACGGGACCCAGCCAACGCTTGGGAAATATACTTCAGGCCAAGAGTGCGCGTTTGCATTGGTGATTTGGTAATAGTTTTCACCATTTGAATCTGTTTGACTGTTGCCTGGTGTAAAACCTTTTGCCCAACGAGCAGGAATGCCTACCGAACGCAACAAGGTAACCATTGCGGTCGAAAAATTATCGCAATAGCCAACGCGTGAATCAAACAGAAAATGATCAACGTAATCTTCTCCCGGGGGCGTTTGCTCAGTGTCTCTTAGACTGTAGCGATAACCGCCCTCGCTTTTGAGGTGAGATTCGATTGCGCGAACCATCTCATATTCGCTATCCAGTCCCGCTGTTAGTTCGATTGCAAGATTCCAAACGCGTTGCGGAAACTCAGTAGGAAGCTGGAGCTCTTCTAATCCGGTACTGACCATCCAATCATTTATAAGTCTAACGTCTTCGATTTGTATGTCGTCAGAGAAATCTCCAAAACCATTTATATATTCTGCTCGCCAGCCGTCATCTTCGCGTAACGTTTCTTCGCTAGATCGATCTGGGTAATCCGCGTAATAATCAATTGTATAGCTATCAACAGTATCTTTTGGACTTGCAATAGCCAAGTAGTCACTGTAATAACCATGGGATAATGTATAATGATCATCGTCAGCCGCTACTTCTAAAGAAGACCAACCATAGGGTTGTGCGACATATGTGATTGGTGTCTGCCAGTTGACTCTTGCTGTATCAAGAACCTCACCATAATAAACATCATCGTTTCGAAAGGAAGAAATCGCAAAGTTTCTATCGTAAGGAGAGAAAAGTTGTTCAGATTGACCAGTGTTTGAACCGGACCAGCCTTCACCTGTGTACTGCCAGCGATGAAGGACTTTCCAGTAGCTAGGCTCGGAGATATAAGCTTGAAATAACCTAGTATAGTCTTTACGCAAAGGCCCGCCCAACTGTGTGTCATCTGTACCCATACCCGTCTGACGTAATCTCGATTGTGGTGAAGTAGTATCGATCCAATCAAAGAAACCTTTTCGTTCAAGTGTGTTTTGATAACCGACTGTTTTCGTTTCTGCCCAACGCTGAACGGGAAAGAACCACTCGATTCCACAATAAGATAGTCCGATGATTGCAACAGTCAACATAGTCGTGAAAGCAGAAAGCTTGAAAAAGTGGCCTTTCCCTTGCGTAACGTCTAGTCGAGAGAGGGCAAACAGTAAGAAACCGGAACCCACTACCATCAAAGTTTGCATGAGAATAGCGTAACCTGTAAAAGTATGCAGAATCATCAAATACCCAAAAGCAGCAAGTAAAGAAGTATACGGGAAACGCTGATGAATACTTGAAAAAGATAGTAAAGTGATTAAGCTAAAGAGTGCTACAATCGCAAAAAACAATGGGATTTCTGAAGTATTACCCGAAATAATCGTATTCAATTGTTGCTGACAAATCTGCCAGATTCGACTAATCCAGCCAATCAAAGATACATCGATCGCCAAAGAAGGGAAAGAGCGATAAAGGAAAGCAAGCATAAGCCCAATTTGAATAAGGAAATAGAACCACCATTTTTTGAAAATAGAAACAGTGAATTGCGTGATAATAAAAAAGATCAATAGAGATTCAAAGCCGGTTAGTTCATTGATACGCAAGAACAATGATAAGACAGGAAGCAAAAGAAAACCATGAATGACGCCTAACATCATTGATCGGCTGAAATCAAAAAATGAATAAATCGTATTTTTCATGGGTTATCCGCCTCCTTTCAGTAGAGTTAACTGACGCTCATCTAGAATAAAAGTATGAGAAGAAGCGGTCAGTGATACAGGTAAGCTTGATCGATTTGATGTAATGATAATAGTCGTTTGTTTACTGTTTTCACTATGACCGAGTAAAACCATTAAATCTTCTTGATCTGTACTTGGTTGAATCATCAAAAAATCCTGTAGTTGCTTTCGTTTTTGTGATTGTCCATCAAAAGCACCGATCAGCGAAAGATCAAGCTTAGTAGTGGCCTCAAGATGTAAGGCAAGACTATAAGCGAGACTTAATAGAGATTCGAATTGAGGAGACGGCATACCGATAAAAGAGAGACGGACAGGGAGCGGTTCTTCACGGTCATAATCCTTTATCATCCATTGATCGCGCTTCATACTCGACTTCCAGTCAATAGAACTTAAAGCATCGCGAGACTGATAAGGTCTCAATTCTTTTACTTGATAAGCTTGCTGAGCGAGTGGATCTGAGCCAATAAGATGAATCACATTTTCGGTCAGTAACTTAAGTACACTAGCATGTGGTAAACGCATAGGATAAATATTCAAATCTAGTGGTAGCTTATGCACGGAACGATGTCTGAAAATACCGAACAAACCAGTTGCTTGAATACCGACCTTTAAATCATCATAATGACCTCTTGCAAGTATCAGTGCGTCTAAATGTACCGTAGAGTGGTTTTTAAAAAAAAGCGCAGGATAAATAACCTGGTGAAAAGCTTTATCTTGATCACTATACAAGATGAGCTTGAAAGATGGTGACAGAAATAACCACTTTGATCGTTGTTTGATCCGTATCGATAATGATAGATGGGCATTATCAGCAATTTGCCAATTGATTGGTTCAATCGATGGCTTCATCCAAGCAGTAAACAAAGCAGTCAGTAACATAAAGGTAAAAGCATAAACAATAAACCAAGTAACAACTGAAGGAAAGGTTAAGGCATAGGCAATAACGAAAAAATAAAACAAAAGCCAAGCGCAAGCAATCCAGTTTATAAAAGACCGTTTCATTTGGCATCCCTGATTTTTGTAGGAATATCTACCTGACTGACGAGATCATCAATAAATTGATCGATTTCTTTTGTTGTCATCCGATTAATAAACAATAAACGATGACGAAATAAAGGCTTAATGACGAAAAGAATATCTTGAGGGGTAACATAATCACGATTACTAAGCAAAGCTTGTGCACGCGCGCCAGCTAAGAAATATTGTGTACCTCTTGGGCTGATACCCAATCTCAGTGCTGAATGATGACGTGTTCGATCGACAAGGGTGATCATATAATCCAACAACTGTGGATTGACATGAATAGCATGAACACGCTCTTTCAAAGCATTGAACTCAGTCAATGAAAGAACGGGTGTCAATTCTTCTACAGCACGTAACTGGTCAGGCGCTTCTAGCATACGAATTTCTTGTTCTTTGCTAGGATAACCTAGAGATAGTTGAAACAAAAATCGATCTAGCTGGGCTTCTGGTAGAGGATACGTCCCTTCGTAATCAATAGGATTTTGGGTAGCAAGTACGAAAAAAGGGTCCGGAAGGCGATGGGTTTTTCCATCAAGTGTTACTTGTTTTTCCGACATAGCTTCCAGCATCGCCGCTTGTGTTCTAGGAGAAGTACGATTGATCTCATCCGCTAAAACGATTTGATTGAACAGTGGACCTTGGCGGAATTCAAATTGTGTATCTTGTAGATTGGGAACAGAGAAACCGATAATATCTGAAGGGATAAGATCCGGTGTGAATTGAATACGTGAAAAGTCTGCTTCGAGACATTTGGCGATGGTTTTGATCAATAATGTTTTACCGACACCTGGAATATCTTCAAAGAGTACATGACCACCGGCTAACATCGCCATGATGGTCAAACGAGTCACTTCTTTTTTTCCGATAACGATTTGATCAACCGTATCGATCAGTGTATGTAATTTTTCAATTGTTTGTGTAGTTTGCGTTGAGTATGTCAATGAAATATCCCCCTGAATAAACTGGTTTAGTATGATTTGAACATTGAAAATAAAAATCGATCTGTTAAGTTTATTGTAGATAGAATAAATTAAGAATACAATGAGAAAAACGAAATTAAAGAAAAAGTTAGAAAATAGAGAGGTTAGATAGAAATAAAGAAAAAGAAGAGAAAGAATCGAGGTCACCTCAAATCTTTCTCTTCTTATAATGCCAACTGTTAACGGTTATTCACTAAATAATTTGGTATAAATAATAGCTAAATCATGACCAATGTTTTTTATATCAAGTTTTTCTGCCGCAAGACGAGCTTCATGCGTTAAGGAAGGCAACTGACCTTCTAATAATTGAGGAAGGATGTGACTAAAATCATCTTGCGTCTTTGCTTTATAAACGACTTCTCTATCTGGTAGCCAGTCTTTATAAATCGGAATGTCTCTAACAAGCACAGGTATTTCATTAGCTAACGCTTCTAATAAGACGATTCCTTCTGTTTCTTCGTAGGTCATAAACAAAAATAAATCACTACCTGAATAGGCATCGCGTAAAGCAGTAGGAGAAACATATCCTGGAAAACGAACATTAGCAGGTGCATGGGCGATTGCTTTTTGTACACGACGTGTCATCAGCGACTTTGCCGTGTGACCGAACCAGAAAAATACATATGATGGAAATTGCTGTGCAAGCGTTAAGAATTCAACGATGCCTTTCCGTTCGATTAAATGACCGACGGAAACGACTACTTTTTGATCTTCAGACAAGTGATACTGCTTTCTAAAACGCTCACCACCAACGGTATTTTTAACAAAATAAGTTGTATCAACGCCATTTGATAAGGAGACGATCGGTCTATTCAAATCATATTGAAGTAGCAAATGTTTAGAATAATCTGTCGGTGTAATAATCATATCACCGTGCTGGTAGCAATAGCGCAACCATTGTTTGAACAATGGAGCGACCAGATTGGAGCCACTGAAAGAGTTCTTGAAGTCTTCCATAGTCGAGTGACCGTAGTAGATCACTTTCTTTCCATTCTTTTTTGCTCTTTTTGCCATTGAGACGGAATCTGGAAGTACGGTATTTAAATGAACAATGTCATAGTCATCTTTAGGATCTTCTGTATAAGAAACTTTTAAAGAGGCTAGCATTTGTTTTTGATGACGAAGTGCTTCACCGATACCACTTTGAGTAATAACTTTTTCTGAACCTTTGTAAAGTAAGACTTTCTGATTAACGGTTGTCAACTAAATCCTCATTCCTAAAGAGAGAAAACGTGCTGATGCGTATGGTTTCTTATTGCTTCCAAGTAGACCATCTCTACACTTTTTCCGAAAGCCTCGATTGAGTACGTTTCTTCGATTTTATTTTGAGCAGCTTGTTTTTTGACAGTATTAAAGTCTGCATGCGTAAGCAAAGTGTATAGCGATGATCTAAATTCATCGTAAGTTGTATACTGGAAGCCATTTTCGCCATCTTCGATCACATCGATTAGACAGTCATCTTTTCTGCACAAAGCGAATACACCACTTGCGAGCGCCTCAATATAAGAAAGACCTTGTGTCTCACTAGTAGAAGCACTGACAAATACATCTCCAAGCTGGTAGTAAGTCGCAATGTTTTCAGGGGCAACCATACCTGCAAAGACGACAAAAGCACGAGCATCGATTTCGTCAATGAATGTTTCTAGCGTTTCACGATAAGGACCATCGCCTACAACAAGTAAACGTAGCTTAGGATCATCAAGCTCTTTGAGATAAGAGATGATTTCTTCCAGATTTTTTTCTTTTGCCACTCTTCCGACGCTGACGAGTACAGAACAATCATCAGGTATAGAAAGGCTGCGTCTGAGCGTGACGATTTCTTTTTGTGTGAGTGCTTGGTTGAATTTTTCTAAATCAAGACCTGTAGGAATAACGTGAACGGGTTGATTTACCTTATAGCCTTTTAAAAGAGATTCGACTTTATTTGTCGGTGCGATAACAGCATCAGAGTGATTTAATACCCGCTTGCTGAATACAGCAACAGCTTTTTTCCCCCACTTTTTATTAGGAGAGAAATAATGCGTATAATCTTCATAGACAGTGTGGTATGTATGCACGATCGGAATGGTCAGAATCTGAGAGATTCTGCGAGCGATTCGGAACGTACTGAACTCACACTGTGTGTGGACAATATCAGGATTCCAGTCCAAGATATGGGATAAGACGTCATCATCCATCGTCAAAGCTACACGAGCACCGGGATAGATTTTACCTACTCCATAAGAAGACATCGCATATAAACCTTGCTCCTCATCGATATGAGCGCTGGCTTTTTCAGATAGTGTCAGTATGCGCACTTCGTGCCCCATATCTGTCAAAATCTCTTTTAGATTGATAATAGAAGTGATTACACCGTTAACAGTTGGCGTGTACCATTCTGTTGTAATTAATATCTTCATATCTTCCTCCAAAATTGATTGTATTCATTATACTCTAAAAACAGAATGAAATAGCTTGAATTTTAAAAATATCATACAAAATTTACGAATACTTAAAACTATGTATAGAATCGTTCACATGTATACGTGCTATTACCCTTACTTTACGTGACTACGATACATTTCACATCAGACTTGAGACCGGTTTTTGGGAAAGCGAAAGATATGGCCAACCATCAAAGTAGTTTATAATGGCAATAAAGATTGGTTGCAACGTAAGGGGAAACAAAATATCCAAGAGCTAAATGCTGTAGTAAAAGAAACAGCTCATTCATGGTATGATAAAATTGGAAAAACCTGCTAGCAAACAATAACATAAACAAATAGAGTCAAGATACTCCCTGAAAGATAAACACACGAATGAGCTGTGACTTATCTTTCAGGGAGTCGTTTTTTAAAAACATTTTAAATCAGTTCTATCAAAAATGGAGGAAAGAAAATGAGAATCGGCATTATTGGTCTAGGAGATATTGCACAAAAAGCTTATCTTCCTGTTCTTAGTGAAAAAGAAGGAATCGAACTAATTCTATGCACGCGCAATCAAAACGTGTTAAAAAAATTGGCGAATACATATCGTCTAACAGAATATGTACAAACAGTCGATGAATTAATCAAGTTGAAAGTTGATGCGGTTTTTGTTAGTACAACGACTACTGCTCATTTTGATATAGCTAAAAAACTGTTGGAACAGGGTATTCATGTTTATATCGACAAGCCAATCTCTATGGATTTCAATGAAACTAAGCAAATTGTTCAATTAGCTGAAGAAAAGAAACTGGTTGCGATGGTTGGATTTAATCGAAGATTCGCTCCAATGATTGCCGCTTTGAAAGATCAAGGAAAAGCAGATTTAATTCTTATTCAAAAAAATCGGTACAATCTTCCTGGGGACAAAAGACAAGTTGTCGTAGAAGACTTTATTCATGTGGTTGATACCATGCGGTTCTTAATGGGTGACAAAGCAACTGAACTTCAAGTTCGTTATTTGGAAAAAGAAGGTCAACTGCATAATGTGATGATACAATTGGCTAGTGACGATTGTACAGCTATCGGAATCATGAACCGTGATAATGGAACAACAGAGGAAATCATCGAGTATATGACTGCGGGTAATAAGCTCGTTGTCAGTAATTTCGTGGAAACCACTCAATTTCAACATGATACAGAGACCGTAAAAGGATTTGGCGATTGGGAACCTACTTTGATGAAACGTGGGTTTTATCAAATGGTTGATCATTTTATTTCATGTGTCCAAGAGCATAAAATGCCGAATCCTTCTATTTCAGATTCTTTGATTACCCATCAAATTTGTGAAGAAATCCATACACAAATAACAGGTATCTAGGAAAGTGGGAATCTTTGATATTCACCACGCCGCACCGTTAAACTTGAAATCTACATTGTTTTATATAGTACGGTTACGATACAATAAGTAAAAGCCAATTATAATACTAAGGAGCTAGGATTTATGAAAAAAATCATTTTAACAGGGGATCGTCCTACTGGGAAATTGCATCTAGGACATTACGTAGGATCTCTTCAGAATCGTTTGAAAATGCAAGAAGATTCTGACAACCATGTTTACGTCATGATCGCTGATCAGCAAGCTTTGACAGATAACGCAAAAACACCTGAAAAAGTACAAAAAAGTGTAACGGAAGTGGCACTAGATTATTTAGCAGTTGGATTAGATCCTAAGCGTACGACGATATTCATTCAGTCACAGATTCCACAATTAGCTGAACTGATGATGTATTACTTGAACATCGTTACAGTATCAAGGTTAAACCGTAATCCAACCGTTAAATCTGAAATTCAAGAAAAAGGATTTAATGAAAGTATTCCTGCTGGTTTCTTTATGTATCCTGTCAGCCAAGCTGCGGATATTACAGCTTTCAAAGCTACTCATGTACCGGTTGGAGAAGATCAAAGACCAATGTTGGAACAGACAAGAGAAATCGCTCGTGATTTTAACCGCATTTACCAAACGGATACATTGGTAGAGCCAGATATCATCCTTCCACCTAAAGGACACGGCAGATTGGTAGGAATCGACGGAAAAGGGAAGATGAGTAAGTCTTTAAATAACGGCATTTACCTCTCTGATTCAGCGGATGATATTCAGAAAAAAGTCATGAGCATGTACACTGATCCAAACCATATTCGTGTAGAAGACCCTGGCCAAATAGAAGGAAACGTCGTTTTTACCTATTTAGATGTATTTGACGATGATAAAGATAAAGTTCAAGAACTGAAAGATCATTACCAAAAAGGTGGTCTAGGAGACGTTAAAATCAAGCGTTACTTGAATGAAGTCTTACAAGATAAATTACAGCCAATACGTGAACGTCGAGAAGAAGCAGCTAAAGATCTTGATGCAGTACAAGCTATGTTGAAAGCTGGAAGTGAGAAGGCAGAAAAAGTTGCTGCTCAGACACTCGATGAAGTGAAAAGCGCAATGGGTATCAATTATTTCAAATAAGTAAAAGTCGATACACGAGAGAGGCGAACGGCTTCTCCGTGTATTTTTCATCTTATAGAAAGAAGGGATAAAGATGTTAGAAACAAAACGATTAACTTTGAAAAACTATACGCAAGAAGACTTTGATTTTTTATATACGATGACATCAAACCCCGAAGTCGTTCGATACATACGAACAGGAGAAGTTTATACAAAAGAACAAACAGCTGCTGCTTTGGAACGCATGTTTAAGTTATACGAAAAGGCTGATTATCTAGGGCTTAAAAAAATTGAGCTAAAAGATACTGGCATCGCCATCGGACAAGCTGGATTTCTCCCTCAAACCATTGAAGGAGAAGCGTTCATAGAGATTGGCTATTGGATCGCAAAAGAACATTGGAAGAAAGGGTATGCAACTGAAATAGCACAGGCATTGAGAAGCTTTGGAGAAGAAACACTACAGTTAGACGAAATCATTTCGCTAGTCCATGTAGAAAATGAAGGTTCAAGAAAAGTTGCGGAAGCAAATGGCATGACTGTAAAGAAAAGCGTTGAATTGAAAGGCGTACCGGTTAATGTTTATTCTACTAAACAGAGCTAACAAAAAGACGTATTCGCTAGAAATACTAGCCAATACGTCTTTTTTAATACCAGTCTGTTCGTTGTGTCCGTGCTTGTTTGAAAAGCGACTTTAGCGTCTCTTCATCGTTTTCAACTAAGGTTTGCTTGAGTTTGTTTAGTTCATCTTCAAAAGCGTCGATAGAATGGAGAAGTGCCGAACGGTTATTTAAAAATAATTCGCTCCATAAGTCGCCATTAATATCAGCAATACGCGTAAGCTCTTTGAAACTATTTCCCGCAAAGGTAAGTGTTTCTTCAGATGCTTGCTCGCTATTTACTACAGCGACAGATAGCGCGTGCATTAGCTGACTAACATAAGCAATTTGATCATCGTGTGCTGATGGGGAGACACGAGTAATCATCTCAAAACCAATATCCCGATAGAGTTTTTCTATAAGATTAAGATGATCTTCACTGTTTGAAGGAATCGGTGTAATGAGTGCATTAGCACCGGCAAACCGCTTATGATCTGCGCCGACGATTCCTTTTTTCTCGCTACCACGCATGGGATGGGCAAAAACGAAATCAGCTGTTGCTGGTAAGATAGCAGTGACTTGTTCAATAATAGTTGTTTTAACGCCTGTCACATCTGTTAGGATAACGCCTTCTTTTAAACAGGCACTATATTTCTCTACAAATGGTGCAATTTGGTTAGGGTAAAGAGAAAGAATGACAACATCCATGTCTGGGAGTAGAAGCTGTGCATCAGTATGACCTTTTTTTATTATATGCTCTTTTTCTGCAATATCAATTGTGGATGGATCGATATCGACCCCATATAATTCAGTGTAGCCGGCTGCTTTCAGACCCATCGCAAATGAGGCACCAATTGCGCCTAAACCAATAAGTGCAATCTTCATGTTAGCCTCCTTTGATGTTCTTCAAGTGCATGGATACCTAAGGTATAGCCTGTAGCACCGAACCCAGAAATTTGTCCAATACAGGCAGGTGCGACAACAGATTCTTTTCTGAAAGATTCTCTAGCATGAATCGCGCTCAAATGAACTTCTACCGTTGGAACAGCAATCGCTTTGACGGCATCATGTATCGCGTAACTATAATGAGTATAAGCAGCAGGATTAAAGATGATGCCGTCCACTTTGTCTAGGTGTGCTTGCTGCAAGCGATCAACAAGTGTGCCTTCTGAGTTACTTTGGAAAAATTCACAAGAGTGTCCACGTTCGTCAGCATACTGCTGTATGTGATTTTCTATATCTGCTAATGTCTGTGTACCATAAATATCGGGTTCGCGGATGCCCAAAAAATTCAAATTTGGACCATTTAAAATTAATAACTTCATCATGGTTGTCTCCTTTTTATGGTATCTGGAAGATTCTCTTCAATTTTCTGGAGAACGTATGACTCGCTAGACCGATTTTGAACAACGAAATCAGCTGCGTGATGATAAAGATCAATACGCTCTTTGTGTAATTGGTATAGCTTTTCTGAACCGAATTTGAGTAGCGGTCGATGAGCAGTTTGGATATCTTGAATAATATTCTCCACCGGACGATCAATTAAAATAATCCAACCTGTTTGTTTAAGTGCGCGGATATTTTCCGCTTTTAAAACCACACCGCCACCACAAGATATAACGGTATATTGATAATCTGCAGCGATCTTTTTCGAAACAGTTGTTTCAATCGTTCTGAAATGATCTTCACTGACTGCGAATAATTCGGGAATGGTTTGTTGGGTAGTCCGTTCGATCTCTTCGTCGATATCTAGAAATGGAAAGTTCAAACGTTGGCTGAGTGCTTTTCCGAAACTTGTCTTTCCGCTACCTGTCATGCCAATGAGTACAATATTCGTCTTCATGTTTGCTCACCGATTTCTTTTTGGAAGTGTTCGATCAATTCCTCTATGATCGTATCCTCAATGACACAATTTTCCCAAATTTCTACTGCACGCACACCTTGCCCAATCAACATATCTAAACCATTAGCTGTTTGTTTGGCAAGCGTATGTCCGATTTCTAAGAAGCGCGTGACCTTAGGGTTGTAGATCAGGTCGATTAAGGTATCAAAGTTTTCAATGACTACATCATCTACTGGCGTATCGTCGCTATTTGGATACATCCCTACGGGGGTAGAATTAATTAGGTAGTCCCCAGTTAAGTGAGAAAGAGATTCGTAATTGGTATAGCTAATTTTTTCGGTATTTTCAAACCGTTCAGGTGATCTAGATACAATAGTGAGATGAGCAATTCCATGATCGATAAGATAAGCTTCTACCGTTTTAGCAGCACCACCGGTTCCAAGAAGAACAGCTCGTTTACCTTCAATCTTCCAGTTCCTTCTATCAAAGATCAAGCCAAAACCTGCGTAATCTGTATTATGTCCAATCAATTTTTGATCTTTATGTTCGATAGTATTAACCGCATTTAACTGGTTTGCTAAAATATCCATTTCATCTAGATAGGGGATGACTGTTTCTTTGTACGGTATTGTAACATTGACACCATCTATCGATAATGCCCGAACTCCAGCAATGGCTTGTGCCATCAATTTAGGCTCAAAGGCGAATGGTTTATAAGCAGCTTCGATCCCTAATTTCTGATAAATCAATTGATGTAGCTGTGGAGACAAACTGTGAGAAAGCGATTCTCCGAATAAACCGTAAAAATGCATAATAAACTCCTTCCATCCGTCTAATATTGGTTTGAAGTATAGACAAAAGAAAAATAAAATACAAATAGAAATCATAATAAAAAAATTTTTTCCAAGTATAATTATCCGAAAAACCTTACTGTGATGCGAGAAAATGAGTATCTGAATAGTTTGATTAAAATATTATTTGAATTTTTTTGAGAAAGATAGTTGACAACCCTAAATCCAATTGCTAGTATTGGAGGCACAGTTGAACAACAGCTGATACTAATTGATTGAAGGAGAGAAATTGAGATGAATAGACAATTACAAATCGAAATGGCTCCGCAATTGAATAGTTATTACTTTAGCTTCTTTAGGATCAAATCTATGGAGGCTGAAGAGCTTTAAGCTGCTGACAACAGCGTCCCATAGATTTCACGAGAAATCGAATGGGGCGCACAAGTAAAATAACAACATTTTATGAGTGAACTTAACCAACGCCGCATTCGAACTTCTCCCAAAGAGAAATCGAATGCGGCGTTTTTGTTGTGGCCGTTCGAAGCAAAGCGAGTTACGGCCACAATACTAGGCGAACGAAGAGAGCGTAGTACCCCGAAGCCGCCAGGCGATCCGTTCGAAGCGCAGCAATGAGACCTGTTCAATCGTAATCGAATAGCTGCAAACAAATTCTAAAACATTTCAGAAAATAGTGAGGGATGAAAACATGATTATCCATACATTAGGACCAAATAGTACAGATAGCTACGCAGCAGCCGAATCATTGTTGAAGTCAGATGAAGATGACATTGTAGCCTATCCGTCCTTTGACAATCTGCTACACACTATCGAATCGCTGAAAGGTGAGCACGTGTTGTTCCCAGTTGCGTTCAAGAGTGCTAGAAGGGAATACGGGTGGAAAGAATTCAATTATGACTACTGGGATAAAGTAGAACTAGTAGAAGTCTTTCAGAAAAAGACAAAACCCATGGTGCTCGTTCGCAATCATCGTTATACCGAAGATGCAGCCATGATTCATCCAGCCACCACTATTTTTATGAAAAAGTATTTGGCATCAACAAGTGAACAGACGTTGATCAATTTTGCAGATAGTAAATATAAAGCATGGACAGCTTTTTGTAAGAAAAACTTGAAGTATACCATCATTAGTGAGGACGTGTTTGAAAAAGAGAAGTACCCGGAACATGAGATACAAGAACGATATGAGCCAGTGATGGTTTGGTGTCTATATAAAATTATTTAAAAAAGAGGAGAATGAACATGATAATCGTATTAAAACAAGGTGTAACAGCAGCAGCCGTTAAAGAAATTACAGTAAAAATGGAAGCAAGAGGGGTAACAGTCAGCCACTTCTCAGATGTGAAAAGAGACTTCTTAGGATTGATCGGTGATACAAGTGGTATTGATACACACCAATTACAAGCGTTGAAAGAAGTAGATCAAATCGTACGTGTAGAAGATCCCTACAAACGTGCAAACAGAAAATTCCATCCAGAAAATTCTGTAATCAAAATCGATAAAGAAACAATCGGTGGTGGACAATTGGGGATTATTGCAGGACCTTGTTCAGTAGAGAGTGAAGAACAAATCATTCATGTTGCAAAACGAATCAAAGCAGCCGGAGCGAACTTCTTGAGAGGCGGCGCATTCAAACCAAGAACTTCTCCTTACAGCTTCCAAGGACTTGAATTAGAAGGTTTAAGAATGTTGCAAGCGGCAAAAGCTGAGACAGGATTACCGATTGTTACTGAACTAATGTCAACAAAATGGATTGATGAGTTCGTTGACTCAGTTGATATGATTCAAATCGGTGCACGTAACATGCAAAACTTTGACTTATTAAAAGAAGTAGGTAAAACACAGACACCTGTACTACTAAAACGTGGGCTATCAGCAACTTACCAAGAGTGGTTAATGTCAGCTGAATACATCATGTCTGAAGGAAATGAAAATGTTATTTTATGTGAACGTGGGATTCGTACGTTTGAAACGGAAACTAGAAACACACTAGACGTTCAAGCAGTCCCTGTTATTAAAAAATTATCTCACTTACCAATCATCATTGACCCAAGTCATGCAGGCGGGAAGTCTTACCTTGTAGAAGCTGGCGCAAAAGCTGGAATCGCTGCAGGAGCAGATGGTCTGATGATCGAAGTACATGACGATCCAGCGAACGCATGGAGCGATGGCGAACAATGTCTGACACCAGATGAATTCGAAGAACTCATGATCAAAGCAAGTAAACTAGCAGAAATCGAAGGCCGTTCAATTCAAACAGCTTCAACAATCTTAAGCAAATAATAGAATAGGTGAGAGGAATGGGACTTCATCTGAGCGTAGCTAGTACAAAAGAAATTGATTTGATCCACACGATACAAGTGCAGTCTTTCAAACCGTTATATCTCAAGTACCAAGATATGAATACTAACCCATCGCTTGAAACATTGGACGATGTTAAGAATAGACTTTTTCGAGCGAATGGAATCATTTATACGGTTTTATTAAACGATGAAATAATTGGTGCTATCTGTGTCGTTAAAGTTTACTCAAATCAAATGAGGATAAGTCCTATGTTCTTAAAGTCTACCTATCAAAATAAAGGATACGCAAAAAGTGCTGTCAAAATTTTAGAAGAAAAGCATCCGATGGTAACCATATGGGAATTACAGACTATCAAAGAAGAACCTTCTCTAGTCCACTTTTATGAAAAACTTGGTTACAAATCTACCGGAGTAGAGAAAAGGATAAATGAAAAAATGACATTAGTAACGTATCGTAAATTACTATCAATGGAGGGAAGACATGCCTGAGATTACCGTAGAAGTACCCGTGCAAGAAACAAGTTATGCTTTGAAAATAGAAAAAAACCTTTTGGACCGAGTGGGAGAGGAAGTTTCTCAACAGTTCGATGGTCAAAAAATTATGGTCGTAACAGATGAGACCGTTCATGGCTATTATGGGGAAAAGGTGCTTGAACAGTTAAAAGCAGCTGGCTATGCGGTTCAGTCTATCGTCTTACCCCCAGGAGAACAAACCAAAACGTTTGATTCTATGCCAGCCATTTACAGTCAATTTATTGACTTTGGTCTAACCAGAAGTGATCTAATCATTGCCCTTGGGGGCGGTGTTGTTGGAGATATTACAGGCTTTGCGGCAGCGAGTTTTTTGAGAGGGATCTCTTTTGTGCAAATCCCAACGACACTTCTTGCACAGGTGGATAGCAGTGTTGGCGGTAAAGTCGGTGTCGATTTACCAGAAGGTAAAAACTTAGTCGGTGCTTTCTATCATCCAGAGTTGGTTCTGATCGATCCACTTGTTTTAGAAACATTAACAGATCAAGCTTTTTCAGACGGTATGGCTGAAGTCATCAAATACGGTTGTATAAAGGATAGATCATTATTCGACCGGCTGATGGGAATGACTTCACGAGCAGCGGTTATGAATCAAATCGAATGGGTCATTGAAACGTGTTGTACGATAAAGAAAACCGTTGTACAAGCAGACGAGAAGGACACAAGTGAGCGGATGCTACTCAACTTTGGTCATACACTCGGTCACGCGATTGAAGCCTTTTATCATTATGAACGCTATTCTCATGGTCAAGGCGTGGCTATTGGTATGGTTGAGCTGTCAACCATTGCTGAGCAACAAGCATTAACGCAAAAAGGAACCACAGACAAAATCATTGCTCTATTAAAACAACATCACTTACCGACCGTCCTTGAAAAACCAGAAGATTACGACAAGATTCTTCCTTATATTGAAAAAGATAAAAAGAATTTTGAAGGAAATTTAAATATTATTGTATTAAATAACATTGGCCAAGCACGTAGAGTCAAAACAGATCGACAATTTTTTAGTATACTGGAATCAGGAGGTACGACAGCGTGACGCAATTAACGATTACACCTAAAAAAGTAACCGGTACGGTCACGGTTCCCCCATCAAAAAGTATGGCTCATCGAGCGGTCATCTGTGCGAGTCTTGCCGAAGGACGTAGTGTGATTCAAAATATTCAGTTGTCCGACGATATGATCGCAACCATTGAAGGTATGCGCGGATTCGGAGCAGTTATAGAACACGTGGACAATCAGCTTATAGTCGAAGGCTGTGGCCCGAAAGTAAGTCGAGTCACATCGGAAATCGATTGTAATGAATCAGGATCTACATTAAGGTTTCTTGTTCCTTTAGCGACATTATTCGAAGGACCAACGCATTTTACTGGTCGAGGCAAACTCGGGCAACGACCATTAGATACCTATCAAGATATGTTTAAACGACAGTCTTTAAGATATGAGACAGGTCAGTCTGAACAGTTAGATTTAACAGTAGAAGGTAGATTAAGTCCTGGAACCTATGAGATGAGAGGCGATATCAGTTCCCAATTTATCACCGGAATGCTCATGACCTTACCTTTATTGGATGACGATTCGACGATTAAAATCACCACACACCTTGAGTCAATAGGCTACATTGATCTTACCTTATCAGTATTGGCTGAATTTGGTATAGAGATTCAGCATGATGCTCACTATAGAACCTTTCGAATCAAAGGGAATCAACGGTATCAAGCAAGAAATCATACTGTAGAAGGTGATTACTCACAAGCGGCTTTCTGGCTGACCGCTAAACAACTAGGAAATGACATCAAGGTTGAAGGGTTAAAACGTGATTCACTTCAAGGTGATCGCGAAATCGTCAGTATGCTGGAACAATTAACGACTACCGAGCATGAACGAACGATTGATGGTGCACAGGTGCCAGATATTATTCCGACTTTAGCACTTGCGGCTGCTTTGACTAGAGGAAAAACAAAGCTCATCAATCTTGAGCGACTTCGAATCAAAGAAAGCGACCGATTAATGGCAACACAAAAAGAACTAGCCGCGTTGGGCGCAAACATTCAAGTTGTAGGAGACCAACTACATATTGAAGGTGTAGAAAGCTTGAAGGGTGGGGCAGATGTGTGGAGTCATAAAGACCACCGAATGGCGATGATGCTGGCAATGGCTTCGACAGTCTGTGAAGCACCCATTCAATTAAAAGATCCAACATGTGTTAAAAAATCATATCCCAATTTCTGGGAAGTGTTTCAAGAAGTAGGAGGAGATATACATGAGCGGAATATGGGGTAAAAATGTCCAAGTATCGATTTTTGGCGAATCTCACGGTATTGCTATTGGAGCAACTATCAATGGCTTACCACCGGGTTTAGAAATCGATATGGACGAAGTACTCATTGAAATGGCAAGAAGAGCACCAGGAAGAAATGAACTAACGACACCACGTAAAGAAAAGGATTTACCGGAAATTTTGAGTGGACTCTTGGATGGGAAAACAACAGGCGCACCGTTGACTGCGATCATCTGGAATACAAATACACGTTCAAAAGATTACAGTTTACTAAAAAACGTGATGAGACCAGGACAAGCTGATTATCCAGGTCGTATGCGCTATAAAGGACATAATGATCACCGCGGGAGTGGGCATTTTTCAGGTAGAATCACGGCACCTTTAGTATTTGCAGGCGCCATTTGCAAGCAATGGCTGAAGAAAAAAGGCGTAACGGTTGGTTCGCATATTCAATCTATCGGTACGATCGAAGACCAGTCATTTGCCGATCAGAGTGAGGTTACTGTTGAACAAATCGAGAAATTTAAAGCGCAACAACTACCTTTATTTGATGAAACAAAAGAGACTGAAATGAAGGACCTTATTGTGGATGCAAAAGATGACGGGGATTCTGTCGGCGGTGTCGTAGAGACATTTGTTTTAGGACTAGATGCTGGTTATGGTAATCCGTTTTTCGATTCCGTTGAATCGCAATTAGCGCACCTCGTTTTTGCAGTGCCTGCGATTAAGGGGATTGAATTTGGAACAGGTTTTGACATTACCAAAATGCGTGGTTCTGAAGCAAACGACGAATATTACTATGATGAAGAAGGTAAGATCAAAACACGTTCCAATAACAATGGTGGGATCATCGGCGGAATTACGTATGGTATGCCGGTCGTCTTCCGTGCAGCCGTTAAGCCACCAGCTTCTATCAAGAAGAAACAACAAACGATCAACGTCGAAGAAGGGAAAGCGGCCGAACTTGAAGTAGAAGGTAGACATGACCCTTGTATCGTGCCACGCGTTCTGCCTGTTTTAGAAGCGGTAACTGCACTTGGAATGATGGATCTAATGATGGGAGGACAACATCATGAGTGAGTTAGAACAATACCGTCAGGAAATTGATGCAATTGATCAAGACCTGACCCGGTTATTTGAAGCCCGCTTAAAGACAGTCCTCAAAGTCGGCGATTATAAAAAAGCACATGACGTACCCGTTTTAGATGCGAGTCGTGAGCAGAAAGTCATTGAAAAGAATGTTGCGCGTTTAAAAGACAAACAGTTCGAAGAAGAGTTAACAAAATTCTTTCAGTCGATGATGGATATCACGAAAGAAACACAGACAAAAATGATGGATCAATAATAAAAAATGCAGTAGAGCACCCGTGAGGATGCCTACTGCATTTTTGTGTTATCTGATTTGTCCTTCGCCAAAGATGATATATTTGGTTGAAGTCAGTTCTGGTAAGCCCATTGGGCCTCTAGCATGTAGCTTTTGTGTACTAATCCCAATCTCTGCACCGAAACCGAACTCGAAACCATCCGTGAAACGGGTAGAGGCATTGACATATACAGCAGCAGCATCGACTTCTTTGTGGAATTGCTGACTTGCAGCATAATTACTGGTGACGATAGCTTCTGAGTGTCCAGTACTATAGTGGTTGATGTGTTGAATCGCTTCGTCGATTGAAGACACAACTTTCACAGCAAGAATATAATCTAAGAACTCTGTTTCCCAATCTTCTTCCGTTGCAGCAACCGCATTGGATAAATGATTTTTAGCTGCTTCATCTGCTCTTAATTCAACATTCCACTCGGTTAAGGCTGCTTCAATAACAGGTAAATATTCAGCCGCAACAGATTCGTGAATCAGCAAGGTCTCAGCCGCATTACAGACGGAAGGTCTTGAAGTCTTTGCATTAACAATAATATCTTTTGCCATAGTCAAATCTGCTGAAGCATCAACATAAACGTGACAATTTCCAGTGCCGGTCTCAATAACAGGAACTGTCGCTGTTTCAACAACTGTTTTGATCAAGTTAGCTCCACCGCGCGGAATCAATACATCCAAGTAACGATTCAACTGCATGAAAGCCCTAGCTGTCTCTCTAGAAGTATCCTCTAAAAATTGGATCACTTCTTTAGGGAAGTTTGTACCCTCTAGACCATCTTGAAGCGCTTTGACGATGGCTTTATTTGAATGAAAAGCTTCTTTACCGCCACGAAGAATTACGACATTTCCAGATTTAAAACAAAGACCCGCTGCATCGGACGTTACATTTGGGCGAGATTCATAGATGATCCCAATCACGCCAAGTGGCACCATCTGCTGACCGATTCTAAGTCCTGCTTCGTTCGTCCACATCTGATTGACCAGTCCAACTGGATCCGCCAGTACAGCTATATCAGTAAGCCCTTCGGCCATTGCATCGATCCGCGCGGAATCAAGCGTTAAGCGGTCCAACATCGTTGCAGCTACGCCATTCGCAGCTGCGGCATCCGTATCTTGTCTATTGGCTTCTAGAATCAACTCTTTATTGTCGAGTAGTGACTGTGCCATTTTGCGAAGCGCATCATTTTTTTCTTTTGTAGCGGCGTGGGCAAGAAATGGTTTAGCCGCTTTTGCTTGTTGTCCAAGTGTGATTAAATCTATCATGGGCTTTTTCCTTTCTATAAAGGTGTGAATAGCGTGCCGACTGATTGACCGTTAAGAATATCGAATAAAACAGTTGGATCTTCACCATTCGCCAGTACCATCTGCTTGTGCTTATGCAGTACTTGTTCTGCGGCACTAAGCTTGGTCGTCATTCCGCCTGTCCCAAAACGAGAACCCGCATCATTCGCGAGTGCATAGGTATCCTCATTGATTTCATGAATCATATCGAACAAGTTAGCATCCACATGGTGCATAGGATTCTTATCATAAAAGCCGTCAATGTCAGATAGTAGCACCAGCAAGTCTGCATCGGTAATTTCTAGCACGATTGCTGATAGCGTATCGTTATCGCCAAAGCGCGTTAAATGATCGAGTTCTTCAACAGAAACCGTATCATTCTCATTTACGATAGGAATGACATTTTTGATCAGTAATTGTTCAAAGGTATTCGCTGAATTTTCTCGACTAACCGGGAAATCGACGACATCCTTTGTTAATAACACTTGTCCGACCTGATGACCGTAATGGTAAAAAAACTGACTATAAAGATTCATTAGTTCGGTTTGGCCGATTGCAGCGATCGCTTGTTGCTCAGGAATCGTAGCAGGTCTCTCTGTTAGATTCATACGTGCAAGGCCGACGCCAATAGCACCTGAAGAAACGAGAATAACTTGCTTCCCTTGGTTTTTTAAGTCGCTTAATACGAAAGCAAGTTTCTCTAAGCGTTGTAAATTGATTGATCCGTTAGGGTACATGATCGTACTAGTCCCAACTTTAACAACGATTCGATTGCTGTCCATTAAGCTTTGTCTTTTAGAAAGTGACATGAGTTCATCCGTTCTGATAAAAAGTTTATCTGTTTTAAGTACCTTAGAGGTACCGCAATTTTAAAACAGTATAACAATTTATATTAAGAAAATCTAGTTTACGAAAAAACTAACTTAAATCAGCTTTGAATAAGCGAGTAGATGAGGGGAAGCTTTATTTACTTCTATGGAGAAAAGTGATCGTGCAAAGGGATCGGTCGTATCAATCTCAGTTTCAATAGTTGTCAGCTGGTTTCGGGCAAATAAGCGTAGTTGGGTTTTGAACAATCGCTTTAAAATGAAAAAGGTAGTGTCGTTTTCTCTGTTAGTGCCTAGCCAAGCGACTTCGGCTACTGATTGTGAGCGGAATACTGTCACGTAAGCAGTGATCGTTCCGGCAGTTAACGCAACAAGACTTAAATCGAAATCAGGTTTTTCGCCAATCAATAAGTCAGCCCATTCTTGCAACGTCATATCTACAACTGGATTGACCACGTGTGTAGCTTCATAATTTCTCTTCAATAAACCGAGCAATTCCCTTTTGAGTTGCTTATTTGCAAATACTTCTTTGTAAGAAAGCACATCTTCATAGGGAGAAACCGGAAATTGGTCTAAGCAATGTTCAAGGGTCAAAGTTGGCTCGAATGTCTTTCGGATCAACTTATAATCTAATGATTCTAGTATTTTTATAGTGTCAGTCTGATCGCTCATTAGTGTATAAACAAAACGATCTGGTCCGGAAGCAACTGAACGCTCCAGCTTTTTCAAAAGTTGAATGAAGCATTCTTCAGGATCTGTTACTAGTGGGTCTATGTAAATACGAAGGTATTCAGCATACGGATGAAAAGGGTTGGACCAACTGACGGCGATTGCCAAAATTGTAGAGCCGAATGTGGCTTCCAATATCTTATTATAGTCGGTTTTAGGCAAGTGGTTAAATACAGAAGATAAGTAATCAGTAAAATTTTCCTTGTTTAAATCTTTCGCGTAAGAAATAGTATAATTCATCTGAACCTTCTCTTTCTTTTTTCAAAATTATAGCATAAAAAAGAGGAACTAGTTTCATCACTAGTCCCTCAAAACAATCCATCAATCGTTCAAGTAAATGGTGGATACCCATACATCTAATGATTCGGGTACAATCATACCGAAATAAAGCAATTCACCTGACTCTAAATCGTTAACTTGAATAGCTGAATTAGTTGAACCATGTGGATAGGCAGAAATACGTGAATATAAACGCCCATCCTTGATCCCGATTACACTAAAATCACTATTATTGATAGAGGGGTTATCTAAAGTAGGGAGTGTTTCTTTTGTTATCTCTGTGGGTTCTGACAGTCCCCCGTCTGTATCTATTTCTTGAAGCGTGAAAGTTTTTTCAAATTCACTCATTAAAAATAGTAGGTCATCTTCAACAATGACGTCTATGAATAAACTATCGTTTGTTGAAAGATCTAAATCAATTATCTTTCCAGTCTGGTAATCATATATGTGCGAAGGTTTTATATCAGAACTGTTGAAAACCATGTCTGAACTGTCGAGATCGGTATCAGCATTCTCCAATTTACCGATTGTTAAAAATCTTTGGTTAGGAGACTCAGCATACATATATGAATAGGTTAGTCCGATATTTGTGCCTATAGAATCAGTCAAATTTTCTTCTAAACTTAAAGAGGGTGTGGCGTCATTCAAGTTAGTGGAGAAAACACTTAAAGTCATAGAGGAGTGAACGGTAAAATAGACATTAGGATAATTAATATAGACATTTTCTAAAGAGGCTACTTGGCTTTCCTCAATTGGTAGTTCTAACGTGTAGTCACTAATTGAATCGTCGGCTTTATTCAGTACTGAAATATCTAAGGTTTGATCCTTGTACGAAGGGAAAACGGCATTGCTGCTATTTGCGTATACAATGACATCATCAGTTTCTTTAAAATAACCGCGTGATGACTTTCCTCTGACGAAAGAACGGTATCGTTCACGAATACGATTGATTTGAGGATCTTCTACTTCGTCGAGTCGTTTAAATAGAGATTGATCTTTTGCGTAAGTAAAAGTACGATCTCTATAAGAAAAAGAAGGATCGAAAATCTCTGTGCTGCCAGTGGCAAAGCCTCTAATAATCAGATCGTCTAGATAAACGTCGTCTCCTTCCAACGTCTTAAATTCAAGCACTCTGTTTTCAGATTCAGCAAAAGCCATAGATATCCCATGGAAGCCAAGGACTATAATCGATAATGTTAAAAATGTTAATAGTTTCGAATATTTTTTCATATTAATCTATCCTCCTATACAGTAATTTTCTTTTCGAGCAAATACTTACTTAAAAATATGGATACAACACTGACAATTATTGCTGCAGCAATAATGAGTAATAATATTTCTGAGGGATAAAGGATGTATTGATTCTTAAAAATAGTTGGAATAAAACTTGGCAAAACAATTAAAACCAGACTAATTACAGCATACACGATACCGTAGATGAATCCGGTGATACGAAAGCTTCTTTCTAGCAATATTCCAGTAAAAAGTACGAGTAGAAAGACAAGGCCAATTGAATATAAACCCGCAAACAACCCAAAAGATTCTGGGAACAAAAAGGCAAATGCACGGTGTGAGCTTATCACTTCACTTACATCAACTTGCTTATACAAATCTGAAGAGACAAGGGAGGGGCTTATAAAATAGAACAACCGAATCATCACGTACTGAATAGAGAGTAAACTGAAAATCCCAATAAATACTGTAAAGAGTTTCGAAAAGAAAATGAATATTCGCGGAATGGGTAACATCAATAAGCGATAAACAAAAGTGTTCTTACCTAGCCATTCTCTGTACCAAATATAAATGCTATAGAACAAGAACCCGCTAATGCCCAACGCTAAAGGTCCGTATATCCATAATGAATTTGTTACAGTGGAAATTGAAAAAGATGGATACATCTCCAAGAATTGAGTTACATTCAAGGATTCTAATGACATCGTTTCTCTAGCTTCACTCATGTAAGATAGGGGTACAATAATTGACCCAATCAAATTTGATACAATGACAATAGCTATGATACCAAACAAAAATTTAATCATTCGTTCAAATTCAAAGTTCACCAATCGAATAAAATGGATTAATTGTTTTTTCATGCGTTATACACCTCTCTCATCACATCTACTACGGAAAGTCCTTCTTGTTCTCTCATTTCTTCAGCGTAGAATTCTTTTAAAATAACACCGTCGCCCAATAGAACGACTTTATCAATTAAATGTTCAATATCGCTGATTTCGTGTGTCGTAATGATCACTCCACGATCAGCGATCAAATGACTACTGAAAACTTCACTGATTTGTTCTCTCGTAAAGATATCGATACCAGAGAAGGGTTCATCCATGAGTATGTAGTCAACATCTAGTGCAAGGCCCACTAATAAACTAACTTTTGCTTGATTACCTTTTGAAAGATCTTGAATCTTGTCAGATGTCTTTAACCGGAAAAATCGAATGAGATCTTTTGCACGTTTCTCATTCCAGACGTCATAGTAATCTTGCATAAAAGCCATAGCTTCTTTGATCGTCATGTGTGGCAACATAATAGCGGCATCTGGGATAAAGGCAATTCGATTATACATATCAGGGGACTGTGGTTGTTCGTCGATTAAAATCGAACCTTTTTGAATAGGGGTTAAATTCATGATTGCATTGAGAATCGTCGTTTTACCAACACCATTTATACCAAGCAAGCAAGTGATATCTCCTTTTTGAGCAGTAAAGGAGACCCCGTTTAGAACTTTTTTTCTACCAAATTTTTTATGAACATCTTTGACTTCTAACATTGATTAACCTCCTAGTTGTGTATGATTCATTTCTGACTGGATCATAGTGGTTACTTCTTCTATCGATATATCCACCGTTCTTATAGCATTAACGAAATCTTTGACAGCCTGATTGACCCATTCACTCTTTAATTGTTTTAATAAGATAGGATCTTCGGTGACTTTACTTGGACGATTCGGTTCTGTGTAAATCAATTTTTCTGCCTCCATTTCACTATATGCGCGTTGAACGGTATTAGGGTTGATTTTTAAATCTTGTGCTAACTGCCTTCTCGAGGGCATTTCTTGTCCAGGATGTAGCTGATCAGAAATGATTTCTTGTTTTAAAAACTGAATAACCTGTAAATAAATGGGATCTCTTTTATTGAGAATTAAATTCATTTTGTCGAACTCCTTTCTCTTGTACAGCTTACGGCTGTTAACAATAGAATATGTTTCCCGTGAAACAATTTAAATACTCTAACTGAAAGAAAATATAATTAAAAGCTTTCAGTTAGAGATAAATCCATCAGAATAGTAAGTGAAAAATCTGTATTAAACGTTTAATACAGAAAGGGTAAAAAACAAGGCGAACTGTATGAATCATACAATACACTTCGTGACTGTATTATATAGTGCATACACTTTAGGTGTCAACACTTTTTATAATATTTGTTATACTATAGAAAAACAAAGGAAGGAAGGCACAGATGGAGAAGGTGATACTGACTAATATGATTATGGTTGAAGATGGCAAAGGGAACGTGGTTGTTCAAAATCGAAAAAATGGTTGGAATGGATGGGCTTTTCCGGGTGGTAAGGTAGAACTTGGTGAGTCATTTATAAATGCAGCTATTCGAGAAGTGAAGGAAGAAACGGGACTAGACATTGAAAAATTAACACTATGTGGTACGAAACAGTTTCACACAAAGACTGGGGAACGTTATATTGTTTTGCTGTATAAGACTTCTACATATAAAGGGGTATTGACTTCTTCAGACGAGGGAGAAGTGAAGTGGGTATCGTTAGACGCAATCGAGAAAGAAAAAGTAGCAGAAGATTTTGATAAGATGTTAAAAGTGTTTTTAAACCCTTCTATTTCAGAACTATATTATGATGAGAACAGCTTGACGATACTTTAAAGAAAATGGAGAGTATATATTGGGATTAGAAAGAGTTAAACCATTTCCGACATCTGATGGTGCCCTGCTTTATTATTTTGATATAGGAGAGGGTAAACCAATCGTGCTACTGGCTGGTGCAGAAACAACTGTCCACACCTACCAGTGTGTTGCTAGAAAACTGAAAGATAACTACCGAGTCATTGGGTTAGAACGAAGATTTGAGGGCAAGACAATCGTTGAATTAAAAGATATGAAAATGGAAAGACAAGGAAAGGATCTACATGAATTTTTAGCATTTATAAAAGTAACCCACCCCGTCTTGGTCGGACATTCTTTAGGTGGAGCTGTCATTATGAGTTATTTAGCGCAATTTGGGGATCAAGAGATTGCTTCAAATATTATCGTTGATCAGACACCAAAAATGATAAATGATGATACATGGAGCGAAGGAATCGCTGAGAAAAATGTCCTTTCTGTTTTTCGAAATCTCTTAAATACTACCTTACCATTGAGAAAATTACCAAGTGCAAAAATAAACTGGTTATTAATAAATACAATGATACTCAAACAAAAGTCCTGTATCTCTATTAAAAAGAAAAAGCCACTCTACAAAGATTATCTGAAAGCAGATTGGCGGAGTTGTTTGGCCAAGGTTACTAAGCCGACCTTATTTGTTGGGACGGAATATAGTCCATATTGGCCGGCTAGACATATTGTCACTTGCGCAGATCTTGTTCAACAAGGAACCTATTGTATGATGAAAAAGGTTAGCCACGGTGCGCATTTGGAAGATTCAGAACAATTTGCTCACATTGTAAAGTCTTGGATGAGAAAATTAGAAGAATAAAAAAGAATCTAGACACTTGTAACGAGAAAGTGTCTAGATTCTTTAGTGTTTAACGAATAAGTCCAGCTAGTCTAGGCAATAGTTTTGGACGTGCCACGCCATCTAATTGACGCTTCAAGCTGTAATAAGAAAATGTCAGTGGAATTAAAGCAGCTATCCAAGCGAGTGGATTTGAAAGTGTTACGCCTGCATATCCCATCGTATTTGATAAAAGTAAAGCTGCGCCAACTCTTGAAAAGAGTTCCATGATGCCAGCTAAAGTAGGTGCAGTACTTCTTCCTAATCCTTGTAAAGTATAGCGGTAGATAAACAACATAGCTAATAAGAAGTAAAAAGAAGCGTTCGTTACGAAATATAGTTGAGAAAGTTCAAGGATTTCTGTACTTTCTGCACCAACAAAAAGTGTTGTCAAAGTACGGCCAAATAAAACAAGTACGAGACCCATAACGGCACTGTAAGTTAAAACAACTTTTAACGTCGTTCTAACACCTTGCCAAACGCGTTCAGTTTTTCCAGCGCCATAGTTTTGCGCAGCAAACGTAGCCATTGTGATACCGAAAGAAACAAGCGGTAATGTTGCGATCCCATCGATTTTTTGAGCGGCAGTCGTAGCGGCTACTGCAGTTGGTCCTAAACTATTCAATGTCATTTGAATAGCGATAGCACCAATCGCTATGATAGAGCTTTGGAAACCCATTGGGAATGCAATCGCGGCATGTTCTTTGATTTGTTTGAATCCAGCTGCCCAGTCTTCTTTATGAATACGAAGGATCGGCACATAACGTTTAATATAAACGAGACCGACGATACTAGCGACAAATTGAGAAATAACGGTAGCTAGTGCTGCACCGCCAACACCCATATTGAATACAAGAATGAAAAGGAAATCTAGACCAATATTCAGTAAAGAAGTGATGATAAGAAATACAAGTGGTGCGCGACTGTTTCCGATAGAACGAAGAATATTTGAAATCAAGTTAAACATTACTGCTGCACCAATACCAGAGAATAGAATAGAAAGATAACTGTTTGAGTGTTCAATTAGTTCAACAGGTGTGTTCATGAATTCTAAAATTTGGCGCGTGAAGATGACGGCAACGACCGTTAGTATAATACTCATTGTTCCAGCGATAATGACACTAGCTGCTAAGTTCTGTCTAATTTTTGTTTCGTCTTTTTGGCCGAAGCGTTGAGCTGTTATGACAGATAATCCAGCTGTCAAACCGATTGCTAGTCCAAGAATCAGTCCGTTGATGCTACCTGTCGCACCAACAGCGGCGAAAGCATCCACGCCAATCGTCTTACTGACGATGAATGTATCTGCCATTTGATACATTTGTTGAAAGAGATTTCCCAGAATCAAAGGGATAGAGAACATTACGATTAATTTAAGTGGGCTGCCTTTTGTCATGTCTTTGTACAATATAATAACCTCCAGTTATTCGTGAGTCGATTGATTGGTAATAAAAATAATGAGTGAATCAAGTTGGCTCAAGAATAAATGCAAGACTTGAATAAATGTAATGGCCAACGCTTAATTCGTTTGAATATCGAGTACAGAGAATCGATAACACTTTTGATAAGTATAGGGACTTTTTTTTATAAAACAACCCACTACAAAATTTCTTTGTGAAAAAAATGTGAACGAAAGTCATCGTGCGATATGTTATACGTTTTCATTGTTTCAGTGGCAACAAACCTTTTTTTCATCTGTATTTTCTGAAAATGAGTCTAAAAAGTGAACGGCTGTTGATTATGAGTGTTTATTGAGATTTCACAAACTTATCTGAAGGATATCCCACTTTGAAAACAAAAAGAAATCGACCGACTCGTTTTTACGAGTGGGTCGATTTCTTTATTTTAATCATCTGATTTTTTGAGGTTCAAGCTCGGGGGTGGTTTCTTCTATATCATCTATAGAAAGCGAAACACGACCTGATAAACTTCTTCTTGTTGAATAATAAGCAATAGCTAATGGGACGAGTGCAGCAACCCAAGCAAGTGGATTAGATATTGCTGCACCTAAGAATCCGAAAGGAATGGACAAGAGTGTAGCGGCAAGTGCACGACCAACCAGTTCTCCAATTCCAGCTACTGTCGGTGCAAGACTGTTCCCGAGCCCTTGTAGTGTGTGACGATAAATAAATAATAATGAAAGAACTGCATATAAGGTAGCGTTCGTTAGGAAAAATTGTTGGATCATACTAATGACTTCAGGTGAAGCATCCGCTCCAACAAAAAGCATCGCCACTTGTCTCCCCCATAAAAGAAGAACGATACCAATGATCACGCTGTAAGTGATACTCAGTTTGATTGCTTGATTGACACCATACCAGATGCGATTAAATTTACGTGCGCCATAATTCTGAGCTGCAAAAGTAGACATGGTTACGCCAAATGACTGTAAAGGAAGCATTGCGACCGTATCAACTTTTTGCGCAGCAGTAAAAGCAGCTACAGCATTTGCGCCAAGTTTATTAAGCGTTACAGTTATCGCGACAGCACCAATAGCAATGATAGAATATTGAAAGCCGTATGGAAGACCGATACGTAAGTGCTCTTTATACTCGGACCAGTCAAAAGCCCAATCTTCTTTATGAATTCTTAGAAGAGGTACTTTTTTCCAGATGAAAATCAAACATAAAATACTTGAGAATACTTGCGAAATCACAGTGGCTACAGATGCACCGCGAATCCCCATATCGAAATAAAGAATGAAAAGATAATCTAGACCGATATTTAAAATAGAGGTCAAAATCAAGAAATATAAAGGGGTTTTGCTATCGCCTAGTGCACGTAGCATATTTGCTAACAGATTGAAAAGAATCGTACCGCTGATACCCCAGAAGATAACATTCAAGTAATCATAAGCATAATCATAGGTTTCAGCAGGTGTCTGCATCAGCGTTAAAATCTGTCTTGAGAACGTCGTAGTCAAAACCGTTAAAATTACAGCAATTACACCACTAATAACCACGCTCGCAGCCAAATTCTTTCTTAAAGCTTTTTCGTCCTTCTTACCAAATCGCTGAGCTGTAATGACTGAGAGGCCGGCAGTTAAACCAATGGCCAATCCAATAATCAAAAACTGTAAGCTCGTTGTCGAACCGATTGCAGAGAATGCCTTAACACCAACGGTTTGACTAACGATGTAAGAATCTGCCATATTATAAAATTGTTGAAACAAATTACCGATCAACAAGGGTACCGTAAAACTTAAAATCAATTTCATCGGACTCCCTTGTGTCATGTCTTTCTTCATTAATACACTCCTTTTAATCTTTTATAACTAATTTTCAGTATTTTTAAGGGTTCATTTAAAATTAAATCATAGTACCAAGCTTATTATAGCTTTAAATAAGATAAAAGCAATAGAAGTTAACGCATTTATAAACGAAAAGTTGTAGCGTTTTCGAATAAATATAATCGTGAACGAAAAGTGTCGATAATGACTGTAATTTGATGAATATGATTGATTTTGATTGGTTGAGATGGTATATTGTTAAGTGAGAGGTGAAGTAAGTGCTTACAGATGAACGACACGCTTATATCATTAAACAAATCAACCAGAAAAATACAGTAACTGTGCAGGAATTAGTTGATACGTTAAATCACTCTGAATCAACAATTAGGAGAGACTTGAGTCAACTGGAATCTGTTGGGAAACTGATCAGGATTCATGGCGGAGCCAAAAGAAGAGTGGCCGTTTCGACAGAAGATACGATGGAAGAGAAAACAGTCAAAAACGTTCAAGACAAGCAACGCATTGCACAACGTGCCGCGCGAATCGTTCAAGACAATGAAGTCATCTATCTTGATGCAGGAACAACGACATATGAAATGATTCCTTTTTTAAAGAACAAAGAAATTACTGTCGTAACGAATGGCGTACCCCATGCATCATTGCTGACAGATCTGAAGATCGAGACAATTTTACTCGGTGGAAAGATCAAACAAAATACGAAAGCGATCATTGGCACATTGGCGCAAGAGCAAATGAAGAATTACCGCTTTAGCAGAGCCTTTCTAGGAATGAATTCCATTGATAAGGAAGTCGGCTATACGACACCTGATTTGGAAGAAGCTTCTATGAAGAGAGTGGCCATTGCGCAAACGGATGAAGCTTATGTACTGGTCGACGAGTCTAAATTCAATAAGGTCAGTTTCGTGAAAGTGAGTGAAATTGAGGATTGTACGATGATTACAACCCAGTTGTCAGAAGGAAATAGGGAACTCGTTAAGATGACGCGAGTAATAGAGGAGAATACAAAGTGATTTATACCGTTACATTAAATCCATCCATTGATTACGTTGTTTATATGGATGGCGAAGTTCAACCAGGTGCTGTCAATCGTATCCAAAAAGATCGTAAATTCCCTGGTGGAAAAGGGATTAACGTATCTAGAATCTTATCTCAATTATCTATTGAGAATAAAGCACTAGGCTTTATTGGTGGATTCACTGGAAAATTTATTGAAGATGCGCTAGAAAAAGAAGCCATTAAAACTGATTTCGTCCAAGTTGATGAAGACACAAGAATTAACGTAAAAGTGAAAAGTAGTAACGAAACAGAGATCAATGGTGCAGGTCCGAATATCTCTAACATAAAAGCAAAAGAACTGATTGATATGCTGTCAAGATTAACAGAAGAAGATGTCGTTATATTATCAGGAAGTAAACCTGCTGGTCTTGCTGAAGATTACTATCAGGAGATCATTGAAAAGCTAACAAAATCAGGGACACAGTTCGTAGTCGATACGACAGGCAAAGAGTTGCAAGACTCACTTGCTTCTAAACCACTCATGATTAAGCCTAATAATCACGAATTAGAAGAGCTTTTTAATGTTTCATTGGAAACCCAAGAAGATCTGATCTACTACGGTAAAAAGTTAGTAGAAGAAGGTGCTCAAAACGTTATTATTTCAATGGCAGAAAAAGGTGCAATGTTATTCACGGAAAAAGGCGTTTATCACGGAAAAGCACCAAAAGGTAATCTGAAGAACTCTGTTGGCTCAGGGGACTCAATGGTTGCTGGTTTTACAGGCATATTCGCTAAAACGAAAGACCAGTTAGAAGCATTCAAGTATGGCATCGCTTGTGGTAGTGCAACGGCCTTCGAAGAAGATTTAGCAACAATTGATAAAATAGAGGCACTACTACCACAAATCGAAATCAACGTATTGGAGGAGAATTAAATGCAAATCAATGACTTATTAAAAAAAGATCTGATGATATTAGATCTTAAATCGACTGAAAAAGAAGCAGCAATCGACGAAATGATCGCACGTTTAGCTGAAAAGGATGTTATTTCCGACGTTGCAACGTATAAAGAAGGCATCATGAATCGTGAAGCACAAACTTCTACTGGATTAGGTGATGGTATTGCAATGCCACACTCAAAAAACAAAGCAGTAAAAAATCCAGCGGTATTATTCGCTAAATCTACTCAAGGTGTAGACTATGAAGCATTAGATGGTCAACCAACACACTTCTTATTTATGATCGCAGCACCAGAAGGCGGAAATGATTTACACTTGCAAGTACTCGCTTCTCTTTCTCGTAAGTTAGTGAATCCTGAAGTGCTTGAACACTTACGTCAAGCTGAAACACCAGAAGAAGTACAAGCTGTTTTTGCAGATTCTGAGGAAGAAACAAATGAAGTTAAGCCCGATACAAAAAATGTTTCAGGGAAAGAAAAATTCGTTGTAGCTGTAACAGCATGTCCTACAGGTATTGCCCACACTTACATGGCTGAAGATGCCTTGAAACGTAAAGCAAACGAAATGGGTGTAACGATCCGTGTTGAAACAAACGGTTCAGACGGTGCGAAAAACGTCTTAACTGAAGATGAAATCCGTCGTGCTGACGGCGTAATCATCGCTGCAAGTAAAAAAGTTGAATTAGCTCGTTTCAACGGCAAACACGTTTTACAACGTCCAGTTGCTGAAGGAATCAACAAATCTGAAGAACTGATCACAAAAGCAATGAACCAACAAGCACCAATATTAAACGTTGATGGTGAAGGTTCAAGTAACAAATACGAAGATGAAGAAGGCGGAAGCGTTTGGAATACTTTGTATAAAGATTTGATGAACGGTATTTCTCACATGCTACCATTTGTTGTTGGTGGCGGGATAATCTTAGCGATATCATTCGCATTTGAACCATTTTTTGGTAGTGATAATATCCTTGTTGCATCGTTAAATACGATTGGTAGTGCAGCGTTCCAATTCCTTATTCCAATTCTAGCAGGTTATATCGCTTACAGTATTGCAGATCGTCCCGGATTATTACCAGGTATGGCTGCTGGTTATATGGCAGTGCAAGGGAATGCAGGTTTCTTAGGTGGACTAATCGGTGGTTTCCTAGCAGGTTACCTTATGAATTTCGTGAAAAAGATGTTACGTGGCTTACCACAAGCTATTAATGGTTTAAAAACGATTCTTTTATATCCAGTGTTTGGTCTTTTAATAGCAGGTCTGGTCATGGTATTGATTATGCCAATCTTTACAACAATCAATACAGCAATGATTGGTTTCTTAGAAAACTTGGGTACAGGTAACGCCGTAATACTAGGTGCTGTGCTAGGTGGCATGATGGCCATTGATATGGGTGGACCGTTCAATAAAGCAGCTTACGCATTCTCAATTGGTATCTTTACAGATACTGGTGACGGAAGCTTAATGGCAGCTGTTATGATAGGTGGTATGATTCCACCATTGGCTATTGCATTTGCGACAGTAATCTTCAAAAATAAATTTACTGAGCTTGAAAGAAGTTCTGGATTATCTAACTTCTTCTTAGGTCTTTCATTTATTACCGAAGGTGCGATTCCGTTTGCTGCTTCTGATCCACTACGTGTTATTGGATCATCTATCGTTGGGGCTGCTGTTGGTGGCGGACTAAGTCAATTATGGAGTACAGCCATTCCAGCACCGCATGGTGGGGCTCTTGTCGTACTAGCGCTAGGAGATAACAGATGGTTATTCTTCCTTGCATTACTAATTGGTACAGCAATTTCTACAGTTATCTTAGGACTATGGAAACCAAAAGTAGAAGATACAAACAAAGAAATCTCAGCAGAAGAATTAGCTTAAATCATAACAAACCATTAATCGTCTCTCCTCCGTGGAGAGGCGATTTTTTTGTCTGAAAAATCAATTGTAGATCAAAAATTAAAATATTTACATCATTCTCTAACTTTGGTATCATTTTAACAAACCTACATATATGCTATCAATCACGACTAAAAAGGAGATAGGATGAAGACTTATCTATTATTTGAATTGAAATTGTTTCTTAAAGAAGCAAAGAATCGAATCATGTTTCTAATATTTTCAGCGTTCTTGCTATTTGTTTATTTTTTGCTTGTAGTTCAAGGGGCAGGCAATGTTGAACAAGAACAAGCTGAGGAAATGAATGCGAGTAGAGTAGCGATATCTAGTATTGCGGCTGCAAATGTTGAAAATGAAGAGAAAGCTGAATTGTATGAAAATATATACAAACAGCAGCAGTTACGTACACAACAGTCCAATGTTATTCGCTTTGAAGAGCATGACTGGTATCTTGATTCAACGATTGAGCTGGCACAATTGCAGATTGACCTACATACATATGATGCCTTTAACGACCTGGACGAAGCACTAAAAAACCTGATTCCTTCTGTACATGAAGCAAGAACCGATTTAGCTCGATTTACGTATATGAGAGATAAAGATATTCCCATTATGTATGATCAAAAAAATGTAGCTGGATTTATGATGCTTTACCTTAATACTTTTGGCGTAGCAGCTTTCGTGTTTCTCTTATTATATAACGGTAGTCTATTAACAAACGATCTTGATCACCAGACAATGGTCAAAGGTTACCCAGTAATCTACAGACAAAAAATAATCAGTAAACTGATCATTTATGTTTCTGCAAGCTTCTTGAGCATCTTCTTATTGACCGGATTTGCAGTAGTGCTTGTTTGGGTGTTACACGGTAGTGGGGAGCTTGCCTATCCTATGATTGTTTACGATCAACATGCTTACTACGCTCTACCTATTACTAAATATATGTTTATTTATTTTGGTTAGCTATTTCTTTTAACGCTTTATGTCGTTTCGCTCTCAGCGATTTTGAATACTTTGTTAAAAAATGTTTACGCCACCTACTTTTTTTCAATAGGTTCAATATTGATAGGCTATCATAATCACTTATATAATGATCAAATCTTAACATACAATAGTGCTTTTATCGTTTTATTATCTACCTTAGTTATTATAGAGGTAATGATATTTCTGGCAGTCAAGATGATTAAATTCAAATCATAAAAATTATTATTTGAATATTTGAAAATAATGATATGATTTATGATAAATTAACAGTATAACAAATGTTAAAATGAGGACAGATTAGTATGGAGGCATAAAACAATGAAGAAAGCTATGTTTGTTTTAGGAACTATATTGTTATTTGCTACATTTGTAACTGCTGAAAACGTTGAAGCTGCCGAAAATTCTATTGAAGCTACTTCGAAAACAGAAGTGTTTGAAGTTCATAGGCTAGCGATAGAAGCAGATAGAATCTGGCATTCTGGCTACAGAAATGGACAAAAATATCAAGGGTATTTGAGCTATTACAGAAGTTATTATAGATCTTCTGATGGAAGAAAAATGGCAGTATACAGAGGAACTTTGAGAGCAGGAAATCACTTGCCTTCAAAAATAATTGAAGAAACAGAGCAGTTCTAATTGGAAGATGGTCATTCAAAGAATCAGTCGTACCCACTGAAAATCTGAATGGCTACTTTTTTAAATGCTGAATAATTAGGAGTAAAAAATGAAATATAGTATAAACATAATATTAAGTATGATTTTGCTATCCGGATGCGCGCTTAATGAAAATTCAGACGATATTGATATACAAGAAATGCAAGGAGGTCAGACTTTCGCTCAAAAAGTTGGTGAACGATATGCTGAAAAACAGTTAGCCTATGAAGAGCAGCAACATCCGTTAACGTTTACTGGAGAAGTAGATGACTTTGACAATGTTATTTTGACGACAGACCATATGATGGTTGGATTACCTTATAAGTATCAGTTTATTCAACTAGGAGATGAACTTGAGTTAACAGTATGGTCTATTTCGGAAGATACGAGCGATGATGAATCAGTGTATGAAGTAGAAAGTCTTGAATATGAAAATGGTCGATACGTAGTCCAAGTAAGCGAGGAAACGTTTGAATTTTATACCTTGAACGAATCAGTCAAACGGTTAAAGGATAATGAAAACCGATTTTATTCAGCTGAGTATTATATTCCAGAAGCGCTGAGCGATCAGTGGATGGAAGAAGCAAGAAAAGAAGTAAAAGAAGCGTCTTAATTAAAAAGACAAATATAAACTCTATTCCACTAAACAGGAGTAGAGTTTTACTAGTGTTTGCTTGACTTTTCTACATAATCTAGTAACGTGAAAGTAACTGAAAAAGGTGGATGAAGTAGGTTTCAATCATCTTAGAATGAATGGAGAGCATGGACATGGAAAATTATATTACTGAAGCGATAAAGAAAGATAGTCTGGCAGCTTTAAAGACACTGGTTGATGTGCCATCTTACTTAGAACAAGGAAATACGAATGAGATAAGAAAACCGTTTGGTGAAGGAATTGATCGTGCCCTAAAAGCGGCATTGGCTTTGTGCGAAACATTGGGCATGAACACTTTTTGTGATCCTAATGGTTACTATGGATATGCAGACTATGGTGAAGGTGAAGAGACTGTGGGCGTATTATGTCATTTAGACGTTGTCCCAGAAGGAGACCGTGCAAAATGGGACACTGATCCTTTCGTAGCAACAGAAAAAGAGGGCGTGCTCTATGGAAGAGGAACACAAGATGATAAAGGACCAACAATTGCAGCACTTTATGGCTTCAAAGCTTTAGTAGATGCAGGACAAACGTTCAATCGTAAAATACGATTTGTTTTTGGCACAGACGAAGAAAACCTGTGGCGCTGTATGGAAGCTTATAAGCAAAACGAAAAAATGCCAGATATGGGATTTGTTCCTGATAGTGCGTTTCCACTGACTTATGCTGAAAAAGGATTATTACAGTTCAAATTGACAGGCCCAGGATCCGAAAAGCTAAGCTTGAATTGCTCAGGCGCACTAAACGTAGTGCCAGCGGTAGCGACATATGATGGAAATAAACAACAAGATTTGGCACAAATACTGGAAAAACAAGGTACATCTTTTGAACAGAATGAAAAAGAGCTAGTCGTCTTCGGTAAAGCTGTTCATGCAAGTACAGCTTTTGAGGGCGTGAATGCGATCACGCGATTGGTGGCAGGTTTAGCCGAATTTCAATTACATCCAATGTTGTCTTTTATAGCAGAGAAGGTTAGTCAAGAAACGAATGGCTTTCGAATATTTGGAGAAGTAGAAGACGAGATGACTGGAGAATTAACCTTCAACGTAGCCTCTCTTGTTATTTACGCTCATACGTCAGAGATGATGGTCGATATGCGGATACCTGTTTCTTATTATCAAGAGGATCTCGTCAGAAGATTAAAAGAAGTTATTTCTGAATATCAGTTAACTTACCAGACATATGATGCGTTGCCTTCATTATATGTACCCAAAGATAGCCAACTCGTAGAAACACTTATGAATATCTACAGAGAAAAAACTGGGGATATGCAAGAACCTTTGACTGCCGGTGGAGCAACATATGCGAGAACGATGCCGAATATGGTTGCATTTGGTGCACATTTACCAGGAAGTCCCAGTCTAGCGCATCAAGAAAACGAAGGTATTATATTAGAAGATTTTTATTTAGCAATGGACATCTATGCAGAAGCGATATACCAACTTTGTTGTCAGTAATCAAAGATAAGCTTAAGTTATATTTAAGCTTTCAACTCAGTTAAACAACTGGTAATTGTACAAAAAACATACAATATGATGTATAATGAACACGTATGTGCCATTCCCGGCTAAGAGTGGAGAAATGGATTTATAGCTAGACCATTGGAGAAAGGTACATGACCAATCATGACAACTAACGCTCACAAGAGAAAGAGAAGGACATTAAAATGACAGAACAGCATAAAGCAGTCGTACTTGGTGCGAATTACTATATAGGATTAAGCATTATTCGTTGCCTCGGTCGTGTAGGCGTACCCGTCGTAGCCGTAGAATACAAACGAGAAGGTGCTTACGGACTTCATTCAAAATATCTATCAGAAGAATTGATTGGACCGAATTATAAAGAAGAACCAGAAGCCTTAAAAAACTTTTTGATCGATTACGCTAAAAAGCAAGATAAAAAACCTGTACTTTATCCAACAGCTGACCCTTACGTAGAATTTATTGATGCGTATTTAGACGAACTAAGCGAGTATTATCTGATCACACAAACAGAAAAAGGCTTATGGACACGCTTGATTGATAAAGATTCATTATACGTATTAGCAGAAGAGCACCAGGTGCGTGTGCCGAAGACGATTCAGACATCCCGAGCAGATCTTATTCAAACTGTGGAGTCAGAATTGGGGTATCCTTGCTTAGTGAAACCCGCGGACTCAACAATATTTGTAGCAACTTTTCGCAAGAAGCTCTTTAAAGTGCAGAACCGAGAAGAGCTAGAAGAAGCGCTGAAAAAAGCGAAAGATAAACAGATTGAAGTAGTCGTTCAACAGCTAGTACAAGGATTCGATGACCATATGTACACATTTGATGCTTACTTGAATCAAGAATCAAAAGTAACACATTGGATGACAGCACAAAAACATCGTCAGTATCCTATTCACTTCGGTGCCTCTGTTTATACACAACAGCGATATGTACCAGAATTGTTCACTATTGGTGCACCTTTCCTAGAAGCGTTAGGCTATAAAGGCTTCGCTGAAATCGAATTTAAAAAAGATGCCCAAACTGGAGAATATTATTTAATCGAGATCAATGTTAGAACAACGAACTTTAACCAGATGATCGCTGACGTGGGGATCAATATGCCACTCATAGCATACAAAGAATTAACAGGACAACCGATTGGATCAAGAGTGATCAAAGAAGATACAGGACAAGTCTTTCATTATATGTATGAAGACCTACATGCTTCAAAAGCGTATGTCAAAGCTGGAGATTTAACTTGGAGCCAAATCATCAAATCTTATGGAGCAAGTAAGACAGGTGCTGTATGGGCAAAAGATGATCCCAAACCTGGTATGCAATTTATTGGTAAATTTGTTAAAAGAGTTGCCGGAAAAGTGACTAGAAGAAACGGTTAAATGGCATGTTAACCGAAAAAGGAGAAACGACCCATGATTCAAATAGCAGAATTACTTGGCGCGATAGAAGTCAAAGAATCCAAAAATCATAAAGAGCAAATGATCTCAGAGGTGGCTTACCATTCAGGGAAAGTTAAACAAGATACATTATTTGTTTGTATAAAGGGATACAAGACAGACGGTCATCAGTATGCTCAACAAGCCGTCGAAACAGGTGCCACAGCGTTAGTGGTAGAATCGTTCATTCCAGAACTTTCAGTACCACAATATCTTGTTGAAGATTCGCGTCAGGCACTTGCAGCACTTGGAGATCAATATTATGGTCATCCTTCTAGGGATTTGAATGTCATTGGTATTACGGCAACAAACGGAAAAACTTCAACATCTTTCATGACAAATGCGATTCTAGAAGAACATAAGTGGAAAACAGGGTTGATGGGAACCGTTATGGTCAAGTTCGGGGATACCTTGATTCCAAGTATCTTAACGACTCCTGAGTCATTAGATTTACACGGATATTTTGCAAGAATGAGAGATGAATCGATTTCTCATGTAACAATGGAAGTTTCCTCATCTGCGCTAGATCTGAAACGTGTCGGTAATGTTGACTTTAATATCGTAGCGTTGAACAATATCAGTCGCGAACACATTGATTTGCATGGCTCATTTGAAGAGTATTACAATGCAAAAGCCAGTTTGATCCGAGAAGCAACAGCAGACGAATTTGCGGTATTAAATTTTGATGACGCGCATTCTGCGTCTCTTGTCGATGAAACAGTAGCAACAACGGTCACTTACGGTATTGAAAGTGATCAAGGCCATCTACATTGCTCAAATATCGATCTTTCAACAGGTAGAGGAAACTTTACTGTCGAAATCAAACGGCCATTTCAAACGATTAATGGAGATTGGGTCAAAGAAGAAACGTTTGATATCAGCCTGTCAGTAGCTGGTTATCATTCTGTTTACAATGCGTTAACAGCCATCGCGATCGGTTTGATCAGTGGTATTTCAATTCCAACGATTCAAGCCGGTATCAAAAAGTTCACCGGAGTAGAAAGAAGATTCCAATTCATTTACGAAGGTGCGTTCAAAATCGTCGATGACCATTTTGCGAATGCTGGTAATATCGATGTGACGTTAGAAACATTGACGAAAATGGATTACAAAAACCTTCATCTTGTTTATGCCATCCGTGGCAGTAGAGGGGTTACAACAAACCTTGAGAACGCTGAAACCTTGGCAAAATGGGTGCCAGAACTTGGTCTTAAAAAAGTGATTGTTTCACTAAGTGAATCTCATATTACGGACAAAGACATCGTTACACCAGAAGAACGCGAAGCATTTGAAAAAACAATGAAAAACGTTGGTGTTGAAGTAGAGTTACACCATGAAATGCCAGATGCTTTACAGTCTAGTTTGAACCAAGTAGAATCGGGCGATTTGATTGTTATTGGTGGCGCACAAGGAATGGATTTCGGTGCGAAGTATATTTTGAACCAGCTTGTAGAAATGGATCCGACATTAGATGCAAAAACGGTTTTAGCACCTCTCGAAGAAAGAGTAGCGGGAATCGATGAGTCATTTTTAACTGAGGATGATGCAGATTGAACGACCACCAAAAAATAATCGGGGTGGTAGGAGGAATGGGACCAGAAGCAACGGCTAGTTTTTTCTACAAGTTGATTCGATCGACAGAAGTAAAAAAAGATCAGGACCACTACCGCATTTTTATCGATAATAATCCTAAAATACCGGATAGAACCAAAGCGATTCTAGGTGAGGGGGAAAACCCTTTACCTGCCTTGATTGCTACAGCAAAAAATGTTGAAAAAGCGGGTGCTGACGTGATTGCTGTCCCTTGTATCACTTCAAACTACTTTCTTGCTGACGTACAAAAAGAAGTGAACACACCCATTGCAAATGTGTTTGAAGCACTAGCAACCTACTTGAGCACGAAGGAAAAGAATGTGCAAAAAGTAGGTGTTCTATGTACTACGGGGACAAGAAAAATGGCACTTTTTCAAAAGAATCTCCCATTTGATATTTGTTATCCTAGCGATCGTTCTCAGGAAACAAAAGTGATGGAAGCTATCTATGGAATAGATGGAATCAAACAAGGAAATACAGGCATTGCACCTAAAAGATTACTGCAAGAAGCGGCTTTAGAACTAATTGATAATGGTGTAGATGTTATCATTTCTGGTTGTACAGAAATTGAGCTGGCATTGAAACAAGAAGATGTTGAAATTCCCTTGATCGATCCTATGCAAGTGCTAGCAGAAAGCTTAACGCGTGAATAGTAAATCAATTAAAAAACAGGTTCTTTGCTGTGAATCAGTAAAGAACCTGTTTTTTGATACCGTGAATACTAGTAAGAACATTTCATTTTTATCACAAAATACGTAAATGATAGAATGATGCGTTAAACAATAGTATGATAAAACTAATTAAAAGACATTGTGAATCAGCAAGAAGAGGGGAAAGAAGCATAATCATGCAGAAAGTATACGTTTTACATGAAAATATGGACTGGACAAGACATTTGATCAAGAGATTAGAAGAACTAGCGGTTCCATATCAAGAGTGGGATTTGTCTGAAGGCTTCGTAGACCTCGCAGTGGAGCCACCAGAAGGTATTTTTTATAACCGGATGAGTGCTTCTTCACATACAAGGGGGAATCGATTTGCACCTGAACTGACGGATCAAGTATTGAGTTGGTTGGAGGCGCATGGGCGTACAGTCATTAATGGGACAGATGCACTAGCTTTAGAAGTGAGTAAGCTAAAACAATATCTTGCATTAAACAAAGTTGGAATCGAAACACCAAAAACGATTGGAGCAGTAGGTCTCGACCAAATCATAAAAGCGGCCGAAAAATTAAATGAATGGCCTTTTATCATTAAGCATAATCGTGCTGGAAAAGGGTTGGGCGTTAAACTGATCTACACAATAGACGAGCTGAAGGCGTATATAAATGGGCCAGAATTTGAAGCATCTATTGATGGTATCAGTTTGATTCAGCAATATATCCAGTCAACGAATGGACGGATCGTCCGTGCTGAATTTATCGGGGGAGAGTTTTTCTACACTGTAGAAGTAGATTCCAGTGATGGTTTTGAATTGTGTCCGGCAGACAATTGTCAGTTACCGGATGAATCTACTATAGAACTTAACGGGCAACCAGCAAAGTTTGAAATTCAAGAAAATCTCTTGTCGGCAGATGAAATTGAACAGTATAGACAATTTATGCAAGAGAGCAATGTACAAGTCGCCGCACTTGAATTTATTCGTGATCAAAGTGGGAAATTGTATACTTACGACGTGAATACGAATACGAACTACAATCCTGAAGCAGAGCAACGCGCAAACCAGTATGCAATGTTGCAACTGGCGACCTATCTTAAAGAAGTAGCAGAAGAAGATGAATAATAGAATACACAGTCATGCTGTAATAGGGGGAAATGAAGATCGGTGCTAAACAACTAATGATCACTAAAGAAGGATTGAACGCAAACGTTATCAAATTGGTCGCAGTTTTAGCTATGTTTTTGGACCATTCACTTCAAATTTACGATCCAGGAGATGTTCCATTGAGATGGGGGGTACATTTTTTTGGAAGGTTAGCTGCACCGTTGATTTGTTATCTCATTGCAGAAGGTTACCATTATACTTCTGATAAACGATCGTATACAAAACGACTATTCTTATTTGCATTGATAGCCCACTTCCCCTATGTGATTTTATTCAACTTGAACTGGTGGCAGGCAACCAGTGTGATGTGGTCACTGACGCTTGGTCTCGTTGCATTAACAGCAGCTAAGCATAAGACCATGGGGAAACTAGCTAAGTTCATCACTATACTACTGTGTTGCCTCGCAGCTTATCCGGCCAACTGGCATTATATAGCCATTCTATGGATTGTAGGTTTTGGCGTTTTTCGGGATGATTTTAAAAAGCAGATGCTTGCCTATACGCTAACGGGAATGGTTTTATATGTCATACCTGGATTGATGGAAATGGGTACCTTTGTTACCTACCGCTTCGGGTTTTTAATGGCTATTATCTTTTTCTATCTCTACAACGGTAAACCAGGTAAGAGAAATAATTTTTATAAGTGGGCTTTCTACTGGTTTTATCCAGTTCATCTTGTTTTAATTATTCTATTAAGCTTGTTACTTGTATGATAGAATAAGTGAATAACATCCAGGTAATGTTAGCTACTTAAATAGCAAAAGCCAGGCAAAAGAGGAGCATTTATTTGAAGGACAAAAGACCAGCGATTATTGTAGTTTTGACTATGATATTGGTATCTTTACTGATATTTATTGTTCAAGATGTAAGAACTGATCAAAGTGGGTCCGACGAAATGAAAGAAGAAATACCAACAGAGTCGATTAAACCAGATGATGAAAATGAACCATCGAATGAAGTGAAAGATCCAAAACCTGAACTACCTATTTGGCATGAAGAAGGTCCATTTGAATTACCGATTGCAGGATCAGGTGGCTATACTTCTACAAATCAAGTCTTGTATACGGAGCCTAATGTAGATTCAGCAAAAGTGACAGACCTTATGCAAGGAACGCCATTCCTTATTGAGCAAGAGCAAGGAGAATGGTGGCAGATTCAAACGGTAGATGAAAAAACTGGATGGATTGAGCATCGATTTGCGATGATCAATTTGCCTGATGTTGTGCCATCTATTGTCTATGAGCATTCAAACAGTTACGATTCGAAATTCACCTCTTCGTATGTTGCTATTCCTGAACTGACAGGACAATCTTTATACGATATGAGAGGGTATAATGGCCGGCTAGATGAAGAAACTTTTATTATGCCGATTCTTTATCAGACGGCTAAAAAAGTTCAAGCTGCTCAGCAAATTGCTTTGCAGAACCAAGAATCTCTGAAAGTTTATGAAACCTTCCGACCGAGAGATGTTCAAATATTGGTCAATGACTCGCTTTCTAGACTAGCTGATTCTAACCCAGATGTTAAAAAAGGGATTACGGAAGAACCGTGGAGTATGACATGGTTTATTAATACGAGTGTCTCTAACCATCAACGAGGCTTGGCGATTGATTTGAGTTTGGTGAAAATAGACGAACTTTCAGAACAAATCGTTGGGGACTATCACGTACCGGATGTACGAGCGTATACGGAATACCAAATGCAGACGCCTATTCACGAATTAAGCACTGATTCAGCTATGTTTAAACGGCCTATAGCAGCTAAAGATCAAGAAGGTTGGCGAGACATGGAAATCAGTGAAGCAGTAACGGAGCCTGCATTGCGCATGCAAAGTTATATGGCAGAAGCCGGATTCACACCATTAGCATCTGAGTGGTGGCATTTTAATGATATCGATGCACTAAATGATTTGAAAGAAAGAGCAGGTACAGGCGAGTATAGAATCACAGAACTTAAAAACGGCGTACCTAGATGGCAAGTAATTGAATAAAAAAAGGGATTTGAAGTCATAGGCTTCAAATCCCTTTTTTTATTACCTAAGATAAAATGATTGACAGATTACGTTTACAGATGTAAACTATAATCAAATAGTCGATTACAAACGTAAACGTAAATAAGTTAAAAGGGTGATTCGAATGCAAGAAAATCAAATGACGCCATCAGAGAGAGAAGTCATGAAAGTTGTTTGGGCAAACCCACAGACGACCAGTAAATATATTAGTCAGGTTCTCGAAGAAAAAAAGGCATGGAAACCTGCAACAACGAAAACATTAATTGGACGGCTCGTAAAAAAATATTACTTAACAACCATAGAGGAAGGTAGAAAATATAGGTACGAAGCCATGGTTTCAGAGCAAGAAAACCTTCAAGACACCAGTAACGCTCTTTTAAATCAGGTATGTACGAAGAAAAGAGGCAAAGTCCTTTATCAAATGATAGACAATACAACGCTGAGCATAGAGGACATTGAACAACTAGAACAATTGCTAAAAAATAAGAAACCATTGGCGCCGAAAGTACTCGCTTGTGAATGTACACCGGGGCAATGTGACTGTCATACGGAAGGGGAATCTCACTGTGGAAACGAAAATATATCCCATTGAAGGCATGACTTGTGCTTCGTGCGCAACAACAGTCGAAAAAACTGCTAGTCGTGTGCAAGGGGTGACGGATGCAAGTGTGAACTTGGCAACGGAAAAATTAAAAATCAACGTAGCTGAGGATACATTTGATCAAGATAGACTTCAAAAAGAAATTGATGCGGTTGGCTATGAAGTTGTTCTACCTAAGGCAGCATCAACTGTGTTTTCAATCGAAGGGATGACTTGTGCATCATGCGCGGCAACAGTTGAAAAAACAACAAAACAATTGGGTGGTGTAGACACTGCATCAGTCAACCTAGCAACAGAAAAAATGAGCGTGACCTATAATCCGCTAGAAGTCTCAACACGGACAATTTCTGACGCGGTACATCAATCAGGTTATGAAGCTGTTCTTGAACAATCAGCGGCTAGTGAAGAAACGGCTGAAAAACAAGATGAGCAGCCCTCAAACCAGAAGCGTTATCGTGATCGTGTGATTTTATCCGCACTATTCACGATACCTTTACTCTATATTTCTATGGGACATATGATTGGACTTTGGCTACCCGCGTTTCTCGATCCAATGATGCATCCGGCTTCTTTCACGCTAGCCCAGCTACTACTGACAATACCCGTAGTATGGAGTGGCCTACCGTATTTTAAACAAGGATTCAAAACTTTGAGTAAGGGTCATCCAAATATGAATTCATTGATTTCGTTGGGAACTGCAGCAGCATTTATCTACAGCCTTGGTGCAACGATCGCTATCTTATTCCAAGGTGCGGATATGGCGATGATGTTGTACTATGAAACATCAGCCGTGATTCTAACATTCCATACGCTTGGTAAGTACCTTGAAGAACGTTCTAAGGGAAGAATGTCAGAAGCAATTCAAAAACTGATGGATTTAGCACCGGATACCGCACGAGTAGTACACGATGGTGTAGAGGAAGAAATTAAGATAGACAAAGTTGTAGCGGGTGATATCGTAAGAGTACGTCCTGGAGAAAAAGTACCGGTTGATGGCATCATTGTTAAAGGTCAGACAACCGTAGACGAATCCATGTTGACGGGTGAGAGTTTGCCTGTTGAAAAGCAGGTTGGAGATACCCTGATCGGTGCGAGCTTGAATAAAAATGGTAGTACAGATTATCGCGCAACAAAAGTTGGTAAAGATACCACATTAGCCCAAATTATACAGCTTGTCGAAGAAGCTCAAGGATCCAAAGCGCCGATTGCGAAACTAGCCGATATCATTACAGGATACTTTGTGCCGATCGTCATCGGTTTGGCGATTATATCAGGTCTTGTCTGGTTGATTGCGGGACAATCACCTCTATTCTCATTAACGATTTTGATTTCCGTTTTGGTTATTGCATGTCCTTGTGCGCTTGGACTAGCTACACCGACTGCCATAATGGTAGGTACTGGAAAAGGGGCCGAGCATGGAGTGTTAATCAAAAGTGGAGATGCTTTAGAAACCATGCACAGTATCGATACCGTTGTTTTTGATAAAACAGGCACTTTAACACGCGGAGAGCCGATCGTAACGGACCTTGTACTTTCGGAAAATAGTCGTTTATCCGAAGTTGAACTCCTCCAACTAGCCGCTTCGCTTGAAAAAGGCAGTGAACATGCACTTGGAGAAGCCGTGGTAAAAGAAGCAGAGAAAAATGCATTAGAGCTGTTAGCTATCGAGTCTTTTGAAGCGATACCTGGGCAAGGAATCACGGGACAATCGGAATCTTCTACACTTTATTTCGGAAATAGAAGATTAATGGATGCTCAAAAGATTTCCATCGATAAAATGGATGCTACTTCAGATGCGCTAGCTGATGAAGGGAAAACACCAATGTATTTTGCACTAGATGATCAGTTGCAAGGGGTGGTTGCGGTGGCTGATACACTGAAAGAAAATAGTCAGCAAACCATCCATGCATTGCAGAATAAGGGTATTCAAGTAGTGATGATCACTGGAGATAATCGTCGGACAGCGAACGCGATTGCGCAACAAGCCGGAATCGACAAAGTGTTGAGCGAAGTATTGCCAGAAGATAAAGCGAAAGAAGTCAAGAAACTACAAGAAGAAGGTCGCCAAGTAGCGATGGTTGGAGATGGCATCAATGATGCTCCGGCATTAGTCCAAGCGACGATTGGACTAGCCATTGGGTCTGGGACTGACGTTGCTGTTGAATCTGCCGACATCGTTTTAATGAGAAGTGACGTTAACGAAGTTATTACTGCATTAGATTTGAGTAAAGCGACGCTAAAAAATATCAAGCAAAATCTGTTTTGGGCATTCGCCTATAATTTGATTGGCATTCCGATTGCAATGGGCGCGCTATTTATTTTTGGAGGTCCTTTGCTGAATCCAGCACTAGCAGCAGTAGCGATGAGCTTTAGCTCTGTTTCTGTTCTGCTAAATGCTTTGAGATTGAAAAAATTCAAGCCAGATAATCAGCACATGTATTCCTAGGAGGGAAAAGTAATGAAACAACAACTAACGATTAAAGGTATGAAGTGTGAAGGCTGTGTAAATAACGTCCAGCAGAATCTAGCTTCAATCAGTACAGTAGAAAAGGTATCAGTTGATTTAGACAATCAAACAGCGGATGTCGATAGTTTGACGGGCATAACGGAAGAGGAAGCCCAAGAAGCATTGGCAGCAACTGCTTATCAAGTGACGGCTATCCAGTAAACAGCAGTAAAATTTGGAATAAATAAAAAAGGACAGGTGTGCTCGTAAGAGCATTCCTGTCCTTTTGAATGAATCGGTATCAGAAGAAAGATTATTCTTCTGATACACCAGCAGTCCATTCGTCTACTTTATCTTGGTTTGCATCTATCCAGTTACGCGCAGCTTCTTTAGGATCTGTACCTTCAGAAATCTCTAGCATAACAGCTTCCATGTCTTCTACAGTCCAGTTGAAATTCTCAAGAACTTCGTGGGCTTCAGGCATATCTTCTGCTAATCCTTCACGGGCAAAAGTATCGATGGTTTCTGCATCTCCGAAGACACCTTCTGGATCGTCAAGATATTTAAGATCATAAGTCTGGAATTTCCAGTGAGGAGACCATCCAGTCACAACGAAGTCTTCTTCTTTTTCATAAGCTTGTCCTAGTGTAGTAACCATTGCACCAGAAGAAGAAGGTTGTAATGTCCAGTCAGATAAGTTTTCGTAAGTTCCTAATGCTTCTTCAGTAGCAGTCATGACACCTGCACCAGCTTCAATACCCGTAATCGTTTGACCAGCTTGATCTGTTAGGTCAGCGATTGAGTCAGCTTCCATATATTCTGGAACTACAAGACCGACTTTTGCGCCTTCAAGATTTGTTCCGATATGATCTAAGCTATCGCCATATTTTTCGAATTGAGAAGCATGTGTATTTGGTAACCATCCAGCAACCATAGCATCAGCTTCGTCGTTAGCAACAGCTTCCCACATAATTGCGTTATCGAGAGGTGTTAAAGTCGTTTCATAACCAAGGTCTTCAAATACTTCGCCTACTACGTGAGTAGAAGCAACTTCTGAGTCCCAGTTAACATAAGCAAGTGTGATTTCTTTAGATTCAGAGCCGCCATCTGCTGAGTCACCGTTTCCGCAAGCTGCCAAGAATAATGCTGAGGCAGAAGCCGCAGTAAGTCCTAATTTTTTCCATGTGAATGTCAAAATAAATCTCTCCTTCTTTTTTTTATCGTCTTATTTATAAGCAAGACGAAGAATAAACAGTTTAAAAGTGATACGATTGTAAAAAAATAGAGTAGATCGTATCAAACTACTCTATTTCTAGTACTTAAATTATTTCTTCTTATTAAATCCTTGCATGATTCTATCTAAGATGATAGCTAAAACAACGAGTGCTAATCCAGAAACAAATCCTGGTCCTACTTGTGCACGTTGCAAGGCGTTGATTACACGTTCACCTAAACCTGGAGCACCGATCATAGAAGCGATAACCACCATTGATAGTGCTAGAAGTACAGTCTGGTTAATACCAGCCATCATTGTAGCTTTTGCTAATGGTAATTCAACTTTGAACAAACGTTGTGAGCCAGTACTACCGAATGATTCCGCAGCTTCAACCATTTCGTCAGAAACCTGGCGAATACCTAAGTTCGTAAAACGAACAGTTGGTGGTAAAGCGAAAATTACGGCTGAAAATACACCGGGTACCATACCAATTCCAAAGAATGCTACAGCTGGAATCAAGTAAACGAATGCTGGCATTGTCTGCATGAAATCTAATACAGGGGTTAAAATAACATTTGCGATTTCACTTTTAGCCATTAGGATACCTGCTGGAACACCAATCAATATTGAGACTAAACTGGCAACGATCACGAGTGTAAATGTATACATTAGTGGTTCCCATAGTCCTTGGTTTTGAATATACAGCAAGCCGATCAGTGTAAAGATAGGCAAACCGATTTTTCTTGTCGCTAGATAAGCTAAGGCGACCATAATAAGAATAAATACAAGTGGCGGAATCAGAATCAGTAAGTCTGTTACTGTATTCATGAAAGTCGTACCACCATCTTGAATTGCGCCGAAAAGCCATGCTAAGTTTATCGTCAACCAGTCTATGACGTTTGAAATCCAATCGGAAACGGGTAGACGTGGGATGTTGTCTAAAATACTATTCTCCATCAATTGTTACCTCCTCGCGTTCTTTAGCAAGCGCACCGATGACAAGTCCACGAACAACGATGCCGTGTAAACGGTCGTTATCGTCAACAACTGCAACTGGTGTGGTTGCTTCATGAATCACATCATACAATTCATGGATCAATGTTTCTTTTGAAACTTTAGGGATATCTGTACGGATAATCGATTCTAATGAATTGATATTTTCTTTAACTAGACGAGCCGCATCATCTGCTACAACGTAACCAAGTAATCTTTGGTTTTCGCCGACAACAAGTAAGCTTGATAAGCTCTCTGTCTTCATACGATTCAAAGCAACACGTGGTCCACTTTGGCCTAAACGAACCGTTTGAGGGCGAACCATAATGTTCTCAGCCGTTAAGACTTTCGAACGGTCGACGTCTTCTACGAATCGTTCTACATATTCGTTTGCAGGGTTTGTTAGGATTTCTTCACCTGTACCAACCTGTACGACTTCTCCGTCTTTCATGATCGCAATGCGATCACCGATACGTAATGATTCATTTAAATCATGGGTGATAAAGATAATCGTTTTGTGCATTGATTCTTGCATATCCAGCAATTCATCTTGCATATCGCGACGAATCAGTGGATCTAGTGCGGAGAACGCCTCATCCATTAATAAGATTTCTGGATCGTTTGCTAGTGCTCGAGCAAGCCCGACACGTTGTTGCATACCACCGGATAATTGGTTAGGCAGTTGATCTTTATATGGAAGAAGTCCAGCATTATCAAGTGCTTTTTCAGCTTTAGACTGACGTTCTTCTTTATCAACACCTTGTACCTCTAAGCCGTATTCTGTATTTTCAAGAATTGTGCGGTGAGGGAACAAACCGAAGTTCTGGAAGACCATTGATATTTTTTCACGTCTCACATTACGTAACGCTTTCTTATCCATTTTAGAAATGTCTTCACCGTCAATCAGGATATTACCTTCAGTTGGTTCAATCAATCGGTTTAACATACGAACCAATGTAGATTTCCCACTACCGGAAAGTCCCATAATAACGAAGATTTCTCCTTCGTTAACTTCAAAGCTGGCTTGGTTTACACCAACAGTCGCACCAGTCTTTTCTAATATTTCATCTTTAGCTTTCCCTTGGTGAACGAGCTCTAAAGCTTGTTGCTCTTTCTTACCAAAAATCTTAATTAGATTTTGAATTTCTACTTTTGTATTCAAGAAATCATTACCTCCTCTATAGTATTGTGCTTTCTTGATATAGTGATTTATTTCTCGCAACGTTCATTAGAATAAAAGGCGCTGTTTACATAACATCAAAACGATGCCTTTTTTCGCACATGTATAATCGTAACAAACGAAAGCGAGCGTGTAAAACAATCTAAGCTGTTTCATAGACGCTCTTGTAAATGTTAACGTTTCACTATACTGAAACCAAAGCTTTCTAATAATATGATTAGAATTCGTTTTAATGTGTTGCGAATGTAATATCATTGTAACCTAAGCTTTTGATGAAATCACGCAATAAGAATCGAGCAAATTATACGAATTCGAGATTTTGAACTATTTAAATAACAAGTGTTAAAAGCTTTATTTAAAGGTTTTTTGCAATAATGACTAGAGATGAAAGGATACTGAAAAGCATTTTATCGTATCTGTATGAGAATACAATCCTAATTTGAATTGTTAAGATTATTGCAGAAAAAATGATAAAAAAATAAATGTTTTCTGATAAACTATTTCAGAATTCAGTCATTTATTAGTTATATTTTTGTGAAACATTTTGGTGGTTCAACGACCTTCTTGAGTCTTTGATGGAGAGAAGTTGACTTTTTATGAAGAGTAATGAAAAATAGAACCACAAAGTATGGAAGAGGGAGAAGTCATGTCAGAACAATTGTTTACGATACGCACACATGAGCTAGGTGATATGGGGTGGATTACTTATCGTCATGCGATGACGGTAGCCCAAGATTATGGTTGGGGAGAAGCTTTCGAAGGTGTAGTTGGAGAAATTGCTGCTCAATTTTTAAAGCAGTATAATCCTGCTAAAGAGCGTTGCTTTATTGCGGAGCGAGAGGGGAAGATGTTGGGATGTGTCTTTGTGGTAGATGCTGGTGAAGGTTCAGCGAAATTACGGTTGTTGTTCGTAGAACCAGAAGCAAGAGGGCTTGGTCTAGCTAAATATTTAGTAGATGAAGTGATTCAGTTTTCACAAAAAGCGGGCTATGAAAAGATTTTACTTTGGACGATGCAGATGCTAACGTCAGCCCGACATGTTTATAAGCAGGCGGGATTTGAAATAATTGAAGAAGAAACCAATAAAGAATTTGGCGAGGATCTAGTATCCGAAACATGGGCACTGTCACTGAAATAACGAGAAGGAGATGTTATGATGAAGCGTTGCGCGTGGGTTACAGAAGAACCATTATATATTGATTATCATGATCTAGAATGGGGCAAACCTTTATACGACGATCAGCGTTTGTTTGAGATGTTGTGCCTTGAAGGTGCGCAAGCAGGTCTGAGTTGGTGGACGATTCTGCAAAGAAGAGAAGGATATCGTAGAGCTTTTGCCGACTTTGATCCAGCAAAGATTGTACAATTTGATGAAGATACGGTCCAAGCGCTTATGCAGAATGAAGAGATTATTCGAAATCAACTCAAAATCAGAAGTGTTCTAACCAATGCACGGGCCTACTTGAAGATCCTTGAATCTGGACAGTCATTTTCTGATTATATTTGGCAGTTCGTAGATCATCAGCAAGTGGTCAATCACTGGGACAAACCTGGTGAAGTACCAGCTACTACTGAAATCAGTACGCAAATGAGTAAACAGCTGAAGAAAGATGGCTTCAAGTTTGTTGGTCCGACAATTTGCTACGCCTACATGCAAGCAGTAGGCATGGTCAATGACCACTTGACGACGTGCGACTGTTATGAAGCGTGTATCCAAAAATAATGATGAAAGTATCTATTCACTAGTATAGATACTTTTTTTGTTATTGGGGTAACACATTTTGAGTAGGTTTCGTTATTAAGAGTGTAAGCAGTGATCACAACTTACAATGGACAAAATGCTAGAAAACAATTGGAGGAGGAAATCAATATGCAAAAGAAATGGGTAGATAGTAAAGTGGATGTTTACTTGAACGATAGTGAAAATGACCGTTCTGTTCGTCAACGTTTTAACGGCGTCGTAGAAGCACCAACTGTTGAACAGATAGCAGCGTTTATCGGCGCAATCGATAGTGTTAGTGCGTTACCGACAACCCAAGGAATCGTCGTTGAGCAGTATAGTTATACTGTTTAATGAGTGAATAAAAACAACCAATACTATTGTGGAAAATTTATTAGGAGGTATGTAGGATGACAACGAAATTAGAGTTGCAGTTTGAAACAGGAGAAGGAAAAAATCAAACAATCGGAATTAACCAACCTGTTATGAACTTAAGTGCCGCATCAGTTAGTGAGGCTATGGAAACGATTGCTAAACAACATCTTTTTGAAAAAAAGGGTGTTAAATTATTCAACAAAGTAAAAGGTGCTCGATATGTAACGAGAACAGTAGATAATATTTTTGAAGCCGAATAATCTATTAACTATGAGAAGAGTCTAGATGACTCTTCTCTTTTTTATTCGTTTTGGTATAATAAGACCAGTTTTAAAGGGAGAGGGGAATGGCCTTGAAGTTACTTGTACTAGGGTTTGTAAAAGCTTATCAGAAATTGATTTCTCCATTATTTCCAGCAACTTGTCGATATTACCCGACCTGTTCAAACTATGCTGTTCAGGCGATTGAAATGCATGGTGCGTTCAAAGGTAGTGCAATGTCGATTGCAAGAATCATTCGCTGTAATCCTTTCGTTTCCGGAGGTGTCGACAAAGTCCCGGATCACTTTATGCTCCATAGAAACCCTGATACAATCAATCACATTTATCTCGGAGACGGTATGACTATTGATCCAAACGATGAAATAGTCGAATCAGACGAATTGAATCGCACGATCGCACGTGTTGAACCAAAGATGGTTATAAAAGATGAACCACTAGATGCTGTAGCGGAACTCAAGGAAATAGTGGATATCTCAGAGCGATCAATTGAGGTGTTACCAGATGCTTATATGGCAATGAATCAGAGAGAACTGCTTAGTAGAAGGTTTTATTCCTCAGAAGAAACCTTACTCGAACAACGCGATTTTCATTTCTATCACATTATTAAAAATAGTAAAAGTGAAGCGTACTTTGCACATGTCCATCCAAGTCCAATCCATAAAGATTATCAAAGTGGATGTGCTGTGTGTTGTTTCCTGGATCAGAACACTGGTTATATAGAGACAAACAGTCCTTTACTAGAAGAGACGTTTAAAAAAGCAAGAGGAATCAGCCAGAAAGACTTGAAAGAAAGAAACGCGCTATTGCTAGACTATCTTCTTTTTCTTGAAAGTACACCACATGATTCACATTAAACGTGCTTTAATCGATACAAAAAAGCTATATAATGAAGAAACGTAGATAGAAGGAGTCCAACAATGAAAGAAAACGAAAAAATTGTTCAATCTGTAGAAGCTTACCGAACGCCAGCCTTTAGCGGTAAAGCACTAGCTAAATCCATTTTGACACTTGGATTTAAGAAACCTAAACACTTATCAGAACCCGCCTTACTCTATGTTTTTGAGTATTCATCAAGTGAAGCGGTCAGGTTATCTACGGAAACAATGTCAGGAGAGCGCGAAGAAGTAGCCTTGTTACGGGTCACGCAAGAAGATTTCCGAGAACAGGTGCTCGAAAAACAATCTGTCGCTTTCGATGGCTATATTTATCATTTTGATTTAGATACGATTTTATATAAAGTGTAGTGAAAGGCACACGTATAGTACGTGTGCTTTTTTCATGAAGGCCGATAGTATTGCTTTATTATGAAGGTCAATCTATACTAAGTTTGAAAAGACGCTGATGTGGAGGAAAAAATCATGAATATAACAATGAAACCCGAACGAATTGAAGAAATCACTGTCATGTTGACAAGACAAAGAAGTGTAACGGAAACGATAGAAGAACAACTCGTCACAGAGAAAGTTTCGCATTTTTTTCAAGAGCTAGATTATTTTAAAGAACACCCGGAAGACTTGATGACGATACCTGCGCCAAACGATCCGTGGAATAGAAAAAGTGTAATCTCTATCTTGCGAGGAAAAAAGGAACCTCAAAATAATAAAGCAGTCATTTTAATTGGTCACACTGATACGGTGGGGATTTCGGATTTCGGTGATTTAAAAGATTTTGCGCATCTACCATATGAGATTACGGAGAAACTGCGTGAACGAAAAGATCAGCTTCCAGAAGAAGTCCAAATCGATTTGGATTCTGGAGATTATTTGTTCGGTCGTGGTATTTTTGACATGAAAGCTGGTAATGCCATTATCATGACGTTGATGGAGGAAATTGAAAAAGATTTGGAAAATTTCTCCGGAACGATTATTTATTGTGCCGTATGTGATGAAGAAGCAAATTCAGTTGGGATGCGCTCATGTGTGCCGGAACTAGTTAGATTAAGAGAAGAAAATGCTTTTGAGTACACAGCGCTAATCAATACTGATTACATGACTTCTGAGTTCCCGGGAGACGAGAATAAATACGTGTATGTAGGTACGGTGGGTAAACTCATGCCTTCATTTTACGTTGTAGGGAAAGAGACGCATGTAGGAGAGGCCTTCAAAGGACTTGATCCGAATCAACTTGTAGCAGAACTAACGAAACGAATCAATTTGAATACTGATTTATGTGATATCGTCGAAGGGGAAGTCACGCTTCCACCAATGAGCTTGAAGCAACAAGATTTAAAACCGGAATACTCTGTACAAACAGCCAAAACAGCACATGCCTTTTACAACTTCGCAACCCATTATTCGACACCGGATATGGTACTGGAAACAATGCGTGACGTAGCTACGGCAGCATTTGATGCAGTGTTGGAGGACGTAAATACGCAATATGAAAAGTATAGCAAGTTGTCGAAACGCACGTTTGAGCCTTTGCCGTTTAAAACGAAAGTGATGACGTATAGTGAATTATATAGAGTTGTTCGTGACGAAAGAGGCCCGGAATTGGATGAGCAATTTGAAAAAGCTCGTCAAAAATGGCTTATTGACGAAACGATCGATGACCGGGATTACGCATTAAAAGAAGTCGAATGGCTGCAGACAATGTGGACGAACCAAGAACCGGTCATACTGATTTATTTTACACCGCCTTACTATCCGCATATTTATGTGGAAGGGAAGACGAAACAAGAAAATGCATTACTTGAAGCCGTGAAGAAAGCTGTGGATACAACAGAAACAGATTATCAATTGGTCTATAAAAAGTTCTTCCCATATATATCAGACTTAAGTTATGCGGCGGCGCCTAGAGAAGCAAATGCAGTGGATGCATTAAAACTTAACATGCCAGGATTTGGTGTGAAATACTCTCTACCGCTTGAAGAAATGCAGCAATTGCAGCTACCAGTAGTAGACATTGGTCCTTTTGGGAAAGATTCTCATAAGTTTACAGAACGACTAGAAAAAAACTACAGCTTTAATATTGCGCCTGTACTCGTGCAGAAAACAGTATTTAATCTCCTAAATTCATAAAGGATAAAGCACTTTTCTTTAAAGAAAGGTGCTTTTTTTCTATCAATTTAAGGAAAAGTTTACGAACTATCCTAGGGTTCCATGATAAAATGTAAAAGAATGAAACTGAAGGGGGCAGAAAGATGAGAGTATTAATTGCTGATGATGATAAGGAAATTTGTGACTTACTGGAAATTTATGTGAAGAATGAAGGATTTGAAGTTGAAAAAGCGCATGATGGACAGGAAACACTTGAAAAACTATATGATCAAGAAATCGATTGTGTCGTGTTAGATGTCATGATGCCGAAAAAAACAGGGTTAGAAGTCGTGAAGGAAATTAGAGAAACGTCCCAGTTACCCATATTGATGTTGAGTGCAAAGACAGCAGATGTCGATAAAATTAGAGGACTTGCAAACGGAGCAGATGATTATGTCGTCAAACCATTCAATCCTTTAGAAGTTGTTGCAAGAATCAAGTCTTTAATGAGAAGAAGTGCCTATACGAACCGAGAAGCAGAAGCTGGGGAACTAGAAATCGGACCGCTTATCATTCGCAAAGATCAACATCAAGTTGAAACAGTAGATGGCACATTGATTCAGTTGACGGCATTAGAGTTTGGAATTCTTTTCTTACTAGCGAGTAATCCGAACCGCGTATTCAGCGCAGATGAAATCTTTGAACGCGTTTGGAAGCAAGAAAGTCTTGTGCCAGCTAAAACGGTGATGGTCCATGTGAGCCATCTGAGAGATAAAATTGAAAAAGCAACAGGCGGCGAGAATGTCGTTAAGACAGTATGGGGCGTAGGGTACAAAATTGAAGAAAAACAAAGTTTCGAGTAACAGAAATCTAAAGATGAATAGATAAATGAACGGAGTAAATCAATGAAACTAACAATGAGAGAACGACTTCGATTGCTGATTGAGGCGTTCATCACTGCAGGCATCATTCTCCTTTGCTACTTGGCTGCTTATGAAATACTCGGTTGGTTTATAGAAGCTTTTCCGAATATTTTTGAAGATCTCTGGTTAGTGGAAGAAGTCTACATGCAGGATCAGCCACAGGGATTCTGGGGATTGACACCTTTTGTCTTTTTCTTATTGATTCTTGTAGCTTTAGGCGCTATTTATTGGAGACTGAAAAGAAGGTATAAACAATATGAACTGCGACATATCATCGATGAACTACACTATATTGCACAAGGGAATTATACGCACAAAATCCGAGGCAATTACAGCGGGGGAATCGGGAAAGTTGTAGAGAGTATCCATGTGCTAGTAGATTCAACGGTAGAAGCAATGGAAGAAGAGCGTAGAATCGAGCAATCGAAAGATGAATTGATCACAAATGTCAGTCATGATATTCGAACACCCTTAACTTCTATTATTGGCTACTTAGGGTTAATAGAAGAAGGAAGGTTCGACTCAACGGAAGATATGCAAAAATACGTACATACGGCGTATAAAAAAGCAAAGCAAATGAAAGTACTCGTTGATGATTTGTTTGAATACACAAAAGTAAGACAAACAACGACACCACTACAACTCGTTACCTTTGATATGGTGCAACTTGTCGAACAACTGGCCATTGATTTCGAATTAGAGGCGAAAAGTCACAACATGGAAGTGATCGTCAAATCTAACGTTGAACGACTAATGATGACGGCTGATACAGAAAAGCTAGTCAGAGTCTTTAATAACCTTATTTCCAATGCTTTGAAATACGGGAAAGGTGGCAGCATGATTGAAGTTGAAGTCAATGAGCATGGTGAAAAAGCGTCGATATCGGTAAAAAATGACGGCGAACCGCTGCCGAAAGAAGCCGTTAATCAGATTTTTGAACGATTTTATCGTGCTGAAACATCAAGATCTCAAGAAACTGCAGGAACAGGTTTGGGATTAGCGATTGCACAGAGCATTATAGAACTTCACGGAGGAACGATCACGGCACAGTCCAATAAAAAATGGACAAGCTTTGATATTCAATTACCCTTGAAGCAACAGGTCAGTCATTAATTAGAGACAAATAAATAAAATCGCTAATAAACATATTCTTATAAGGATATGTTTGTTTCATGAAAAAAGTTGAAAAATAGATTGTCTTTTTTATGAAGCAATAGAAAAATAGTTGTTTTTTATAAAGCGACAGAGTACCATAAAGAAGGTTGAAAAATTGAGAACAATTAGCATAATAAGCCCACCAGAATATTTTCAACCATATAAAATAAACAGATGCTTAGGGCATCATTTAGGAGAACGTATTAGCTTATGAAATCAATGAAACAGTCAGTAGAAAAAATCGTCCTTTCAGGATTAACAGCAAGTCTATTAATGCCAGTTCTTTCAAGTGCAAACCAAGTAGTGCATGCTGCGCCGCAAGCACCGGGAATCAATGCAGAAGCTGCCTTAGTGGTCGATTTTGATACGAATCAAGTGTTGCTAAATCAAAATGCCGATGGTCAAAGAGGTATTGCATCAATGACAAAGATGCTTGTGGAATACATATTATTCCAAGAGATAGAAGCAGGGAATGTCAATTGGGATACTGAAACAACCATTAGTGAGTACGCTCACCGTATAAGTCAAAACTATGAATTATCCAATGTTCCGTTGAGACAAGGTGAAAACTATACAATAGAAGAATTATACCAAGCAATGGCCATATACTCTGCTAATGGAGCAACGATTGCCATTGCAGAACAGCTTGCAGGCTCGGAACCTGAGCTAGTCGACCGTATGCGTGAACTTATAGAGTCATGGGGCGTTACAGAGTTTGAGTTATATAATGCTACGGGATTGAGTAATAGCTATTTAGAAGAAAATATCTACCCTGGAAGTACAGCTGAAAATGAAAATATTATGTCAGCTAGAGGGATTGCGACTGTAGCCTCTCATTTATTGAAAGACTATCCAGAAGTATTGAACACATCAAGTATACCAAGTATGGTATTTAGAGAAGGTACGTCAGATGCGATTCAAATGAGTAATTGGAATTGGATGTTAAAAGGACTGATTCATGAACGTCCGAACGTAGACGGTTTGAAAACAGGCACAACGCCTTTTGCAGGTGCAACTTTTACGGGGACAGCAGAACAAGATGGTCGTAGAATCATTACAGTCGTTATGGGTGCTGGAGATGGTGTGGAAAATCGTGCACAACGATTTGACGAAACCGAGAAATTGATGGACTATGGATTCGATAAGTGGACTGCTACGACGATCATGGAAGAAAATACGGTGCTTGAAGACGTTGAGCCGCTAACGGTTCGTAATGGAGAAGTGGATCAAGTAGATATGATGACAGCAGCATCAGCGGATTATATACTTCCGGAAGGTGTGTCTGAAGATGATGTTGAATGGACCTTTGTTCCAGATGAAGAAGTAATTGGACAGGACAGTACCTTAGAAGCACCAGTCGAAAAAGGACAAAGTGTTGGTACGCTGACGCTATCTTACGAAGGTGATGATTTAGGGTTCTTAGATGGTAGTGATCACCAGACGATCCCAGTCGTAACGTCAAAAGCTGTAGAACGAGCTGGATTCTTCTCTGTTGCTGGCACATGGATAAGTGAGTTCTTTAGTGGACTGATGAATCGCTTCTAAACTTATAGAGAAACGTATTGATTTAATGTAGTAAGTGAAGTAAAATAAATCCATATTATAGACGAACGTTAAAGTATGAACTAGTAAGAGGAACGAAGGTCAAGAGAGTCAGTGGTTGGTGAGAACTGATCCTTCGCAATCTGAATCCATCATATGAGTAAATAACGATTGCAGAACTTCTTTCTGTTTAAGTTATTTCGGTAGAGCCCGTTAACACTCATAGAGAGCAGAGGTATTTTCTCTGAATCAGGGTGGCACCGCGAAAAGCAGTCTTTCGTCCCTTCGTAATTGAAGGGGTGAAGACTGCTTTTTTTGACCCTTCATCACTAAATAATAGAAAAGAGGAAAGTAAATGTTAGATATCAAATTAATTCGTAACCAATTTGAAGTAGTTAAACAAAAGCTTGAAACAAAAGGTGTAAACCCTCAAGAGTTGATTCAATTGAAAGAATTGGATGAAAAAAGAAGAGAGCATATTCAAGAATCTGAACGCTTGAAAAAGACTCGTAATGAGGTATCTGATGAAATCGCCACGAAGAAAAGAAACAAAGAGAACGCTGATGAAGCCATTGCTTCAATGCAAAAAGTCGGAACAGCGATTAAACAAATCGATAAAGAATTGGAAGAAATTGAAGATCAATTTCATGATATTGCAGCTGGTTTACCAAATCTACCACATGAGTCTTTACCGATCGGTGCAGATGAAGAAGCCAATCTAGAAGTTCGTCGATGGGGAAATGTTGAAGAGCAACCAGCTTTTGAAATGAAACCCCATTGGGAAATAGGAACAGATTTAGATATCTTAGACTTTGAAAGAGGCGCTAAAGTTGCGAAAAGTCGGTTCCTTTACTACAAAGGATTAGGTGCGAGGCTAGAAAGAGCACTTTACAATTTCATGTTGGATATTCATACAGAAGAACACGGGTACCATGAAATGATTCCGCCTTATTTAGTTAATGCAGATTCTTTATATGGAACAGGACAGTTTCCCAAATTTAAAGAAGATGTATTCCAGATTCAAGATACAGATTTAACACTCATTCCGACGGCTGAAGTCCCGTTGACGAACTATTACCGAGATGAAATATTGGAAGAAAAAGATCTGCCTAAATACTTCACGGCATTATCTCCATCATTCCGTTCTGAAGCAGGGAGTGCAGGACGTGATACTAGAGGGTTGATTCGTTTACACCAGTTTAACAAGGTAGAAATGGTCAAATTTGCTAAACCGGAAGAGTCTTATGATGAACTGGAAAAAATGACAGCAAATGCTGAAGCTATTTTACAGAAACTGAATCTTCCATATAGAGTTGTTTTATTATCAACAGGAGATACAGGATTTGCAGCGGCGAAAACATATGACCTTGAAGTATGGATTCCTGCGCAGGATACGTATAGAGAGATTAGTTCTTGTTCTAACACAGAAGCTTTCCAAGCTAGAAGAGCTAAAATTCGTTATAGAAGAGAAGCGGATAACAAAATCGATTTTGTTCATACATTAAATGGATCTGGTTTAGCAATCGGCAGAACCGTCGCAGCGATTTTAGAAAACTATCAGCAAGAAGATGGAACGGTGAAAGTTCCAGAAGTATTGGTTCCTTATATGGGTGGCATCACTGAAATCAAATAATGCTGTTCGATAAGTTGTTTCGATTAAGTAGAACGAGGTATTGATGTTATAATAGGTTTTACACAACCAATTAGGAGGGGAACCATGACGGATAAAAAATTTGAAACGGCAATTTTTGCAGGCGGATGCTTCTGGTGTATGGTCAAACCTTTTGACTCATTGCCAGGGATAGAAAAAGTGACATCTGGTTATACTGGTGGGACAGTTGAGAATCCAACATATAGACAGGTGACGTCTGGAACAACAGGCCATACTGAAGCTGTAGAAATCGTGTATGATCCTTCGAAAATTTCCTATGAAGAATTAGTAGAAATTTATTGGCAGCAAACTGACCCAACGGACGCTGGTGGACAGTTCGCTGACCGCGGAGATTCGTATAGACCGGTTATCTTCTATAATACCGATCAACAAAAAGAAGTAGCAGAAGCTTCTAAACAAGCTTTGAATGAAAGTGGACGCTTTGATCGACCAGTTGTAACGACGATTGAGCAGGCGCATCCATTTTATGAAGCGGAAGATTATCATCAAGATTTCTATAAAAAAGAAAATGCGCACTACAAGCGATACAGTAAAGGTTCAGGAAGAGTCGATTTTATCGAGCAGAACTGGTCCGGAGAATAAGCTTTGTGGCAAGGAATAATAAAGATGAGATGTCGGGAGAAAGTATCCCGGCATTTTCTTTTTTTAAAAAAATTCAGTAAAGTTATTGACAAAATTGTATTCTCATTGTATTATATAAAAGTTGCTGCTAATTGATTATCTCTTTTAGCAACAATACGAAAACTGTATAGCGGTTATGGCGAGAAGGATCCACCTGTTTCCATTTCGAACACAGAAGTTAAGCTTCTCAGCGCCGAGGATAGTGAGGGGTTTCTCCTTGTGAAAGCAGGACGTCGTTATGCAGTAATCGTATATCTCAGGAGGTTTAGCTCAGTTGGGAGAGCATCTGCCTTACAAGCAGAGGGTCAGCGGTTCGAGCCCGTTAACCTCCATGTTTTACAGAGCCATTAGCTCAGTTGGTAGAGCATCTGACTTTTAATCAGAGGGTCGCTGGTTCGAGCCCAGCATGGCTCATTGTATAGCGATATACAAATATAAATGACTTAACGCGGATGTGGCGGAATTGGCAGACGCACTAGATTTAGGATCTAGCGCTTCACGGCGTGGGGGTTCAAGTCCCTCCATCCGCATAGTTCATTTTTGAAAATTAAAGCCGGCTTAGCTCAGTTGGTAGAGCAACTGATTTGTAATCAGTAGGTCGAGGGTTCAAATCCTTTAGCCGGCATTTTGCGAAAGTAGTTCAGTGGTAGAACATCACCTTGCCAAGGTGGGGGTCGCGGGTTCGAATCCCGTCTTTCGCTTGGTTATAGATAAAGCGAATGCATATTTACTTAGTCTTAATGGCCTTTGCCGGGGTGGCGGAACTGGTAGACGCACAGGACTTAAAATCCTGCGGTGAGTTTTCACCGTGCCGGTTCGATTCCGGCCCTCGGCATTTGAAACATTCGCACCCTTAGCTCAATTGGATAGAGTACCTGACTACGAATCAGGCGGTTAGAGGTTCGACTCCTCTAGGGTGCATTTCCGAAAGGAAAGTAGTAAAGTACGGGAAGTAGCTCAGCTTGGTAGAGCACTTGGTTTGGGACCAAGGGGTCGCAGGTTCGAATCCTGTCTTCCCGATTTTCTAAAAAAGATAGCCATCTAATCATGGCGGTGTAGCTCAGCTGGCTAGAGCGTACGGTTCATACCCGTGAGGTCGTGGGTTCGACTCCCTCCGCCGCTATCATCTTTTTATAGAAGGTCATTCATTTAATTCAATCGTATTCAGTTATGATTTTCTATTATTATCGCGGGGTAGAGCAGTTGGCAGCTCGTCGGGCTCATAACCCGGAGGTCACAGGTTCGAGTCCTGTCCCCGCAATCTAAACAATTATAGCGAGGTCCCGTAGTGTAGCGGTTATCACGCCTGCCTGTCACGCAGGAGATCGCGGGTTCGAATCCCGTCGGGACCGTTAGCATTATGCGGGTGTAGTTTAGTGGTAAAACCACAGCCTTCCAAGCTGTCGTCGCGAGTTCGATTCTCGTCACCCGCTTTTTGTTTAGGGCCTATAGCTCAGCTGGTTAGAGCGCACGCCTGATAAGCGTGAGGTCGGTGGTTCGAGTCCACTTAGGCCCATTGTTCCACCTAATACTTAACCGGCCCCTTGGTCAAGCGGTTAAGACACCGCCCTTTCACGGCGGTAACACGGGTTCGAATCCCGTAGGGGTCATTAGTAGGAAACTACTATCATATATTTTTGGAGGATTACCCAAGTCCGGCTTAAGGGAACGGTCTTGAAAACCGTCAGGCGTGTAAAAACGCGCGTGGGTTCGAATCCCACATCCTCCTTATTAATGATCGCGGGGTAGAGCAGTTGGCAGCTCGTCGGGCTCATAACCCGGAGGTCACAGGTTCGAGTCCTGTCCCCGCAATTGAAAAAAGAATAACTATATGGTCCCGTAGTGTAGCGGTTATCACGCCTGCCTGTCACGCAGGAGATCGCGGGTTCGAATCCCGTCGGGACCGTAGTAACATTTCCAAGGCGCAGTAGCTCAGTTGGTAGAGCAACGGATTGAAGCTCCGTGTGTCGGCAGTTCGACTCTGTCCTGCGCCATTGGAGGGATAGCGAAGTGGCTAAACGCGGCGGACTGTAAATCCGCTCCTTCGGGTTCGTAGGTTCGAATCCTACTCCCTCCATTACTAGGGGTATAGTTTAACGGTAGAACTATGGTCTCCAAAACCATCAATGTGGGTTCGATTCCTACTACCCCTGTGTTTCAATTTAATATTATGGCGATTGTGGCGAAGTGGTTAACGCACCGGGTTGTGGTCTCGGCATTCGTGGGTTCGATCCCCATCAGTCGCCCTTTGTTTTTTGGGCTATAGCCAAGCGGTAAGGCAGCGGGTTTTGATCCCGTCATTCCCCAGGTTCGAATCCTGGTAGCCCAGTTTCATACCAAATGAATAAATGGCGGTATAGCCAAGTGGTAAGGCAGAGGTCTGCAAAACCTTCATCACCGGTTCAAATCCGGTTACCGCCTTGTCTTAAATTAACGATATTAACAGGCCGGCGTGGCGGAATTGGTAGACGCGCTGGACTCAAAATCCAGTGCCCGTTAGGGCGTGCCGGTTCGACTCCGGCCGCCGGTATTGAAAAAGAAAAAAACTTTTTCAAAAAGGTTGTTGACACTTAGTCGACAGCATGGTATGATGTACTAGTTGCTGCTAAAGCAGTAAACAAACGAAACACCAAGTTATAAAGAGTAGATCTTTGAAAACTGAACAAAGTAAA